>CAZJRQ010000001.1:0-227794 GCA_964548535.1 uncultured Oscillospiraceae bacterium
CAGGCTTCTGGCCCGTCAAGTCCCGATTAAAGGAAGTAATCGACTATGCGGAGAATCCCGATAAAACCACCGATAAAAAGTTCTTGGACGAGGACTTGTGGGTGGCGCTCCGTTATGTTGAGAACGACCAAAAGACAGACCAAACAATGTATGTGTCGGGTATCAACTGCCCGAAGCAGAGAGCCTACCAATGTATGATGGCAACCAAACGGCGGTATGGAAAGCTCGGCGGCAACGTTGCTTATCACGGGTATCAAAGCTTTGTGGCAGACGAAGTCACTCCCGCCGAAGCGCACCGTATCGGTGTGGAAACGGCAAAGCGGATGTGGGGAGCAAATTACGAAGTAGTTGTTACCACCCATCTTAACACGGATAACATTCACAATCATTTCGTGATAAATTCCGTTTCTTTTAAGACGGGCAGAAAGTTTGAAAACCATATCCGTGACCACGTGGAGCTTCGGCAGATCTCCGATGCGGTCTGCAAGGAACACGGAAAGTCCGTAATACCCTTTACGCATTTTTACGGTAATAAAAAGGAATATTGGATACGCAACTCCGGCAAGCTCACCCATCGGGATATGTTGCGTAGGGATGTAGACGAGGCACTTTCCAAATGCTGTACTTTTAAGGAATTTGAATATTACCTCAAATGCCTTGGATACAAATTTGAGCGTGATTTCCGTTATGAACACCCCACCGTTATAGCAGACGGGTGGAAACGGGCAGTGCGCATTTCAGGTCTTGGCGAAAAATACTCACGGGAGGCAATGCGGCAAAAGCTCGTTGCCAACCAACGTCTGCCCGAACTGTATGTGCTTATAACGCCCAAATGGAAACGTGCGCCGCTGCTCAACTTTGAATACCAACTGCGGCAGGCACAGCGGAAAGATACGGTACAGTTATTATTTGAATTGTTTATTCAAATTTTGAAGCTCTGCACGGGTAGTAATATTCAAGAGGCAGATAACCGCCCACTCTCACCGATGATGCGGGCAGAGGTACAAAAGTTAGATAAATATATCGAGGAATACAAGCTCCTTTGCGACAACCACATTGAGTCGCCAAAGGAGCTTTTGTCATTTCAAGAGAACTTATCTGCCCGTATCTCTGAATTGGAGCAGGAACGGTATGCAGTTCGCTTAAAAATCCGCCGTGCTAAAACTCCCGAAGAAGATGTTGCTTTGAAGGCACAAGCCAAAGAAATCACCAAGCAAATCACACCCCTGCGAAAGCAGATGGATATTGCAAAACGCATAGAGGAGCATATTCCCAAAATTCACGAGCTTCTTGAGCAGGAACGCAATATCGAAATAAAACGAAATAATTTGATTAAAAAGAAAGAACGAGGTTATGAACGATGAAAAACACCAAGAAAAATATCTTTATTGAGAAATTACACCCATTTGAGAACCACCCCTACAAGGTGCAGGACAACGAGGAAATGGAAAGCCTTGCCGAAAGCATTAAGGCGCACGGTGTTGTATCTCCCATTATAGTCCGACCACTTGAAAACACCACAGAGGAATATGAGATCATATCCGGTCACAGACGGGTTATGGCAAGCAGAAAGGCAGGGATTACAGAAGTCCCTGCCTTAATTGTTTCCCTTGACCGTGATGCGGCGGCAATCGTGCTTGTGGACAGCAATCTACACCGTGAGCATATTCTGCCGAGCGAAAAAGCCTTCGCTTACAAGTTAAAAGCAGAAGCTTTGGCACACAAAGGATACCGCACAGATTTAACCTCGGTGCAAGTTGCACCGAGGTTGGCGACCGAGCAAATTGCGGAGGATGCAGGAACAAGTAAAGACACCATTAAACGATATATCCGTCTTACCAACCTTATCCCCGAAATTCTGCAATATGTGGACGAGGGGCGTATTTCCTTCACTCCCGCCGTTGAGCTTTCCTATCTCAATGAGCAGGAGCAGTACGACCTTTTGGAGCAGATGGAACTGAACGATTGTACTCCATCACTCTCGCAGGCGTGCCGATTTAAGAAGATGAGCCAAGAGCAAGGTTTGACCCCCGAAGTGATCGCCGCCGTTATGAGTGAAGAAAAAGCCAATCAGAGAGAAATGTTCAAAGTCCCAATGGAGCGCATACGCCAATATGTCCCTAACGCCAATGCAAAGCAGGCTGAGGATTTTGTTATGAAGGCTTGCGAGCATTACCGCAAATTCCTGATCCGTCAGCGCAACCGTGATGAAAGGTAAGGTGAAATATATGCAAAAACGCACTTTTAATCCCATTATGTTTTCCCGAAAGGGTGAAGGGCGTATTGATGAAAATATCCCTATCGACCTTTTGGAATACGTTACCCCAAGACCCGCAGAAGCACTTGATAATTCTAATTTCTGTTGTATTCCCACACAGTTAAGTGTTTCTGAAGAAATAAACGGCACTATTTACGATGTAACCGGTGTCTTTACCGGTAAGATAGATAAGTCGTTGTTTCAGCAGTTCAAAGAACTGATACTTTCCGAAAACTTAGTATAAAACCGCATATTTGTTAAACCACGACTGAGCATTGTATAATGGGCTTGCCCATTATATGATGCTCAGCTTTCGTGAGAAAGGAGTTTATTATGGCAACGAAAGCCGAGAGCAATGAAAAAATTACAGCATTATACTGCCGTCTGTCCGTTGAAGATATTAAGGACGACAACGGTAAAAAGAAAAGAAAGAAAGAAGATGAGTCGAACAGTATCAGCAATCAAAAGCAGATCCTTTCGGACTATGCTAAAAAGCACGGGTACACGAATACGATGTTTTTTGTGGATGACGGTATTTCGGGTACGAGTTTTGACCGAAGCGATTTTAACCGTATGCACCGAATGGTGGAGGAAGGTAAAATCGGCACGATTATCGTAAAAGACCTTTCCCGGTTCGGGCGTGAGCATATCGAAGGAGACCGCCTTGCGGAAATCGTATATCCCACGCTTGGCGTTACCTTTATATCCATTCACGAAAACATCAACACCTCTACGGGCGAGGGAATGGAAATGCTGCCGTTTTACAATATATTCAACGAATGGTATGCGGCGCAGACCTCCAAAAAAATCCGTGCGGTATGGAAATCCAAGTCCGATAATGGAGAACGTGTTTCCTCTGCTGTAGCTTATGGTTACAAGAAATCCGATGACGATTCAAAGCAATGGGTTATTGATGAGCCTGCCGCAAAGGTGGTACGGCATATCTTTCAGCTTTGTCTTGAAGGGTTGGGTGTCACCAAAATTGCTCGCCGTTTAGAAGCAGAAAAGATTTTAACGCCAACTGCCTATTACAACAGCATTGGAAGAAAAACACGGAACAAGGTCATTGATCCTTATCGTTGGTCTGAAAACAGCGTGGAGCATATTCTTTCCAATATGCAGTACACCGGCTGTACCGTAAATTTTAAATCGAGTACCGTCAGCTTTAAGGTTCACAAAAACGTTTATAATTCTCCCGAAGATTGGGTTATCATACCCAACACGCAGGAAGCCATTATTGATACGGATACTTGGGAGCGTGTTCAGGAGATAAAAAAGCACCGCCGCAGAAATACTGCGACGGGCAGAACGAGTATCTTTTCGGGGTTGGTGTATTGTGGGGATTGCGGTTCAAGGTTGTATTTCTGTGCCGCCAAGAGCGTAAAGGAGCATCAAGAGTTTTACCGCTGTTCACAGTATAAAGAAAACAGAGGTAGTTGTTCCATCCATTATATCCGCAACGTGGTACTTGAAAGAATGGTACTGAAACTCATACGGGAAGCGGCGGAATATATTACGGAATATGAACCGATTTTTCTTTATTTGTACGGAAAACAACACAAGCTTAACAAAGCCAACAATTTCAAAGCTGCAAAGCAGGAACTTGAAAAGAACAAAAAGCGTATTGCGGCACTTGATAAGTTGATTGAAGCAGCCTTTGAAAAGAATGTGCTTGGTACACTAAGGGACGATCTGTTTGAACGTATGACCTCCAATTATGAGCAGGAGCAAAGAGAACTGATACAAGCGGTAGCCGAATTGGAACAGCGGCTTGCCAATGCAGAGCAGGACAATATCGACCTACGGGCATTTCTCTCTATTATCCGTAAATGCACCGACTTAAAGGAACTGACACCCGAACTCGTCAATCGGCTTATTACAAAGATTGAAATCTTTGATAGCACCAAAGACGAAAACGGCAAAAAGCACGTTCCTATTAAGGTACACTTTATCGGTGTGGGTATTCTTGAAATTCCTGACACGCAGACAATTGTTGCGGCAAAAGAAGAAATCCGCAAGAATCCGCCAAGTGCGGCGTAAAAGAGAAATACGGCGTAGCCTTAATCGGCTACACCGTATCTACATACCCCGACTGTCCTTAGCCACCTCTGGCTAATAAGCAGGATTTTTTTATTATAGCTTGTTAAGATCATTGAGATCATAAGGCGTTTTCTGATAAACACAATAGTTAAGCCAATTTGCGTACATAAGGTTAGCGGAACAACTCCAGTTAAACAATGGCTCATTTTTTGGATTATTACCTGGGAAATAGTTTTCAGGTATTTGCACACTTTTAAGACCTTTTTCAACATCACGAAAATATTCATCTGCCAAAGTTTCACGGTCATATTCCCAGTGACCTAGCAAGAAAAACTGCCTTTCAGTCTTGTCACAAACAACATGTACACCAGCCTCGTAAGATTCCGCAACCACAATAAGATCCGATACTTTTTCGATATCTTCACGATGAATCTCTGTATGTCTAGAATGCGGACAGTGAAAAACATCACCAAATCCTTTTAAAATCTGACTTTCTGGAAAGTCTATATGATGCTTAAAATTGCCGAACATTTTGTTTTCTAAAGGATATTTTGGTATACCATAGTGATAGTTAAGTCCAGCCTGAGCACCCCAACAAATATGGATAGTTGAGTAAACATTTGTTTTCGACCAATCAAAAACTTCACAAAGCTCGCTCCAGTAATCAACGTCGGCAAATTCAAGATTTTCAACAGGTGCTCCTGTTATAATTAGACCGTCGTATTTGTTTTCTTTGATTTCATCAAAGGTTTTATAAAAAGCAAGCAAATGTTCCTGTGGAGTGTTTTTTGACACGTGATTCATATGAACCAAATCAATATCGACGTGCAAAGGCGTGTTACTTAAAAGCCTTAGCAGTTGGGTTTCAGTAACAATTTTGTTAGGCATTAAATTTACAATAGCGACTTTTAAAGCACGAATATCCTGATGTTCAGCACGATTTGCAGGTATTACAAATATATTTTCATCCACAAGCGTGGAAAACGCTGGCAGATTATCTGGTATTTTAATTGGCATATTAATTTCCCCTTCCGATTATTATAATCAAAACTTTATTATAACACAAATTAGCTTATAATTCAATAATTTTTGCTAATTAAATTAGGTTTTTGCTAAGTTATTATCTTGTGACATCAAATCAGCTTTTAAAATTGCGTAATGTTTTGTGTCGCATAGCTGACCTGTATTAGTGAGAGCCGATTGTCTAAAAGTGCCTTCATATTTCATTGCGCATTTTAGCATTACTTTTCCTGATGCTGGATTATCAACATGGTGGTAGGCTGCTATTCTGTTAAAACCAACATCTTTAAATAAGAATGCGATAATTGCTTTTAGGCATTCTGTCATGCACCCCTGTCCCCAAATTGATTTTGAAGAGCAGTAGCCTATCACTGCCTCATTAATATCTGGATTGATGTTTACAACACTAATACTGCCCACGATTTCATTCATGCTTTTCATTTCGATTGCCCAATGATAGTAGTTGGGCTTGTTTGATTCGTTCTCCCATAGTCCACATAAATGTTTGCAGCTATTTGAATCTTTATGAGCCACCCATGTTAGATATTTAGCAACATCTGGGTCGCCGGCGTAGTTTTTGTACATGGATTCGCCGTCGGTATTTCTAAAAGGTCTTAGAGTAAATCTTTTTGTTTCTAAAACTTTCGTACCCTTGTGGGTTAGCTTATGCATAAAAATCACTCCTAAATGTAAAATAAGCAACAAAAAAAGGTGTATCTGTTAGTCAGATACACCTTGAATTTCATCGTCAAAAAACAGCAGCAAGAAGCTTCACCAAGCTGTTTCCTCGTGAAAAACGGGAATCTGACGTGGCTTAAGCATGACCATATTTCTTAATGTTGTATAAAATTTCATGAGATTACCGCCTTTCGAATAATATTATTATAAGCATATCATAAGTTGGGATATTTGTCAAGTGTTATAGTATATTATTTGCTTACATTTTTTTGCACGAAAATTTGTGTATATTTTAGGTGTATTTTATTTGTAATTTATCAAAAAACAATTGACTTTTATAACATGCTGTAATATAATTAAGTTAGTAATATTTAGAAAACGAGAAAAATTAATAAATATTATGTATATAAAGATTAATTGCTAAGAAAGGACAAGAGAAATGAAAAATGTAGTTATTATAGGAGCTGGTCCTGCAGGACTTACAGCAGCTGTTGAATTGTTAAAAGATAGCCGTGAAGATTTTAATGTTACAATACTTGAGGAATCTGGTGTGATTGGAGGAATTTCACAGACTGTTAGGTATAATGGCAATAGAATGGATATCGGTGGACATCGATTTTTCTCAAAAGACGAGGAAATTATGAATTGGTGGAAAGATATCATGCCGTTGCAGGGTTCTCAAGCTTATGATGATTTGGTTTTAAATAGAGAGAAACCGCTTGAAGAGGGAGGTCCTGACCCTGAAACTGAAGATGTTGTAATGCTTGTCAGAGAGCGAGTTTCAAGAATTTATTATGACAGAAAATTCTTTGATTATCCAATTTCTATGAAACCTCAAACTTTTAAAAATATGGGATTCTCAGCAACTATGAAGGCTGGATTTAGCTATTTAAAATCTTGTATTTTTAAGCTTCCTGAAACAAATCTTGAGAATTTTTACATAAATCGTTTTGGAAGAGTTTTGTATAGTATGTTTTTTGAGGGATATACTGAAAAGCTTTGGGGCAGACATCCTAGAGAAATTTCGGCAGATTGGGGCTCTCAGCGTGTAAAGGGTCTTTCTATACGTGCAATTATAAAGGATATGTTCTCTAAAGTTTTTGGCGGTAAAAAAGATTCCAAAGAGGTTGAAACTTCGCTTATAGAGCAGTTTTGGTATCCGAAATTCGGTCCAGGTCAGCTTTGGGAATTGGCTGCACAAAGGGTTACAGATAATGGCGGAGAAATTCTAATGAATCATGGTGTTTCAAGAATTATTTGCGATGATAAAAAAATCTCAGCAGTTTATTGCAATACGCCTGATGGAGAAAAAAGAATTGACGGTGATATTTTCATATCTACGATGCCAGTAAAGGATTTAGTGCATGGCATGGAGGGTAAGAATACCTGTCAGAAAATTAAAAAGCTTGCTGAAGGCCTTCCTTATCGTGATTTTGTTACTGTTGGTCTGTTGGTTAATAAGCTTAATTTAAAGAACGAAACTAACAAAAAAACACTTTCGAATATCGTTCCTGACTGCTGGATTTACGTTCAGGATAAAGGCGTAAAACTTGGCAGAATTCAGATTTTTAACAACTGGTCACCATATCTTGTGAAAGATCCTGAGAATACAGTTTGGATTGGTCTTGAATATTTTTGTGCTGAGGGTGATGATTTCTGGAATATGACCGATGAGGAATGCATTGATTTTGCTACAAAGGAACTTGTTAAAATGGGTGTCATTGATTCTAACGAAGTTCTAGATTCACATCGTGAGCGCGTTAAAAAAGCGTATCCTGCATATTTTGATACATATAAGCATTTTGATAGTATTATTAAATATCTTGATAAATATGAAAATTTGTATTGTATTGGAAGAAATGGTCAGCACAGATATAACAATATGGACCATTCAATGCTGACTGCTATTTATGCAGCGAATGCCATTAAAAGCGGAAATACAGACAAGTCTGAAATTTGGGAAGTAAACACCAAAAAAGAATATCATGAACAAAAAAGTGAGTAGGGGTATTAAATGAGTTTTGATGGTAAAAAGCTGAATAGCATATATAATTGCGTTGCCGCTCATCCATTTTTATGTACCTTGTTTGTTTGTTTGATTTTAACTCCTTTTTGTTTTGGAGCTGAAAACAATATACAAGGCTCTACAGTTTTCCTTGCATTTATTGTATTTTCTGCTTTTGTTCTAATTAGTTTTTATAAGCAATATTTGCATGGGAAAATCGATAAAACTGTTGCGATATTAATATCATTTGCTTTTATTTTATTTAGCGTTTCAGCTATAGATTTTCTTAATAAAAGGGAAAATAAGGCTGTGTGGATTTTTTCTTTTGGCATAGTTTTGCTTGTTTTATTTATCAGGTTCGTCAAGGTTGATACTTCAATGGTCGAGAAAGTCAACTGCTTTTTTATAATTAGTACTGGCTTTATGATGAGATTTTTTTATATTCTAGTAACGTCAGTTTATACACGTCAAAATGATGTTCATTCATTTGGCGGTGATAGCGGACATGCGGCATATATTGAATATTTTTTGTATAACAGACAATTGCCTGACTTTGATGTTAGAGAAAGGTGGCAGTTTTATCATCCGCCTTTGCATCATATAATTTGTGCTGAGTGGATTGATTTTCTAGAAAACATCTGTGGGATTGACCATAATTATGCGCGTGAATCTTTGCAAATGCTCACTCTTTTTTATTCAATGGCCTGCATAATAATCGTATATAAGATTTTAAGACACTTTAAACTAAAGGGTGTGGCACTGTATGTACCGTTGGCAATTTTTGCGTTTCACCCATCATTTATAATCTTATCAGGCAGCATAAATAATGATATGTTGTCAATTACTTTCATACTTGCGTCTGTTTTAAATACGCTAAAATGGCATGAAAATCCGACTACAAAAAATATTTTGAAAATAGCTTTAACAGTCGGTTTGGGCATGATGACTAAGCTTTCTGTGGCTTTAGTTGCACCTCCTATTGCACTTTTGTTTGTAATGGTTCTTATTAAAAATCGAAAAAACTTGTTTGAGATTATTAAGCAGTATGTTTTCTTCGGATTAGTTTGTGTTCCTTTAGGTTTGTGGTGGGGCGTTCGTAATTTTATAAAATTTAAAGTTCCAATTACTTTTGTCCCAAAGCTTGAGGAAAATTCAACACAGTATGTTGGTCATATTCCATTTGTTGAACGATTATTTGATTTTTCTCCAAAGCAATTTAGCAGTGTGTTCGAACAATGGGATAGAAATGGTGGCTACTCTGAATATAATCCCACAATTGCTTTTCTAAAGAATTCTTTATTTGGTGAAAGTATTAACAAGGATGATTTTGGAGATAAATTACTACTTATTCCTAGCTTGTTTTTCTGGATTGGGGCATTGTTGGCTGTATTGTCATTTGTTATAATGATTTATTGCTTTGTAAAGAAAAATAGCAATTTGAAATGGACAATTAAGGTTTTTCTTGGCTCGTTTTATGCTTTACTTATGATTAATTTTTATAAGTTTTGTGCAGATTTTCCACACACCTGTACTCAGAATTTTAGGTACATTTCACCGTTGCTTGCGCTGGGTGTTTTGTTTATCGGTATATTTATAAGTAATTCTAATAAAAAAGATAAAGTATATTTGAATGTAATTTCAAGAGTGGTTATAATTCTTTCGGTAACGTTTTGTATCTTATCATTTGTTACATATTTTTTGATTTTATCTCCAATAAATAAGTAAGTTAAAAGAGATTTGTTTAAAAGCAAATCTCTTTTTTGATTGACAAAACTCTGTTGAAGTGGTATCATTATATAATTAAAATATCAGGAGTTGTAAGTTTATAATAATCTGCAACTAAAAATGAAAGGTGGGATGAGCCCATGCAAATTTCATTAGATTTTTGCGTAAAATTGAGGCATGGGCATATAAATGAATAATCATGTTACTATAGACAAAAGTACAGGAGATAAAAAGTGCAGCTGTTTTAAACGTTGTGGTGGATGTCAGCTTGAAATGTCATATCAGGCGCAACTTGAATGGAAACAAGGTAAAGCTGATAGAATGCTTTCAAAATTTTGCCCAGTAGATGAAATTATAGCTATGGAAAATCCGTATAATTATAGAAATAAAGTTCAAACTGTTTTTAAATATAATGGACATAAGCAGATAATGTCAGGAGTTTTTCAGTCAAGTTCGCAGACTTTAGTTGCAACTGATGATTGTATGCTTGAAGATAAGCATTGCACTGATGTTATTCAAACAATAAAAAAGCTAATGGTTTCTTTTAAAATTGCACCTTTTGACGAAAAAAGCGGACGGGGTCTAATCCGTCATATCTTGACTAGGTATGCAGCTGGTACAGGTGAGCTTATGGTTTGCATTGTGACAATTTCACCAATTTTCCCATCCAAAAACAATTTTGTAAAAGCGCTAAGAAAAGTTCATCCAGAGGTTACTACAGTAGTACAAAATATATGTACTAATACAATGCCGCTGACTTTGGGTGACAGGCAAAATATTCTTTTTGGCAAGGGATATATTGAGGATGTTTTGTGTGGTTTGAGATTTAGAATTTCGCCTAATTCATTTTATCAAGTTAATAGTGTTCAGACTGAAAAGCTTTATAATTTAGCAGTAAGCTTGGCTAATTTAGGTGATGATGACAGAATAATTGATGCTTATTGCGGTACTGGAACTATAGGACTAATTTGTTCTAGCAAGGTAAAATCTGTTGTCGGAACTGAGCTTAACAGGTCGGCTTGCAGAGATGCAATTATAAATTCAAAGCTTAATAAAATAAATAATGTGCGTTTCATCAATTGTGATGCCGGCGATTATATGCAGGAGCTTGCCGAGCATAATGAAACTATCGACGCTGTTATAATGGATCCACCAAGAGCAGGAAGTGATGAAAAGTTTTTGAATTCACTTGCAACTCTTTCTCCTCAGCGAGTAGTTTATGTTTCGTGTAAAATTGAAACACTTGAGCGTGATTTGAAAATTCTTAAAAAGCTAGGCTATAAAGCTAAAAAAATTCAACCTGTTGATATGTTCCCGTTTACAATTGGAATTGAAACGGTTGTAGTTTTAGAGAGAAAATAAAAATAACGGTTTCGGAGAATTAATCCGAAACCGTTTTTGTGTATTTATATCTTTGAAATTTTTGCAAAGTTAGCCATTATTTTTTTAGTGCCTTTTGTTTCAAAAGCGATTTCTAGCAAAGTGTCATTAGCCATTTTTGTAGCAGTAATTACTGTACCAACGCCAAAGATTTTGTGTTTAACTTGATCTCCTGCGCTGAATTCTTGAGTATTGATATTTGTATTTTTTTCTGCACGCTTTAAAGCAAGCTGCTGCTGTAATGACATGCTATGTGTAGGCTGAACACCGCCTGATGATTCAGTAAGCGTTGACGATAAGCCCTGTTCCTGTTGTTTTTCAATAAAATCAACAGGAAGCTCTTTTACAAAGCGAGATATCCTATTGCGATCAGTTCTGCCGTAAAGCATACGTGATGACGCGTGGGTTAGGTATAGCTGTTTTTTCGCACGAGTGATAGCAACATATGCAAGACGACGTTCTTCTTCAATATCAGCCTCTGACTCCATACTTCTTGTTGATGGGAAAATATTTTCTTCCATACCAACAACAAAAACATTTGGAAATTCAAGACCCTTAGCTGAGTGCATTGTCATCATAACAACATAATCTGCATTTTCATCTAGTTTGTCAATATCTGTATAAAGAGAAATTTCCTCTAAGAAACCTGAAAGCGAAGGTTCTTCAGCATTTTCTTCATAATTAATCATTGTTGATTTTAGCTCGCTTATATTTTCAAGTCGACCAACACCTTCTTCACCCTGCTGTTCAAGATATTTAGCATATCCGCTCTTGTCAAGCAGTTCATCTAGCAATTCTTCAAGTGACAAAGTTTCGGCAATATCGGTAAGATAATTAAACATTTCAGCAACCGATTTAAGTTGTTTTGATTTTTTAGTAAGCGGAGCAAGGTCGGCTGAATTCATCATAACATTTATAGGATTATCGCCTAAATCAGATGAGATTTGCTCAAGTACATTTACAGTAGCATCACCAATTCCACGCTTAGGCTCATTGATAACTCTTTTAAGTCTTAGCATATCAGCGTGATTGTTTATTACAGAAAGGTATGCGATAATATCCTTAATTTCTTTTCTGTCATAAAACTTAAGACCACCGAAAATCCTGTATGGAGTACCACTTTGAATAAATGCCTGCTCGATAGAATTTGACTGTGCATTCATTCGATAAAGTATCGCAAAATCATTAAATCGCTCACCTTTTTCAACTTTATCGGCAATTGTTTCAGCGATAAACTTAGATTCACTTCGCTCGGAAGATGCTTTGTATATAATAACCTTTTCGCCATCGCCGCTATTCGTCCAAAGGTTTTTACCCTTACGTCCCCTGTTATTTTTAATTAGCTCATTTGCGCAAGTTAGGATATTTTGAGTTGAACGATAATTCTGTTCAAGTCTTATAACATCAGTTTTAGTATCACAAGCAAAAGTGTCTTCAAATGAAAGGATATTTTCAATGGTAGCACCTCTAAACTTGTAAATGCTCTGGTCATCATCACCAACAACACAAAGGTTTTTGTATTTGTCAGAAAGCATGGAAACAAGTTTGAACTGAACCATATTAGTGTCCTGATACTCGTCAACAAGTATGTATTTGTACCAGTTTTGATAATGCTCCAAAACATCGGGCTCCTGCTCGAAAAGTTTTACTGTATGACAAATAATATCATCAAAATCCATAGCATTTGCTTCTTTTAGTTTTTCTTGATATCTTCTATAAACCTTGCCTATCGTATTAAGTCGGTAATCAGAACCGTTTTGTGCAAGATATTCATCTGGAGTAATCATCATGTCCTTTTGGCGAGATATTTCTGATAGAATTGATTTTGGCGGAAACATTTTTGCATCTAAATCAAGTTCACTTAGCACCGTTTTTATTGTGCGCTGACAGTCGTCAGAATCATAAATAGTAAAGCTTGAATTAAAACCGATATGCTGACATTCGCGTCTTAAAATTCGCACACAAACTGAATGGAAAGTAGCAGCAGTGATACCTTCACCAGCTTCGCCGAGCATTGTGGACAGACGAGATTTCAGCTCACCAGCAGCCTTGTTTGTAAATGTGATAGCTAGAATACTCCATGGCTTTACGCAATTGTAAGCAACAATGTCAGCAAGCTTGCCTGCATCATTTGTTTTTCCGTTTGAAAAATCTTCAAGAAATTTCAAATCATCATCAGAATAATTTCCATATCCATTTTCATTATTGTAAGCGTCGCCAAAGAAAATCATATTTGCAATTCTGTTAACGAGTACAGTAGTTTTACCACTTCCAGCACCTGCAAGAATTAGCAAAGGACCATTTATTTTAAAAACTGCTTTAAGCTGTTCTTCATTCATTTTAGAAAAGTATTTCTCAAGAGCATTGTTTTTTAGTGTGTTATAATTGCTAAACATACAAAATTCCCCATTTCCATTATTACTAAATATATAGTTCTTTTATTATATCATAAAAGAGAAGTATTGAAAAGAGCTTATTATTAATTTTATTATTTTATCTTGTTCATAAATATGCACAGTGTGGTAAAAAATAATTGAATAAAAAATAAAAAAATTCCAATAATAAATATAAATTATTTATTTGGAGGAAAATTATATGCAGGCAGTTATTTTATGTGGCGGACGTGGAGAAAGACTTATGCCAATGACGGCATGTACACCAGCAGGACTTTTAAGAATACTAGGTAAGCCAGTAATCTCGTATGCGATTGAACAGCTAAAAAAAGCAGGCTTTACACAAGTAACTCTTGCTTTGGGTTATCTTGGGAATCAGGTGATAGCGGAGTATGACTCAAAAGAATTTGCTGATATGCAAATATATTATACTTCAACTAATCAAGATGGTACAGCACCGGCTTTGCAGTACGCAGTTAAATCGGATGAGGATATTTTGGTAATTGAGGCTAATTGCGTGTTTGATTTTGATTTGAAAAGTGTTATTGAATATCATAATAAAAAAAAGTCAATAGCGACATTTGTAACTAAAAGAGATAGTGAAACGTATAAATACACATGTTTTTCGGCAGATGATAATAATCAGATTAACGGAGTGGCACACAATCCTAGCTATGAAGATACTCAGTCAGTTCATGCATTTACTGGCGTTTATATTTTGTCTAGCAATGTATTTGAAAGCTATGATTTTAATAAATCTGGTGATGTTATTGAGGATATACTTCCTAATATGATTAGTGACGGAATCAGTATTTGTAATTATAATACAATTGATTTTTGGCATAAGATTCTAGATGCAGAGGGATTTATAAAATGTCAAACTGATATTTTAAAAGGTAAAGGCTCTTATGAAATTGAAGCACAAAATTTAGGCGGAGGAATTTATTCAAAAACCCAAAGTAATTTTAATGGAGTTTCGATTGTACCACCTGTTTATATTGGCGAGAATGTAACAATCGAATCTGGAGCGATTATTGATTCGTATACAGTGATTGATGATAACTCAATAATTGAAAAACGATGCCGAATATCAAGTTCATATATTGGAATAGACAGCCATATTTCAGCAAGATGTGAGTTGACCTCTTGTGTTGTATCTAAAGGAGCTATTTTAAAAAGTTCTGCAGTATGCGGTGAATATTGTGTTATTGGTGAAAAGAGCCAGATTGGTGAAGGAGCAAGACTTGTCGATGGCATTAAAATTTGGGCTGGTAAGGAAGTAAAATCAAATACTGTGTTGGATGAAAATCTAAAGGTAGGACTTGGCAAATCGGCCTGTATCGATGATAATTGTTCATGTGATTTTGGTTCAAGTATAACAGCGCCGTCAGATACAGTGAAATTTGGTATGGCAGTTGGTTCTTGCTTTAAAATTGGTGATGCAATAATTGTTGGGTGGAGCGGTAAGGATTCTGCAAGAGCGTTAGCTGATGCTTTTAAAGCAGGCTTAGTTTCATGCGGAGTAAGAGTGTTTGATCTAGGCAAATCAAATACACAGCAGGTTATGTATGCGGTTAATCGTGTGTCCGCTAAAATCGGTTGCTATATTTCAGTAGATTATGCAGAGAATATTAAACTCATGGATGTTGGTGGATTGCCATTAAAGAGAGGTCTTGAGTTTAAGATTGAACAGTCATATAATAGCGGTAATTTTAGAGCATTGCCGTTTCATGATTATGGTGATATAAGTGATATGAACGGCGTTGCAATGTTATATGAAAGCTTCGTAGCAAATTATCTCCCAGAAAGATTTACTGGCGTTAACGTAGAAATAAGAACTTCATCAAAGCCTACAGCAAAAATCGCTGACAGATTATTTCATACAAGAAATGATATTGACAGTGAGAGAATAGTTTTTCATATTTCTAATGATGGTTCGGCTTGTTCAGCTTATACCGATAAAACTGGATATGTTTTTCATGAACGTTTAATAATTCTGGCAATGAAAATATTATATCAAAGACAAATTGAGGTTGCGTTGCCATACTCTTTTCCAACTACAGCTGATACGCTAGCAGAGCATGAGAACGGCAGACTGTATAGATATTTTAATTGTTCTAATGATAATTCTGATGATGATGCAAGAGAAATTGCTAAAAGACCAGATAATTTTTTTGTGCGCGACGGTTTAGTTTTATCAGCAATGATATCAGGTTATCTTTCAGAAAACAAGATTTCACTTGCTGATGCTATAAAAGATATTCCAAAATTTTATACAACTCAAAGATATGTGAGTATGACACTTACACCAGCTGAAATAATGGATAAATTTGCTGTTTCATCTGGAGGAAGAAATGAAGGTGTCGTAATGAAAAACAATGAGTCGAGAGCTATTATCAGACCACTTAAAAACGGTGACGGGCTTATGATTTTTGCTGAAAGTTTTAAGACAGAAGCGGCAAGTGCGTTATGTGATGAAATCCAAATTAGAATAAAACAAGAAGAAAACAGTAATAGGTAATATATGTAAGTGCGTGATAAATTGACTTGACAATTTTGTGAAAAAAGAGTACAATATATTATAGATATTTTTGTTCGGATAGATTGTGCTAATGCAATCATTTATATTAGAATGTTTCATCTTACTAATAATACTTTACAAACAAAGCATATAATGTGGATATTATGCTTTAAGCATTCTAGTTTAAAAATGTAACGGAAAAATCGAATATTTTATGAGCGATTGCTCAGCAAGGAAGGAGTTTTTCATGACCTGCCGTTTATTTGTGTTGCAATGAAAAGGTAAACGGTTAGGTCTTGAGATTTGTGTAAATGAATACTCAAAACAATACTTTAAAAAATACTAATAAGAAATTTCCTAAGAGAAATAATAGAGGTAAAAATCAACCTCAAGGAGATGTGCGTTCAAATACTCCTGAAAAATTTTCCAAGGAAACTAAACCTAGAAACTATAATTCGGCAAAAAGATTACCTAATATTAACACTAACAAAAAATCTGATGGCTTAAAGAATATAGATAATGTTCAAAATCAGACAAAACAGCAAAATAAGGGCGGCAAGAAAGTACAGCAAAGAAAAACACCTGTAAAGATTATTCCATTAGGCGGACTTAATGAGATTGGAAAGAACTTTACTTGTATTGAATGTGCGAATGATTTGTTTGTAATAGATTGCGGACTTGCTTTTCCTGACAGTGAAATGCTAGGTGTTGATATTGTAATACCTGATTTTACTTATATTGAAAAGAATGTTGATAAGTTACGTGGAGTAGTAATTACTCATGGTCATGAGGATCATATTGGCGGATTACCATATTTTCTAAAGAAATTTAACGTGCCTGTATACGGAACTAGACTTACTTTGGGACTTCTTGAAGGAAAACTGAAAGAACATGGGCTGTTAGGCTCTGTAAAGCTAAATACCGTTACACCACGTCAGACTGTCAAGCTTGGATGCATGGCAGTGGAATTCATACGTGTAAATCATTCAATTCCTGATGCTGTAGGTATGGCTATTCATACACCAGCAGGTATTATTGTGCATACTGGTGACTTTAAGGTTGACTATACACCAATTGAAGGCGGTATTATTGATCTTGCTAGATTTTCTGAAATTGGAAACAAGGGCGTTTTGGCTTTGATGTCAGATTCTACAAATTCTGAGCGTCCAGGTTTTACTATGAGTGAAAGTCGAGTTGGTGACGGTTTTGATAAACTGTTTACACAGGCTGACGGAAAGAGAATCATTATTGCTACTTTTGCATCAAACATTCATCGTGTTCAGCAAATTATAAATCGTGCTGTTGCTACTGGAAGAAAGGTAGCTGTTTCTGGAAGAAGTATGGTTAATGTTATGGGCAAGGGTATTGAGCTTGGATATTTGAAAGTCCCAGACGGAATTCTTGTTGATATTGATATGGTTTCTAGATATCCGGCTGAAAAAATGTGTATAATCACTACTGGAAGTCAGGGTGAGCCTATGTCTGCGCTTACAAGAATGGCAATGGGTGAGCACAGAAAGCTTTCTGTTACTCCACAGGATTTTATTATTATTTCTGCTACTCCTATTCCTGGTAATGAGAAATATGTTACAAAGGTTATAAACGAGCTTATGCGACTTGGATCTAAGGTTGTGTATGATGCTATGTATGATGTTCACGTTTCAGGACATGCTTGTCAAGAGGAGCAAAAGCTGATACTTTCGCTTGTTAAGCCTAAGTTTTTCATTCCTGTTCATGGTGAGTATAAGCACCTTGTAAAACATAAAGATACTGCAATGTCTATTGGTATTCCTGAAAATAATATCATAATTGGAGAGATTGGAAATGTGATTGAAACTGACGGCGTTGATATGCGAGTTACTAGTCAGGTTCATGCTGGCAGAGTTCTTGTTGACGGACTTGGTGTCGGTGATGTCGGCGCTATTGTTCTGCGTGATAGAAAGCATCTTGCACAGGACGGTTTGATTATTGCTGTTTCTACAATTGAAAGGGCAACTGGAACAGTTTTGGCAGGTCCTGATGTTGTTTCACGCGGATTTGTATATGTTCGTGAAAGTGAAGAGTTGATGGATGAGGCAAAGCAGATTCTTGCAAATACACTTCAAGATTGTCTTGATCATAATATGAGAGAGTGGAATGCAATTAAGGGCAAAATGAAAGATAGTTTATCTGATTATATTTATTTGAAAACAAAGAGAAGTCCAATGATTTTACCAATAATCATGGAAATATAATCAAGATTTTTATATGGTGTAGAATAAATTGCGAACGGTGTTCCGTATTAATGAAAAAAGAGGGAAGGCTTTGATATGAAAGGAAATAGCGGGTTTGAAATTCTTATTAAGATGACAACAGTTGTTATTATTTTTGCATCTTTTATAGCGTCATATTCCGTATTTGATACACCTTCAAAACGACATTCCGGAAGTGTCTTGCTTATTGTTAATGTGATTGCAACATTGCTTCTTATTTTGGAATTAGTATTCTTTAGAAATAGAAATAAGAAGATGATTGCAAGAACTGCTTCCCGAATATCTAAAACTGAGAAAGAATCATTAGTCAATTTTCCTGCACCTGCTATCATTGTAGATAAAAGCAATACTATTATTTGGTATAATAAGCTTTTTGGCACTGATGTTTATTTTGAGGATGAAGCATATGGCGTCAAAATTGATGATATTGTTAATATTGAAGTTGAAAAAATTTATGAGCCTGACGGTGATTTGATATGCTTGAATAAGCGATTTTATGTCGCTAAGGGTGTACATACAGATGTTCGTAATGGTTTTTCGATGATTTATTTTAATGATACTACGGATTTTGTAGAGCTTGAGTATGAATATAATCAACAGCAAAAATCTGTAATTATAATATTTATTGATAGTTTTGATGATATAATGTCGAACTTGCGTGAGAGTGAAAAAGCACATGCTTTGGTAAAAATCGAGCAGTTGATTGAGGCTTTTATTGAGGGCACAACTGCTGTTTCTAAGAAAATTAGCAGTGACAAATTCTATATTTTTATGGAAGAACGTCATTTGCTTCCGATTATTGAAAAACGATTCAAGATTTTGGAAGAGGCTAGGACAATTTCCGTTGGCGAAAGACAAAATGTCACGTTGTCAATTGGAGTTGGACATGATGCTGAAAATTTAGCCGAAAGTGAAAATTTTGCAAAACAAGCTCTTGAAATGTGTCTTGGCAGAGGTGGAGATCAGGCTGCTGTAAAAACGGAAAGTGGTTATGAATTTTTCGGTGGAGTTTCAAATGGTGTAGAAAAACATACAAAGGTCAAAACTCGTATGGTTGCTAAAGCTTTGCTTGAACTTATTGAAAGTCATGATAAGGTTTTTGTAATGGGGCATAGATTTGGGGATTTAGATAGTATTGGTTCAGCTATAGGAATGGGTTCGGCTTGTAAAAAAATTGGCAAGGAAGCTTATGTTGTAGTAGATGAAGAGCAATGCCTTGCTAAAAACTTGATTAATTATATTAATGATTATGATATAAACAGCTACTTTATTTCTGAGGAAGATGCGCTAAATAAGCTTGATCATAACACATTGGTGATTGTTGTTGACACTCATAATCCCGACTTGGTTGAGTCAAAAAATTTGCTTACAAGGGCAGAGCAGATTGTTGTTATTGATCATCATAGATTGATGGTAAAATCAATTGAAAACTGCGTTCTGTTTTACCATGAACCAATGGCTTCATCGACATCTGAAATGGTCGCTGAGCTTATTGAGTATTTTGGAAATCAAGCTAGCATTTCAGGACCAGTGTCTGATGCTTTACTTGCTGGTATTACACTTGATACTAAGAATTTCGTGATGAAAACTGGAGTGAGAACATTTGAAGCGGCAGCATTTTTAAGAAAAATGGGTGCTGACACTGTGAATGTTAAAAAGCTTTTTTCAAGTACAATTGAAACTTATCAGCAAAAATCTCACTTGATTAATTCTGCAATTATTTATAGAAAATGTGCGATAGCATCTACTGAGGAAACTTTTGATAATATTAGAATTGCTTCCTCACAAGCTGCCGACGAAATGCTTGGAATTGTTGGCGTAAACGCTTCTTTTGTAATGTATGAGGATAATGGTGTTGTGAATATTTCTGCAAGAAGTATGGGCGCTTTTAACGTTCAAATTGTAATGGAAGCCTTAGGCGGCGGTGGTCATTTAACAATGGCAGCAACACAGATTGAAACTACAATTGAGAACGCTAAGCAAGAGTTATATCATGCTATTGATGAATATATAAGAAATAATACATAGAGAGGAATTTTTTAATATGAAAGTAATTTTGATAAAAGACGTTAAAGGAACTGGTAAAAAAGGGGATAGTGTAAATGTTGCTGACGGATATGGTCGAAACTATCTTGTCGCAAGAGGTTTTGCTGTTGAGGCAAATGCGCAGAATTTGAATGACCTTGCTGGAAAAAAGGCATCAGAACAGCATAAGCTTGACGTTGAAAAAGCTGATAATGAGAAGATTGCCTCAATTCTTGAGGGTAAGGAAGTTGTAATTAAGGCTAAGGCAGGTCAGGGCGGCAAATTGTTTGGTGCTATTACTGGTTCTGTTGTCGCTGATGCAATAAAAGAGCAGTATTCACAGAAAGTTGATAAAAAGAAAATTTCACTTAGCGCAGACATTAAGAGCTTTGGCGATTTTTCGGCTACTGTTAAGATGACACATGGTGTTTCGTGTAATGTGAAAATTAAAGTAGTTGAAGAGTAAACTGCGAAAAACCATCTTAATATGGCATTTATAACATATTGAATTGTGTTGTTTTAAAATGTTAAATTTATTGACGAAATTAAACTTATAAATTAAGTTATATAAAAACAAATAGGAAAGGTGGGACTCGCCAAATCTGGATTTTTAGTTTTGTACAAAGTTGAGATTAGGCATAAAAATGGCATATGAAAATTCAAACAAATTAAAAGCGAGTGACATTCTTGGAAAAGAACTGCCTTATTCTTTAGAGGCAGAGCAGGCAGTTATTGGTGGAATTTTACTAGATCCTTCAGTTTTGCCGGAAGTTATTGAGATTTTAAAAGCTGATTATTTTTACAGAGAACAGCATAAACAGCTGTTTTCAATACTTATGCGAATGTTTACAACATCGCAAACTGAGGATATTATTACTGTAATTGATGAATCTGTTACAATGGGCGTTTTTGAGACATCAACTATGGCTAAAACTTATTTGGTTCAAATAATGGAAGGCGTGCCTTCTACTGCAAATATTGCCAGCTACTGCAAAATAATTGAAGAAAAGTATCATGTTAGGGCACTTGTTAATGTTGCAAATGACATTATTGAAACTGCAAATGAGGGTTCGATTGACTCAAAAACTATGCTTGACAGTGCGGAGCAGAGGATATTTGACATTCGTCAAGGTAATGAGGTTCAAGGACTTACTAGAATTGACAGTGTCATTATTGATGCTTATTCACATTTGCAGGAAATTAGCGGTCCTGATGCTGATAAACATCTTGGTGCAAAAACTGGTTTTGCTCAACTTGATGCTATTACTACTGGTCTGAATAATTCTGATTTAATTATACTTGCTGCTAGACCTGCTATGGGTAAATCAGCTTTTGCTTTGAATATTGCAACTAACACTTGCAAACGTACTATGAAAGATGTTGTTATATTCTCACTCGAAATGGGTAAGGAACAGCTTGTAACTCGTATGCTTGCATCTGAATCTTTGGTAAATAATACTTGTCTGCGTTCTGGAAAGATTGACCCTGATGACTGGATTAAACTTGCTCAAGGTACGGAATCACTGTCAAGACTACCTATTTATTTGGATGATGGTGGTGGAATTAATGTTCCGCAGATGAAAGCAAAACTTAGAAGACTTAAAAATCTGGGGCTTGTTGTAATCGACTATTTGCAGCTGATGTCATCGCCAAATAAGCATACGAGTCGTGTTAACGAAGTTTCTGAGATTACGCGACAATTAAAGCTTATGGCTAAGGAACTTAATGTTCCTGTAATAGCCTTGTCACAGCTTTCAAGAAGTTCTGAAAAGCGTGATGATAAAAGACCTATGCTTTCTGATTTGCGTGAATCAGGTTCTATTGAGCAGGATGCTGATATTATAATGTTTTTATATCGTGATGCTTATTATGATAAAGAAAATACTGATCAAAATCTAGCTGAATGTATAGTTGCAAAAAACCGTCACGGAACAACTGATACTGTAAAGCTTGCTTGGATTGGTGAATATACGTTGTTTAGAAGTCCTGATTTTGGAAGTGAGTAGTCTGATGCTAGATAAAGTGAAAAAAGCCATTTCTAACTATAATATGATTTCAATGGGTGAAACTGTTTTGTGCTGTCTTTCCGGCGGTGCTGATAGTGTAGCCCTACTTTTGTGTTTGCATAATTTAGGGTACAATGTTAAAGCTTGTCATGTGAATCACCAGCTTAGAGGTGATGAAAGTTTGCGTGATGAGAAATTTTGTATTGATTTGTGTAACAAAATGAGTATAGACATTGATGTTCGTCGTATAGATGTAAAAAAATATTGCAGTGACAATGCCGTTTCAATTGAAGAGGGTGCGAGAAATTTGCGGTATGAGATTTTTTCTAGCTGTGGCTGTGATAAAATTGCAACTGCACATACACTTTCTGATGCTCTTGAAACTTCATTATTCAATATTGCAAGAGGAACAGGATTAAAAGGACTGTGCGGAATTCCGCCTGTCAGAGATCAAATAATCCGACCTATTATTTATTGTACTAGACGGCAAGTTGAAGACTTTCTAGAGGAAAATAATCAAGGATATGTAATTGATTCTTCAAATCTAACCGATGATTATTCTCGAAATAAAATTAGAAATAAGGTCGTTCCAGTACTAGCGGAGATTAATTCATCTGTGGAAAACAACTTTGGAAGAACTCTTAATAGTTTGAGAACTGATTTAAGTTTTATTTCTGATTTTACAGATAAAATTTTGAAATCAGCTAGACTTGGTGAGGGAATATATAGCTGTGAAATTATTTCTGCTCAGGATTATGCGATAAAGAGTCGGGTTGTTATAAAAATTTTAGGCGATAGCAGTGTGGATTATTCTATGGATAGAGTTGATGAAATACTTGAGATTATCGAGAATGGCGGAAAGATTAATGTTTCTAAAGATAAGTATGCAATTTGCAGTCAAGGTATTTTCAGAATTTGTGAATTTAAAAATGATTTAAATAAGAATATTGTCATTAAAATTGAAATTAATGAAATTTACATTATTTTCAAAAAAAAAGTGTCATTTTCAGTTTATAAAAAAACAGATGAATTTGTGAATGTTAACAAAAAGCTAACAAAAACATTTGTTGATTATGATAAAATAAGAGGTGAAATTTTGTTGCGAAATAGACAAAATGGTGATTTAATCAAATTTGCTGATAAAAATCACACAACTAAGATTAAGAAGCTGTTTAATGAGAAAGTTTTAGTTGAAAATCGCGATGAAATTTTCATGCTTGCTGATGATGACGGTTTGATTTTTGTAGAGGGTTTTGGAGTCGCCGATAGAGTTAAGGTGGATGTTTCTACAAAAAACATCCTAGTTTGTACAATATCATAAAACTGTCACATATACGTGTTATAATAACACTGTTTCTGTGAAAGCTAAAAGGGGAATGTAAAGAATGAGTAATTTGAAAGTTATGATAACACCTGAACAAATTGATGAAAGGGTGTTGCAACTTGGTGAGCAACTAACTAGTGATTATCAAGGTGAGGATATATTGTACTTGACAATCCTTAATGGCTCTTTTATTTTTTCTGCTGATTTAATTAGGTGCATTCAAAATGATGATATTGAAGTTAGATTTTTGCGTGCGAAGAGCTATGTGGGAACACAAAGCACAGGTGATGTAAAATCAATACCGATAGAATCAATTGATTTTGCTGGTAAAAATGTACTGATTGTTGAGGATATTGTCGACACGGGACGTACATTAAGTGTGCTTAAGCAACAGATTCTTAGAGAAAATCCAAAAAGTTTGAAAATTGTTACATTTCTAGATAAGCCAGCTCGCAGAGTTGTTGAGTTAAAGCCTGATTATATTGGCTTTGAAATACCTGATAAATTTGCGGTTGGATATGGGCTTGACTCGGATGAGAAATATCGTCAGCTTCCTTATGTGGGTGAATTGGTTTAAAACCATAGCTGATAAAATAGAACAAAAGGTTGTGATTAATTGAAAAAAAATAGTACAGGAAAATCTCTGTTTATTTACGTGTTGGTGACAGTGGCCTTTGTTGCTGGTCTCGCGTATGTACTTACATCAATGAGCCAAAACAAATCCGATTTGGATTATTCGACAGTAATGCGGCATTTTGATAATCTAGAGGTTTCAAAATTTGAATTTGATTTGGGCAGCAGAAAATTGAAATTCCAGCTAAGAGATTCAGATGAACAACAGAATTATACTGTTCCTAATGCTAGCATATTTGTATCTGAAGTTTTAGGCGGCGAGGATGCCGAAAATTATCGTAAGAAATATAATGAAAAATATCCTGATGAACCAGTGTCTTATGATTTGATTCCTATTTCTGACAATAGTTTTTGGTATAATTTGATACCAACATTGTTAATGCTTGGTGTTATGATATTCTTCTTTGTGTTTATGATGAAGAGTGCTGGCGGCGGAAAAATGGCTTCTTTTGGAAAGTCAAATGCAAAGCAGGTTCCGAGCAGCAAGAAGGCAACCTTTGATGATGTTGCTGGTGCAGACGAAGAGAAGGAAGAGCTTAGAGAAATTGTTGACTTCCTTAGAGATAGCAAGAAGTATAACGAAATCGGTGCGAGAATTCCTAAAGGAGTATTGCTTTTGGGACCTCCAGGAACAGGTAAAACATTGCTTGCAAGAGCAGTTGCTGGTGAGGCAAAGGTACCATTTTTCTCAATTTCAGGTTCTGACTTTGTAGAAATGTTTGTTGGTGTTGGTGCATCTCGTGTGCGTGATTTGTTTGAACAAGCTAAGAAGAGTGCTCCTGCAATCATTTTTATTGATGAGATTGATGCTGTAGGACGTCAGCGTGGTGCGGGTCTTGGTGGTGGTCACGATGAGCGTGAGCAGACATTGAACCAGTTGCTTGTTGAAATGGACGGTTTTGAAGGTAATGAATCAGTAATCGTTATGGCTGCAACTAATAGGCGTGATATTCTTGACCCAGCACTTTTGCGTCCTGGTCGTTTTGACAGACAGATTTTAGTCGGACTTCCTGATGTTAAGGGTCGTGAGGAGATTCTAAAGGTTCATACTAAGAATAAACCTCTTGCTCCTGATGTTGAGCTTGACACAATTGCAAAATCAACAGTTGGATTTACTGGAGCTGATCTTGAAAACCTTGTTAATGAGGCATCACTTTTGGCTGCTAGAAAAAATCGTAAAGCTATTACAAGAGAGGACTTGGAAGAGGCTTCTATTAAGGTAATTGCTGGTCCTGAGAAGAAATCTCGTGTTGTTACTGAGGCTGAAAAGAAATTAACGGCTTATCATGAAGGCGGTCACGCAATATGTACTTATTATTGCAATACTCAGGATAAGGTTCACCAGGTATCAATTATTCCTCGTGGTCAAGCAGGCGGTTACACAATGAGCTTGCCTGAAAAGGATAAATCTTACGTGAGCAAGAATGAAATGGCTGATAGCATAATTGTTCTTCTTGGCGGTCGTGTTGCTGAAAAGCTTATTTTAGATGACATTTCAACTGGTGCATCTAACGACCTTGAAAGGGCGACTGGAACTGCTAGAAACATGGTTACTCGATATGGCTTTAGTGATAATCTCGGTCCTGTAGTTTATGGCAGAGGAGAGCATGAGGTGTTCTTAGGCAGAGATTACGGAAACACTCCTAGCTACTCTGAGAATGTTGCTGCTGAGATTGATAATGAGATTAGAAGTATTGTCGAAGATGCTTTTGGCAAAGCTGAAAATCTTCTTAACGAGCATATGGATAAACTTCATATAATTGCTAAGTATTTGATGAAGTTCGAAAAGATTGATGGTAAAGACTTTGAAAAGCTAATGACTGGTGAGTTGGATATTTCTGTGTTGGATGAGCCAGAGAATAGCGAAAAAGAAATTGCTAATCAAACAACTGATTTTGATTTTGAAACTCCTACAGTTGACGATACTTATTCTAATGAAAATAGCAACGAAACTGGTAGTGAAGAATAAACAAATTATAAATCCGCTTAGTTTTTCTAGGCGGATTTTTTGCTTGACTTTTGTGTACACAATGGTATATAATAAAAAGAATCAGCATATTATTTTTATAAAGGGGATTAACATGAATTTATTATTTGTTGGCGATGTTGTAGGACAGGCAGGATGTGATTTTCTTGCTGATAAGATATATCAAATAAAAAAGGAATATGATATTGATTTCGCTATAGTCAATGGTGAAAATTCTGCTCAGGGAAATGGAATAACGCCAAAATCTTTTGACCAGTTGATTAGACTTGGAGCTGATGTTGTAACAACAGGCAACCACTCTTTTAAGCGTCCTGAGTGTACGAATTTGTATGATGAGCAGGAGATTTTACTTAGACCAGCAAACTATCCTGATGGTGTTGTTGGACATGGAGTTACTGTTGTTGATTTGTGTCCTATCAAAATTGCCGTAGTAAATCTAATGGGAACAATTTATCTTGAATCGCTTGAAAATCCATTCTTTTATATTGACAATATTCTTAATGAACTTGATACTCCAAATGTTTTCGTCGATTTTCACGCAGAGGCTACTTCCGAGAAAAAAGCTTTAGGGCACTATTTAGCTGGACGTTGTACTGCTGTGCTTGGTACTCACACTCATGTTCAAACTGCTGATGAAATTATCCTAAAAAACCATACTGCATATATTACAGATGTTGGAATGACTGGACCAGAGTTGTCAGTTCTTGGTGTGGATACTGACATTGCAATTGAGAAAATAAAATATCATTTTCCTGTGAGATTTCATGAGAGTAAAAATTCATGCTTTGTTAATGCTGTAGTAATTAATTTCGATGAGAAATTAGGTAAAGCAACTAAAATCCAACGAATTATTAAGCGATAATGTACAAAAAAACTAATTTCTATTGCAAAATATAAATAAATGGTGTATAATAATCAAGTAAATACCCTGTATTTTTTATACTTACTAATTTTTGAGATATTGGAGGTTATAATATGGAGATACTAAAAGTTTCATCAAGATCATTACCAAATTCTGTGGCAGGTGCTATTTCAGGAGTTATTAGAGAAAATTCGGCTGTTGAAGTTCAAGCTGTTGGAGCTGGTGCTGCTAATCAATCGATTAAGGCAATTGCTATAGCACGTGGTTATCTTGCGCCATTGGGCATTGATATGGTTTGTATTCCTGCTTTTGCTAACGTAGTAATTGACGGTGAAGAAAGAACTGCTATTAAGCTTATCTGTGAAGAGAGATAATGTTAATAGAACTTAATAAATAATTTGCTAGTACTGTTTTCGGTGCTAGCTTTTTTACGCAAAAAAACAGCACTTATCTTTTAAGATAAGTGCTGTATATAAGTAAATTTGTAAATTACTTGCTTAGCTTGCTTTCGCGATATATAATGTCCTCGCGCTTTGGTCCATTAGAAATCATTGTGATTGGGAAACCAATTTGCTCCTCAACAAACTCAATATATTTCTTGCAGTTTTCAGGTAGCTCATCATAATTTCTAATACCCATAATATCACAGTTCCAACCGTCAAGAACTTCAAAAACAGGCTTTGCTTTTTCAAGCTTTTGTGTAGTTGGGAAATCAGTAGTAACCTCGCCGTCAATTTCATATCCAACACAAACTGGAAGCTTGTCAAGATATCCTAGTACGTCAAGAACAGTAAATGCAACATCAGTAGTTCCTTGAATACGGCAACCGTATTTTGAAGCAACGCAGTCAAACCAGCCCATTCTTCTAGGTCTGCCAGTAGTAGCACCGTACTCACCGCCGTCTCCGCCTCTGCGTCTTAGTTCATCAGCTTCTTCACCGAAAATTTCAGAAACAAATGCACCAGCACCTACAGCTGAAGAATATGACTTAACAACAGTAACAATTTTCTCGATAGCGTAAGGTGGAATACCTGCACCGATAGCACCGTATGACGCTAGAGTTGAAGATGATGTAACCATTGGATAAATTCCATGATCAGGATCCTTCAAAGAACCAAGCTGACCCTCAAGAAGAATCTCCTTACCTTCTTTAATTGCATTCCAAAGATAAAGCGAAACGTCACAAACGTAAGGCTCAACCATTTTTTTATATTCCATTAATGTATCAAAAAGCTCATCCTCATTAATTTTTGGCTTTTTGTAAAGATGTTCAAGTAGACAGTTTTTGCTTTCGCAAACACGAGAAATCTTAGTGCGTAGATATTCCTCATCAAAAAGCTCTTGAACCTGAAAACCAATTTTTGCGTATTTATCTGAATAAAAAGGAGCAATACCTGACTTTGTTGAGCCAAAACTAGCCTTACCTAGTCGCTCTTCTTCATATTCATCAAATAGAATATGATAAGGCATAACCATCTGAGCTCTGTCAGAAATTAATATTTTAGGCATTGGTACACCCTGTTCAGTAACAGATTTAATTTCATTAAATAGTACCGGAATATTTAGTGCAACACCATTACCAATTATATTTGTTGTGTGAGTATTGAAAACTCCTGACGGAAGTGTATGAAGTGCAAATTTACCATAGTTGTTAACAATAGTATGACCTGCATTGGCACCACCTTGGAAACGAATAACGATATCCGATTTCTGCGCCATCATGTCAGTAAGCTTACCCTTGCCTTCATCGCCCCAGTTTGCACCTACAATTGCTCTTACCATGAATGTTATCCTCCTTGCTGTAATCAAAGCAAATATTAGTGGTATCAACCAATTATCATCAAAAAGAAACAATACCACCAAATAATTATAGCACAAAACAAGACAATTGTAAATACCAATTTAAACATTTAATAATATTATAACAAATGCATGTTTTCTTGACAACTTTTTATCAATATTGTATAATCAATATAGTTTATTGGATTGAGGTGAGATATTTGGGTGGTAAAAAATATATTTTTTTGTTGATTTTTACTTTTACTGTTAGCTTGACAATTGTTTCATGTAGTAACAATGATAGTTCTGAAGTTGCTGATTCAAATATTGTATTCAGCGAAAGCGATAATAATAAAGAAGAATTGAAAATGTATGATACAACTCCAATATCTAATGCATATCTTAGTGGGAATTCTGAAGGTTTAGAACAATTTGATAAGGATATTTTAGATAAAGCAAGTCAGATTATATCGGAGATAATATCTTCTGAAATGTCTGATTTTGACAAAGAACTGGCTGTGCATGATTATTTAATTTTAAATTGCACATATGATGAGAAAGCACTTGCGGCAATTCCGGCTTATACTGAGAATTCCGATAATCCGTATGGTACTTTGTATACTGGTCAAGCAATTTGCAAGGGGTACACTACGACTTTTCAAATGTTTATGGATATGCTTGTGATACCATGCAAAACTATTTATGCCAATGATAATAGTGGTGATGAGCACGCCTGGAATATTGTTTGTCTTGAAAATGAGTGGTATTATGTGGATACTACTTGGGATGACCCTGTACCTGATAGCGATGGCAGGGCAGTTTGTCACAAGTATTTTAATAAGACGCAAATTGAGATGGAGGAAGGTCACGTTTGGGACACTTTAAATCTTCCTAAAGCAGATAGTATAAGATATTCTTATGCAAATCAGATGTGTGTAAATGTTTCTGATTATGATGATATTCAGCAAGCTGTTCAAGATGTTATTAATAAAAACAATCAGGAAGCTTACATGATTTTTGATGAAAGTATTGATGTTTATTTTGATGAGATTGACGGTTTAGAAGATTATTTTGTGCCGAGTCGAAAATCACAATTGTATAAATACACCAGTGCGTTGGAAAAGCATTTTAGAGATTATTCGTTGTATTATAGAAGAGTTCAGACAGAGCGTGGTATCTGTTTGGAGATTAAAATAAAATAGTTCTGTTGAGCTGTATTTTAAGGAGTGTTTGATTTGAAGTTCAGACCATGTATTGATATTCATAATGGGCAGGTTAAACAGATTGTTGGCGGAAGTTTAACTGACACTAATAATTTTGCTAAAGAAAATTTTGTGTCGGCACAAGACGGCGCTTATTATGGAAATCTATATAAATCAGCAGGGCTAGCTGGAGGGCATATAATATTGCTAAATCCTGCAGGTTCTGAATATTATGACGCAGACTGTCAACAAGCTTTTTCTGCACTTTCAGCGTTTGAGGGTGGCTTGCAGGTCGGTGGCGGAATTACTGCTGATAATGCGTCCGTTTTTTTGGACAGAGGAGCAAGTCATGTAATAGTTACAAGTTATGTTTTTAATAATGGTACTGTTAATTTTGATAATCTAAATAAATTGAGAAATTCTGTTGGGAAATTACGTTTGGTGCTGGATTTATCTTGTCGCAGCCGTAACGGAAAATATTATATTGTTACTGATCGCTGGCAGAATTTCACTGATATTGAATTGAATGAAGAAACTTTGCAAATGTTTTCGGCATATTGTGATGAGTTTCTTATACATGCTGTCGATGTTGAGGGTAAAGCAAATGGGATAGAAGAGAATGTTGCATCAATGCTTGGTGATTATTGTGAAATTCCCGCAGTTTATGCTGGCGGAATTTCGTGTTTTAACGATTTAGAAATTTTGCATAGACTCGGCAAATCGAGAATAGATTTTACTATAGGAAGTGCTTTAGATATCTTCGGCGGAACTATGAAATTTGAAGATGTTGTCGAGTTTTCCAAGAAGGCATAATTTTTTCGTAAAATAATTGATTTTTACATAGAATTGTGTTATAATAATAGACTGATTATAAATCCTTGAAAGGCGATGAGTTTTATGGCTAAAGTGAAAGTAGCTGTTATTTTTGGCGGCAAGTCAAAGGAACATGATGTTTCTGTTGTATCAGCAGCTCATGTTATTAAAAGTATTCCGAAAAATAAATTTGAAGTGACCTGCATTGGTATTACTAAAAAAGGTCATTGGCTGAAATATATTGGTGATGTGGAAAACATTCCAACTGGAGATTGGGAAAAACACCCTGACAATGTACCTTGTGTTTTGAGTCCTGATCCTCTACATAAAGGCTTTCTTGCTATAAAACAGGACGGCACTATTCAAAATGTAAAGGTCGATTGTGTTTTCCCTGTCTTGCACGGAACAAATGGTGAGGACGGCACTATACAGGGTTTGTTCGAGCTTTGTGAAATTCCTTATGTTGGCTGTGATGTAATTTCATCAGCCATGTGTATGGACAAAGACATTGCACATATTATTTTTGAAGCTAATGGGATTAAGACTGCAAAGTGGGTTGCAATTTTTTCATCACAGATTGATACAGAGCTGAATTCAAAGTGTGATGAAATGGAACAAAAGCTTACATATCCAATGTTTGTAAAGCCGGCTAATTCGGGTTCATCTGTTGGAATTTCAAGAGTTACTAATAGAGCTGAGCTTGTTAAGGGGATTAAGCTTGCTTTTGCTCATGATAAGAAAGTTATTGTTGAAGAAGGACTTGTCGGAGTTGAGTGCGAGTGTGCTGTAATGGGCAACGAAGAGCCGTTTGCATCAACAATCGGTGAGATTAAAGCGGCTAATGATTTTTATGATTACAATGCAAAATATCAAAACGCTGAGTCACAGGTAATTATTCCTGCTAATTTAAGCGATGGTGTAATACAAAAACTACGTGAAATAGCGGTTAAAGCATATAAGGCAATTGGTTGTGAGGGACTGTCAAGAGTAGACTTTTTCGTTTGTGAGAATGATGAGATTTACTTGAATGAGATTAACACATTGCCTGGACATACACCAATTAGTATGTATCCGCAGCTTATGGAGCATGAGGGAATTTCTCCTAATGAACAGGAAGAAAGACTTATAAAGCTTGCATTTGAAAGGGCGGATATTGATTATGAATAATGCAGCTATTGGAGTTTTTGATTCTGGCGTTGGCGGACTTACTTGTGTAAAAGAGCTTGCAAGGCTTATGCCTAATGAAAATATAGTGTATCTTGGAGATACTGCAAGAGTACCTTATGGTACAAGAAGTAAAGAAATTATTGCTCAGTACGGCAAGCAGGATATAAAGTTTTTAGAACAGCACAATGTGAAAATGGCAATTGTAGCTTGCGGAACAGTTTCATCAGTTTTAATCACAAATCCGCTTTTTGAGGGTACAGCTATTAAAGAATACACTGGCGTTTTAATTCCAGCAGTTCATGCTGCTTGTGCCGCGACACGTAACAATCGAATTGGTGTTATTGGTACAGCTGCTACTATTAGAAGTGGCGGTTACGGTAAAGCAATTCATGAAACAAAGTCTGATATTAAAGTTGTAGGAAAAGCTTGCCCTATGTTTGTTCCACTAGTTGAAAATGGTTATACTTCTGCTGATTGTAAGGTTTCACGCCTAATTGCAGAGGAATATCTTGAGGTTATGAAGAAAGAGGAAGTCGATACACTTATTCTTGGCTGTACTCACTATCCTATGCTAAAGGACATAATTGCTGATATAATGGGTGACGGAGTAAAGCTTATTTCATCGGGTGAAGAGGCAGCAAAATATGCTCAAAAGGTACTTTCGTATAATGATTTGCTCACCGATAGAGAAGAAACTGGAAAAATAAAACTTTACTGCACAGATAGTGAGAAATTGTTTTCTGAAAATGTTGATGGATTTTTGGATAAGAATATGAATATAGAAATTTCTGAATGTAATCTTGCGTTATAAATAACGCAATTGAAAGAGGTATAGATTTGAAAAAGGACGTTACAATAACGCTTATCAGTACTCAAACTGACGGTGTTGATACTGATAAAAGTGAACTGATAACTGAAGGCGTTTATGAAAAAAGTGCAGATGGATATGTGCTGTCTTATGTAGAAACAGAGGCTACTGGTTATGACGGTTCGACTACAGTGCTTGAAGTAGTTGGAAATGATAAGGTTGTTATGACAAGAAAAGGTGAGGCATCATCAAATCTTGTAATTGAAACAGGCAGGAAACATCATTGTCACTATGGAACACCTTATGGAGATTTTATGGTTGGGATTAATACTCGTGAAATAGTTAATGAGGTTAGTGAAGAAACTGGTGGAGATTTAATGTTTAGATATGTAATTGATGTTAACTCGAGCTATGTTGGAGATTTTGAGATTTCTGTTAATGTTAGAATGCTTCAGTAAAAAATAATAAGAATTTTAATCCAAATGAAAGGATTGGTAAATATATAATGGCAAATTTAATCAAAAAGGCTCACGAGCAGGTAAGGGAGCTTGTTTTAAAGGCATTAGGAGAATGTGTTGCTGAGGGTGTTTTCCCAGCTGAACCTATTCCGTCGTTCAACGTTGAAATTCCTGCGGATTCAAAAAACGGAGATATGTCTACAAATGCAGCAATGGTTTGTGCTAAAGCGTTTAGAACTGCGCCTAGAAAAATTGCTGATGCTATTTGTGAGAAGATTTATCTTTCAGATTCATACTTTGACAAGTGTGAGGTCGCTGGTGCTGGATTTATAAACTTTTTCTTCTCAGAATCTTGGTTTTCTGATGTAGTTTCTACAGTGCTTGGTGAAGGCGAAAAATACGGTGAAACTGACATGGGACAAGGCAAAAAGGTCTTAGTTGAGTTCGTATCTGCAAATCCTACTGGTCCTATGCATATCGGTAATGCAAGAGGCGGTGCAATTGGTGACTGTCTAGCTGCTGTAATGCAAAAAGCTGGATATAATGTTGACCGTGAGTTTTATGTAAACGATGCTGGTAATCAAATTGAGAAATTTAAAACTTCGCTTGAAGTTAGATATTTACAGAGATATGACCAAAGTGTTGAAATGCCAGAAGATGCTTATCTTGGTGAGGATATCACAATTCATGCTAAGAATTTTGCTGAAATTAATGGAGATAAGTATGTTAATTGCGATAGCGAGCAAAGACGTCAGGCTCTTTGCGATTATGCTTTACCACTTAATATTCAGACACTTGAGAACGATTTGGGCAAGTATAGAATTACTTATGATAAGTGGTTTAGAGAGAGTGAACTTCACAACGGCAGTGCGGTTAGTGATATAATTGAAAAGCTAAAGGAAAGCGGATATACTTATGAACTTGAGGGTGCGCTTTGGTTTAAATCATCTGAACTTGGTGATGAGAAGGACCGTGTTCTTGTTCGTGCTAACGGTATTCCAACATATTTTGTTCCTGATATTGCTTATCATTATAATAAGCTTGTAACTCGTGGTTATGACATTGCTATTGATGTTCTTGGTGCTGATCATCATGGATATATTCCACGTATGAAGGCGGCAATGACTGCACTTGGAGTTAATGCTAATAGACTTGACATGGTGATTATGCAGATGGTTAATCTTGTACGTAATGGCGAGAAGTACAAGCTTTCAAAGCGTTCAGGAAAGGCAATTACTTTGTCGACTTTGCTTGAAGAAATTCCAATTGATGCAGCAAGATTTTTCTTTAATCTTCGTGAGCCGAATTCACATTTTGATTTTGATCTTGAGCTTGCAGTTTCACAGACATCACAAAACCCTGTATATTATGTTCAGTATGCTCATGCAAGAATTTGTTCTGTTTTGAGAAAGCTTGAGCAGGAGGGTATTGAGATTAAGGAGTCGTCAGCTAGAAATCTATCTGTATTGACAATGCCAGAAGAAGTTGAAATGATTAAATATATGGCAACTTTGCCTAATGTAATTGATGAGTCAGCTAAGAATTATGATCCATCAAAGATTACACGCTATGTTGTTGAGCTTGCTACGATGTATCATAAATTCTACACAAACTGCAGAATTGTTGGTGAACCGGAAGATATTTTGCAGGCAAGGATTTCACTTTCACTTGCTGTAAAGCAGATTCTAAATAATATTCTTAACATGCTAAAGATTGATTGTCCTGACAGCATGTGATTTTATCATATTTAGTTAAAAACACAGGCAGAAATGTCTGTGTTTTTTATACTTATTTTAATATAAAAAAGCTTGGTTTTTGAAAATTTCATGAAATTATTAACCAAAATCGCTAGTTTTGTATATTATATGCAGGAGGCGATTTTTGATGGGAAGATATAGAGTTTCGAAAACATATAGGTTTTCTTATTTGATTTTACTTTTTGTGATTTTAATAGCAATAGTTTTTTTTGCTTTTAATCGTCAGGTAAGTAAGCATATGGGAGAAATATGCGAATATAAAGGCAGAAATACAGCGGCTGAAATTGTAACAAATGCAATAGCAGATGAAATGAAAAAAGAAACTGCTGATTATATAAATATTTCTCGTGATGACAGTGGCAAGATTACATCAGTTGAAACAAATTCTACTGCAGTTAATGATTTGCAAAACAGACTAACTTCATCAATTAATTCAGAGTTGTCAAAGATGAGTAGTAAGCAGGTTTCAGTGGCTTTAGGAAGTTTATCAGGTGTTGCTTTTTTTAGCGGAAGAGGTCCTGATATAAATTTGAAATTGCGTCAAGTTGGCGCAGTTGACACGAAAATCAAGAGTGAATTTGTATCGGCTGGAGTCAATCAAACTAAACATCGCATGATTATTTCGGTGACTGTTGAGATGTCAGCTATTTTACCACTACATTCGACTGATGTAAAGTTTACAAATGATTATTTGCTATCTGAAACTGTAATCGTAGGTGAAGTTCCTTCGGTTTATTTGAGCGGTCAGAACGTAGATTCGCAAAAATAGTTTGTTTGATAAAAAACGCTTGTAATTATATAGGTTTCATGGTATAATAAATGTATTATTTTTAGAAAATCGGAATGGTGTAGTAGTATGGATTTAAAAACTGCAAAATCAAAAATTGATGAATTGGTAGAAATGCTTAATTATCATAGCAGACTTTATTATGTCGAAAATCGTAATGAAATTTCTGACTATGATTATGATCGATATCAAAATGAATTAAAGATTCTTGAGGCTGAGTATCCACAGTTTGTTAGGTCTGATTCACCTAATCAGCGTGTTGGCGGTGAGGCGATATCAACCTTTGAAAAGGTTACGCATAGCGTTCAAATGGGTTCAATTCAAGATGTGTTTTCTTTTGCAGAGGTGGAGCAATTTATAAATACTGTAAAGCAGACAGTAGAAAACCCGAAGTTTGTAGTTGAACCTAAAATTGATGGACTTTCGGTTTCGCTTGAATATCGTGACGGTGATTTTTTTGTTGGATCAACACGTGGTGACGGTTTTATCGGTGAAAATGTTACGCAAAATATAAAGACGATTAAAGCTGTGCCTATGAGTGTTTCTGAAAAACTTCCTCTGCTTGAGGTTCGTGGTGAGGTTTATATGCCGAGAGATGTCTTTTTCGAAATTGTCAAACAGCAGGAAATTAACGAGGAACAACCATTTAAAAATCCACGTAATGCGGCGGCGGGCTCGTTAAGGCAAAAGAATTCTCAAATTACTGCTAAAAGGCGTTTGGATGTTTTCTGTTTTAATATTCAGCAGATTGAGGGAAAAGACCTTAATTCTCATAAGCAGTCGCTTGATTATATAAAATCTTTGGGATTTAAAACAGTTCCTAATTATAAATTGGTTGAAACATATGATGAAGTTGCGAGATGTATAGAAGAAATTGGTGAAAATCGATTTGATTTGCCATATGACATCGACGGTGTTGTAATAAAAGTTGATAGTTTTTCACAGCGAGAAACTTTGGGTTCTACTGCGAAAACTCCTAAATGGTCGGTTGCTTATAAATTTCCGCCGGAAGAAAAGCAGACTAAACTTCTTGATATTGAGCTTAATGTCGGTCGGACTGGTGCGGTTACTCCTGTTGCAATTTTCGAACCGATTTTTCTTGCTGGAACAAGTGTATCACGAGCGACACTTCACAATCAGGATTTTATTAACGAAAAGAGCATTTCAATCGGTGATATGATTACCGTGAGAAAAGCGGGAGATATTATTCCAGAGGTTGTTTTAGTTGCTCAAAAGATAGGTGTTGAAACGTATAAATTGCCTAACGTTTGTCCAGTTTGTCAAACCCCTCTTGTTAAAAGCGTGCTTGAGGCTGCTGTGAGATGTCCTAATGTTGATTGTCCCGCACAAATTTTCAGGAGCATTGTTCATTTTGCATCTAAGGGAGCTATGGATATTGACGGTCTTGGGCCTGCGATTGTTGATGCTCTTTTGAAATCTAATCTGATTACTTCTGTTGCTGATTTGTATAAAATTAGCATTGATGATTTGCTAGAACTTGATAATTTTAAGGAGAAATCTGCTACTAATTTAGTTAATGCAATTGAAAAATCCAAGTCAAATTCTTTAGATAAATTAGTTTTCGGATTAGGTATTAGAAATATTGGTCAGGCGTCTGCAAAGCTTTTGTGCGATAAGTTTGGCGATTTGCAAACTATAATGAACTCAACTGCTGATGAAATTTCATCAATAGAGGGATTTGGAGAAATCATGGCAAACAGCGTTGTTAAGGAGTTTGCAGAACCTCACATGGTTGAACTCATTAACAGACTTACTGAATATGGTGTTAATACACATTATGAAAAAGTTCAAATAGATAACAGGTTTGAGGGACTTACTTTTGTTCTTACTGGAACTTTGCCTACTTTGAAGAGAAGTGAGGCAAAATCGATGATTGAAAAATTTGGCGGTAAGGCGAGTGGTTCTGTTTCAAAGAAAACTAATTATGTTGTTGCAGGCGAAGAGGCAGGCAGTAAGCTTGAGAAAGCTAATTCTCTAGGTGTTGAAGTAATTAGTGAAGAGCAGTTTTTGGAGATGACGAAATAATGTCACCGCTGTTTGTAAATGTGGTTATAGATAGATCTATTGGATATAATCATAACGGACTTATTTATGAAGTTAATTATGGTTATGTTCCTAAAATAATTGCTGATGATAATGAAGAACAGGATACTTATATTCTTGATAGTGAAATAAATCTGCCAATTAATAACTATTATGGTCAGATAATTGCTATTGTAAAGCGTGAAGATGATGTCGAAGATAAGTGGATTGTAAGCAATGAAAAGTGGACAGAGCAGCAAATTTATGATAAAATATTCTTTGTTGATAAATATTTTCAGTCAAAAGTGTATTTGATAGAAAATTTCGATAGTAAAGAAATTGATATAATAAAATCTAAGATTAATCTGGCGAAAAACAAGGAGGAAATATAAATGAATATTGATATTAAGCATATTGCAAAGCTAGCACGTCTTAAAATCGAAGATGACCAGCTTGCAAAGTTTGAGGATGATATGCAAAATATCGTTAATATGGTGGAAAAACTTCCTGATATTGATGATGAATTGGTACTTGATAAGGATAATGCAATGGTTTTGCGTGAGGATAAGGCTGTTACTGATAAGTATACTAGAGATGACCTTATGGCTAATGCTCCGCAAGTTAAGGCAGGATGTTTAGTTGTTCCTAAAACTGTAGATTAAGGGGGATTAATTTTGGAATTGTATAATAAAACCGCATCTGAGCTTTCACAGATGCTGAAAAATAAAGAAGTTAGTTCGGTTGAATTAACAAAATCTGTATTTGATAGAATAAATTCAGTAGAATCAAAAGTTGACGCTTATGTTACAATTGATGAAGAAAATGCACTTAAATCAGCTGCAAGAGTTGACCAAAAGCGTGCTGAAGGTGTGGAGCTTTCTGATCTTGCTGGTATTCCTATCGCTATTAAGGATAATATTTCAACTAAGGGATTAAAAACTACTTGTTCGTCAAAAATGCTTGAAAATTATGTACCGCCTTTTAATGCGACTGCTATGGAAAAGATTTTGACAGCTGACATGATTGTTACTGGTAAAGTAAACATGGATGAGTTTGCAATGGGTTCATCTACTGAGAATTCATATTTTAAGGCTACAAAAAATCCTTATGATTTGGATAGAATTCCTGGTGGTTCGTCAGGTGGTTCGGCGGCGGCTGTTGCTGCTTGTGAAGCAATTGTTTCGCTTGGTTCTGATACTGGCGGATCAATTCGTCAGCCTGCATCCTATTGCGGAGTTGTTGGATTAAAGCCAACTTACGGCGCTGTTTCACGTTTCGGACTAGTTGCTTTCGCATCATCTTTAGACCAAATTGGACCTTTAGGCAGAAGTGTTACTGACGTTGCAATGGTTCAGTCAGTAATCAATGGTCACGACAAAATGGACGCAACTTCAGCGAAAAGAAATTACACAAACCTTGCGGCAAATCTATCTAGTGACGTAAAAGGTTTAAGAATCGGCATTCCTAAGGAATATTTTGGCGACGGAATTGATGCTGAAGTAAAAGCTAAGGTTATGGAGGCTGTAAAACTGCTTGAGGATAATGGTGCAGTTGTTAAGGAAATTTCACTTCCGTCAACTGATTATGCTTTGTCATCATACTATATAATTTCATCAGCTGAGGCTTCGTCAAATCTAGCTAGATTTGACGGCGTTAAGTATGGATATAGAACTGAAAATTATGAAAGCTTGATTGATATGTACGAGAAAACTCGTTCAGAGGGATTTGGGGACGAGGTTAAAAGAAGAATTATGCTGGGAACTTTCGTGCTAAGCTCAGGTTTTTATGATGCTTATTATAAAAAGGCAAAGCTTTTGCAAAGAAGAATTTCCGCTGAATTTTCTAGCGTTTTCGCTGATGTCGATGTTATTGCGACACCTACTGTTCCATCAACTGCGTTTAAGATTGGCGAGAATATCAGTGATCCTCTAAAGATGTACGCTACAGATATTTGTACAGTAACTGTAAATATTGCTGGTCTTCCTGCTATCTCTGTGCCTTGTGGGTTTGATAACAAAAACTTGCCAGTGGGACTTCAGCTTATTGGTGATAAATTCAGCGAGCAGAAATTGCTTGATACTGCATTTGCTTATGAGCAGATTTCTGGTGGCTTTGGTATAGCTAAGCTTTAATTTGAAAGGAGTCTTTAATAATGGTTAGAGGTTATGAAGTTGTAATTGGTCTTGAGACTCACGCTGAGCTTAGTACTGATTCTAAAATATATTGCGACTGTAAAAATCAGTTTGGTCTTGAGGTGAATTCTCAGGTTTGTCCTATTTGTATGGGTATGCCCGGAACGTTGCCTACTCTTAATGAAACTGTTGTAGATTATGCAATTAAAATGGGACATGCTTTAAATTGTTCTATAAATAATGTTTGTAAGCAGGATAGAAAGAACTATTTTTATCCTGATTTGCCTAAGGCTTATCAAATTTCACAAGCTGAAGTTCCGCTTTGTGAGAATGGATATCTTGACATTTTGGTAGATGGTGAAGAGCGTAAAATCGGTATAACTCGTATTCATATCGAGGAGGATGCTGGTAAACTTTTGCATTCGGATAAATTTGACGGAGTGTCACTGGTTGACTTGAATCGTTGCGGAGTTCCGCTGATTGAGATTGTTTCTGAGCCTGATATGAAAAGCTCTGCTGAGGCTAAGGCTTATCTTGAAACAATTAAATCAATTTTGCAGTATCTTGATATTTGTGACTGTAAAATGCAGGAAGGTTCAATTCGCTGCGACGTTAACGTGTCTGTCAACAAGCCTGGTGAGCCTTTGGGAACACGTTCGGAGATGAAGAATGTAAACAGTTTTTCGGCTGCAGTTCGTGGTATTGAATTTGAAATTAACCGTCAGATTAACCTTTTGGAAGATGGCGGCAAAGTTGTTCAAGAAACACGTCGTTGGGACGATGTCAAGGGCGAGAGTATTTCTATGCGTTCAAAAGAAGATGCACAAGATTATAGATATTTCCCAGAGCCTGATTTGCTTACAATAGTTGTAGAGCAGACGAGAGTTGAAAAGCTTAAAAACGAAATTCCAGAACTTCCGAATACTAAGGTTTTGAGATATGTAAATGAGTTTGGTTTGTCACAGAAGGAAGCTAATTTTATTGCTGAATCTGTAGATTTTGCTGGGCTGTTTGACGCTTGTATGTTAAAGGGTAAATTTGTTGCTAAGTCTTATTCTACATGGCTTTTGGGGGATTTGATTAAGTATCTAAATGAAAATAATAAGTTGCTTTCAGACACAAAACTAAATGCTGATAATCTGACAGATTTAGTTGAGTTAATTGAAAATAAAACTATTTCTAATGCTGGCGGAAAGAAAATTTTCGCAGTTATTCTTGAAGAGGATAAGTCAGTTAAAAATCTTGTGAACGAGCTAGGACTTGCACAGGTTTCCGACACTTCATTCCTTGAGGATATTGCAAATGAAGTGCTTGCAAATAATGAAAAATCAATTGCTGATTATAAAAATGGCAAGACCAATGCATTAGGCTTCCTTGTTGGACAGTGCATGAAGGCTTCAAAAGGCAAAGCTAATCCTGGTATGATGAAGGAAATTATTCTTAAAAAGCTTGAGAAAAAATAATTAAGTGTTAATAAAAAAGAAGTTCGAAAGACTATTTTTCGAACTTCTTTTTATTTTAGTTTAGATTTTCACAAAAAAATAAAGACTAACATTAAATTGTCAGTCCTATTTTTAAAAATATAATTTTTACAATTGTGTAGGTATTAAGCACGCTCAACCTTACCAGAACGTAAACATCTTGTACAAGCGTAAACACGACAAGGAGTACCGTTAACGACAGCTCTTACCTTCTTTACGTTTGGCTTCCATGTTCTATTAGATCTTCTGTGTGAGTGAGAAACCTTAATTCCGAAAGTTACACCTTTTCCGCAAACTTGACATTTTGCCATGAGGTTGCACCTCCTTTTCCAAATAACTCTATTTAATTTAATTCGCAACAATAGTTATTATATCATATCTTAATAAAAAAAGCAAGTGTTTTTTTGAAGTTTTTTTAAGAAATATAAAAAAAGATAAAAAACGTTTAAAATAGAACTAAATGCTTGAAATTAATCGTATAATAGTGTATAATAAAATTTGAATAGAATTTTTTATTAAGTCAATTATATAGATAGAAAAAATCGGAGGTTACACAATGACTCAGGAGACAATTTTAAAATACGGTGTTAAATTAATTATCATTTTTTTGGTAATTCCTATACATGAATTTGCTCATGCATGGTCAGCTGTTAAGCTTGGGGATGATACACCTAAATATCAAGGACGATTAACATTGAATCCGCTTGCACATGTTGATCCTATTGGTGCTATTTGTATATTCTTCACAGGATTTGGCTGGGGAAAACCAGTTCAGGTTAATCCAAATAATTTTAGAAAATATCGAAAAGGCTCGGCACTATGTTCAGCTGCTGGTCCTATTTCCAACCTCATAGTTGCTACAATTGGTCTTATTCTTCACAAAATAGTGTGGGCTGTTTATGTTAGCAATAATGTTATGGCATCATATTGGATTGCTTATATTTTATATATTTTTGTTTATATAAATATTGGATTGGCTATATTCAATCTAATTCCAATTCCACCGCTTGATGGTTCGAAAATTCTTTCTTATTTTACACCACCTAAGTATGATAAATTCGTATATGAAAATCAAATGTACATCTCAATTATATTCTTAGTATTGCTGTTGACAGGAGTTCTTGACGGACCAATTGGTTTTTTGCAGAGTAAAATGTACTTTTTGTTAGATAAGCTAACATTTTGGGTTGATTTAATTATAGGAGTAATTGTGAGGTAATTAATGGGCGGAATATCATTTAAACTAGAAAAATTTGAGGGCCCGCTTGATTTATTACTTCATTTGATTTCTAAACATAAGCTTAATATTTACGATATAGAAATCAGTTTGCTTTTAGAGCAGTATTTGGAGTACATGAATGATTTAGAGGGTGAAGATTACGAATCAGTAGCTGACTTTTTAGAAATGGCAGCTAGGCTGATTTATATAAAAACTTGCATGCTTCTTCCGCAGCCTGAGGAATCTCAAGAGCTTAAAAAAGAGCTAGAGGGTAGAATTATTGAATATTCTCTTTGTAAGCTAGCTGCTGTCGAGCTTAGAAATAGATATGTTGGCGGAGAAGTTTTCGTGCGTGAGGCAGTTGAACTTCCTGTAAATAAATCATATACTAGAACTCATGATGTGTTGGAGCTTCATAATGCTTATATGGGCATTTCATCGAAGATTAAGCGAATAAAACCTGTTAGGGCTAATATGTTTTCACCAATTGTATCACATAGGATAGTTTCAGTTACTTCAAAAATTATTTTTGTCTTGAAAAAGCTGTATAAAACTGGGTGTTGTGAAATATCTCAGCTTTATGATGGTCTTGATGATAAATCAGAAAAGGTTGCAACTTTTTTGGCTGTTCTTGAACTTACAAAGTCAGGACGAATTTATATTACTGATGATAATTCTGAGATAAAATTCAGACGCGTTAATAAAAGGCATAAGTCTCAGGTTGAAGAAAAACCTAAAAATGATGAACTAGAAAATGCAGATGTTTCATCAAATTCAGAGACTATTTTTGAAGAAGATGTTTTTGATTCAGAAGTAGCTCCTGATGATATTTGTGATGTTGATGAATATGAAGATAGTGATATTGAAGATGTCAATCAATCAATCGATGCTCAGCAAGATTCAACTGATGATTTAAATAATGGTCGACTAGATAATGACTTGTCTAAAGATATTGAATATGATAATATTGAATTAAAAACTGAATTTGTTGTTGAGGGAGTTTCTGACTCAAATGACTTAGTTTCTGATGGCTATATAGAAGAGCAAGAAACGACTGACAATATAGATTGCATATCTGCTTGTGCGATTGTAAATTTTCAAGAAAGTCAAATTCCTGTACAGGAAAAAAATGTTGAGAAAATAGAGCAGTTGAATATCAATCCAGTATTTGAATTTGAACGTCCAATCTCTGATGAGAAAATTTGTATTGATAATACAGCGGATGATGAAAATAAAGAGGAATCTGAATCAGCATCGAGCGTTTCAATAAAACCAGAAGTTAAATTTTCATCGGAACGTGTCGTGAATACATATACGGTTAGTATGCGTGTTGAGGATGATAAGCAATTTGATAAACCAAAAGCTATTCCTGCTTATGCAACTGTGTGCGGCGAATATAAAGAAGAAAATAAATTGGAAGAAAAATCTGACAGTATATTTTGTGATAATGATAAAAGCGAACAAAGTGAAAAAACTTCTGCGGATAATAAAAAAGTTGAGTTGGATTATGAATATATTGAGTATAAACCAATATTTGCAGAGAATGTTTCGACAATTGCACAACAAGCTGAAAACGTTTTTAAGCCGAATTTCTGGAATTTGCAAAGAAGTTATTGGGGCAAATCTCAGTCGGGTAGAATCTCAAATAACTACTGGCGTTTTAGATAAGATACATACAAATTGTTTTAAATGTTATAAAGGAATAAATTTATGGAATTAGATGAAAAAATTGCGATTTTAGAGGCAATACTTTTTTCAAGTGGCGATCCAATTGAGTTGGACAAGCTATCTGAAGCTGCTGATATTGATAAAAAGCAAACGCTTGATATTATAGAAAAGCTCAGTGATAAGTACAGTGCCGAAAATTGCGGCATTGAACTTTTGACGCTGAACAATTCATATCAGCTCGCTACCAAAAAGAAGTATGCTGGGTATATAAAAACCGCATTAGAAATAAAGAAAAATACAGTATTATCGCCTGCTGCAATGGAAGTTTTGACAGTAGTTGCATATAATCAGCCTGTTACAAAATCATTTGTTGAGCATGTGAGAGGTGTTGATTCTTCAAGCACAGTGAATTCACTTGTTGAAAAGAACTTGCTAGTTGAAGCAGGACGTCTGGAAATGCCAGGCAGACCAATAGCATATGTGACTACAGATACTTTCTTACGTGCATTTCAAATTTCATCACTTGATGAGTTGCCACCGTTGCCAGAACAAAAAGTTAAAAAAGATGATGACAGCAAGGAACAAATTGATAAATAGTATTTTTGACTATATTATAAATGACAAAGGAGATGATTACAATAATATTCTTATGGATCTTGCTATCTATTATAGCTGTTATTGTGATACTCCTGCATTTTTCAATCAACGCAAGTATAAGTGTTGACAAGGACGGTTTGGATTTTAAAGTCAAATATATGTTTTTTACTATCTATCCACGAAAGAAAAAAGAAAAAAAGCGAAGGAAAAAGAGAAAAAGCACGAAGTCAAGAAAAATAAAGACTCGTAAAGAAAAGCATTCAAAGCAAGTCGATTTATTAAATGATGATATAGAAAGTGATTTTTCGGATTTTGGTTTGACTGATGATATTTCTGATGAAGTTGATACTATTAATGAAAATGATACGCTAGATGATGAAAAAACATTGTCAAAAACTGAACCTAAGCTAGATAAGTCTAAGGATAATTTGGAAAGTAGTTTTCAGGAAAATCTTTCTGAAAAAAATTCTGATGGGAATAAATCACAAGATAAAAAAACTAAAGTTAAGAAATCAAAACCTAAGAAAAAGAAAAAAGAACGAATAAAGAGCAAAAAGAAATCTAAATCAGAGAAAGGAAAGCTTGCATCTCTCAGAGAAAAATATGAAAAGTTAAAGCCATATTTACCAATGGGCTGGAAGTATTTTAAAAAACTTTTGAAAACTATTAGATTTACTGATACTGAAATTGAGGTTAATGTTGGCCGAGAAGATGCACATGAGGCAGCAATTTATTATGGGATAGTTCAAGGTGCATTGTTCAATTTTTTAGGAACGCTTGCAAGTATATTTACTTTTAAAATAAAAAAAGCAGATGTTAATTGTGACTTCACGCAAAATAAAATTAACGGCAGTTTGAAAACGGTTTTAAGAGTTAGAATGAGTACGATGATTGCGATTGCATTTTGCATTGTAGTTAATTTCTTGTTTATCATATTGAAGAGAAAGTTTAGTAAGAATAGAGATATTAAAAATAAGCAAAAAGACAAAGATGAAAATCAGATGAATAAAACAGATGAAAAAGTCAATGCTTAGAAAATAGTTTAAGCAAATTAGAAAGGACGTATTAAAATGAGTGAGAATTCAAAATTGGAATTATTAGTTAAAACAGCAATGGAAAAAGTTAAAGAAATGGCAGATTCAGACACTGTTGTCGGCAAGCCTATTGTAACTGCTGACGGAACAACAATAATTCCAATATCAAAGGTGTCGTTTGGCTTTGGCGCAGGCGGATCAGATTTGCCTACAAAATCGTCAAAGGAGCAGTTTGGCGGCGGTTCGGGTGCTGGAGTAACAATTCAGCCAATGGCTTTTCTAGCTATAAGTAATGGAGAAACAAAGCTTTTACAGCTTACTACAAATACTTCATATCAAAATGCTGTTATAAATACTGTCCCTGAGGTTGTTGATAAAATTATTGATTTCGTTGATAAAAAAACTGGTAAGAAAGATACAGAAGAATAATTTTTTCTTATAAATTTGAATTAAATTTGTATTTTGACACACAATAATAAGAATAATTTTATTGTAAAGGTGTGTCATGTTTGAGAATTTTGTCTTTTATATTATCATTGGTTATTGCACTAGCTTTTTTTCCTATTAAAGCAGGAGCAACTGATTTAGGGCAGATTTCAGCTAATGGTGCGATTTTAATTGATGCCACTACTGGAGAAGTGCTGTTTGAAAAAAATGCATATACAAAAATGCCGATGGCTAGTACAACTAAAATAATGTCAACACTAATAGCGCTTGAGCAAGATGATCTTGATCAAAAATTTGTTGTTGACAGTGAGGCTATTAAGGTTGAGGGCTCATCAATGGGACTTGTTCAGGGTGATGTAGTAACGTTGCGTACTTTGGCTTATGGAATGATGTTGCCTAGCGGAAATGATGCTGCAAATTGTGCCGCCGTTCGTATTGCTGGAAGTGTTGAGAATTTTGTAAGTTTGATGAACGATAGGGCAGTTGAAATGGGACTTAATTCAACACATTTTGTTACACCGTCAGGACTTGATGATGATACTGAGGAGCATTATTCAACGGCGTCTGATATGGCAAAGCTTACGCGTGAGGCTTTGAAGAATGAAGATTTTAGACAAATTTGTTCATGCAAGAATGTAAAGCTTGAGTTTGGTAATCCGGCGAGTGAGCGATGGCTTATAAATTCAAATAAGCTTTTGTCAATGTATGATGACGTTATCGGTGTAAAAACTGGGTTTACTGATAAGGCAAGAAGATGTTTAGTTTCTGCCTGTGAAAGAAATGGCGCAACATTGATCTGTGTGACATTAAATGCTCCCGATGATTGGATTGATCACAAGCGACTTTTTGATTATGGATTTTCGATGATGTCAGAACAAGAGCTACCTATAAAATCAGATAACTTTGAAGTTCCAGTTGTAGGTGGAGTTAGTAATACTGTGTTTTGTAAAACTGAAAAGATATCTATGAATTTCTTGAATGGCAAAGCTAAGGATGTTACTAGCAAAGTGTTTATCAAGCCATTTTTGTATTGTGCAACTGCTGAAAACACTGAGGTTGGTAGAGTGGAGTATTATTATAATAATGAAAAAATTGCTGAAAAACCAATTTACACATCAAGTTCAGTAGGTAGAAAAACAGTGGTTCAAGAAGAACCCAATTTTTTCGATAAGATAAAAAAGAAAACAAGTTTTTTGTTTAGTTAGCGGTCTTTGGACCGTACATATAAGGAGAGTTTATGGAGAAGGTAAGAATTCAGAAAATAATAGCTGATTGTGGATATTGTTCAAGGCGTAAGGCTGAGGATTTTATTTCTAGAGGGCGTGTTAAGGTTAATGGTCACCCATGTAAATTAGGAGATAAGGCTATACCAAACAAAGATTTAATAACAATCGACGGAGAAAAGCTTTTTGTTCCGCGTAGAAAAGAAATGCATTATATTATGCTTCACAAGCCTAGAGGGTATGTTACAACAATGAGTGATGAGCTTGATAGAAAGTGTGTAACAGAGCTTTTGCATGATGTTCCTGATAGAGTTTATCCAATTGGAAGACTTGACAAGAACTCAGAGGGACTATTACTTTTCACAAATGATGGAAATTTCGCAAATGATATTATGCATCCATCACGTCATGTAACAAAGATATATCGTGTAACAGTGCGCCCTGATATCAATGATGATCAGTTAGTTGCTTTATCTGACGGCGTGGTAATTGACGGAAAAAAGACATTGCCAAGTACTGTTCATGTTCTTGACAAACAGCCAGGAAGGGTAGTTTTGCAGATTTCAATTACTGAGGGCAGAAATCGTCAGGTTAGAAGAATGTGCGAGGCTGTAGGTCTTGAGGTTGCTAGACTAAAAAGAACTGCTATCGGACCTATAAAGCTAGGAATGCTAAAGCCAGGCGAATATCGTGAGCTAAAGCCTGATGAGCTGAGAGCTATTCGAAATGCGATTACTAAAAAGGAAAATTAGTTGTTTAGACTTCTGTGAATATCATGGAAGTCTAAAGTTGTTTTATCAATATATTTAATTGTTAATAAACTGTGTTCTTTTTTTCGATTAAACGTAAAAAAAGTGACAAAGCAGTGAAAATCTCTTGATAAAAAGCTTAAAAAATAGTATAATTAATGTATATAGTTGTGATTAAATATGCCTTTAATTGTGCATTTAATCTAAATAAATATGAATGGAGGAAACTATATGTCTGATTCTATCTCAACTCTTGCTGAACTAAAGGCAATGACTGCTGTTTCAAATAGTGCAAGAACTCGTCTGACATATTTGTTTGATGAAGGAAATTTCACCGAACTTGACCCTTATGCAAAGGCTGGTTCTGACTTGTCAGGAGTTATTACAGCTTATGGCTACGTTGAGGGAAATCCTGTTTATGCATTTTCACAGGATATTACTGTGAAGGATGGTGCTTTAACTGAGGCGCAGGCTGATAAAATCGCAAAGATTTATGATTTAGCTGCAAAAACTGGAGTTCCTATTGTGGGAATTTATGATTCATTTGGTGCTGATTTGAATGATGGATTCAAAGCGATGTCAGCTTATGGAAAACTTTTGATGTGGGTTTCAAACCTTTCTGGAGTTGTTCCGCAAATTTCTGTTGTTGCAGGAACTTGTGCTGGTACAGCTGCTATGCTTGCTCAGTCTGCTGATTTTGTAGTTATCACAGAGGATTCAGAGCTTTATGTTACTCCTAATTCTGATATAAAAAATCTTGCTGAAAATTCTGTAAAGAATGGTACTGCAAATATTGTTGCTGAGAATGATGAAAAGGCAATTGAGTCAGCTAAGAATATTCTTAATAAGCTTCCTCAAAACAATCTTTCACCAGTACCAATGTATGAATTTGAACTTCCAACTGAAGCTTTTGGCAGTGATGCTGATACAATTGCGAAGTCGATTTGTGATGCACAAAGTGTGATTGAAATTTCTGCTGAATATGGAAAATCTGCTTATACAGCTCTTGGTTCAATCGGCGGTGCAACTGTTGGTATCCTTGCAACAAATAAGACTGAAAACAAGCTTACTTCTGACGATTGTTCCAAATTAGCTAGATTTATCAGAACTTGTGATGCTTTTGCAATTCCAGTTATAACTTTTGTTGATACTGAGGGATTTGAGGCAAATAATGCTACAGAAATGGCCGGTGCTGTCAAGAATATGACAAAGCTTGCTCATGCTTATGCTGAAGCGACTACTATCAAAATTTCAGTAATTACTGGCAAGGCTTATGGTCCGGCTTATATCGCACTTGCTGGCAAGGGTGCAAATGCTGATATGGTATTTGCTCTTGAGAATGCAGTAATTTCTCCGCTTGACTCTATCACAGCAGTTGAGTTTTTATCTCATGATGAGCTTAAGGGTGCTGAAGATTTGACTGCTGCTAGAAATAATCTGGCTGATAAATATGCTAAAGAGCAGGCAAGTGCTGTAATTGCGGCACAGAAAAATTGTCTTGACAATATTCTTGAGCCAGCACAAATTCGTGAAACTCTTGTTAATGCTTTGGATATTATGGCAGGCAAGAGAGTTTCAAGACTTCCGAAAAAACACAGCAATATTCAGCTGTAACGTATAACTAATTTTAAGAATGGTGGTTTTTTGTAATGAAAAGATATAATATCACAGTAAACGGAAAAGCATACGATGTTGCAGTTGAAGAGCTTGATGGCGGCGCACCAGTAGTTTCTACTCCAGTAGCAGCAACTGCATCAGCTCCTGCTCCAGCGGCGGCTCCAGAAGCGCCAGTTGCTGACGGTACAAAGGTTACTGCTCCAATGCCTGGCACAATTCTTGACATCAAGGTTGCAGTTGGTGATACTGTAACATCTGGTCAGGCAATTGCTGTTTTAGAGGCTATGAAAATGGAGAACGACGTTAACGCTCCTGTTGCTGGTAAAGTTTTGAGCATTAACACAACAAAAGGTTCAGCAGTTGAAACTGGTTCTGTAATTGCTGTAATCGGCTAATTTGTATAAATCTTGTTTTTAGAAAGGATTGAGATAAATGGGTAAGATTGGAATCACCGAAACTGTCCTTCGTGACGCACATCAGTCGCTTATCGCTACAAGAATGTCAATTGATGAGATGATGCCGATTATGTCAACAATGGATAAAATTGGATATCATTCAGCTGAAGTTTGGGGCGGTGCAACTTTTGATTCATGTATTAGATTTCTAAACGAAGATCCATGGGAAAGACTTCGTATAATTAGAAGAGAAATGCCAAATACGAAACTTCAAATGCTTTTTAGAGGTCAAAATATGTTGGGATATCGTCATTATGCCGATGACCTTGTTGAGTATTTTGTACAAAAATCAATTGCAAATGGTATGGATATTATTAGAATTTTTGATGCTCTTAACGATATTCGTAACCTTGAAACTGCTATTAAGGCGGCAAATAAAGAAAAAGGTCATGCGCAGGTTGCAATTTCATATACACTAGGTGAAGTTTTCACTCATGAGTATTATATGAATTATGCAAAACAAATTGAGTCTGCTGGTGCCGATTCAATTTGTCTAAAGGATATGGCTGCTTTGCTTACTCCTTATGAGGCTGAAAGTCTTGTAAGAGATTTAAAATCAGTTGTTAAAATCCCTATTCAGCTTCATACTCACTATACAACTGGCCTTGCTTCGATGTGTATTATGAAAGCTGCTGAAGCTGGAATTGATGCTGTTGATACTGCAATGTCACCACTTGCTTTGGGTACTTCTCATGCTCCAACTGAGTCTATCGTTGCAGCATTCCAGGGTACTGAGTATGATACTGGTATTGATCTAGTTAAGCTAACTGAAGTTCGTGAATACTTCATGACTTTGCGTAAAAAGTATATTGATAGCGGTCTGCTTGACACTCAAATGCTTGCAACTGACGCAAACGCTTTGATTTACCAAGTTCCAGGCGGAATGCTTTCAAATCTGCTTTCACAGCTTAAACAGGCTGGAAAGGCTGATCAGCTTACTGACGTTCTTAATGAAGTTCCAAGAGTTCGTAAGGATTCTGGTTTCCCACCACTTGTTACACCAACTTCACAGATTGTTGGTACACAGGCTGTGTTTAATGTAATTATGGGTGAGAGATATAAGACTGTTACTAAGGAATTTAAGGGTATTGTTAAGGGTGAGTACGGTAAGACTCCAGTTGAAATTGATACTGAGTTCCAGAAGATGATTCTTGGTGCTGAAGAGCCAATTACTTGCCGTCCTGCAGATCTTCTAAAGCCTGAGCTTGAAGATATGAGAAAAGAGTGTGCAGATTGGACAGAGCAGGAGGAAGATGTTCTTACTTATGCGATGTTCCCTAAGGTTGCACCTAAGTTCTTCGAAGATAGACGTAATAAAAAATACGGTGTTGACGGTAAGCATTCTGATGCTGAAACTAAGGTTCATCCGGTATAATTATTTTTAGAATATAAAAAGCTGTCCTGAAAAACGGACAGCTTTTTTATGTTTGCTTAAAAAAAATGAGATGATTATATATTTACAAATCAAGTCCATAAGATCTCAGAATCTTAATATTTACTGTTTTACGACGTTCAAGTTCTTCTAATGTTTTTGCGTGCAGTTTAGGGTCTTTTACAAATTTATCTCTCCGTGCAATTTCGCGAATCATCACATTTCCAACTCTATTGCATCGCTCTTCATAGTCTTTCTGTGTATATCCGATTCTGTTCATTTTCACATAATAGGCATATTCAGATTGACTTTTTTCAATTATTTTCTTCATGACATCAATATAATTATCGGTTTTAACAATTAAAAGTCCTTCATTATAAAAATTATTTCCATATTTATTTCCAAAATTTTTATCATCGTGCAGATTGATGTCTATACCAATTATACAATTATTTTCTATGCAATCCTCAAGATCAGTTACTTTGTCAAGTACCGGTAGCATAATATCCGTTGTTATTTCTAAGGCATATTCAACTCCATTAAACATTGATTTCTCATCCTCTTCACATGAAAAACGATATATGCTGTCCCTAAACCTTCTGAATTCAGATTCAGGATCATCATTCCAAGGATTTGTCTTTCCGTAAATCCACCAGTTACTTCTAAGTCAATTTCCATTACGCTTGGGACTTATTGTCAAGTCAATCGATTCCCTATAAACCGTAGCTACACCGCACTCAATATCGAATTCCTTATGCTTGCTTTGCGAACTGCGTTCTTCTCTGCATGTGATAACATGAATGATTTCTCCACCCTCAACAACTCGGACAAAATACGGCTGCCTGCCTTTGATTTTTTTAAAACCAAGAGGTTCAAGAGCTTCTCCGAATACTTTCTTGAAAACCGCATTTAGTGACGGAGCACTTTTTTTATTTGCTTTTTTGAAATACAACGTGAAAACATTTGGATTGTTTTCGACTGCCATGTCAAAATCTTCGTAATCTGATACGATATTTTTTGAATCCATACCTAAAAGCGGCGCCATTTGTCCTAAAGCTTCTTCAGCAAAAGTGTAGTCACCATTCCATATTTCAGAAAGCTGTTCAAATGAGCTATTCTCCGTCAAAAGCGGTTCCCAACACACTCTCTTGCCATTAGTGCTGGAATCGTTAGCGAAGCCGTAATCTTCGCCATCTCCGACAATAACCCTATCTATCATGGAAGATGTGCCATTGTACATCTCAAGAATTGCAAAGTCGCTGTCAACGACGGCTGTGCTAATACAGCAAGTTTTCAAAGCTTCTGCAAACCATTTAACATCCGATTGAGCGGTTTGCCCGCCTGCTTCATACTCGGAACTGCTAAGAGTTGCCCACTTATTATTTTCACTAAAAGCTAAAATGTATGAAAGACTAGAATCATCTTCCGATGAAGGGCCGTACCCACGCTTTTTCATAATCTTATTGACAACCTCTGAAAACTGCTGCTTGGTTTTTGTTTTGTCTTTTTTAATATGAATATTTGAAAAAAATCTACCCATTATGGTTCATCTCCCTCTTAATAATCTGGTGAAAATCAAGAATCTTTTATAGATAGTATAACACAAAAAGCAAGTTTCTGTCAACAAATAATAGTCTTTTAACTCTGTATGCTATCGTAAAATTGATAAGTAAAATCATTGCATTTTGATACAAATTGTGTTATAATAATCAAGATAAATTAAACGGAGGAACATTAAATGAATAAAAAAGAAATAAATGAAATCAAAAAGAATTTTTCGGACGACTGTGGATTTTTCACTGTAAACCACGTAGTTTCGGCTTTTGTAGATTCTGAAAAAAATATTAAGTGTAATACAAACCAGCTTTATAATATAATGCCTGCCGAAGAATCTGAGCTTATAATGATAAATTTAAAGAAAGTACTAAGTGGGAGTATCGGTAAAAATCTTTTAGAATTTCAATTTCCGAAGGACGCTTACATGGAGGGCGGAATGCAGCCATTTTTCTACGAGGTTTTGCAGAGTAAATTGACTGATGATGAAATAGTTGATAAGTATCTGAATACAGTCGTAGAAAAAGTTGAATATGTTTCTACATACGTTATTTTCACCGCTCATTGTACATATAGCGTGCTTAGTAAAAACAAAAACGATGATTTTAGTGATAATGCTGAAATGGATTATAATTTTTTAATTACTGCAATTTGCCCTGTGAATTTACGTATGGAAGGGCTTATTTATAATGATGAGTCAAATGAAATTATAAAAAAAGCCTCAACTGATAGAGTAGTCGAACTACCTACTGACGGTTTTTTGTTTCCAGTTTTTTCTGACCGTGCACCTGATGTTAACAGTTTTTTATACTACACAAAGAACGCAAAAAAGCCAAATACTTCTGTTGTAGATGATCTGTTCGGCTGCGAATTTGTAATGTCTTGTCAATCTGAAAAAGAAACTTTTAGAGCAATTATGAATCACGTGGTGGGTGAAGAGCTCGATTATTCCTTGATTACAACGGTTAATGAGAAAATTCAGGAAATCGTTGATCAAAACAGTAATGAAACTGAGATTCCTGTATTAGATGATAAGAAACTATCATCTATCCTTTGGGAGGCGGGTGTCAGCCAAGAAAAGCTTGACAATTTGCCGAAAGTTTATGAGAGTGCGATGGGTGAAAAAGCTTTGACAGCGGTAAATTTAGTAGAACGTAAAACCGTGCTTACTGCACCGAGTATAACTGTAAATATCGGAAAAGATGCTGTTGATAAGGTGCATACTCAAATTATTGAAGGAAGAAAATGCTTGATTATTGACTTAGATGATCCTGAAATTGCAGTAAATGGAATGCCGGCAGTTTTAGAAAAATAGACACAAAAAAACCCGTTCGCTTGAACGGGTTTTTGTTTTATTTTCTTTCGTTTAGCGGAATGTAATTGCGCTCTTGCGAAATACTCTTGTAAGCTGGACGTATAATTTTTCCAGCACTTATTAGCTCTTCCATGCGATGAGCGGACCAACCAGCAATTCTTGCAACGGCAAAAATTGGAGTGTAAAGCTCAATAGGCAATCCTAGCATGCTGTAGGCAAATCCGCTGTAAAAATCAACGTTCGCACTAACGCCCTTGTATATTTTCTTTTCTTTAGCAATAACTTGTGGAGCAAGCTCTTCTACTTTTTGATATAGCTTGTATTCGTCATTCATACCCTTTTCTTGAGAAAGACTCTCAACAAATTTCTTGAAAATTTTCGCACGAGGGTCAGAAATTGAGTAAACAGCATGTCCCATACCATAAATTAAACCAGCGTTATCAAATGCTTCTTTGTTAAGAAGTTTAGTTAGATATTCTGTGATAGCTTCATCATCTGTCCAATCAGTTACATTGGCTTTCAAATCGTCAAACATCTGCATTACCTTTATGTTGGCGCCACCGTGTTTAGGTCCTTTTAGAGAAGATAGAGCAGCAGCAATTGCAGAATATGTATCAGTACCAGATGAAGTAACAACGTGAGTAGTGAATGTTGAGTTGTTTCCGCCGCCATGTTCAGCATGAAGAACAAGTGCGGTATCTAAAACTTTAGCCTCAAGCTCTGTATATTGACAGTCAGGACGCAAAAGTGTAAGAATATTCTCTGAAGTAGATTTATTTGGATCAGGATTATGTATAAAGAAACTATTTTTACCAATGTAAAAATTGTAAGCTTGGTATCCATAAACGGAGAGCATTGGAAAAACTGCAATCAAACTTAAGCACTGTTTTAAAACGTTATCCAATGAAATGTCGTTAGCATTTGAATCATAAGAATGCAAAGTTAAAACGCTTTTTGCAAGAGTGTTCATCATATCATCACTAGGAGCTTTCATTATAACATCACGAACAAAATTTGTAGGCAAAGTTCTAAACTCTCCTAACAAACTGCAAAATTCATTAAGTTCTTTTTCGCTAGGAAGATTTCCAAAAAGCAAAAGATAAACTACTTCTTCAAAAGCAAATCTATGTTCCTTGACAACTCCGTGAATTATGTCTTCAACGTTTATTCCACGATAGAAAAGCTGCCCCTCACAAGGCGTTGAAACTCCGTCTTTCATAATCACAGATCTAACTTCTGAAATGTCAGTTAGCCCCGCAAGTACGCCTTTACCGTTAATGTCACGCAGGCCGCGCTTAACATCATATTGACTATAAAGCTCAGGTTGAATCTGTGTGTGCTTTACACATTCTTTTGTAAGATGTTCAATCTTTGATGTTACGTCGTTTGTAGTTGTTCCCATAAATACCTCCTATAAATTAAACATAATTTGATAAAACCAAACTAGTTTACAAATAAATTATAAACTGAAAACACTATACTTCCAAATATTTTGAAGCGTTTTCAGCCACCTTTACCATGAGTTTACGCACTGTTTCAACTTCGTCATCTGTCAAATCCGTTGTAAGCAGCTGATTAATAACACACCTAACTTTGTATATTTTTTCTACAATTGGTGTAGCCTTATCAGTAAGAAAAATATGCTTTACTCTGCCATCTTTTTCATCATCAACAAGTTTAATATAATCAAGCGTTTGAAGTTTTTTCATAGCCCTTGTTATTGTACTTTTATCAAAATGACATTGTTCGGATAAATCCGCCAGGCTAATACCAGGATTTTCATTAATCCTAATTAAGAAAAACTGCTGACCGTTTCCAATACCGAATTCTTTAAGTTCATGATCATAAAAACCTTTGCATTGTCTTGAGATAATCGAAGCATGACTGCTAAACCTATACTCACTGTCCACTTATATGCCTCCAAAATAATAGTTTACAATACAACTATTGTATCAAAAAAAAAGCAATTTGTCAAGTTTTTTTATGAGATTATGAAAAAAATTATACAAAAGTAGAAATAATATATGAAGTGCTTGAAAATATATGGTTTAAGTAATATAATAATAGTAACAAAATAAAAGGGTGATAATTAGAATGGAACAGAAAACAAACGTCATGCGAATTTTAGAACAGAAAAAGATTAAATATAAATCATATTCTTATACCCACACCGATGCTGTAAGCGGTGCAGATGTCGCAAAGGTATTAGGACAAAACGAATATCATGTATTTAAAACATTAGTGACTGTTTCGCCTAAGACAAAGATAAATTATGTTTTCATGGTGCCAGTATTAAGCGAACTAGATTTGAAAAAGGCTGCAAAATCAGTATGTGAAAAATCTATTGAAATGATTTCTCTAAAAGATTTGCTGCCATTAACAGGATATGTTCATGGAGGTTGTTCTCCAATAGGCATGAAAAAGCAGTTTGTTACAGTTATAAACAATACTGCTGAAAATTTTGATTCTATAATTTTCAGTGCTGGTAAGATAGGATATCAGGTGGAGATTTCACTGTCAGATTTGAATAAAGTTATTCAAATAAAGTCAGCAGATATAATAATTTAGTTTGTGGATGTAAATTTTACACATTAACGAAAATCATAACATAGTAAGTCGATATGAAACTTACTATGTTATGATTTTTTGCGTGTAGACATCTACAAATATGGCGATATAACCCATTGGAAGTAAATCATGCAAATAAATCATCGAATGTATTTTTAGATATATGCATATTTTATCGCTATTTTTTTGCGTGAAATTCATAACAATTTTAGTGAAATTCTATAAAATTGATAGGATTTCTTACAATTCATTGTAAACCTATTGACATTGTAGGAAAAGTGTGATAAACTACAAACATTGCAGAAAGCAAAAAATCTAAGGAGTGATTAAGCATGATTAAAAACAGTGTTAAGAAATTCAAGAAAAAGTGTGAGAACAGTGTTTTTTGTTCTCGATGTATTAACATGAATAAACTATTTTGTTGCGTGTGTTAATGCTATGGATTTTTTGCAAATGTTTATTGTATTAAGCATATAAAATTTCAACAGAAAGGCAAAGTTGAGTATGGGTTATAGAGAAAAAATATTTGAATTGAGCCATGTTTCGAAAAGTTATAAAAGTAAAACAGGCACTGTTGATGCCGTAAAAGATATTAGTCTTGATATTTATGAAGGCGAGATTTTTGGTATTATCGGAATGAGCGGTGCTGGTAAAAGTACACTTGTTAGAATGCTCAATAGATTAGAAAATGCTACATCTGGTGTTGTTAGTTTTTCAGGTAATGATATAAATAATATGCCAACTAAGCAACTTAGAAAAACCAGACAGTCAATCGGTATGATTTTTCAGGGGTTTAATCTTTTATCTCAGAAAACTGTGCTGGCAAATGTGTTGCTTCCTATGAAGATTGCTAAATTTCCAAAAGATGAACGCAAACCACGTGCGTTAGAAATGCTAAAACTTGTTGGACTTGAAGAAAAAATTGATACATATCCTTCTCAGCTTAGCGGTGGACAAAAACAGCGTGTTGCAATTGCAAGAGCATTAGCTTCTAATCCTAAAGTTCTTTTATGTGATGAGGCAACAAGTGCCTTAGATCCAAAAACCACAATTGAGATTTTGGATTTGCTAAAAGACATTAATAAAAAACTTGGTATCACAATTATAATAATAACGCATGATATGTCTGTTGTAGAGAAAATTTGCGATAGGGTAGCAATTGTTGATAAGGGTACTCTTGCTGAAATTGGTGATGTAAGCGATATTTTTACTAGCCCTAAAAGCAAGGCGGCCAAACATCTTGTATATCCGATTAGACCAGAGCTTACTGAATTTTCTTCTTCAACAGGTCGATGTGTACGTATAGCTTTTGATGATACAATAGCAAGTGAGCCGATTATTGCGGACATGGTGCTGGCAACTGGTGAAAAAGTAAGTATCTTAGCTGCTAATACAAAAAGTGTAGGCGGAATTGGATATGGACAAATGATTATTGAACTCCCAGATGATGATAAAGCAGCAGATAAAATTACAAAATATCTGAAAGAAAAGAAAGTTTTTGTTTCAGAGGTAGAAGTGAAGGGTGGTGCTGACTAATGGACTCAGCAATTCTCGACATGATTAAGCAAGGCTTGCTTGAAACGTTGTCAATGACATTGATATCAACCGTGTTAGCGTATATCATAGGAATGCCGCTTGGAATTTTACTTGTAGTAACTGATAAAAATAATATTGCAGAAAACAGGTCTTTCAATACTGTGTTAGGTGCAATAATTAATATTTTAAGGTCAATTCCATTCTTGATTTTGCTAGTTCTGTTAATACCTTTTACAAGATTAATTGTAGGCACTTCTATTGGAACACAAGCGACCATTGTTCCGCTGACGATTGGAGCAATTCCAATTGTTGCTAGAATGGTTGAATCTTCATTTAAAGAAATTCCGGATGGAATTGTTGAGGCGGCACAGTCAATGGGTGCCACTCCACTGCAAATTGTAGTGAGATTTATGATGCCAGAAGCTGTTCCGTCACTTTTGCTAGGAGTAGCAATTAACCTTACAACAATTTTAGGATATTCAGCAATGGCAGGGTTTGTCGGAGGAGGCGGACTTGGCACAATAGCAATTCAATATGGATATTATAGATATCAAAATGATGTGCTGTTTGTGACAGTGGCAATCTTAATAATAATCGTTCAAGTTTTCCAAGAACTTGGCATGAGATTATCAAATAAAAAAAGACATTAATATAAATTATTTAGGAGGAAATTATTATGAAAAAATTGATTACAGCAGGACTAATTCTAACACTACTTACAGGTACATTGGCAGCTTGCGGTTCAAATGACAGTTCAAGCAATGCAGAAAGCAAAGCATCTGGAGATTCATCTGCCACATCTAGTGTCACACTGAAAATTGGTGCATCAATTACACCTCATGCCGAGATTTTAAATGAAGCAAAACCAATTTTAGAAAAGGACGGCATCATTTTAGATATCGTTGAGTTTGAAGATACAGTAACGCCTAACACAGCTCTAGCTGAAGGCAGTTTGGACGCAAACTTTTTCCAGCATCAGCCATACCTAGATAATTTCAATGAGGAAAATAAAACAACTTTAGTGTCGGCAGGAGCAATTCATTATGAGCCGTTTGGAGTTTATGCTGGTAAGAGTGATGATTTAGCCAGCTTGCCAGACGGTGCAACTGTTGCAGTTCCAAACAACGTAACAAATGAGGCAAGAGCGTTGCTTTTACTTCAGCAAGAAGGTTTGATTGAGCTTAATGAAGATGCAGGAATTACTGCAACAATCACTGATATAACAAAGAATGATAAAAATCTTAAGTTCAAAGAAATCGCACCAGAACAACTAGTAAGAGCATTAGCAGATGTTGACATTGCAATTATAAATGGTAACTATGCAATTCAGGGTGGTCTTAGCGTAAAAGACGCTTTGGCTGTTGAGTCAAATGAGTCATTAGCAGCAAAAACATATGGAAATATAGTTGCAGTTCGTGAAGAAGATAAGGACAAGGAAGAAATCAAAAAGCTAATTGAAGTACTTCAAAGTGAAGATATTAAAAAGTTTATTGAAGAAAAGTATGACGGTTCAGTTGTACCATTAAATTAATAAAAATCTATTAAAATCAAAGGAGTAAGAATAATGGCAAGAGTTAATTTTATCAAAAAAGAAGAAACAACAGGTAAGGCAAGAGAGGCCTACGAACAGCTTGAGAGCAACAATAAACTTTCAAATATGAAGCAGGTGCTTTTGCAGGATTACGCTACATATGATGCTTATATGGGTTGGTATACATCATGGGTAAGACTAGTTGAGGTAATTGGTGAAAGAGCGTCAACAATTTATGCACATTCTATTTCAACTACAAACAGCTGTATGCTTTGTTCACTATTTTTTATCAGTGACTTAAAGGCACTCGGTCTAGACCCTCAGAATTTGGAACTAACCGAGCAGGAAGAACTTCTTTCAAAGCTAGGAAAACAAATTGTTAAGGATGCAACTTCAGTTTCTGATGAGCTAATTGATAGCCTTAAAAAGTTCTATAAAGATAACGAACTAGTTATAATTGTTGGATTTGCAGGTCAGATGATGGCAACAAACAATTTTAATTCAGTGTTGAAAATTGATGTTGACCAAAGACTAATTCCTATTAAGAATGAATTTTCGCCAGCAACTTGGAGAGAAGATATTAAATAGAAAAGCGGGTAAAAGTAATGGTAAATTTTCAGTATTATAATCCATCAAAAATTATTTTTGGAAAAGGTTCAATTGACAAGCTAAAAGACTTATTGAAGCAATCAAAAGTCACTTCTTTACTGCTTGTATATAGTGGCGATTTTATTAAAGAACTTGGTATATACAACAGCATAATTGAGTCTGCAAAAGAGCTTAACATTAAGCTGTTTGAGAACGGCAATGTAGTGCCAAATCCACGAGTTGAACTTGTAAGAGAGCTTGTTGATTTAGGAAAGAAAGAAAATATTGACTTCGTTCTAGCCGTAGGCGGAGGAAGTGCAATTGATACTGCTAAAGCAGTTTCGATTGGAATTCCATATAGCGGTGATGTTTGGGATTTCTTTTCACAAGACATAACGCTCGAAAGTGCCGTTCCAGTTGGAGTTATAACAACATTGCCGTCAAGCGGTTCAGAAACATCTAACTGTGCAATTTTATCAAATGGACTTCACAAAAAAGGCTTTGAGCATGATAGTATTATTCCACAGTTTGCAATAATGGATCCTGAATATACTGTAGGATTGCCAGTATTTCAAACAGCCAGTGGCGTAGCAGACATATTATCACACTTACTTGAGAGATATTTTTCGGATGTTTCGCATACTGATTTGACTGATTATATGATTGAAGGATCAATAAAAGCGTTGCTGCTAAACGGCGAGAGAGTGCTTGAAAATCCCAATAATTACGATGCTAGAGCTGAAATTCAATGGATTGCATCGGTGGCGCATAATAATATCCTAGATACAGGAAGAATTGGGGATTGGGGTTCTCACAGAATTGAGCATGAGCTAAGCGCGCAGTATGACGTTACTCACGGTGAAGGTATGGCAATAGTTTTTCCGGCATGGATTAGGTATGCTGGAAATATAAAACCACATAAGCTTGCACAGTTAGCAAATCGAGTATTTGATGTTGATTATAATGATTTTTCTGAAAAAGAAATGGCTGTTATACTTGCTGGTAAATTCAGCGATTTTTTCAAGAAGCTTGGATTAAAATCTAGTTTGAGTGACCTGGAAATTGATAATTCGCATTTTGCAGAAATGGCAAATCGAGCAACAAACAATGGTCAAAATACTGTTGGACATTATCTTGAACTTAATGAAAAACAATTTATTGATATATTAAATATTGCCTTGAAATAATAAAAACGCGTTCTGAAAACTTGCATTTCAGAACGCGTTTTTACTTGTAAAGTATATTAGGAAATTATTTACTCAATGCTTAAAAAATCTTTAGGTATATAACTCAAACATTTTTCAGCAGCAGATCTATTAAATGAATTATCAAAATGCTTTGTGAATAATTCGTCAGTATATTCAGCATAAGGATAAACAGTGCAGTTGTACCAGTAGGAGTTGAAACTGTCAGCTTCAAAATGTGAAACAACAGGAATAGCTTTGACATTTTCCAATGTAATAACACCAGTGTCATGGTTTTTTATTACATCAAGTTCACCAATTAATCCTATCATCGATTTTGCTTCATACATAGTTGAAAAGAAATTACCTAAACCATAGTACACAAAGGCCTTTGAACCGTCCGGCTTTTCGATATATTCGCAGGTGCTAAGTGCGTGTGCCTGCGTTCCAATTATTAAGTCAGCACCCCATTCAACAAGTTTTGGGGCTAACGTTTGTTGCTGATCATTAATTTCATTTGAAATCTCAGTTCCAAAATGACAGGAAACAACAACAACATCAGCAATTTCATTAGCTTTCTCAATTTGCTTTTTTATACGCTCTTGTTCAGAAAGGTAAATAACTTCTGCTTTTGCATTGTCATTTAGAAAAACTCCATTGGTGTGTTCCATGTAACCTAAAAATGCAAAGGTAATATCATTCACAGTCATTGTTTTGATATCTTCTGCATCTTCACTTGAACGATAAGCTCCATAATGCACAACATCTTTCGTGTCCCAATAATCTAATGATGATATAAGTCCATCCTCACCTTTGTCAAGAACATGATTATTAGACATTGATATAACATTAAAACCTATATCAACAACTTTATCGCCTACAGCAGTAGGACTGCAAAATGTCGGATATGAAGATACTTCAAATTCATCGGACACAATAGTTTCTTGATTTAATATTGCAACGTCAGCACCTTTTATGTACTTTTCAATATGCTTATAGCAGTCAGAAAAATCATATTCTTTACCGCCGCCTTTTTCTAACGCCTCAACATAAATATTGTCATGTATCAAATTATCGCCAACACATACTAAGTGAGCTTTAGTTGTTCCAGTTAGTTTTTTCTTTTCTTGATCAGAATTTTCTTTAGAATCTGAATCTACTTCAGAATTTCCCTGCTTGTCTATAATGGATTCATTTGAATTTGTTTTGTCCTTATCTAATTGACTATTTGAATTATCATAAATTTGATTACCGCAAGAAACACTGCTTAAGCAAAACATCAATAAACAAGTGATTGAAATTAATCCTTTATTTTTACTCATGATTTTTAAACCCCTTACATTTTTCGAATTTGCACTTTACTTATGGTGAATTTATGTTATAATATTTATGTATACTAATTGTATCATAATTAATATGATTTTTCAAGAAAAAAAGGAATAAATTTGAAGAATTTATAATTATATAGGGAAGTTGGGCAGATTTCACGCTTAATTTTATTGAATTATACTTGAATTTGGAGTGTGGGAATAAATATGAAAATTTTAATAGATGCGGACGGTTGTCCAGTAGTTAAAATAACAGTAGCGCAGGCAAAAAAGCATGGTTTAGAAGCTGTAATTATTGCAGATACAGCACATGAATTTCGTGATGATTATGCTAAAGTTATTATTGTTGACAAAAGTGCAGATAGTGCAGATTTCAGACTTGCGAATTTAGTACAAGCTGGTGATATAGCCATTACACAAGATTATGGTCTAGCTGCAATGATTCTGGCGAAAAAAGGTATTCCAATTAGGCAGGATGGTTTAGTTTATAATAATGACAATATTGATACACTTTTAATGGCACGTCATACTGCAAAGAAAATTCGCAGAGCTGGCGGGCGATTAAAAGGTCCGTCTAAGCGTACATCAGAAGATGACAAGGCTTTTTTGAAATCACTATGTGAAATTCTTGATAAGCATTGAGTGTGACTTTAACAATAAATTAAATGGGGGAAAATAAATTGTTTTTATTCTTTTTCGCGGCAGTTTTGCTAATGATCTTATATTCATTAGTTAAATTTCGAAGATATTGGAAAAAACTTGAGCTGCCTGTATCATTGTATTGGATTTTTCAAGTTATGCTGCTCGGCAGTTTGATATTGAAATTTATAGGCAAGCTTCGTGTTGATAATGCTTTGATGATGACAGTAGCGTCATTCATTAATTCTACCTATTTGATTATGGTTGTATATTCAGCAGTGTTTTTTGTGATTGGAGATATAATTTCTCTGATTGCAAAACTGACTAAAAAGAATGAAAGTCGATTTGTTCGTTTTGTTAGGGGGCGTAAATATATTGTACTTATGTTTATCACGACCTTTACAATAGCAGTAATAGGCTATGTAAATATGGGTATAATTCGTCAAACTGATTATAGTGTTGAGATTAATAAAATTTCAAAAAATGAAAGCCTTAGTATAGCAATGCTTTCTGATTTACACATCGGAACTGGTGTAACCAAAGGTGGCATAGATAAAATTGTCGACGAAATTAATGATATGAATGTTGATGTGGTTTTTCTTATAGGTGATATTATTGATGATGGCACTACTGATGATGAGATTGATTATATGTCAAATAGATTTTCAGATATTAATTCAAAATATGGAATTTATTTTGTTAATGGAAATCACGAGGGCTATACTAATCGTGATTTAAGCGATGTTTATGAAAAAGCAGGAATAACAATTCTAGAAGATGATTTAGTTACAATTGCTGATGACATAACTGTTTACGGTCGCAAGGACTTATCTCAAGATCCAAAAGATATTGAAGAACTTTCAGAGCTTTTAAAAGAAAATAATATTAGCAAGGCATATCCAATAATCGTACTAAATCATCAGCCAAGAGAGTTGCAGCAAATTTCGCAAGCAGATGTTGATTTGACTTTGTGTGGTCATACACATGGTGAGCAGTTTCCGCTGACATCTAGATTAGTTTCGAGATTTAATGATTTTGCATATGGCGAAAAAAAGTATGATAACATGACAGCCATAGTTTCATCAGGCACAGGCGGTTGGGGAGTGCATTATAAATTTCCAGCTAAGAGTGAAATTGTTAGAATTGAGTTGAAATTCAAGTAAATTTAACTTGACAAGATTCGCTAGCGTATGTTATAATAGCTTTAAAATTTAATAATTTAGGAGCATGGTTTGAAAAGTTGTTAACTTAGTAGATTAAAAGGGAATCCGGTTTGAATCCGGAACAACCGTCATTACTGTGTTTGATATATTGTGCGCTGAAACGTAAATGTATCATTAGTCAGAATACTCCCATGCTTTGTTGGTATTGCCATCTTGGACGATGAAGAAGTGCAACCGATTTTATTGACGCTGTTTTTATATGTCATTAAACTCTGCCTGCATTTTTATGTTCAAGGTATAGTTTTTAATGTGAAAATAAAATAGCATATTTAAGTCTGTTGTGCTTTCTCTATTTTTTGGATAGAGAAAGCTTTTTTTATGTAAAAAATAGTTTTAGGGAGTGATTTAGTTGGACGCTGATATGAAAAAGCAATATGCTATTGATTTGCTGATGGAAAAATCTAAGCAATTAGGCAGAAATCCTAAAAGAGATGATTTTGACTCGCAAACTCAATGTCTTATAAAGCAAAAGCTAGGACCATGGCCTAGAGCATTGGAGCAAGCTGGTTTGAAAGATGTTACCAAAATTTCGTCAGCTGAGAAAAATCGAAAAAAGCGTAAAAGAGTAAAACTCAATTGTAAGGCTAAAACGACTGATAATTAAGAAATCACTAGCAAGCTATAATCATAAAATAACAGAAAAATAATGAAAAGGATTGAAGTAATATGAAAATCGCATCAAGAATACTGTCATTTGCAACTTCAACAGTATTAACATTAGGAGTGTTGCCTCTATCTGTAATCGCAGATAATAGCAGTCAAAAAGTCAGAGTAATTGTGGAGAACAAGACTTGTTCAACTCAAAGCGGAGCCGATTGGGAGGGTGTTCTTATTGATGAATGGGTAGAAATTGATAACGCATCATCAGTTGTTTCAATCATTACAGAAACTGCTAAATCCAAGGGATATAGCTTAGCATTCTCAGATTGGGGATATGTTTCTGAAATTAACAATCTTTCAGAGTTTGATTGCGGATCAATGAGCGGTTGGTCTTTGCTAGTAAATGACTGGTTTACTAGTGATACAATGGATACTTATACAGTAAGTTCAGGCGCAATTTCATCAGGTGACGAAATTACTTTTGCATATACAAGTAATTACGGTGCAGATTTAGGCAGCTTGTGGGATAATAATGAAACCATTTTAACTTCACTTGATTTTAGTGTCGGAAAACTTTCTGAAAGTTTTAATTCTGAAAAAACAGAATATATGCTAACTCTGCCAAAAGATGTAGATAGTATTGAAGTAACACCAATTGCTAAGAATAAGAATTTTCAAACAAGAGTTTATAAAAATAAATATACACCAGATGAAAACGGTTCAGAGTATAAACGTTCTGAGAAAATTTCAGTAGTGAACGGCGATAAAATATATGTAGGTGTTGGCAACAGTGAATGGCCAAGTATGAGCACAGCGGAAAATGAAACGGTATATTGCATTAATATTTCTGACGGAACAGCTGAAATTCTAACTGCTAAAATAGAATATGGTGAGTGGGATTTAGCGTTTTCACCAAATCAGTATAGCTATCAAGTGATTATTGATGATGATAAAAATTTACCAAAACTAACTTTTACTGCAACAAGCGGAACTACTGTAAAGCTTGACGGAGAAAAAATTAATAGCAATAATAATGATGAGTATGAAATTTCACTAACAAAATCAAAGCAAAAAGTAACAGTGTCATCTTCTAGCGGTACTGAAAATACATATACTTTTAGCTGTATAGAAAAAAGTGAGTTTGAACAGCAAAAGATTACACAAGTTGAAAACCTAATTGATGAAATAGGCGAAGTAAATCTATCAAGTAAATCTAAAATTAATGCAGCAAGAAATGCTTATAATAATCTGACTGAAACACAGAAAAAATTAGTAAGTAATTACGAAATTTTGCTTAAAGCGGAGCAGGCATATCAATCAATTGTTAATCAAAATAGTACAGCTATCAAAGATATTTATGAAAATACAGGAGATTTTCTTCTGAAAGGTAACGTTCCAACTGTTTCCTCTGTTGGCGGCGAGTGGATAATCATCGCACTGGCAAGAAGCGGTCGTTTAACTGATGAATTTGAAAATGGATATTATCAAAACCTAGTAGACTATGTAACTCAAAAAAATTCAGCACAACTACATAAGTCAAAGTCAACAGATAATTCCAGAGCAATTTTAGCATTAACAGCAATCAAAAAAGATGTTACAAACGTAGCAGGATTTAATCTGCTAGAACCTTTATCTGATTTTGATTACTTAAAAAAGCAAGGAATTAACGGACCTACATGGGCGTTAATCGCACTAGATTCAATTGATTATGACATTCCGCAAACTGATGCTAAAAACCAAACTACAAGAGAAAAGATAATAGATTATCTATTAGAAAATGAGTTGCCTAATGGTGGTTGGACACTTTCAGGTAATGAAATTAATTTTGATATTACAGGAATGGTTTTGACAGCTTTAGCACCTTATTATGATAATGAAAATGTAAAATCAGCAGTTGCTAGAACAGTAGATAAACTTTCAGAAATTCAGAATTCAAACGGTGGTTTTTCAGGTAGCTTTCAAGAAACATCTGAAAGCTTGTCAATGATTATTCTAGGACTTTCCTCAATAGGAATTGACATGTCAAATGATGAAAGATTTATTAAAAATGGAAACTCAATTTTTGATGCATTTAAAAAATACAATACTGAAAATGGCGGGTTTAAACATCTTATTGACGGTTTAGTTGACCAAATGGCAACAGAACAAGCGTATTTAGCGTTATCAGCATATACTCGCCTTGCTAGTAATAAACCTAGCCTGTTTGATTATAGTGATTTGTATGAAACAGAAAATCCTGAGAATAGTTCAAGCGAATCAAGCGAGAGTAATATTGATAATTCAAGTGAAAATTCCAGCAATTTGTCAAGCGTAATTGAAAGTGATTCAGAATCAAATCAGAATAGTAACAATGATTCTAATAATACAAGTACCGTATCATCTAACGAGAATTCAAGCAAAACCTCGAGCAATGACAGTGTTCCGAAAACAGGAGATGTAAATAAAACTTTGTTTGTTTTGTCGGCTCTAGTTACTCTAGCGGCATTTTCAGTTGCGAAATTCAAAAGCAGAAAACAATAAATAATTCAAAAAAGGAGTGCTGAATGATTGATTTTATAAAAAAGCATAAAAATAAAATAATTGCTAGTGTTGCTGTGATTGTTGTTTTAGCATTTGCTTTTTGGTATGGCGGAAGTGCTCCAAATTCACGCGGTTGGAGTATTAATGATAGCTCTAAGGTAACAACTTCATCTGCTGATTCTTCTTATATAGATGACAATTCATCACTTGTTTCGACCAGTGATGATAGCAGTGATTTATCTCAGTTAGATAGTACAGCAAACAGCAAAAATGATTCAAGCATTAAAGATAAAGATAGCAGTTCTGAAAAAGAGAAAAACACTGAATCAGAAGATAATCCATTCGACCAAAACTCAGAAAACAACAACGATAACGTTTCTGAAAACAACAATCATGAAGATGTCGGAGAAAGTGACCAAAATCATGCTGAAAATACTACAACAAGTGTAACTACGAAAAAAACTGCAGATACACAATCAGCGCCAAAAGAAAATAAGCAAAAAACGTGTACGATTTCAATATTATGTAATACACTTTTGGATAATTGGGATAGCGTAAATGATGATATAAAAGATTTTGTGCCAGAGAATGGTGTTATTTTATCTAAACGTACAGTAAATTTTAATGACGGTGATACAGTTTTTGATGTTTTGAAAAACAGCTGTCAGGATAATAATATTCATTTGGAATTTGAATTTACTCCACTTTATAACTCGATTTATATAGAAGGAATTTCAAACATTTATGAATTTGATGCTGGCAGTTTATCTGGTTGGCTGTATAGCGTGAATGACGATTTCCCGAGCTATAGTAGTTCAAAATACACAATAAACGACGGTGACGATATAAACTTCGTTTACACCTGTGATTTAGGTAAAGACGTCGGCGGAGAAAATTCAGGTCAATGGGGATAAGCAAGGAGGAGAAACATGGATAGCTTTTCGAAATATCATCCAATAGTAAATTTCACATATTTCATAGTTGTATTTATTCTATCTATGTTTATTATCAATCCAATATTTATAGCGATTTCACTTGTATGTGCTATAACATATTCAATTTATTTAAGCGGGCGCAAAAGCGTCCGTTTTGGTCTTTTTTATCTTTTGCCCATGATGTTAATGATTGTAATTATTAACCCTGCATTTAATCATAGAGGTGTGACTATTTTGACATATCTGCCCACTGGCAATCCATTGACACTAGAATCTATAATATACGGTGTTTCGTCAGCCTGCCTAATGGCTGGGGTGGTTATGTGGTTTAGATGCTTTAATAATGTTATCACAGCCGATAAATTTATGTATCTTTTCGGACGAATTATTCCCTCACTTAGTTTGGTTCTATCTATGACAATCCGATTTGTTCCGCAGTTTAAAATTCAGTTTAACAAAGTTCGCGATGCACAAAAGTGTATAGGAAAGGACATCTCAGACGGTACGATTTTAGTAAGATTAAAAAACATGACAAGAATTTTTTCTGTTATGATTACATGGTCATTAGAAAATGGTGTTGAAACCGCAACATCAATGAAAAGCAGAGGATATGGTCTAAAAGGCAGAACAGCCTATTCACTTTTTTCGTTTGAAAAGCGTGATTTCTCAGCGTTATCTGTTATTATAGTATTATCAGCATATATTTTCACAGGTATGGCAAGTGGGGTTGTTGACTTTAAATTCTATCCAGCAATCAAGCCGCCTCAAATGACAATGTTTTCAGCTAGTGTTTATTTTGCTTATTCTGCGCTATGTATAATTCCAATGATTTTGAATGTTAGGGAGGATATTAAATGGAAATCTATAAAATCAAGAATTTAAATTTTAGTTATCCAAACTCTAATTTTAAGACGCTAGATAATATTAATCTTACGATTAATTCAGGTGATTTTGTTACAGTTTGCGGTGTGTCTGGCTGTGGAAAAACTACTTTGTTAAGACAGCTTAAAACAGCTATTTCACCGCATGGTACAAAAAGCGGGAACATTTTTTTTATGGAAAAGCCACTTGCTGAGTCTAGCGAAAGAGAACAAAGTGAGAAAATAGGTTTTGTAGGTCAGTCCCCAGACAATCAAATTGTGACGGATAAAGTTTGGCATGAACTAGCTTTCGGATTAGAAAGTCTTGGATGTGATAAAGAAACAATCCGTAGACGAACAGCAGAAATGGCAAGTTTTTTTGGAATTGAAGCTTGGTTTGAAAAGAGTGTATCCGAGCTTTCAGGAGGGCAAAAACAGCTTTTGAATTTAGCGTCAGTAATGGTAATGCAGCCGTCAGTTTTAATTTTGGATGAGCCAACAAGCCAACTAGATCCAATAGCTGCAACGGAGTTTTTAGGTGTCATACAGAGAATAAACCACGAGCTAGGCACTACTATTATTATCACAGAGCATAGACTTGATGAAATTTTTACAATGTGCAACCGAGTGCTAGTTATGAGCAACGGAAAAATAATTTCAGATAATACGGCTAAAAAAACTGGTGACTTTCTAAAATCACAAAAAAGCGGCATGTTTCTAGCAATGCCTGTACCAATGCGGATTTGGTCAGCTGTTTCTAGTGAAAAGTCAGAATGTCCGCTCACTATAAGTGAAGGCAGGAAATGGCTTGAGAATTATGCACTTGTAAACGGTGTTAAAGATACAACTTTTACTGTAAATAAAAGGTTTGAGGGCAAACCGATAATTAATGCAGGAAATCTTTGGTTTAGATATGAAAAAAATTCAGCTGATATTTTAAAAGGAGTTTGTCTTGAAATATATAGCGGTGAATTTTTAGCAATCATGGGTGGAAACGGAGCAGGCAAGAGCACACTTTTATCAGTTTTGAGCGGTATAAAAACTCCTTATCGCGGACAAGTAAAAATAAATGGTATAGATATTCAAAAAACGGATAATCTGTATAACGGATTACTAGGTGTATTACCGCAAAATCCTCAGACACTGTTCACCAAAACTACTGTAATTGATGAGATGTATGATATGATTTCAAATGATATATCTGATGAAGAAAGAGATAAAAGTGTATTAGAAATTTTGCATTTATGTAAACTTAATGGTCTTGAAAACAATCATCCATATGATTTGTCAGGAGGAGAACAGCAACGTACAGCACTAGCAAAAATCTTACTGAAAAAGCCTAAAATACTCTTGCTTGATGAACCAACAAAAGGTCTTGATGCAGAGTTTAAGCAGATTTTTGCTGGCATCATAAAGAATTTGTGTGATATCGGAATTTGCGTGATTATGGTTAGTCACGATATTGAATTTTGTGCAGAACATAGCGACCGTTGTGCAATGTTTTTTAATGGACAAATAACAGCAGAAAATTCGCCAGCAGAATTTTTTGGCGGAAATAGTTTTTATACAACATCGGCAAACAGAATGTCAAGAACAGTTATTAATAACGCAATAACGTCAAACGATGTAATATCGGCTTGCGGCGGTGAAGCTTTTGAATTAGAAAAAGATAATGATAATATAAATCTTGATTTTTTAAAAAACGACACTCAACATATAAAAGAGAGTTCGAAGAAAATGTCAATTTGGAGAAAAATACTAGCAGTTATATCATTTATAATATCTGTAGTAATTTCAGTTGACGCATTAGGTATAGTAAAAATATTTAATAAAGATACAGCACCAACTGAGCAGAAATATTTATTGCTGGGTTTATCAGCAATAGTTTTTATGTTCTCAATAAGAAACAAGCCGGATAAAGAAGATATCAGCCTGTATAACAAGTCAAATAGAAAGCTGAAAAAGCGGACGAAAGTGGCGGCTGCGATGATATTTTTAGCAATTCCGTTTACGATTTATATAGGTGTATTTTATCTTGGCGATAAGAAATATCTATTTATATCATTACTAGTGATGTTTGAATGTATGCTGCCTTTTTTTATGATTTTTGAGGATCGAAAACCGCAAGCCAAAGAGCTGGTAATAATATCAGTTTTATGCGCCTTAGCAATCGCTGGCAGAGCAGCACTGTATATGTTTCCGAACTTTAAACCAGTTATGGCAGTTGTAATTATATCAGGTATAGCCTTAGGTGCAGAAACAGGGTTTCTAGTTGGTGCAATAACAATGCTTGTATCAAACATGATGTTTCAACAAGGTCCATGGACGCCATGGCAAATGTTCGCTATGGGAATAATAGGATTTTTGTCAGGGATTATTTTTAGAAAAGGACTTTTGAGTAAAGACAAAATAACAATTTCTGTTTTTGGTTTTTTATCAGCACTTTTAATATACGGTGGAATCATGAATCCAAGCGCCTTAATCATGAGCCATACACAACTAAACAAATCAACACTATTAGCGAGTTATGTTACCGGTTTTCCGGTCGACATTGTTCATGCTATAGCTACAATGCTTTTTTTATATGTTGGCGCACAACCGATGCTTAGAAAACTAGAAAGAGTTAAAATTAAATATGGACTAGTTGAATAAAAAAATCGCTATAGATGTTTTAAATAACATTCTATAGCGATTTTTAGATATTAATAATATTTTTAATACTTGCCTAATATTATATAATATTAGACTTTTCCGCCCTCAAGTAAGAAAGTTGCTTCCATGTCAGCGATATGGACAGCAAGAGCAAGAGGAAACATCTCAAGCGCCCTGCCAATTGTATTTTTATTTTCATCACCCGAAAAGCCCATGTGCCAGCGAATTGCAAAAGCTTCTTCGCGAGAAAGGCGCATAAATCCAGAAGCTATGTAAGCAGATTTTTCACCATGACCGTAAGGCAGCATATCGTTATATTCATAATAAGGCACTTTTTCCCAAACGCCCTGTTCGTTTTTAGCATTTCTTAAACTAGTTTTATATAAATTCACTTTACATATATCATGTAAAAGCGCAACAATTGCAATACTTTCATCAGAAAAATCAAGTCCGTAAGTTTCTCTAGCACGTTCACGTTCGATATAATCTTTTAAGCATTCGTAAACATTAATAGAATGTTCACATAGTCCGCCTTCATAAGCACCATGATATCTAGTTGAGGCAGGTGCAGTGAAAAAATCACTGCTATCTGATAACAAATAATCAAGCAGTTTTTCAGAGCCAGGACGCGTTATATTTTCTTTGTAAATATTAATAAACTTATCAGCGCAATCATTTAATTTTGACATATTTGACACTCCTTTTATAATTAATAATTTAGTTTTATGTTGTTAAGTTATTATATCATATTTATACAAAAAAGAAAAGGGGAGAACAAAACTTTTTATTATGCTTGATTTTATATTAAAAATATGATATTATTATATAGTATTATTTAAAAAAAGATTACTAGTTAAATTGTATATATAATCAAAAACATTTGTTTATGCAGACAGCATTTTTGTTGCTGAGAGGAGATTTTTTTATGTGCGGAATAGTAGGATATGTTGGAAAACAGGACTGTACTAAAGTTTTGCTTGAATCACTTGAAAAGCTAGAATATAGAGGATATGATTCAGCAGGAATTGCAATATTTGAAGATGGAAATATTAGAACATGTAAAACAAAAGGCAGAATTGTTGATTTGAAAAAGAAGATTTCTGATGAACAATCAATAAGTTCTGGCAGTTGCGGAATTGGTCATACAAGATGGGCAACACATGGCGAGCCATCAGATATTAATTCGCATCCACATGGTGATGCGAAAATCACGATTGTTCATAATGGAATTATTGAGAATTATCAAAAGCTAAAAAAGTTCTTGACTAAAAAAGGCTATGTTTTTGAGAGTCAGACCGATACAGAAACTGTTGCTAAGCTTTTAGATTATTATTATAATGGTGACCCAATTGAAACTATTCATAAGGTTCTTGATGAAATTGAGGGATCATATGCGCTAGGAATTATGTTTAAGGATTTTCCTAATACAGTTTATGCTCTAAGAAAAGATTCACCGCTTATTGTAGGTGTTGGTGATGATGAAGCATTTATCGCATCTGATGTTCCTGCTATTTTATCTTTCACAAGAAATTATTATTTGCTTGAGAGGGATGAAATTGTAGTTCTTAACCACGGCAAAGCAAAGATTTTTGATAAATATGGAGCTCCAATTGAAAAAGAGCTTATGGTAGCTGATTGGGATATGAAGGCTGCTGAAAAGGGTGGATATGAGCATTTTATGCTTAAGGAAATTAATGAACAGCCAACTGCAATCAAGCAAACAATTTCACCAAGAATTAAAGATGGAATTCCAAACCTTGAAGAATGCGGATTAACTCCAGAGAAACTAAATAGCTATAAAAATATTTATGTTGTTGCTTGCGGAACTGCAATGCATGCTGGTCTTTTGGGAAAATATGTTATAGAAAAGCTTGCTCGAGTTCCAGTAATTGTAGATGTTGCATCTGAATTTAGATATAGAGATCCACTTATTACTGAAAACGACTTAGTTATTGTAGTTTCACAGTCAGGTGAAACAGCTGATACACTCGAAGCTTTAAAGCTTTCAAAACGTATGGGAGCAGATACTCTTGCAATTGTGAATGTAGTAGGCTCATCAATTGCACGTGAGGCTGATATGATTATCTATACTCATGCTGGTCCTGAGATTTCTGTAGCGTCTACAAAAGCATATAGCGTTCAGATTTCAGTATTTTATTTGTTTGCCTTTTTGCTTGCATATTCAAAGGGCGCAATTTCTCTAGAAGAATGCCAAAGACTTACATCGGTGCTTGAAAATGTACCAAATATGATTGAGGTAATTTTAAAAGAGGAGAAATCGTGTCAGTTTGTAGCGTCACAACTTATCAGTTCTGATAATCTTTTATATATTGGCAGAGGGCTTGACTATGCGCTTTCTATGGAAGGTTCTTTGAAACTTAAAGAAATTTCATATATTCATTCTGAATCGTATGCAGCTGGTGAGCTAAAGCACGGTACAATTTCGCTAGTAACTGATGGTATGCCAATTATCGCAGTTGCAACTCAGCGTAATTTGTTCGATAAAACTGTAAGTAATGCTAAGGAAGTCAAAGCTAGAGGCGGCAAAGTGATTTTCGTTACGCATAACTATATTTCAGTAGATAATGATGTTGCAGATTATAAAATTGGGTTGCCAACTATTGACGATATTTTAATGCCAATGCTAACTGTAGTTCCATTACAGCTAGTTGCGTATTACACATCAGTACTTAAGGGAAATGACGTTGATAAGCCAAGAAATCTAGCAAAATCTGTTACAGTTGAATAATAAATATAATTTTAGGGGAATGTTTGTGCATTCCCTTAATTTTGATTATAAAACGAATTTTTATTTATTAAGAGAGGTAATTATGGGCAAGTATTCTGCATATGTATTTGATTTTGATTTGACTTTGGCAGATTCTTCAAAGGGAATATTAATATGTTTCAAGCACGTTTTGAAGAAATTTGGATATGCTATTCCTGATGATACTGTGATTTATAATACAATAGGTCTAACTCTATATGAAGCATTTGACGTTCTTACTTGTGTAGAAAGCAATCCTAAATGTGAGGAAATGCGTATAGAATATGTAAAAAAAGCCGATGATGAAATGGTAAAGAATACTTTTTTTTATGATGATTCAATAGCAATTCTTCAAGCTTTACAGCATGCAGGAGTAAAAGTTGGAATTGTATCAACTAAATTTCGCTATCGAATAGTTGATAGCTTTGATAAACAAGCTGGCTCTTTCCCGGTTGATGAAATCGTCGGCGGTGAAGACGTGCATAATGCAAAGCCCGATCCTGAAGGACTAAATTTGATGATCCAAAAGTTAAACGAACCAAAAGAAAATATTCTGTATATCGGTGATAGTTATATTGACGCGCAGACTGCAAATAACGCTGGAGTTGATTTTGCAGGAGTCACAACGGGCTCGACTTCATTCGAAGAATTTCAAAAATATCCTAATAAGTGTGTAGGACACAACCTTACTGATATTTTCTTGTTAATTAATAATACACAGTAAATAAAGTATTAATTTTATATTAAAATTGCTTGCTATTTGTTTGTCAAAATGGTATAATATAATTTGAATAGTTATATTATTTTGATAAAAAATGTGTAAGGAAGGACTTTTTCTATGATAAAAAGCATGACAGGTTTTGGTAGGGAACGCCAAATAATCGACGGTCGCGAAATACTTGTTGAAATTCGTTCAGTCAATCACAGATATTATGAGTTTAATGCTAGAACACCTAGAGCTTATGGATATCTTGACGAAAAGTTAAAAAGCTTAATGCACAATTCTATTTCTCGTGGTAAGGTTGAAGTTTCAGTTTCAATCTACAATCAAGAGGGCGTTAATGCTAATATTGAGATTAATAAAGAAGTTGCAAAGGGTTATCTGAATGCTTTGAGGAATTCAGCTGATGAGTTATCACTTGATGATGATTTGTGTCTTTCAAATATTATGCGACTTCCTGATATTTTTACTGTTGTAAAGGTAACTGATGATGAGGAAGAAATTTGGAAACTAGTAAGTGGAATTGCATCAGTTGCTATCGATAGATTTATTGACATGCGCAACACTGAGGGTGTTAAGATGTATGAGGATATTAGCTCACGTCTTGACTTTATTGAAGAAACTGTTGGTAAAATTGAAACGCAGTCCCCAATGGTTACGGAGGCTTATAGAGAAAAGTTGTTTGCAAAGATTTCTGAAGTTGTTGCTGATAGAAATATTGATGAGCAGAGAATTTTAACAGAAGCAGCTATATTCTCTGAGAAAACAGCTGTAGATGAAGAAACTGTAAGACTCAGAAGTCATATTTCACAATTTAGAGAGCTAATTAATAGCAGTGAGCCAGTTGGAAGAAAGCTTGATTTTCTTGTTCAGGAGGTTAATCGTGAGGTTAATACAATAGGATCAAAGGCACAGGATTTGAGCATTACAAAAATGGTAGTTGACTTAAAGTCTGAAATAGAGAAGATTAGAGAACAAATTCAAAATATTGAATAATAGGAGCGAATTTGTATGCAGTTAATAAATATCGGTTTTGGAAACATGGTTTCGTCTTCAAGATTAGTTGCAATTGTATCGCCTGAATCTGCGCCAATTAAACGTACTATTCAGGAGGCAAGAGATAAGGGACTTCTTATTGATGCTACATACGGAAGAAAAACAAGATCAGTAATAATTATGGATAGCGATCATGTAGTACTTTCTGCAATTGTACCTGAAACAATTGGCGGACGTTACTCTCCAAATAACGAGGAGGATATTGATGAATAAGGGAAAGCTTTTTGTTGTATCTGCACCGTCTGGGTGTGGTAAGGGTACGATTTTGGCTGAAGTGTTTAAAAATCAAGATGTGTTTTATTCAATCTCTTGCACAACACGTAAACCGCGTGAGGGTGAGGTTGATGGTAAACATTACTATTTTGTTGATAATGAGAAATTCGACAAAATGATTGATGAAAATGGTTTTTTGGAGTATGCTAAGTTTGTTTCAAATAGCTATGGTACGCCAGCAAAACCAGTGCTTGATGTGTTAGATTCAGGCAGAGATGTTATTTTAGAAATTGAAACTAAAGGTGCATTCCAAATAAAAAAAGTAATGCCTGAGGCAGTTTTGATTTTTGTTGTTCCACCGTCCATTAACGAGATTGTTAGACGTCTTAATAAACGTGGTACAGAAGAACAGAGCGTGATTGAAAAGCGTGCAGCAGAGGCGGCAGGAGAAATTTCAAAGGCAGTTGATTATGATTATGTTATCATGAATGATGCACTTGAGCACGCCATTAATGACTTTAATACAGTAATTGAGTCAGTTAGACTTAATAATAAAGATGCAGAAAAATTTAAAACTTACAATGATAATACAAAGAAAATGATAGAAGAGGTGCTTAACAATGCTTAGACCAGCAGTTGTACAAATTTTAAAAAATAATGAGAGTTATTATTCACTAGTTCTTGCAGTTTCAAAAAGAGCAAGACAGATTACTGAAGATGCTTTTGAGAATAAAATTATATTAGATGAAAAGCCAGTAAAAACAGCAGTAGAAGAGTTTGCTGACGGTGAGTATAGATTGATTGAGGATGCAAGTTTAAGAAGTTAATAAGAAAATTTGGAGGGATATAAAATGCGTGGACTTTTTTTGGTAGCAAAGGTTGCCATAAGTCGTGCAACTTATAGCTTTGATTGCGAATATAGCTATATTATCCCGACTGAGATGAAGCCGTTTATTAAGAATGGCTCAAGAGTTATAGTACCGTTTGGAAATGGAAATCGGCGAGCAATAGGGTTAATTACTAGAACTTATGAAACGCCCGATTTTAATGAAAAGCTAAAGCCAGTAATTAAGCTTTTAGATGAAGAACCACTTGTCAATGATGAAATGCTTAGAATAATTTTTTGGCTTAAGGAAAATACATTTTGCACCTATTTTGATGCGTATAAATCCGTAGTACCTACGGGATTCGGGTATAATTTTTCACAGAAATATTCACTTACGAATACTGATATACCAGATGAAGATTTAAACGAGAAAGAGCTTAATGTTGTAAATTTTATGAGAATTGCTGAAAATCAGCGTGAGATTGATAATTATCTTAATTTCACAGCAAATCCAAAGCTTAAAAAGGTTGTTGAAAGTCTTATTGACAAAGGATATATCCAAGAACTGGATGTGATAAAGCGTAAAGTTGGCGACGAAACAGTTACAATGGTTAGGCTATCTGATATGTATCTCGAAACGGTTAATTCTGGCAAGGCAGTAACTCTTACAGCTAAGCAAAAAATGGTAGTATCGCTGCTTGAGGATTGCAGTTCAGCGTCTGTCAAGGAAGTTTGCTACATGACAAATTGTACTGCATCTTTGATAAAACGAATGGTTACAAAAGACCTATTAACTGAATATAAATATGAAGTTTTGAGAAATGCAATTGGTGAATTAACCGAAAGTAAATCTCCCGAAAGTATAGTACTAAATGAAGAACAGCAGGCAGCATATCAGGGTATAATGAATCTTATAAATGCCGAAAAACCAGCGGGTGCATTGCTATATGGAATTACTGGTAGTGGTAAAACATCAGTGTTTTTCAGACTTATTGATTCTGCGTTAAAATTAGGCAAAACAGCATTGATGCTTGTTCCAGAGATTTCGCTTACACCACAAATGCTTAGTAAATTCAAAACTTATTTCGGTGATGAAATTGCTGTAATCCATTCTTCACTGTCGTTAGGGCAAAGAACTGACGAGTTTAAACGTATTAAGAATGGTGATGCAAAAATAGTCATCGGTACAAGAAGTGCAGTGTTTGCTCCGCTTTCTAATATTGGTTTGATTATAATGGATGAAGAGGGTGAACATACCTATAAATCTGAATCATCACCAAGATATCATGCACGAGATGTTGCGATTCAAAGGTGTGGATTTCATAACGCTGTGCTAGTAATGGCATCTGCGACCCCGTCGCTTGAGAGCTTTTATTTTGCGCAAAATGGACGTTTCCATCTTTTTGAAATGAGAAAGCGATATGCGGATGCTGAACTGCCTGAGGTTGAGATTATTGATATGCAGACTGAATCATCAGGTGGAAACGATAGTCTTTTCAGCAAAAAACTAATGGACAAGATTGGCGAAAATCTTGAAAAAAAAGAGCAGACAATTTTGCTTTTGAATAGACGAGGTTTTAACACTTATATTTCTTGTCTTGATTGTAAAAAGCCTTTAGAATGCCCTAATTGCGGAATACCGCTAACCTTTCATAAGAAGAATAATAAGCTTATGTGCCATTATTGCGGATATGTTGCAGATAATGTAAATAAATGTCCAGAATGTGGTTCAACACATCTACATACAAGTGGTGTTGGAACTCAAAGAGTTGAGGATGAGTTACTAAGACTTTATCCAACGGCACGAATTTTACGAATGGATGCTGATACAACATACTCAAGATATTCGTATGAAGAGAACTTTAAAGCTTTTGAAGATGGCGAGTACGATATTATGCTAGGAACTCAAATGATAGCAAAGGGTTTGAATTTTCCGAATGTTACATTGGTTGGTGTTATATCAATAGATAAGGCGCTTTTTACTGGCGATTTTAGAAGCTATGAGCGAACTTTTTCGCTAATAACTCAGGTTGCAGGACGAAGCGGTCGTGGAGATAAAACAGGTTATGCCTATCTTCAAACGTTTGTGTCAGAACATTATGTTTTAAATCTTGCCGCACAGCAGGATTATGATGAGTTTTACAATCAAGAAATTGCATTGAGGCAAACTCTTATGTATCCACCATTTTGTGATATCTGCGTGATAGGGTTTTCGTCTGTAATGGAAAGTAAGGTAATTAGTGCGTCGAATTGGTTTGTGAACGAAATGAGCAGTTATTTAAAAGAAAATAAGATAAAGATTCCTCTGCGAGCATTAGGCCCAGCACCATGTACGTTTGAGAGAATTAATAATAAATATAGATATCGATTGATTTTAAAATGTAAAAATTCTAAGGAATTTAGAAAAGTCATTGACTATATGTTAGTGCAGTTTTATAAAAATCGAGATTTTGTAAAGGTGAATATCTATGCGGATATTAACGGCGATATTGGCCTTTAAAGAGGAAAGGGAGTACTTATGGCAATTAGAAATGTATTAAATAAAAGTGATGAAATTCTGCACAAGGTGTGTAAGCCAGTTGTGAATTTTGATGAGAAATTCCATATACTTCTTGATGATATGCATGATACGCTAACTAAAGCTGATGGTGTCGGTTTGGCAGCATCACAGGTTGGAATTTTGCGTAGAGCGGTTGTTATTCATATAGATGAAGAATTTTTTGAATTAATCAACCCAGAGATTCTTGAGAAATCTGAAGAAACTCAAAGAGTGCTTGAAGGTTGCCTTTCTTGTCCTGGAGAGTGGGGTTATACAACACGCCCTCAAACTGTTAAATTTAAAGCACAGGATAGAAATGCCGACTGGTATGAAAAAGAAGTTTCAGGATTATTTGCACAGTGCGTTTGTCATGAAACAGAACATCTTGACGGTCATGTTTTTACAGAGATTGTAGAAGAATTTATTGATATAAATGAAGATGATTAAAAAATATTGCATAAATGAGGGATAGTATTGAATATAATTTTTATGGGAACACCTGATTTTGCAGTTCCAGCACTTGAAGCGTTGTATTCATCTGAACATAATGTTCAAGCAGTGTTCACACAGCCAGATAAGCCAAAGGGCAGAGGATATAAATTCACTCCTCCGCCAGTTAAAGTACTTGCTTTAGAGCATGAAACAGAGGTTTACCAGCCACAAAGCCTAAAAAAAGATGGTGAAGAATATATTGAGATGATAAAAAATCTCAATCCTGATTGCATAGTAGTTGCAGCTTATGGAAAAATTCTTCCAAAGGAAGTGCTGGATGTTCCAAAATTTGGTTGCGTAAACATTCATGGCTCATTGCTACCAAAATATAGAGGTGCAGGTCCAATTCAGTGGGCAGTGCTAAATGATGAGCCTGAAACTGGAATTACTACAATGCTAATGGCTGACGGAATTGATACTGGTGATATGCTTTTAAAAAGTGCTACGCCGATTGGTGAGAATGAAACAGCTGCAGAACTTTTTGATAGACTGTCAATAATGGGAGCAAAACTTATGCTTGAAACTTTAGCATCACTTGAAAAGGGTGAAATAGTTCCAGAAAAGCAGAATGAATCAAATGCTACTCATGCCCCAATGCTTTCTAAAGAAATGTGTGCGATAGATTTTACTCAGCCAGTAAGAAAAATTCATAAGCAAATTTGCGGATTATCAGATTGGCCTTGTGCTGTTACAATGTTAAACAATAAGCGTTTGAAGGTTTATAAATCAGAAATTATATCAAATATATCTACAGATAAAACTGTTGGAAGTATTGTTGATGCTAAAAATTTTGATGTTGCGTGTTGTGATGGTGTAATTCGTTTTATAGAAGTACAAGCTGAGGGTTCAAAGCGAATGAAAGCTCAAGATTATCTTCGTGGAAAGCCATTGAATGGCGATGAAAAACTTTGTTAGTGTCAAGCTTTTTGTTCAATGTTCCTCACGCAATGTCAAGTGACCATGCTTTACAATGTGAGAAAATTGTCGAATGTACGCACTTTGCGAACATAACACCTGTAATGCTCCATACCTTGTCGAATTTTAAATTTGTAAATGTGTAGAGCTATACAGTAAAATAATATATTTTGGAGAATTTAATGGGTAATTCAAGAAAAACTGCTGTTAGATTGCTAACAAAACTAGAAAACAATGTATCATATTCTAATATTTTATTAGATGAATCGTTAAAAAAATCCGATTTATCTGCTCAAGATAAAAAATTTGTGTCTGCACTTTTTTATGGAGTGCTTGAAAGACAAATAACCCTTGATGCAATTATAGCAAATTATTTAAATAAGCCGTCAGATAAATTGAGTGTGGAAGTAAGAAATATTTTGCGTGTTGGTATATATCAGCTGTTGTATATGGATTCAGTTCCTGACTCTGCTGCTGTTGACGAGTGCGTAAAGCTTGCTAAAAAGAACCGAAACCCTGCTATCAGCGGTTTTGTAAATGGAATACTTCGCCAATTTATACGAGACGAGAAAAAATTACCAAAGTGCGGCACAAAATCACAAAAACTTATGCATGAATATTCTTGTCCTGAATGGCTTGTAAACAAATGGCTAAACGAGTATGGTGAGGAAAAAACACTTGCCTTGCTGAAAACTTCTTTAGGGCGTCCTGATACTACTATAAAGGCAAATACATTGAAAATGCCGCTCAATGACATAATGTCACTTTTGCAGTGTGATGAGTTTTCGTGCGAAAAAAGCGAGTATGCAAAGGATTGTCTTAAAGTGTTCGGAGGCGGTTCAATAGAACATACAAATGCCTATAAATCTGGACTAGTCCATGTTCAGGATTTGTCCAGCCAAATGTGCTGTGCGGCTTTAGAACCAAAGCCTGGCGATGTTGTTTTGGATATCTGCTCAGCTCCTGGCGGTAAGACCTTTACAATCGCTGAGCTTATGGAAAACAAAGGTGAAGTTCACGCTTTTGATTTGCATGAGAATCGAGTTAGACTTATAAGAAATGGTGCTAATCGTCTGGGACTTACTATTGTAAAGGCAAGAACTAATGACGGTAAGACGTTTAATGAAAAAATGCCATTAGCGGACAAGGTTCTTTGTGATGTACCGTGTTCTGGATTAGGTGTAATTCGCAGGAAGCCTGAGATAAAGTATAAGAACCCTGAAGATTTTGAGAGATTACCTGAAATTCAGTATGAAATTCTTAAAACATCATCGCAGTATGTAAAAGTTGGCGGAGTTCTTGTTTATTCTACCTGTACATGTTCACGAGCAGAAAATGATGATGTTATTGAGCGTTTTTTAACCGATAACGATAATTTTGAGCCTTGCGCAATTGGACGTGCAATAAAAGGATTTGAAGATAAAACTAACTTGACTATAACGCCAGAAAAATTTGGTTCAGATGGATTTTTTATTGCTAAGTTTAAAAGATTGAGGTGATATTACGGTACAGATTACTGAAACTGGTAAGGTTGATATTCTTGCTCTCACTTTGGATGAATTGTGTGAAATTATACTGGAAATGGGCGAGAAAAAATTTCGTGCAAAACAAATTTTCGAATGGCTGCATGTAAAGAGAATTGTAAATTTTGACGAAATGTCCAATCTTTCTGTACAATTTAGACGCGATTTGAAAGCCAAGTTTTGTATAAAATCACTATTTGTGTGTAAAAAGCTTGAATCAACTACTGATAATACTGTAAAATATCTATATGAGCTTGAAGACGGTAATCATATTGAATCAGTTTTGATGGAATATAATCATGGAAATACACTGTGTGTTTCTACTCAAGTTGGATGTAAAATGGGATGTAAATTTTGCGCATCAACAATTGCTGGGTTTAAACGTGATTTAACTTCAAGTGAGATTTTGCTTCAGTTATATGAAACAGAGCGTGATAGCGGTAAAAAAATTTCTGGAGTAGTTTTAATGGGAATTGGAGAACCGCTTGATAATTACGATAACGTTGTAAATTTTTTAAATATACTTTCATGTAAAGAGGGTACGAATATGTCACTAAGACATGTATCGCTTTCTACATGTGGAGTTGTTCCAAAGATTTATCAACTGGCAAAGCTTGATTTAGGTCTAACTTTGTCTATATCATTGCATGCAACTGATAATACAAGCCGTAGTGAAATTATGCCAATTAATGATAAGTATGACATAAACGAACTACTGACAGCTTGCCGTGACTATTTTAAAGATACAGGACGAAGAATTTCTTTTGAGTATGCTTTAATTGACGGTCATAATGATTCAGCAGAGGATGCAAAAAGACTAGCAAATCTGCTTGATAAATTTGTGTGTCATGTAAATATAATACCTGTAAATAAAATTAAAGAGAGAGATTTTGTTTCAGACAGAAAATCGGCATATAAATTTCAAAAAATGCTTGAAGATTTAGGAGTTAATGCAACTGTTAGACGTACGCTAGGTGCAGATATAGATGCAGCCTGTGGACAACTAAGACGTGAATATGAAATATAAGAAAGGTGGTGAGCTGCTTGTATTTAGCATCAGATAGTAATATTGGTAAAGTGCGTGATGAAAATCAGGATAGAGTACTAATTGGCTCTATTGATGATAATGTGTCACTAGCAGTGGTTTGCGACGGAATGGGCGGTGCTTTATCAGGAGGTGTTGCAAGCGAATTAGCTGTTGCAACAATATTTAAAAGAATTTCTGAAAACTTTAATCCTGCTTTTAATGCAAATAGTATAAGAAATCTTATGCTTACTTCTGTACACGCTGCAAATACACTTGTTTATGAAAAAAGCAAAGAAGATATTGATAAAAATGGAATGGGAACAACTTGTGTTGCCGCTATAATAGTCGATAAAACTTGCTATATTGTAAATGTTGGTGATAGCAGAGCTTATTTAATTTCTGATGAAAAAATAGAGCAGATTACTACTGATCATACATATGTACAAATGCTTTATGAACAAGGACAAATTACAAAGGAAGAGCTTAAAAATCATAAAAAGAAAAATGTTATAACAAGAGCAGTCGGTGTTGAAGCTGATGTTGATGTTGATTATTTTGAAATTGATCTTCCTGAGAAATTTGCAGTTCTTTTGTGTTCTGACGGTTTATCTAATTATTGCAGTGAGGAAATTTTATATGAATTTATTCATGATAAAGACGTGAATGATGCTATATCTAATTTAATAAATTATTCAAATGATAGTGGCGGCAAAGATAATATTACTGCCGCTGTGATTGGAAAAGAAGAATAGAAATAAGGAATAACAAAATATTTTATAGGAGTTGAATTTAATGGATTCTAATATCGGCAAGAAGCTTGATGGCCGTTATGAGATAATTGAACTTATAGGTGTCGGCGGAATGGCTGACGTTTACAAGGCCGTTGATGTAATGGAAGACCGTGAGGTAGCGGTTAAAGTGTTAAAGGATGAATTTTCTCAAAACGAAGAATTTTTAAGACGTTTTAGAAATGAGAGCAAAGCAATTGCTGTACTTTCTCATCCAAATATTGTAAAGATATATGATGTTGGCTTTACAGATGAGATACAGTTTATCGTAATGGAATATATAGATGGCCTTACACTTAAGGAGTTTATTGAGCAGCAGGGTGTTTTGAGATGGAAAGATGCATTGCATTTTACAACTCAAATTCTAAGAGCTTTGCAGCATGCTCATGATAAAGGCATTGTACATAGAGATATTAAGCCACAAAACATTATGCTTTTTGCTGATGGAACTATAAAAGTGATGGATTTTGGCATAGCAAGATTTTCTCGTGTTGACGGAAAAACTGTTTCGGACAAAACTATCGGTTCTGTTCACTATATATCGCCAGAGCAAGCTAGAGGTGATATGACTGATGAAAGAAGTGATATCTATTCGGTAGGCGTGTTGCTTTATGAAATGCTTACAGGCAAAAAGCCATTTGATGGAGATAATCCAGTAGCTATTGCATTAAAGCATATGCAGGAAGATCCAATTTTACCTCGTGAAATAAATCCGTCAATTCCAGAAGCTTTAGAAGAAATTGTAATTCGCGCAATGGAAAGAGATCCAGCGAAGAGATATCAGTCAGCTGCTGAAATGATTAAGGATTTTGATACTTTTAAGCTAAATCCGTCAGTAGTATTTGGCTATGCAAATGAATCCTCGATTGACGATGAGTCAACTATGTTCTTTACACCGGTTACCACAGATATAGATGATGATTACGATGAAGATTATGATAATTACGATGAAGATTATGATTATGACGGTCAAGAGGATGATGAGGACGAAGAAGATGAAAAGAAACGTTCTTATGTTGTTCCAATTTTAATGGCAGTAACCGTTGCTGTAGTAGTCATAGCTGCGATTGTTTGTGCTATTGTACTTGTTGGCAATTTCGGTAAGGACAAAACACATACAGCAACACTTCAAATTCCTGATTTAGTCGGACAGGATATCGTAACGGTTCAAAAGAAATGGAAAGATAAATTAACCTTTGAAATTACTGAAGAATATAGTAATGATTATGATGAAGGTATAATAATGGACCAGTCAGAGAAGAATAAAACTGTACGTGAAGGCTATTCACTTGCACTAACAGTAAGTAAGGGTAAAAGACTGATCGTTGTACCAGAAATGGCAAATAAAACAGCAGATATTGCACGAAGCGAGCTTATGAGTGCAGGATTTACAGTTAGAATTACTGAAAAATATGACGACAGCGTTGCAAAGGGATTAGTAATAAGCACTGAACCAGCAGCGGGTACACAATATCCAGAAGGCGGAGATGTTAAAATTGTCGTAAGTAAGGGCGAAGTAGATAAGAACGTTAAGGTTCCAAAAGTTGTAGGTCTTACTGAGGAAAAAGCAACAGCAAAACTTAATGAGAACAAACTTACTGTAAAAGTTGAAAAAGTAGCACACGAGGGTGATAAGGGTAAGGTTGTTTCACAAAGCATAAACCCAGGTGAGTATGTTGAGAGAAAGACTGAAGTAATAATTTACGTTTCAACTGGTGAGGTTGATCCTGTTAAATTGCAGCTAAAATTACCATTGCCAGAAGGTGTTTGGGGTGCATATGAAATCATCGTATATAGCGATGGTAATAAGAAGTGCAGCAAGTCAATTGAAAGAGCTGAAACTGTAGCAGGCAGTTCAATTAGTATAGATATTGAGGGTACTAAGGAAGAAACACTTACTGTTGAGGTAATAAATAACGAAACAGGCGGTCGTGTTTCAAACTATGCAAAATATCTTGTGAATTATGAAAAAGAAGAAATTTCATTGCAAGGCAGTGTAAATGAAAGCGGTTTACTTGATATAACTCCTGAAACAACTACAACGACTACAACAACATCTGCAACTACTACTACAACAACATCTGCAACTACTACTGAAGCACCTGCAACACAGGGCACAGAATCACCAAATAATTCACGAGATGACGATGATCAAGTAGGTGATTAATCATTATGAATGGTATAATAATTAAAGCTATCGGAGGACTCTACACTGTAGAAGCCTCCGAAGGCTTATATGAATGTAAAGCAAGAGGGATTTTCAGAAAGAAAAATATATCACCAGTATGCGGAGATAATGTAGAAATCTCTTTTGAAGATGACAACACAGGTGTAATTGAGAAGATTTTTGACCGAAAATCTCTGCTAATAAGACCTCCACTAGCGAATTTAGACCTGCTAGTATTTGTCACATCAATTAGTGAGCCAAAACCAAATCTTTTGCTTTTGGATAAATTCATCGCAATAGCAGAGTATAAAAATATTACCCCCGCAATAGTTTTCACTAAAATCGACAAAGGTGATTGCACGAAGTATGTTAAGTTGTATACACATACAGGAATTCCAGTATTCTCAGTTGATAATACAACAGGTGAAGGCTGTGACGAAGTTCGAGAATTTTTAAAAGGAAAATTATCAGCTTTTACAGGAAATACAGGTGTAGGAAAGTCAACCTTGCTTAATAATATTTTTCCGAATCTTGAGTTAGCTACAAATGAAATAAGCCAAAAACTTGGTCGTGGAAAACATACAACAAGACACGTTGAACTTTATAAGCTTAGTCAAGGCGGATATATTGCCGATACTCCAGGATTTTCAAGTTTTGATACTAATAGATATGATATTATATTTAAAGATGATTTGGCTAATTGTTTCGTAGAATTTCGAGAGTATATAGGTGATTGTAAATTTGTAAATTGCAGTCATACAAAGGAAAAAGGCTGTAAGATTATTGAAGCTGTAAAAGAAGGCAGAATAGAAAAAACACGTCATGATAGCTATGTTGAAATGTATGAGCAGGCAAAACAGCTTAAAGAGTGGGAGCATAAGCATTATGAATAGGTGTATCATTTTTACTGGCGGTGAGCTTAAAGATTATCAGCTCATATCCAAAAAAATATTTGAAAAAGCCTATATAATAGCTGCTGACAGCGGATATAATCATGCTATAAATCTAGATGTCCAACCAGATTTAGTTGTTGGAGATTATGATTCTTTAGGTTTTGTACCTGATAAATCTAAAGAAGTATTAACTTTCCCAAAAGAAAAAGATGATTCTGATTTAATGCTTGCCGTTCGTGAAGCGCTAAAGCGTGGCTACAAAGAGATTATAATTATAGGCGCATTAGGCGGAAGATTTGACCATACAATTGCAAATTTGCAAACTTTAGGATTTATATCAAACCATGGTGCAGTTGGAAAAATAGTAAGTGCTACGGAAGAAATAACTTTACTAGAAGCTGGAGAATATAAGGTGAAAAAGGATGAAACTCGTTCACTTTCACTCTTGGCATATTCAGAAAAAGTAGAGGGTGTCACGCTAAAAGGCGTAAAATATCCTCTTGAAAAAGCGTTGATTACCAATAGTTTTCCTATAGGGCTTTCAAATGTTATAGTAGATGATTATGCAGAAATTTCATTTGAAAAAGGGCAACTTTTAATGATTTGCTCAAAATTATGAACCAAAACCTTAAAAATGCATAATATGTAATATAAATTATTTTGGAGGTTTTACTTATGAAAGTTGTAGTTGTAAAGAGCCCTAAAGTGTTGTCAAGTTTTTTAAGATTAATTTTTAAAATTAAAAAAGAGGAAGTTAATAACTAATACTTATAAAAGGCGTATCGATAATTCGGTACGCCTTTGTTCTTTTATAGAGCAAGTCCGCATAAAATTAATAGGAGGATTTTTATGATTGAATTTGCTTTTAGAAAAACAAAAATAGGATTATCTTTTACATTTTTTGCACTTATTGCAGTAGTAACAGTTTGGGATACATCGTTGGGAGTTAAAGTAATTGTAGCATTACTGTGTTGTATTTTGCATGAACTTGGGCACATTTCAGCAATGTGTTTTTTCGGAAGTTCACCTGCAAGAATTATTTTTTATGCAGGCGGGATAAAAATCCAAACTGCCAAAAACAAGCTCGTTTCTCACGATCAAGAAATAATAATATTGCTAGCCGGCTGTACAGTAAACCTACTGATTGCGCTCATGATTTATATTTTGTGTGGACATCTTAATCATTTTGCGTATGCGAATTTATTTCTAGGAATTTTCAATCTAATGCCAGTAAAATACTTTGACGGCGGAAGAATACTAAATGAATTAATATTAAACACAAAAATATATGATTTTATAAGAGGTATGTTCATTATTTTTCTAGCCGCAGTAATGATAAAAATGCTAATTCTGGGACAAGTAAATATTTCATTGTTAGTCACATTTGTATATATAACACTTGCCGAATTGCTGTCATAATCGATTTCTTTACAATTGAATAAATATATGTTATAATAATTTTGATATAAGTAATAATAAAAATAAAATAAAATTAGGGGTATGAATAAGAGAGGAATGTTAAAATAGATGAAAGAAAAAATTGAACAGCTTTTGTTAAAAACGCAAAAGCCTGCGAGATATATCGGAGGGGAACATGGCAGCGTAATAAAGGATAAATCTAAAGTTGATGTCCGATTCGCTTTTTGTTTTCCAGATGTCTACGATGTTGGAATGTCACATCTAGGTATGAAAATACTTTATGGGCTGAAAAATAATGTAGAAAATTATTGGTGCGAGCGTGTTTTTATGCCTGAGAAAGATTTTGAAGCATTAATGCGTGAAAATAATATACCACTGTATGCGCTTGAAAGTCTTGACCCACTTACTGAATTTGATTTTATTGGTTTCACTTTACAGTATGAACTGTCATATACAAACGTGCTTGAAATGCTTGACTTAGCTGGAATACCAGTAAAATCATGTGAGCGAAAAGACCTAACGCCAATCGTAATAGGTGGCGGACCTTGTGTTTGTAATCCAGAGCCAATGGCAGAATTTTTTGATTTGTTTATACTTGGCGAGGGCGAAGAAGTCAATTTGGAAGTCATGCGACTGTATGAAAAAATGAAGCCCAATAATCCAACAAAACAGGAATTTTTGATAGAGGCTGCAAAAATTGAGGGCGTGTATGTGCCAGCATTTTATGATGTTGATTATAATCAAGACGGTACAGTAAAATCAATTAATCCAAATGTAAATACAGCACCAGCTAAGATTAAGAAAAGAGTAATTTCCGACTTTGATAAAGTGTATTATCCAGAAGGTTTTGTTGTTCCATTCACAAGTATAGTACATGATAGAGCAGTTGTTGAAGTTCTAAGAGGTTGTATTAGAGGCTGCCGTTTTTGCCAAGCTGGATTTATTTATCGTCCGTTTAGAGAGAAAGAAATTGATACAATAGCTAAAGAAACAAAATGTCTTTGTGAGCAAACTGGCTATGAAGAGGTTTCTCTTTCATCACTTTCGACGAGTGATTATAGCAAAATAAATCAATTGCTTGAAACGCTTACTGATTATACTGATGAAGAAAAAGTTAATCTTGCATTGCCATCTTTGAGAATCGATAATTTCAGTAAGGAACTGCTTGAAAAAATTGCGTCAGTTCGAAAAAGTGGTCTAACTTTTGCACCAGAGGCAGGAACTCAGCGTCTGCGTGATGTTATAAATAAAAATATTACTGAAGAAGAAATTATGCGTTCATGTCGTGTTGCTTTTGAATCAGGATATAGTACGGTTAAGCTATATTTCATGCTGGGACTTCCAGACGAAACTATGGAGGATATTGAAGGAATTGCAAAGCTTGCTCAAGACGTTGTCGAGCTTTACTTTGATACTCCGAAGGAACTTCGCGGTAAAAATTTGCAGGTTACAATATCAACTGCAACATTCGTGCCAAAGCCGTTTACTCCGTTTGAGTTTGAACCGCAGGCTACTCCTGAAGAAATTGCGGAAAAGCAAAAACACTTGGTAAATTCAATTACTACAAAGAAGATAAAATGTAATTATCATCAGCAGAAAGTATCAACCCTTGAGGCGGTTTTAGCAAGAGGTGATAGACGTGTTGGCGATGTAATTTATAAAGCATGGAAGAAAGGCTGTACACTTGACAGCTGGGACGAGCATTTCAAATTCGATTTATGGATGGAAACAATGGATGAATGCGGACTTGACACTAAGTTTTATGCAAATAGACTCCGTCCGTATGACGAGGTTATGCCTTGGTCACATCTTGATTATTTAGTTTCGCGAGATTTTCTCATTCGCGAGAATAAAAAAGCACATGAGGCCCAAACAACCAGAAATTGTAAGGAAGGCTGTTCAGGCTGTGGAGTAAAAAAAGAATGCGGAGGTGTGTACTGTGGCTAATCAACCTCTACCAAAAAATCACGCACTTGTTCTCGAACGTTATGAGTATCGCCTTGTATACAGCAAAACAGGGAGAGCAAAATATATTTCTCACCTTGATTTGATGAGAGCAATGCAAAGAGCATTCAAACGTGCAAGAATCCCGCTTTGGTATACTCAAGGATTTAATCCTCATGCCTATTTAATGTTTCCGCTTGCATTAGCACTTGGTACAGAAAGCAGTGTAGAAATTCTTGATATTGCGCTAATAGAAAAGCTTGATTTTAATGAAATAAAAGATAGATTAAATGAAAATCTTCCAGAAGGACTTAAAATAATTTCAGTATCAGAATCCGTAATGAAACATACTGAAATTTCATCAGCACAATATAAAATATCAATTAAAAGTACTATGCCAGCTAGCGAGATAATTGAGAAATTTAACGATTTTATAAGCCGAGAAACTATTGAAATTGAAAAAATGACTAAGCGAAAAAAAGTCAAAATTATCGATATAAAGCCGCATATAAATCTTTTGAATATATCAGAATCTGGTAATAGAGTAGTTTTAGATGTTATACTTCCAACAGGTTCAGAGCTGAATTTGAATACAAGTGTAGTAATTGATGCTTTTTCGGACATTGAAAATATTGATATTGTCGATGTTTGTACACAACGCACAAAAATCATGGCAAAAAACGGTGAATGTTTTATATAGATACACTTGAAATTGTTGTAATACTATGATATAATATTAGAGCATTTGATTTACAGTCGGTGTATAGCCGACGAGAGTTAGTGCCATGTTCCGTATATCTTACGGAACGACATTAATGCGGATAGTCCTCTGGCTTTGCAGGTTTGAAAACATTGCATTAAGCGTATGAATATCTGAAAATAATAGGAGGTATTTAAAGTGGACGCTTTAAAACTAATTTCAAACTCAAGCCTAAAGTCAGAAGTACCTGTTCTTAACATTGGTGATACTGTAAAGGTACACGTTAAGATTACAGAGGGTGACAAATCAAGAATTCAGATTTTTGAGGGAACAATCATAGCTAAGAAGCATGGTGGTATCAATCAAACTTTTACAGTTCGTCGTGTAGCTCATGGCTGCGGAATTGAGAGAGTTTTCCCTGTACATTCACCAGCTGTTGATAATGTTGAGATTGTAAGATCTGGTAGAGTACGTCGTGCTAAGCTATACTATCTAAGAGATAGAGTTGGTAAGGCTGCTAAAGTTAAAGAAGCAATCAAGTAATTTTGAGTTTTTAAGGGCTGACAAAAATTTGTCGGCTCTTATTTTTTATTATTGATAAAATAAAAATTATGTTTTCGGTATTTTTTTTGAAAAGCCCTTGAAATTTGTTGTGATTTTTGATATAATAAATCTATATGATGTTTGGCAAATATAACTGTTTTAAATTAACAGAGAATAGAGGAATAAAATGAGCGATCAGGAAATTCAGAATGACGATAAGTCATTTGATGTTTTAGATGAAATTTTAGAATGGCTTGAGTCTTTTGTTTTTGCAATATTTGTTGTTATACTTATTTTTATATTTTTGTTCAGAATAGTATTAGTCCAAGGACCGTCAATGAACTCAACATTGGCTAATGGTGATAGGCTAATTATTTCGCATATTAATTATACTCCTAATAATGGTGATATTGTAGTGTTAAACAGTAGAGGTTTGAACAAAACAATAATAAAGCGCTGTATCGGAGTAGAAGGTGATTTAGTTGTAATTAATTATAACAATAATACCGTAACAGTAAATGGTGAGGATGTTTCACAAGACTATATTAATGAAGAAATGCTTTTAATGCCAAGTTTTGATGAAAATTTCAAAACTGGAGAAAATATCTATACTTATAAAGTACCAACGAACAAAATTTTTGTGTTGGGTGATAATAGAAACGAATCAACCGACAGCCGCAGTTCATATGTAGGATTTGTAGATACTAAGGATGTTCTAGGCAAAGCAGTATTTAGAGTCATGCCATTTAAATCATTCGGCAAGATTGGGTGACTGTAATGAATTTTGATGAAGATAACAATTCTAGCAAAACGGAATCATTTTTAGATTCCTTGCTTAGCTGGGCAGAAACCATTGTTTTAGCGATTTTCATTGTAATTTTGGCATTCACATTTTTACTTAAAATGGTAGTAGTTGTAGGCAATTCAATGAATAATACTCTGCATCAAGATGATAAACTTTTGATTACTCATTTGTTTTATAAGCCAAGTATTGGAGATATTGTCGTAGTCAATTCAGATGCAATAGATGAGGTAATAATAAAACGAGTTATAGCGTCGTCGAATCAGAGTGTGAAGATTGATTATAATGCAGGCACAGTTGAGGTAGATCATACAGTAATTGATGAGCCTTATATTAGAGCTGACATGGTTGATACTGGATTTTTTGATAATCAGTATTATAATTCTGAGGACGATACATATAGCTATTATGTCCCAATGGGATATGTTTTTGTAATGGGTGACAATAGAAATAGTTCTACTGATAGCAGAGTAATCGGAATTGTGCCCAAAAGTGAAATTATTGGGAAAGTTTTTTATAGGTATCATTCTGCTGAGGGTGATTCGGGAAGATTTTTCTAATTAAGTTTTAAGGAGATAGATATGAGTCAGGTTTCAAAAGTACAGTGGTTTCCAGGACATATGGCGAAAACACGTAGAATTATGCAATCAAATCTAAAGCTAGTTGACGCAGTGGTAGAGATTACTGATGCAAGAATACCATATTCAAGTCGTAATCCCGAAATGGACGAGCTTGTTGGTTCAAAACCAAGATTAATTTTGCTGAATAAAGCCGACTCAGCAGACCAAGCTGTAACTTCAAGTTGGCTAGAATATTATAAAAAGCAGGGGATTCCAGCATTAGCCACAGATTGCAGAAGTGGTAAGAATGTAAATAAAATTCATACAATGCTTAAAGAATTGCTTGCTGAAAAAATTGAGCGATGGAAAGTTCATGGCATGGTAGGCAGACCTATCAGAATAATGATTGTCGGTATTCCTAATGTCGGAAAATCATCATTTATAAATAGGCTAGCTGGTTCTAAAAAGACAAAGGTTGAGGATAGGCCAGGTGTAACTCGTGGTAAACAGTGGGTAAATCTAGAAAACGACCTTGAGCTTTTGGATATGCCAGGTGTTTTGTGGCCTAAGTTTGAAGATAAAGCCGTTGGTGAACATCTTGCTTTTACCGGTGCTGTAAAAGATGATGTTATGGATATGGAATATCTTGCTTGTAGATTTTTGGAGTTAATTAATAAGACTTATCCAACATTAGTTTCTGAAAGATATGGCGTAATAACTGATGATGTTCCTGAAAATGATGATGATTCTATCGGATGTGTTCAAGGCTTTGAGTTTCTTGAGCGTATCGGTAAAAAGCGTGGATTCTTGATTTCAGGCGGAGAGATAAATACTGAACGTGCCGCAATTACAGTTATGGATGAGTTTAGAAGTGGAAAAATCGGAAAGATTTCTCTTGAAAAACCTAATAATAAAGAGGGGACGAGTAGATGAGTCTTAACGATTTTGACAATGAGTATAGAAAAGAATATAAACTTGTCTGTGGTGCAGATGAGGCGGGTAGAGGTCCACTTGCTGGCGATGTTTTTGCCGCCGCTGTTGTATTTTCTCCCGATACGGTCATTGAAGGAATAAATGACAGCAAAAAGCTGACAGCCAAAAAACGTAATGCACTTTATGACGAGATTATTGAAAAAGCTGCGTTCTATTCAATTAAGCGTTCAACTATTGCCGAGATTGAGGATATTAATATTCTCAACGCTGCAATGCTTTCTATGAAACGCGCAATTGAAAATTTGGGATGTACACCAGATATTGCACTGATTGACGGCAATAAAACTCCAGAGCTTAGTATAAAGTCTGAGTCGGTGGTTAAGGGTGACGCAAAGTCACAATCTATTGCAGCAGCTTCAATTTTGGCAAAGGTTGCAAGGGATAGATATATGGAAGAAATGGCAGAAAATTTTCCGCAATATCAGTTTGAAAAGCATAAGGGATATGGTACAAAGCTTCACTATCAAATGATAGATGAATATGGACCATGTGAAATACATCGAGTTAGTTTTCTAAAAAAGTATTATGACAGAAAAGCTAACAACACGTAAAATAGGAAATATCGGAGAAGATGCAGTTTGTAAATTTCTAATAAAAAACGGATATGAAATTTTGAATAGAAATTATACAATCCGTGGTGGAGAAATTGATATAATTGCAAAAAAGTCTGATATAATTGCTTTTGTTGAGGTAAAGTCGCGTAAAAAGGATTCGCTGACTACCGGCGAAGAAGCGATGACTAAATCAAAAAAAGCACATATAATCAAAACTGCTGAAAATTATTTATTAAAATTGTCAGAACTATGCTGCTGTCGATTCGACGTTGCAGTGGTTCAAATTGAGAATAATAGAGCAGTTAAGCTGAAATATTATGTTTCAGCATTTGATGCAAGTAAGTAAATGGCTAAGCTAATTTATAAAGAAGGGTGAAATTTTATGTTTTACAAAAGTACAAGAAACAGCAGTGTAAATGTTACATCTGCACAGGCAATAGCACAGGGAATCTCAAAGGATGGCGGTCTTTTCGTACCATCAGAAATTCCAGCTATCACTATGGATGACATTAAGGCACTAGGCGAGCAAACTTATGCTCAAAGAGCATTTTTTGTTTTCTCAAAATATCTAACTGATTTTACAGATGCTGAAATCAACTACTGCGTTGAAGGCGCTTACAATGATAAGAGCTTTGATACAGAGAACATTGCTGAGCTTGCACATCTTTTCGACGGCACATATATGCTTGAGTTGTGGCATGGTCCAACTTGTGCTTTTAAGGATATGGCACTTCAGATTCTTCCATATCTGCTAACAACATCGGCTAAGAAAATCGAACTTAACAAAAAGATTGTAATCTTAGTTGCAACTTCTGGTGATACAGGAAAAGCCGCTCTTGAAGGATTTAAAGATGTTGAAGATACTGAAATTCTAGTGTTCTATCCTGAAGACGGTGTATCAGCAATGCAGAAAAAGCAGATGACAACTCAGGAGGGTAAAAACGTAGGAGTTTGCGCTATTAAGGGTAACTTTGATGATGCTCAAAATGGTGTAAAAGCAATCTTCACAAACGAAGAAATTGCAGCAGAGCTTGAGAAAAACGGCATGATGTTCTCATCCGCTAACTCAATTAATTGGGGACGTCTAGCACCACAAATTATCTATTATGTATCTTCATACGCTCAGCTTGTTAAGGACGAAGAAATCAAAGCTGGCGATAAGATTAATATCGTTGTTCCAACAGGAAACTTTGGTAATATCCTAGCTGGTTACTACGCAAAAAAAATGGGTGTTCCAGTTAATAAGCTAATCTGTGCATCAAATGCTAATAATGTTCTTACTGACTTTATCAAAACAGGTGTTTATGATAGAAACCGTGCGTTCCATACAACAATTTCACCATCAATGGATATCTTGATTTCTTCGAATCTTGAAAGACTTCTTTATCATATCAGCGGTGAAAATGACTCTCAAATCAGAGAGTGGTTTGGTGATCTTGCTAGCACTGGCAAGTATGAAGTTACAGATGAAGTTAAGGCAATTTTAAATGATGAATTCTATGCTGGCTGCTGTGATGATACACAAACAAAGGCTTGCATTAAGGGCATCTATGATAAGTATTCATACACTTGCGATACTCATACAGCAGTAGCAGTAAAGGTTTATGAAGATTATAAGTCTGCAACTGGCGACAACACAAAAACTATCATTGCGTCAACAGCAAGCCCATATAAGTTCTCAAGTTCAGTTTTAGAAGGACTAGGAATTGATACAAATGCTGACGAATTTGAGCTAGTTAATAAACTTGAAGAAGCATCAAAAATCCCAGTTCCAGCATCACTTTCAGCACTTAAAAACATGGAAGTTCGTTTTAATGATACAGTTGATAAAACTGAAATGAAGGACTACGTTTTCAAAAAATTAGGTATCTAAGGAAAAATATGTACAGTCTGACCGAATTAACTAAGTCAGACTGTCAGTTGATGTATTTTTAAAATAATAAATCAACTGATATAAGCTAGAATATTAGCCTCTAGCCTTAAAAGTTTTGCATACAGTTTCATCACTGCAATCAGGTTGTGAGCAAGTGCAACAAACGTCGATAGAACCAGCATTGCAAGCGTGACTATCGTTGTAAATGCAGCTTTGAACATCGCAGTTAATACCATTTACTTGATTATTCATTTGAAAATCACTCCTTTCGCAACATCAGTTGCATTTATAGTATGTGCTTAAAAGTAATAAATATTATATAAAATCTATTTGATCGGAGGAAATTTTTTGAGCCTTTTTGTAATAGCAGATTTGCATTTGCCACTATCTGTAAATAAGCCTATGGATATCTTCGGTGGATGGAATGATTATGTTCAAAAAATTGAAAAAAATTGGCAAGAAAACATTAAGCCAGAAGACACAGTCGTAATTCCAGGAGATATTTCGTGGGCAATGGGATTAGAGCAGTCCTATAAGGATATGCAGTTTATAAACAATCTTAATGGCACAAAAATAATTTCTAAAGGCAATCATGATTATTGGTGGAATACGAAAAACAAAATGGATAATTTTTTTAGAGAAAATGGTTTTTCAACCCTTAATATTCTGCATAATAATCATTATGCCTATGGTAATATTGGAATATGCGGTTCACGTGGTTGGATAAATGAAACTGGTGAAGAGGCCGACAAAAAAGTATTGCTTAGAGAGGCAGGCAGACTTGAAATGTCAATTTTGTCTGCAAAAAAAGCAGAGCTTGAGCCAGTGGTTTTTTTGCATTATCCGCCTATTTATGGAAATAGTTATAATTATGATATATTAGAAGTTCTTCATAAGCATGACATAAAATGGTGTTTTTATGGACATATCCATGGACGTGGACATGAACATTCTATAAATGGCGAGCGTGAGGGTATAAATTATCGTTTAATTGCGAGTGATTATTTGCAATTTAACCCTTTAAACATCACTAAATTTGTGCAAAATGACAATTTATAAAAAAAGACTAGAAAATTTCATTCGTTTATGATATAATTGTTAAGATATATTGATTTATTGGAGGAATAAAAAAATGAGTTTAAAAGCAACAAATAAGGTTGACACAAATAAGGTTGAATTGGAGATAGAGATTTCTGCTGAGCTATTTGAAGAAGCAGTTGAAAAGGCTTATCATAAAGCTAAGAAAAATATTTCAATTCAGGGATTCCGTAAAGGTAAAGCACCTCGTAAGCTTATTGAGAAGCAGTATGGCGAAGGTGTATTTTATGAGGACGCTGTAAATATTCTTTATGGCCCAGAAGTTGATAGCGCAATTGCTGAAGCAAACCTTGAGCTTGTAGCTCGTCCTGATGTTGAAGTTACTTCAATTGAAAAGGCTGATGGCGTTAAGATTAAAGTTACTTGTATTACAAAGCCTGAAGTTGAAGTAAAAGACTATAAGGGTATAGAAGTTGAAAAAGTTGTCAATGATGTAACTGATGAAGATATCACAAGAGAAATTGATAAGCTAAGAGAGAAGAATACTAGAATTATCACTGTTGATGATAGAGCAGCTGAACTAGGTGACGAAGTTATTATTGACTTTGAAGGCTTCAAAGATGACGTTGCTTTTGAAGGCGGCAAGGCTGAAGACTTTACTCTAGAGCTAGGCAGCGGTCAGTTCATCCCTGGTTTTGAAGAGGCAGTTGTTGGTCATAACATTGGCGAGCAGTTTGATATCGAAGTTACTTTCCCAGAAGAGTATCAGGTTGAGGATCTAGCTGGTGCACCTGCTGTATTTAAGATTAACCTAAAATCAATTTCTAAGAAAGAGCTTCCTGAGCTGGATGATGATATGGTTAAGGACTCAACTGAGTTTGAGTCAGTTGACGAGTATAAGGCTGACGTTAAGAAAAATCTTGAAGAAGCTGCACAGAAAACTGCTGATGTTCAGGTTGAAGAGAAACTTTTCGATACAGTTATTGAAAATATGACAGCTGAGATTCCGCAGGAAATGTATGATAGCCGTGTTGACGAGATGGTTAATGAGCTTGCTCAAAGACTACAGCCACAGGGAATTACAATTGATTTATATCTGCAGTATTCAGGTCAAACAATGGAATCACTAAGAAAAATGTATGCAGAGCAGGCTGAAAAGCAGGTTAAGTTGAGATTGGCTCTTGAGCAGATTGTTAAGACTGAAAATATCGAAGCAACTGAAGAAGAGATTAATGAAGAATTTAATAAACTAGCTGAAACATATAAAATGGAAGTAGACCAAATTAAGGTTTATATCCGTGAAGAAGATCTTGCTAAGGATATCGCAGTTGGTAAGGCTGTAGATATGATTAAGGAAGCAGCTGTTATCAAGTAATTTATGATATTTAGTTATTTCGCTCGCTATTTGTGCGAGCGAAAAACTTATTATTAGGAGGTAAACAAAATGGCATTAGTACCTTATGTAGTAGAACAAACTAGCAGAGGTGAGCGTAGTTATGATATTTATTCAAGACTGCTGAATGACCGAATCATTATGCTTTGTGATCAAATTGATGACGCAGTAGCTAGTGTAGTAGTGGCTCAGCTTTTGTATCTTGAAGGTCAAGATCCCGAAAAGGATATTGATATTTATATCAACAGCCCTGGTGGTTCAATTACAGCTGGAATGGCTATTTATGATACAATGAATTACATTAAGTGTGATGTTTCAACAATTTGTATCGGAATGGCCGCATCAATGGGATCATTCTTACTTTCTAGCGGAACAAAGGGTAAAAGGCTTACACTTCCAAATAGTGAAATTCTGATTCACCAGCCACTAATTGGCGGCGGCGGACTTTCCGGACAATGTTCAGATATAAAAATTCATTCTGACCACTTGGTAAGAACTAGAGAAAAGCTTAATGGACTTCTTGCGAAAAATACAGGCAAGTCTATCGAACAGCTTGCAATTGATACTGAGCGTGATAATTACATGACAGCTGAGCAAGCGGTTGAGTATGGCCTAGTTGACAAGGTGATTACAAACAGATAATCTAGATTTTTAACGATAGGATTGGTGTAAATACAATGGCTAATGACGTAATAAAACGCTGTGATTTCTGCGGAAAATCTGAAACAAAAGTTAAAAATATGTTTTCGTCAGGTGATAATCATATTTGTGATGAATGTGTAATGTTTTGCTATGATATTTTAGCTGAGCAGGGAATTGCAACAGCGCCTAAACAGGTGAAAATCAAAGATAAAAAAGATAATAATAGCATATTATTGAAAAAGCCAGCTGAAATAAAAGAAGTACTTGACGAGTATGTTATAGGACAAGAGCAGGCAAAGATTGCATTGTCAGTTGCAGTATATAATCACTATAAGAGAATCATGGCACTTGATGACGATGATGATATTGAAATTCAAAAGAGTAATGTTCTTTTGCTTGGACCAACAGGAACAGGAAAAACACTTATAGCACAAACTTTGGCAAAATTGCTAAATGTTCCTTTTGCAATTGCAGACGCAACAACACTAACTGAAGCTGGTTATGTTGGTGATGATGTTGAAAACGTTTTAACACGACTGATTCAGGCAGCTGATTATGATGTTGAAGCTGCACAAAAGGGTATCATATATATTGATGAGATTGACAAGATTTCAAGAAAGTCTGAAAACACATCAATTACTCGAGATGTAAGCGGCGAAGGTGTACAGCAAGCATTGCTAAAGATTGTTGAAGGTACAGTTTCAAATGTTCCTCCACAAGGCGGTAGAAAACACCCTCACCAGGAATTTATCCAAATCGACACTAAGAATATTTTGTTCATTTGCGGTGGTGCATTTGAGGGACTTGATGCAGTAATTAAGAAGAGAACTGATTCATCTTCATTAGGATTCGGTGGAAACATCAAGGACAAAAACGCGGAAACAAATGTCCTAAAGAATGTAATACCTCACGACCTAGTTAAGTTTGGAATTGTGCCAGAACTTGTTGGACGTCTTCCAGTAATAACAGTACTTGACGAACTTGATGAAGATGCACTATGCAGAATTCTAACTGAGCCTAAAAACTCATTGCTTAAGCAGTACTCAAAGCTGTTCAAACTTGACGGCATTGATTTTGAGATAACTGAGGATGCAAAGGTTGAAATAGCTAAGATTGCAATTTCACAGAAAACTGGTGCAAGAGGTTTGAGATCAATAGTTGAGAAGATTTTGACTCAGTTGATGTTTGACTCACCATCTGATGATGAAATTATTTCCATTAAAATCACTCCAGAGTGTGTTTTAGGAGAATCTGAACCAGAGATCACAAGAGAAGAAAATTCACCTCGAAAAGGTGCATAAATAGAAAACCATGCTTATCCATTTAAGTGATGAGCATGGTTTTTTACACAAAAAAGCCTGTCTAAAAACAAGACAGGCTTTAATTTTATGAAAAAGCGTTTCTAACTTTAGATAAAACCTTAGTTTTACCTTTAAAAACATTTGAAACATGAGTTCCAAATTCCAGTGCTGCAGCATATTTGTCAGTCATGACAATAACATAGCTCTCAGCATATCTAGGTAGTCGAATTGTAATAGGCCACATATGTTTTACAATCATATCCTCTTCACGCTTTGAAATGCTAAAATTTTGTTTTGCATTGTTAAGTGCAATCTTAGGATGACGCATTAAATGTGGCTTTTCACCTTGCTTACGATTAATATCTCTCCAGTTATAAAGAAATAAATCATGAAGCAGCCCAGCGCGAGCAGCTTTCTTAGAATCAAGACCAAGCTTGCGACATACAAGATAATTATAATATGAAACATTTATAGAATGCTGATAACAAGTTGTGCTATAGTGATGAGGGAACTTTTTCATTTCCTGTACAATTTCATTGTCAAGCAAATCTTTAACAAATTCAAAATACTCTTTAGCTTCTTCTGAATTCTCAATATTGTATTTTGAACCGATTGCTTTTGACATTGGCATTACCTCTTTTCAAATTCACACTATTATTGTTAATGTTGTCGGTATTTTGATGACAATTTTGTGCATTCCGACAAGTTTATTATAACCCCATTTAAGCAAAAAGTCAAGTGAATTTAATGACAATTAATTTACAAAACTATGTCAATCTCAAATTTTGTAATAGATTTCCGAAAAAAATTCAGGAATATATTCATCACTGGCAGATGATTTCTCTTGAATATATCCATTAAAATTCCATTTTTGTAATTGCGAAACAACAGAATTATATTCAAAAGTGGTAACTCTTCTGTTTAATTGCGAAAAATCAACTGCCTTGTAAATTGGAGTATATTGGCTCATTAAACTAACAAGTATTTCATCAGTTTTAAAATTTTTGCCTATCCAGTCAATAATTTTAATGGAATCATGTCTGTAAGAGGGCAGAATCAAGTGACGAACAATAACTCCTTTGAGCATTTTACCGTTTTTGTCAAAAACAGGCTTTCCTGCAATTTGAAACATAGCTTTGATTCCATTAGAGCAGTTTTCGAAATAATCAGATGCTTTTGAAAATTCGCCAGCAATTTTGTCGTCATAATATTTAAAATCAGGCAGAAAAATGTCAACATAATCCTTTAAAGTAACTATAGTATCAACATTTTCATAACCGCCACAATTGTAAATGATTGGAACTGTTATAGATTCACCACATATTTCAAGTGCGGAAATTATCTGCGGTACAAAATGTGTTGGGTTTACTAAATTAATGTTTTCACAGCCCTTTTCTTGAAGCATTAAAAAGGTATCTGCGAGCTGTTTTGTGCTTAAAACAAACCCCTTATTGCCAGAGGATATTTCAAAGTTTTGACAAAAACAGCATTTTAAAGAGCATCCTGAAAAGAATATAGTGCCCGATCCATTTTGTCCAATTATGCAAGGTTCTTCTCCAAAATGCAAATCAGCCCGAGCAATGCGAACTTGGTCAGTTTCACCACAAAATCCAGCTTTTTCATATCTGTTTACACCGCATTTTCTAGGGCAAAGCTCACATTTTTCTAATTGATTTAATCTGATGTTTACCATTTTTCGATATCCTCAAAAGGCACATTTATCTGAGCAAATCCATAGCTATCTCCGTTTTCAATCTCAATATCAGCATGAATAGTAAAATTATCACATTCGGGAATCAAGAACTTGCATTCACTAATATCATAATCCGAAACATAAATACAATCAAGCAAAGTGCAGTCAAATAATAATTCACCATCGTCACTATATGCGGACAAAGATGCCATCGAAAGCTTACCATTAAAGTCATCGTCTAGCTTATCTAGCAAAATATCGGTTTTGATATAATAAAAATTACCATAAGTTATATCATCATTATAAATATTAATTAAATATTCATTTTCATCAAAAATATCACTATACTCGCTGGATGAAATTTGATGCAAATCTACATTAGCCAATGACAATTTATATTGATCATTATCATACGAATAATATTCATCGTCATAAAAATCTGCGTCGTATGTTGGTTTTTTATTGTCATAAGCGTCACTATTATGTTTAAAGTCAATCCTTGCAATAGCAATATTAATAATACTAAAAAGGATTGGACCGATAACTATTAAAAAAAGGATTAAAAATAGACATCCCTTTGTTCCTTTGCCACCATTCCGAGATTTCCCCATATAAGTTTGATTGTCAGAATGGTAATTTAACATTTTGTTAATATCTACATCTGTGGTTTGATTATTGTTAGTGTTGTCAAAATTATTGTTATAATTGCCGTGATTATCAGAATAATTATTTTGTGAATTATTATATTTATTATTCGAACTCTGATTCTGTTTATTGTAAACAGAATAGTCAAAATTAGGCTTATCAATTGTATTTTCTGCTGAATAAGTAGACTTCATAGCAGAGCTAGATTCTTCATTCTCTCTTTGAGTATCAATAAACGACTTTTCTTCGCTATTAATTTTTTTTCGTGAAAATCTATCTTGACTTTCAGAATCAATTTTGTGACTATGTAAATCATCTGAAAAATCATTACAAGTAAAATCAGATTCGCGAGAAGTAAAGCATTCAGGACAAATAATTTCACTTTTATCTTTAAATCTGTACCCACATATTTTGCATTTTTTCAGCATAATAGCACCTCATAATTTTTTTATTTTAATATCTCCCAACCATGATCCATTGTGCGCAAAACTTTTTTGAAATCAAAATTATCCATGTTACCTAAACATTTTTTAGCATCATTTTCATTTTTAAAAATACCGAATACAGCTGAACCGCTGCCAGTCATCATCGAATTTAAAGCACCAAATCTAATCATATCATCTTTAGCTTTAGAGATTTCATTAAAATCAGCGGCAACTTCAAGAGCATTAAAAATGGAATGTGAAATTTTTTCAGTATTATTTTCTTCCAGAGCAATTTCAAAATCAGAGTATATTTTTTTATCCTGATGTTCACAAGTATCATAAATCTTATAAGCTTGAGGAGTAGAAATGCTAACTTCAGGCTTTACAACAGCAAAATACAAATTGTTTGGAGTTGGCAAAATAGTAAGTTTTTCACCAATCCCTTCGCATAGAACCGTACCTCCAGTTAGGGTAAAAGGAACATCAGCACCAAGATTCACGCCAATCTGGCATAAAGTTTCAATGTTAAAATTTTTATCAAATAAGTGATTCATCGCAACTAAAGCAGCAGCACAATCCGAACTGCCACCAGCCATTCCAGCCATTGAAGGTATGTTTTTTTGAATATTAACGGTAATTTTTTTATCCAGTTTGGTGTTGGTGAATTCAAGAAAAGCCTCAATAGCTTTCCAAATCAAGTTATGATTATCTAGCGGAAAACCAGGATAATCACAAATCAATTCAATCCCAGAACCGTCTGACATTTCGAAAGTAAGCAAATCAAAAACAGAAACGGACTGCATAACAGTTTTTAGAAGGTGATATCCATCATCACGGACTCCAGTAATATCAAGAAAAAGATTTAGCTTTCCATAAGCTTTAATTTTAACACTTTTATTCATTATCGTCTTCCTTAATTTCATCCAGAAATTCAGCAATTCGACTAATGGCTTCCTTCAGATGCTTTATCGAGTAAGCATAAGAAACTCGAATAAATCCCTCTCCGCATTTACCAAAAGCAGTACCAGGGACAACAGCTACCTTTTTAGTCTTTACTAATCTTTCACAGAATTCATCACTCGAAAGTCCCGATGATTTTATACAAGGAAAAACATAAAAAGCACCTTGCGGAGTAAAACAATCAAGACCAAGCTTATTAAAAGCATCTACTACAAAACGTCGGCGCATATTATATTCATTTCGCATTTTCACAACATCATCACGGCACGAATTTAGCGCTGTGATCGCTGCGTACTGGCTTACTGTTGGCGATGACATTATTGCATACTGATGTAATTTCAGTATATGCGAAATGATTTGCTCTGGTCCAGCCATAAATCCTAATCGCCAGCCTGTCATTGCAAATGCTTTGGAAAAACCATTTATTACAATTGTTCTTTCCCTCATGCCTTCAATTTCGGCAATGGAGCAGTGTGGTTCAGAATATGTTAGCTCTGAATAAATTTCATCAGATGCCACTAGAACGTTTGTTCCACGTAGAACATCGGCAATTTCTTCCAAATCTTCTCGTCGCATTACTGCTCCTGTTGGATTGTTAGGAAATGGCATAATTAGCATTTTTGTCTTGTTTGTGATTTTCGCTCTTAGCTCATCAGCTGTTAATCTAAATTCATTTTCTGCTTTAGTTTCAATTGGAACCGGTATTCCATGCATAAGTGAAATTATCGGGGAATAACAGACAAATGATGGCTCTACTACCAAAACTTCATCTCCTGGATTTACTACTGCACGTATTGTCAAGTCAATAGCTTCTGATCCGCCAACTGTTACAATAACTTCATTTTCTGGACAATATTTTGTGTGTATTGTTTTTTCAAAATACTCGGCAATTTGTTTTCTCAAATCAATTAGGCCAGCATTTGCGGTGTAAACAATTCTGCCTTTTTCGAGTGTATGTATTGCTGATTGTCTTATTTTCCACGGCGTTTTAAAATCAGGTTCACCAACGCCCAATGAAATAACACCCTCAACTGATTGTGCAATATCAAAAAACTTTCTGATTCCTGATGGTTTCATCTTAACAACTTCATCAGAAAGTAACTTATCATAATCTATCATGGAGAAATCATTCCTCTTTCATCTGTTTCGTCACTGCTTATGTTTATGCCGTTTTCTTTATAATTCTTCAGTACAAAATGCGTTGTTGTCGCCTGTACTGCATCTATGGCAGCTAATCTTTGAGATACAAATTGTGAAATATCACGTATATCATTGCCGTTAACTGAAACTAAAATATCATATCCGCCGGACATAAGTCTTACAGATTCTACTTGGTCAAAGGCAGAAATTTCTCCAGCAATTTCGTCAAATCCACTTTGTGACAACGGAGTAACTTTCAATTCAATTAAAGCTGAAATTGAGCTGCTATCAAGTGCATGTTCATCGATAATAGCTGAGTATCCTTTGATAACTCCGGCACATTCTAATTTTTTTATTTCATCCGCGACTTGCTGCTCAGTTTTATCAAGCATAACGGCTAGTTCTGCATCTGATAAGCGTGCGTTAGTTTTTAACAATTTTACAATAGAATTCATAAAAAAACCTCCTTAATTAGCTATGTTATATAAATATATTATAACCTTTTTCAAGCAAAAAGTCAATTTATTTAATTATGCGATTTTTGCTATATTAAACAAGAATAATCCTCATATAGGCAGAAATTCAATTTTACCAAAACAGCATATAAATCTAACATTTTCACAATTTAAGATTTTTCTTGTTTTTATGTTGACAAAGCAATTATAATGTTTTATACTTATAAATACTCGCGTTGCAATCATTTAGCTACTGGAGGTAGATATGAAAAAGTTTAAGTACAAAAGAATCTTGGTGATTGGCTGTTCAGGCTCTGGTAAATCGACATTTTCTCGAAAACTATCAGACATCTTGTCAATTAAATGCACTCATCTTGACAACTTGTTTTGGAAAAGCGGTTGGATTGAAGAAGATAGAAATGTTTTTATCGACAAAATTAAAAAATCTTTATCTGAAAACTCTTGGATTATTGATGGACACTATAATACGACTTTGCCGATGCGACTTGAGAATTGTGACCTTGTGATATGGTTTAAGATTAATAGGATATATAGCATGACTGGGTATTTAAAACGAATGATAAAGCATTTCGGAAAAACACGACCTGATATTACTGATGGTTGTGATGAAAAGCTGGATTTTGAATTTATGAAATACATATGGAATTTCGATAAAACACAAAATCAGCCAACTATTGAAATTTTAAAAGATTCCCCAAATGTTCGAATTATAACTTTTAATTCAAGGAAACAGGCTGATAATTTTTTAAAAAAGATTGAAAATACTCACAACAAATAACAAAACCACCGTAATTTAAAAGAATAAATTACGGTGGTTTTGATTTATATTGAATTTATGTAGCCTATTATTCCTGCGTGAAGTATTAGTGAGATGAAAAATACAACATAGAATGAAGTATGCTTTGTTTTATGTCTAAATGCAAGCATTCCAGCGATTTCACCTAAAAATCCACCGCATAATGTAAGTGTGAACAAGGTTTTTTCTGGAATTCGCCACTGCTTTTTTATTGCTCTGCGTTTATCAATACCGAAAACCACAAAAGTTATAACTGACATTATACCAATAAATACAACATAGTAATGCCTTAAAAATTCTAGCATTTTATCCTCCAAAAAATACAGGGTGGAACAATCCACCCTATACTATATGATTCAAAAGTTATTTAAAGTACTTAACTCCATTTTCAAAAATCTGCTGATCTTTATTTCCTGGAATATTAATGCAAACACCGTTACCTTTACGCTCTGAATGTCCCATTTTACCGAATACTCGTCCATCTGGAGAAGTGATACCTTCAATAGCATCAATTGAAGTGTTAGGGTTGCAATGGATATCAAGAGTTGGGTTGCCGTCAAAATCAACATACTGCGTTGCGATTTGACCGTTTTCAGCTAGTCTTGCAATTTCTTCTGAAGTAGCTACGAAACGTCCTTCACCATGTGAAATTGCAATGCTATGAATATCGCCAACATTTGATGAAGCGAGCCAAGGTGATTTATTTGACGAAATTCTTGTATTAACCATTTTAGACTGATGTCTTGCAATAGTATTAAATGTTAGAGTAGGGGAGTCGTTTCTCATTTCAACGATTTCGCCATAAGGCACAAGACCTAGTTTTACAAGTGCTTGGAAGCCATTACAGATACCCAACATTAATCCGTCACGATTTTTAAGAAGGTCATGAATTGCATCAGTTAGACGTGGATTTCTTAGGAATGATACTATAAACTTAGCACTTCCCTCAGGCTCATCACCGCCGCTGAATCCACCTGGAAGCATAACAATTTGTGATGACTTAATCTTTTCTTCCATTGCAGCAACTGACTCAGAAATTGCCTGCTCATTTAGGTTACGGACTACCAAAATATCAGCCTCAGCACCTGCAGTTTCAAAAGCTCTTGCAGTATCGTACTCGCAGTTTGTGCCAGGAAATACTGGAATAAGAACCTTTGGCTTTGCTACCTTTATAGCTGGTGCAACTCTTGATTCGGCATTAAAGCTATAAGTTTTTGGAGTATAGTCAGGCTCTTTTACTTTGACAGGGAACACTGGCTCTAGCTTATCTTCCCAAAGTTTTTCAAGCTTGTTTAGGTCAACTGTATATTTATCAGTAACTATTGAGTATTCTTCAGTTGTTTCACCGATAACTCTTTCATCAGTTTCAGCATCAACAGCAAGCTCGATTACAAACGAACCATAGCATGCTCTAAATAGTTCCTTAGCTGTAAGCTCAGATGTAAACTTAAATCCAATCTTATTACCAAGTGCCATTTTAGCAACAGCCTCTGAAACACCGCCGTATGATACTGACCAGCATGACAGAACTTTCTTATCAGAAATAAGCTTTTCAACCTTATCAAACACTTTTTTTAGTGAGTCAAAGTTTACAAGATTATTTTCATCATACTCAGGTTTTATTAGGATTACCTTTGAGCCTGATTTTTTGAACTCCTGTGAAATTACGTTGTCTACTTTTGCAGTCGAAACAGCAAATGATACAAGTGTTGGTGGAACGTCGATTTCTTCAAAAGTTCCTGACATTGAGTCCTTACCACCGATTGAGCCACATCCTAGCTCTAGCTGAGCTTTGTAAGCACCAAGAAGTGCTGAGAACGGCTTGCCCCAACGTGATGGGTTGTTTTTAGTTCTTTCAAAATACTCTTGGAATGTTAGCCAGCAATTTTTATAGCTGCCGCCTGTTGCAACAAGCTTTGCAATAGATTCTACTACTGCTGAATTTGCACCGTGGTATGGGCTGATTGATGATAGGAATGGATTAAAGCCCCATGCCATTAATGATGAAGTTGTTGTTTCACCCTTCAGTACTGGGATTTTTGCTGCCATTGCTTGTGTTGGAGTATTCTGATACTTACCGCCGAATGGCATTAGTACTGAACTTGCACCGATTGTTGAGTCAAATCTCTCGACTAATCCTTTTTGTGAGCAGATGTTTAGATTTGAAATCATTGCTTCCCATCTATCTGCTGTATCTTCACCCAAGTCTTCTGGAGCAAAAATTGGAGTTTCTACCTTTACCTTTGTATGCTTTTCAGCACCGTTTGAGTTTAGGAAATCTCTTGAAAGGTCTACTATTTCGTTACCGCTCCAATTCATCTTAAGTCTTGCATCATCAGTAACTCTTGCTACTAGTGTTGCCTCAAGGTTTTCTTTTGCAGCTTCATTTAAGAATTTCTCAAGGTCCTCCTTAGCGATTACAACAGCCATACGTTCTTGTGATTCTGAAATTGCAAGCTCTGTTCCGTCAAGTCCGTCATATTTCTTTGGTACAGCGTCTAGATTAATTACAAGTCCATCCGTTAGCTCACCAATTGCAACTGATACTCCGCCTGCACCAAAATCGTTACATCTTTTAATCATTGAAGTAACTTCAGGATTTCTAAATAGTCTTTGAAGTTTTCTTTCTTCAGGTGCATTACCCTTTTGAACCTCAGCGCCACATGACTCAAGAGATTCAACTGTATGTGACTTAGATGAACCAGTAGCACCGCCACAGCCGTCACGTCCAGTTCTACCGCCCAAAAGAACAATTAAGTCGCCCTCAATTGGTCTTTCACGGCGAACGTTTGATGCAGGAGCGGCGCCTACTACAGCACCGATTTCCATTCTCTTTGCAACATATCCTGGATGATAAATTTCAGTAACATGTCCTGTTGCCAAACCAATTTGGTTACCATATGAAGAATATCCGTTAGCAGCACCTGCCACGATTTTTCTTTGTGGTAGCTTACCAGAAATTGTATCCTCAACAGGTACAAGTGGATTTCCGGCACCAGTTACACGCATTGCCTGATAAACATAAGAACGTCCTGAAAGTGGGTCACGAATAGCGCCGCCAAGACAAGTTGCAGCACCACCGAAAGGCTCAATTTCAGTAGGGTGGTTATGAGTTTCATTCTTAAACATCAACAACCAATCCTCATCAACGCCGTCGATATCAACCTTGATTTTTACTGAGCAAGCATTAATTTCTTCACTCTCATCAAGGTCATTAAGGAAACCGTCTTTTTTAAGCTTTTTAGCACCGATTACAGCAAGATCCATAAGTGTGATAGGCTTGTCTGTTCTGCCTTTATATAGGTCTTTTCTTGCATTAACGTAATCTGCAAAGGTTGCCGCAATATAATCAGCCTCAATATCAACATCATCAACAATTGTAGAGAAAGTTGTATGACGGCAATGGTCAGACCAATAAGTATCAATCATCTTAATTTCTGTGATTGTTGGGTTGCGATTTTCTTTATCTTTAAAATATGCCTGACAGAATTTGATATCATCAAAATCCATTGCAAGACCTAGCTCAGAAAGCAGAGCATTCAAATCTTCATCAGTTGAATAAATGAAACCGTCAATTGTTTCAACGCTTGTAGGAACATCATACTTGACATCTAAAGTTTCAAATGTTTCTAGAGTAGCCTCACGAGATTCAACTGGATTAATCATATAATTTTTTATTTGTGTTAGTTCGTCATCAGTTAAATTGCCTTTTACAATATAAATTGAAGCAGATTTAACAACAGGACGCTTACCGCCTGTTAAAAGAGAAATACACTGAGCACATGAATCAGCACGCTGATCAAACTGTCCTGGAAGATATTCAACAGCAAAAACAAACTCATTTGAACCAATTTCAGGTAGGTGGTCATAAGTTACATCAACAGCAGGCTCTGAGAAAACCACTGGAGTTGCTAGTTTGAAATCATCAAGTGACAAACCTTCAGCATCGTATCGGTTAATAACTCTAAGTCCCTCAAGATTTTCAAGGGAAAGTGCAGATTTGATTCCGCCGATAATAGAGGAAGCCTCAACAGCGAATTCAGGTTTTTTTTCAACGTAAATTCTATAAACGGACATAAATACATCTCCTTACATTAGATATAATAATTATACTACAATTTCAAGGTTCTTGTCAACACTTGAAGCATTTTAAATAAATAAGTCTGTAAAATTCAAAATTTGTCTATTTTCCAATAACCTCGCCTATACAAAAATCATCTTGAACGTTAATGATTTTTACAGCAAATAACTTTCTTTTCCACGAAATGTCTTGTGGCTGTGCAGGCACTTTCACTTGAACATAATTTGAGGTGTACCCTTGATGAAAATCTAGATTGTTTTCTTTTTCAAACAAAACAGTTTCTTCTCTGCCAATCATACTATCTAAATAGTCAGCAGTCATTTGCTTGCACTGCTTGTCCATAATTGCGGCACGTTTTTCTTTAATTGACTTCGGCAAATGGTCATCTCTTTTTGCGGCAACTGTACCTTCTCTTTTGGAATATGGGAAGATGTGAACCTTTGAAAAGCCTATTTTCTTTACAAAATCAAGAGATTCTTTAAAGTCTTCATCAGTTTCTCCAGCAAATCCGACCATTACATCGGTTGTAAAAGAGCAGTTTGGAAATGCTTTTTTGAGCTTTTTACACAACAGCTCGTACTCATCAGCTGTGTATTTTCTATTCATTGCTTTCAGTGTTTTATTACACCCGCTTTGAAGTGATAAATGAAACTGAGGACACAGATTTTCAAGTGATGAAAGTCTAGAAATATCCTCATCAGAAATCATTTCAGGCTCAATTGAACCAAGTCTTACTCTGCACTGTGGGGCTGATTTGCATACAGCTTCAATAGCGTCAACAAACTTTACATCATTATTAAAATCATTGCCATAACAGCAAAGATTTATACCGACTAGAACAAGCTCCATATGACCGCTGTCATGCAATATTTTAGCCTCTTGCTTTATATCTTCGATAGGCTTTGAGCGGATATGTCCACGTGCATATGGGATTATACAATAGGTGCAATACTGGTCACAGCCGTCTTGAATTTTTATATAGGCACGAGTTTTGGTTTCAACTGAGTCATTAACCATACTCTCAAATTTTTCTTCCTTAGTATGTGCTGGGATGCTTATAATACGCTGTCTGTGGACGAGAAATTCTTCAATAAAGTCTGGTATTTTAGTCTTATTTGATGCACCTGTTACAATGTCACAATCAGTCATTTGCTCGGCATCATCAGAAAATGCTTGTGGAAAACAACCAGTTAAAACTACAACTGAATTGGGATTTTGCTTTTTAATCTTATGCAAAAGTTGTCGGCATTTTAAGTCGCTGTGAGCTGTGACCGTACAGGTGTTTACTACTGCTATATCACAATCAGATATTTTGTTCACAGCAGAAAAACCGCGCGATTCAAGATTTTGTTTTATATTTTCTGTTTCGTATTGGTTAACTTTACATCCAAAAGTGTAATAAAAAATATTCATTAGTTCAATTCCTTACTTAATTAGTGTACAAATTATAACATATTTTTTATGAAAACTATTAATAATTTGCACAAAATTCAAACGCTTGATTTATTGCTATTGCCTATTATACTATATTTATTTTTTTTTTGCAAATTCTTCTTGACTTTTTGGAAAAAACGTATATAATTAAAAGTGTAGAGTACAAATATGACTTTGCAAAAATATACAGTTAATGGATGGGTACGCCCAACCTAATAGGAGGAGTTTTTATGAAAAAGGTTAATATTATGCTGGATTCTATCGCAGCAGTAAAGAAATTTGTTAGTGTTGTATCAATGTATGATTTTGATGTGGATTTGGCTTCTGGAAGATATGCTGTTGACGCTAAGTCAATCATGGGTATTTTCAGCCTTGACCTTTCAAATCCTATTGAGTTGACTGCACACACTGACGATGCTGATAAGTTCTTGGGTGAAATCAAGGATTTCATTATCGCTTAATTTGTGCCGTTTGAGCATTTATACTTAAAAAATATGGTTCCTTTAACTTTTTAATACAGTCAATGTTTATACACTTGTATTGATGTTGGCGGATGTTAATGTGATTATTTTTATGGAAGACTGATTTTCAGTCTTCTTTTTTTATTTATATTGCTGTTTTGTATAATATTTTCAGGACGTGCCGAATATCTATTTAGTAAAAGAAATAGGAGGGCGTATTATGAAAATTTATAGAAAAAGTTTTAATATCGTTTTGCTGACAGTATTTGTTATTTTTTGTGCTTTTTCTGTTAGTGCTGACGGTGGAGTAAATGCTCACATAGCACAGACAAAGCCACAAAATGAGGAGAATTTACTAGAAGGAATTTCTTCTGAATGTGCTGTTGCTATAGAAACCAACACTAAAACTATCTTGGCACAACAAAATGGTAACGAGCAGAGAAGTATTTCGCACCTAGCAAAGCTTATGACATTATTTTTGACAGCTGAGCAAATCCAAGCAGGCAAATTGTCTTTAGACGATCAGGTGACTGTGTCAGCTCATGCAAATTCGATGAACGGATCTCAAATTTGGCTCAACGTTGGAGAAAAAATTACGGTTGAAGAGTTAATTAAGTCAATTACAATAGGCAATGCAAATGACGCTTGTGTTGCTTTAGCAGAAAAAGTTGGTACAAGTGAAGAAGCATTTGTATCCATGATGAATAAAAGAGCAGCGGAGCTTGGCATGAAAAACACTATATTTGTTGACTCTACTGGAATTGACAAAAACACTGTTTCTACAGCTAATGATTTAGCTATTTTATCTGCTGAAATATTAAAGTTCGACAACTTGACACCTTATTTGACAACATGGATTGACTCTGTTCGTGGTAAAGCTGTTGGACTTGTCAGCACAAATAGATTAATTCGCACATATAGTGGTGTAACTGGTTTGAAATCATCATCTTCTGTTGAGTCGGGTGAATGTTTAATTGCGTCCGCAACTAAGGGAGAAATGTCAATTTGTATTGTATTGCTTGGTACTAAAACATCTGATGATAAGTTTTCTGAGGCAAAGAAGATTCTAGATGGTTCTTTTGCAAAATATGAAATATACACCCCTGAAATAGATGAAAAAGTATATGAGGAAATTCCAGTAATCGGCGGCGAAGAACTTGCGGTTGGTGTCAATATATCAGGCTTGACAAACATTGTAATTGAAAAAGGCACATACAAGTCAATAAAATGTAATTTTACTAAAGCAGAGAATATAAATGCGCCTGTTTGTAAGGATCAGGTTTTAGGAAAAATTGAATTTTCTATTGGGGATGATATTATTCTTGAGGGGAAAATTGTTGCTGTTTTTGATGTAAAAGAAATGAATATGAAGTTTTCTTTGAAAAAAGTGCTGTTAAATTTACTGAATATATAGAAATAAATTTGTGTAAATTACACAAATGTTTTGATGTGTCGTCAAACCTCTTGAAAAATTCACAAAAACATTGTATAATTTAATTGTGCAATTTTTAATACTGAAAGGATTTGATGAATTAATGGCTATCAAATTAAATTCAAAATATTTGGCGCCTTTTATTAAGGACCACGAATTGGCAGCTATCGCTCCTGCCGTAACAAGTGCACACAATACTCTATCTGCAAAATCTGGCTTAGGCAATGATTTTTTGGGTTGGGTTGACTTGCCTGTAAGTTATGACAAAGATGAGTTTGAAAGAATAAAATCTTCTGCAAAATATATCAAAGAGAATGCTGATATTCTAATTGTAATAGGTATTGGCGGTTCATACTTGGGTGCTAGAGCAGCAATTGAACTTTTGAAATCTCCTTTTTACAACAATCAAAAAAAGGATACTCCTGACATTTATTTTGTGGGAAATAATATTAGTCCAACTTATTTAAATGAGATTCTTTCTATATGTGATGGCAAAGATATCTGCGTTAATGTAATTTCTAAATCGGGCACTACTACTGAGCCTGCACTTGCTTTTAGAATTTTCAAAAAGCTTGTTGAAGATAAGTACGGAAAAGATGAAGCAAAAAATAGAATTTTCGCTACAACTGACGCGTCTAAAGGTACTTTAAAGGACCTTTCTAACACCGAAGGATATGAAACTTTCGTTATTGCTGATGACATTGGCGGACGTTTTTCAGTATTGACTGCTGTTGGTCTTTTGCCAATTGCTGTTGCTGGATGTGATATCGATAAAATTATGGCTGGTGCTGCGTCTGCCCGCGAAAAATATTCTAAAGACGATGGCAACGATTGCTACACTTATGCGGCTCTTAGAAACATTCTTTATAATAAAGGCAAAAATGTTGAGATGCTTGTGACTTATGATCAAAGTTTTACTATGATGAATGAGTGGTGGAAGCAGTTGTTTGGCGAGAGTGAGGGTAAAGATAACAAGGGAATTTTCCCAGCATCTGCGGTTTTTTCAACTGATTTACATTCACTTGGTCAGTATATTCAGGACGGTTCTAGGATTTTATTTGAGACTGTTGTTGATATTAAGACTCCTAAACAGGACTTTTTCCTTGAAAATGATGCTGATAATCTGGACGGCTTAAACTTCTTGACTAACCAGAACATGTCAGTTGTTAATCAAAAGGCTTATCAGGGCACTATACTTGCCCACACTGAGGGTGGTGTTCCTAATATTGTTCTTGAAGTTGATGCTTTAGATGAGGAGAATTTCGGCGAATTAGTTTATTTCTTCGAAAAATCTTGTGCAATTTCAGGATATATGCTTGGAGTTAATCCGTTTAATCAGCCTGGTGTTGAGGATTATAAAAAGAATATGTTTGCACTTCTTGGCAAACCTGGCTATGAAGAGCAGAAGGCTGAGCTTGAGGCTAAGCTAAATTAAAAGTATGGGGATTTTAAGTGGGAACACTTTTAAAATACAAGAATACATGTCCTAACGGACAGAATGGAGTTTAATTATGATTAATTTGATACCTGGAAAAAAAGGAACAGGCAAAACTAAAATATTAATTGATTCAATAAAGGAATCAGTTGAAAAGGCAACTGGGGACGTTGTTTGCATTGAAAGAGCTATGAAGCTTACTTATGATATTCCTCACAAGGTTAGACTTGTTGATACTGAAGAGTACGGAATTAACAGCTTTGATGCTTTCTATGGTTTCGTTGCTGGTATGCTTGCTGGTAACTATGACATTCAGGAAGTTTATGTTGACGGTATTCTAAAAATCGGCGGCAAAGATTTTGACGCTTTCGGCGATATGATTGAGAAGCTTGCTATGCTTTCTAAGGACATCAAGATTGTATTTACTGTATCTGCTGATGTTGAAGAGCTTCCAGCTAAGGTTCAGGCTTTTATTAAATAATTTTTCATAAAATTAAAAAAGCTATTGACAAATACCCAAAATGGCGGTATAATAAAATTTGTGATGTTTGAGGTGCAATTTATGGTTTTACAATTAAGACAGCTATTTGATGTTCCTGGTGACGAGAAAGATGTCGATTTTGATATTTCTTTTAAGGAAATTGACGAGGCTAGGCTTAATGAGAAGTTTGTTACACCTATTGCAGTTAAAGGACAGGTTGTTAATCGTGCTGGAATTGTTTCTTTTAATTATTCTTGCAAATTTACACTTTGTTATATCTGCGACAGATGTCTAAAAGAGTTTAATCAAGAGTATCAATTGGATTTTTCACATATTTTGATACAAAGCAGAAATACTCAGAATGATGAATACATCGTTTGTGGGGACAATGCTCTTGATATAAATGAGTTAGCTATTTCAGATTTGTTGTTACAACTACCTACAAAGATTCTTTGCAGGCAAGATTGCAAGGGCTTGTGTTACGTTTGCGGACAAGATTTGAACGAGGGTGAATGTAACTGCTCTTGATTTAGAATAGCAGCATTATCTATTTTCCTAAAGAGGAGGTGCCAAAATGGCAGTACCAAAGAGAAAAGTTTCCAAGGCTAGACGTGACAAAAGACGTTCTTCAGTTTGGAAATTGGATGCACCTGCACTTAGCAGATGTACTAATTGCGGTGAGTTGACTGCACCACATAAGGTTTGCAAAGCTTGCGGATATTATAAGGGTGTAGAGGTAATCAAGAAAGATGCTTAATCTTTAGATTATCGGCTGTTTATTAATAGCGGCTTTACCTCTGCTATATGTTTATGTAGCGGAGCTTTGAGGGCAGAGGAGGATTCGCGTCCTTCTCTGCTTTTTATGTTATATAAGCCATTTTAATAGTTATTGTAAATGTAATTATTTTGTTATTAAATATATTTTTTGGGGTATGTTATATTTATCTATGCTTTTACTAAGATGTGTAAACATAAGTTTATTTTGCATGGATTTTTTTAGAAAATATAATGGGTATGGCTTTATGGTTATGATAAATATTCATTATCATTTGAGCCTGTTCAATTTGAAATTACAGACTTTATGTCTTTTATAAAGTTAGGAGATGATAAAATGTCATTACCGTTAGTTGCCATTGTTGGACGTCCTAATGTGGGTAAGTCTACGCTTTTTAATAAGCTTATTGGGCAAAAATTGTCAATTGTTGAGGATACTCCTGGTGTTACTCGTGATAGAATTTATTCTAAATGTGAGTGGCTTAACCATGAATTTATGCTGGTTGATACTGGCGGAATTGAGCCTGATTCGGATGATGTTATTCTTTCGCAAATGCGTCGTCAGGCTGAACTTGCTATCGACAAAGCTGATGTAATTATTTTGGTTACTGATATGCGTTCTGGTGTTACTGCTACTGATATGGAAGTTGCCACTATGCTTCAAAAATCTGGTAAACCTATTGTTGTTTGTGTGAATAAATGCGATAGTGTTGGTGAGCCTCCAGTTGAATTTTATGAATTTTACAACTTAGGTCTTGGTGAGCCAGTTGCTGTTTCTTCTGTTCATGGTCATGGTACTGGTGATTTGCTGGATGTTGTGCTTGAATATCTTCCACAGGTTCAAGAGGAAGACTATGATGACGACGTAATAAAAGTTGCCATTATCGGAAAACCTAATGTTGGTAAGTCTTCAATAATCAATAATATCTGTGGTGAAGAGCGAGTTATTGTATCTGATATTGCTGGTACTACTCGTGATGCTACGGATACTTATGTTGAAAATGAAAGCGGTAAATTTGTGCTGATTGATACTGCTGGATTAAGACGTAAGTCTAGAGTTTATGAGAATATCGAGCGTTACAGCGTTTTGAGAGCACTTATGGCTGTTGACAGAGCTGACGTTGCTGTTATTGTTATTGATGCTACTGTTGGATTTACGGAGCAAGATTCTAAAGTTGCTGGGTATGCTCACGAAAAGGGCAAGGGCTGTGTTGTTGCTATAAACAAGTGGGACGCTATCGAGAAAGATACTCACACTATGGACGAATTTAAAAAGAAATTAATGCTCGATTTTAGCTTTATGAGCTATGTACCTTTTGTATTTATTTCTGCTAAAACGGGACTTAGAATTAATAAGATGTTTGAACTTGTTAATTATGTTGCACAGCAAAACGCTGTTCGAATTTCTACTGGTCGACTTAATGATGTTCTTTCTTACGCTACTTCAAGAGTTCAGCCACCTTCTGATAAGGGCAGACGTTTGAAGATTTACTACATGACTCAGGTTTCTACAAAGCCACCGACTTTTGTTGCTTTTGTAAACCGTGCAGATCTTTTTCATTTTTCATATCAGAGATATATTGAAAATCAAATTAGAGAAACCTTTGGTCTTGACGGAACTCCTATTGTTTTAAAAGTTCGTGAGCGTGATAGAAATGATGTTAAGTAAGGGGGACAATTTGTGAATCAAGTTTTTAGTTTATTATTCACAATTTTAATTTCATATTTGATTGGTAGTGTAAATTCAGCAATTACCGTATGCAAGATATGGAAGAAAGCTGATATACGCGATTATGGTTCAAACAATGCGGGACTTACTAATGTGCTTAGAGTTTATGGCAAAGGTCCGGCTCTTGTTACTCTATTGATGGATTTAGCTAAGGGTGTTATTGCAGTTGTTTTATGCAGATTTATGGTTACAGATGTTTTTGACGTTACTTTTTTCGGTAACGATTTATTTATTGGATATGTTGCGGGTATTTCAGTAATGCTTGGACATATTTTCCCAGTGTTTTATGGTTTTCATGGAGGAAAAGGAGTGTTGATTGCAGCGACTACGCTTATTGCTATTGACCCTTTAACCTGTTTATTCGCTGTTTCAACTTTTGCAATTATTGTTGCTTTTACAAAATATGTTTCGGTTGGGTCGATTGTTGCAGCTTTTTCATATCCGCTGTTCACAATACTTACACAGTCTATTAGACACATTGACGGTGCTTGGCAAAATATGCTTATGGGACTTGCTATTGCTTTTCTCATTACATATATGCATAAGCCTAACATTCAAAGGCTTAAAGCTGGAACTGAGAATAAATTTACAATAAAGAAAAAAAGTAAAGATGATAACAATACCAAAGACAAAAATTGAAATAATCAAAGCTTAACCAATTTATAATTTTAATGATTTATAAGGAGATGGCAATATGGCAAAAATAGCTATACTTGGCTCAGGCGGATTTGGATTATCAATTGCTGTTATGTGCAATAATGCAGGACATGATGTAACTGTTTGGTCTAAATTTCAAGACGAAATTGATACTATTAAGCGTACTGGTGAACTTAAAGTCAAGCTTGCTGGAGTTAAGATTCCTGAAGATATTGATCTTACAACTAACCTTGAATGTGTAAAGGGTAAAGACTTGATTATTATGGGTATTCCTACAGCTTTTGTTCGTGACGTATGCGAGAGCATTTCACCTTTGCTTGATGAAAATTCTATTATAGTAAACACTGCTAAAGGTCTTGAAGCGGGCACACTTAAGACTATGAGTCAGATTATGGACGAAACTTTTCCAAAAAACAAGACTGCCATTTTGACTGGACCTTCTCACGCTGAAGAATTGGCTAGAGGTATTCCTACTACTATTGTTGTGGCTTCTGACGACAGGGATGTTTCTTATTATGTTCAAAATACATTGACTAACGGTAGTTTGAGGATTTATGTTAACGACGATGTTATGGGCTGCGAGCTTGGTGGTTCTCTTAAAAATGTTATTGCTCTTGCTGCTGGTGTTGTTGATGGTCTTGGACTTGGTGATAACACAAAAGCTGCTCTTATGACCAGAGGTATTAATGAAATTTCTGTACTTGGTGTTGCTATGGGTGCTAAGGTTGCAACTTTTAGCGGACTTAGCGGAATTGGTGATTTGATTGTTACTTGTACTAGCATGCACAGCCGTAATAGACGTGCGGGAATACTAATCGGACAAGGTGTTTCTCCTGAAGAAGCAGTTGAGCGTGTTGGAACTGTTGAGGGATATTCATGTACTAAAAATGCTCACGAACTTTCTCGTAAAATTGGTATTGAAATGCCAATAACAGAGCAGTTGTATAGTGTTCTATTTGAAGGCGGAAATGCTAGCAATGCTATTTCTGCTCTTATGGATAGACCGTCAAGAAATGAGACTGAGCGAGATTTTCTTTATTAATTATCGGATATAAAGAATGAGGTGCTTTTAAATGATAAAAAAGTTTTCTTTAAAAACTGAACGTGAGGGATTTTATAATATTACTAGCTATGTTAGGCAATCTATAATGGAATCGGGCATTAATGATGGTATTGCTATTGTTTTTTGTCCGCACACTACCGCTGGGATTACAATAAATGAAAATGCTGATCCCGATGTTGTGACTGACTTGCTTTTTGCTTTAGACAAAACTTATCCTGACCGTCCGCAGTTTAATCATGCTGAGGGGAATTCTGCGGCTCATCTAAAAGCCAGCTGTATCGGAGCTTCTGAGACTATTATTGTTAATGACGGTAAATTACTGCTTGGCACATGGCAAGGCATATACTTTACAGAATTTGACGGACCGAGAAACAGAACTTTTTATGTTAAAACACTAAAAGGCTAAGTAAATATATTTTCGGCTAAGCATATTGTTTAGCCGATTTTGTTTTCGGGGTTGAAAAATGTCTGAAAATAGGTTATAATAAAATGGTAAATACTAATTGATTTAATTAAAATGATTTTATAGGAGGACGTATATAATGAGTCAGATTCGAGATATTAATCTTTGGGAAAGCGGTAAGCGTAAAATTGATTGGGTTAAGCAAAATATGTGCTTACTTAGAAGTATTGAAGAGCAGTTCACTAGGGAAAAACCTTTTGCTGGTAAAAAGGTTGCTTTGTCAATCCATCTTGAGGCAAAGACTGCTTATCTTTGTAAAGTTTTGGCTGCTGGCGGTGCTGAAATGTTTATTACAGGCAGTAATCCGCTTTCAACACAGGATGACATTGCGGCTGCTTTAGCACATGACGGTTTAAATGTTTTCGCTTGGTACAATGCTACTGATAAGGAATATCATGAGCATATATCTGAAGTTGTTAAGGTTGGTCCTAACATTATTATTGATGACGGCGGTGATCTTGTAAATCTAATTCACAACGAGTATCCTGAGCTTATTGAGAATGTTATCGGCGGTTGTGAAGAAACTACTACTGGAATTATTCGTCTTATTGCTATGAATAATGCTAAACAGCTTAAATTCCCTATGGTTTTGGTAAACAATGCTAGATGTAAATATCTTTTCGACAACAGATATGGTACTGGTCAATCTGTTTGGGACGGAATTAATCGTACAACAAATTTGATTGTGGCTGGTAAGAACGTTGTAGTTGCAGGCTACGGCTGGTGTGGCAAGGGTGTTGCTATGCGTGCTAAGGGACTTGGTGCATCTGTTATTATTACTGAAATTGATCCAATTAAAGCTATGGAAGCTGTAATGGACGGATTTAAGGTTATGAAAATGGAAGAAGCTGCTAAAATCGGCGATTTCTTTGTGACTGTAACTGGATGCAAGGATGTTATTACTGAAAAATCGTTCGTAAATATGAAAGACGGTGCTATTTTGTGTAACGCTGGACATTTTGATTGTGAAGTTGATGTTGCTGGCTTAAAGAAAATAGCTATTGACAGCAAGCTTGCAAGAAATAACATTGACGGATACAAGCTTTCAAATGGTAACTGGTTATATGTAATCGGTGGCGGCCGACTTGTAAATTTGGCTGCTGGTGATGGTCATCCGGCTGAAATTATGGATATGTCTTTTGCAATTCAGGCACTTTCGGCTGCATACTTAGTTAAAAATAGCGACAAAATTGACGATAATATCATTTCTGTTCCTGAGGAAATTGACAAATATGTGGCAAATCTTAAGTTGAATTTCTGGAATTTAGAAATCGACACTTTGTCTGACGAGCAAGAAAAATACCTGAATAGCTGGGAATGCTAATCAAAAAAACAGGGCAGAAATTATCTGTCCTGTTTTTTAATTAAATTTCTTTATTTTTCTTGTTTTAAAATGAGCTTTTCTGTGCAAATTATTATTAAGGAATATTTATTTGGAGGTGGAGATTTGCACAGCAGAGAATTGAAGTTTTTTACGCTATTTGTTATTGGTGCTTTAATATACGGTATGATTGAAATATCAGTCAGAGGATTTTCTCACATAACAATGGGCTTTTTGGGAGGCTCAACTCTGGTTGTAATTCATATTCTCAACGACCAGCGTCGAGAAGGCATGAATTATTTCATTCAAATAGCTATAGTTGCGTTATTTATTACATCAATTGAATTTTTAGCAGGGGAGATTCTAAACGTATGGCTTAAAATGAACATATGGGATTATTCTGATGTTCCGTTAAATTTTGACGGACAAATTTGTTTGCCATTTGTTATTCTATGGGGGGGGTTGGCTGTAATTGGAATAGCACTGGATGACTTTTTGCGTTGGAAAATGTTTAGAGAAGATAAAAATTTTGATTATATTAAAACAAAACGGACCGCTATATAAAGCAGTCCGTTTTGTTTTTATTCAATTACAGCTTGTGCGATTTTCAAATCAAAAGGAGTTGTAATTTTAAAATTTGATACATCTCCATTTACAATATAAACCGGTATTTTCTTTGCAGTAAATATGCTGCAAGTGTCTGTAAGAGATGATTTTTCATCATCTGTTAAAGTGTTGTAAGTTTCGATTAAGTACGAAATACTAAAGCTTTGCGGAGTTTGGGCGTGATACATTTGTTTTCTCGGCGGTGTTTTTGTAATTACTGTATTATCACTGCTTTGCAAAATAGTATCAACCGCTGAAATTGCTGTTGTGCAAGCAGAATATCTTTTTGCTCCTTTAATATTATCTAGAATGATTTTTTCAGAAACAAAAGGTCTTACTGCATCATGCGTTAAAATAATATCATCATCACTAATACCAATATTTTCATTTATGTAATTAATTATATTGAACACAGTAGAGTTTCTGTCAATTCCACCCTCAATTACACAAATGTTGTCGGTACTTTCTAGATGTTTCGATAAAAGGTCATTTGTATATTCAATCCAATCAGGATGAACAGCAATGTAGATTTTATCAATTTTAGAAACTGAAAGAAATTTCAAAATTGCGTGTATGATGATTGGTTTGTCTTTAAGACATAAAAACTGTTTGGGGATATCAGTTCCCATTCGTGATCCAGTCCCGCCAGCAACTATACCTGCATAAATCATAAAACAACCTCCTTTTTTCTATAAAAACAGGGACGGATTATCCGCCCCTAATTTTAATAAAACTATTTTTCAGTATTTCTTTCAAGCAAAGCTTGAATTTTTTCATGCGGATCAAGAATATTAGAAATTGATAGATCATGGTTAAGAGAAGCAATAAAGTATGCAATATACTTAGCACAATCAACCTCGTGGAACCAAGTTCTCTCTAGCAACTCAGGTGAACGATATGTTAAGTTTGTGCCAAACACACCATCAATAATTCCATCACTGTAAGCTTTATCAAAAGTTTCAAGACCGTTTGTAAATATAGCATAAGTTGCATAAGCAAAGATTCTTTTTGCTTTTCTCTTTTTAAGTTCAATTGCTATATCAAGCATTGATTCGCCAGAAGAAATTATATCATCAGCGATAAATACATCTTTGCCAGCAACATCATTACCAAGATATTCGTGAGCAACAATTGGATTACGTCCATTAACAACTACAGAATAATCACGGCGCTTATAGAACATTCCAAGATCAACACCAAGAACTGATGCATAATACATGTTTCTATTAATAGCTCCTTCATCTGGTGAAACAATCATAAAATGATTTTTATCCAAATTCAAATCAGTTATGTTTTTAAACATTGCTTTTAAAACTTGATAGGATGGCATAATATTATCAAATCCCATAAGTGGAACAGCATTTTGTACTCGTGGGTCGTGAGCATCAAATGTTACAATGTTCTCAACTCCCATAGCTTCAAGCTCCTGCAAAGCAACAGCACAGTCAAGAGATTCACGATAATTTCTCCTATGCTGGCGGCCACCGTAAAGTGATGGCATAATTACATTAACTCTGCGAGCTTTACCGCTTGCTGCCTGAATAATTCTCTTAAGATCCTGAAAGTGGTCATCTGGTGACATTGCATTCTCTCTGCCAAAATAGTCGTAAGTGCAGCTATAGTTACCAACGTCACAAAGAATAAACAAATCGTTTCCTCTTACTGTTGACTTAATAAGTCCTTTACCATCGCCAGAAGAAAATCTAGGACAGTCAGTTTCAATTAAAAATGAATCAGCGTCAAAACCTTCTTGTCCCTTCCCCCATTTTACCAAATAATCGTTAATTTCCGCTCCAAGTTCACTCGCACCATCCATTGCTATAAGACCTAATGGCGCAACTCTCGTTTGTGTGTTATACAGAATTTTTCTAGTACTTGAACTCTTCATTCTTATGCCCATGCTCCGAATTTACAAAAAATCACAAGAAAATTCAGCATGGGCTCGTCCCACCTTTCATTTAAAGTTATAGTTTCTTAAAACTTCATCCTCCGATAAAATAAATTATAACAAAACAAATATATTCTTATTATACTTCATTTTTTCTATTTTTACAATACCTATCGTCAAAATTTAATATTATTTATGTTTTTATACAAAAATAATACAACTAATTTTCATCAATTTATACAACTATATTTTATTGCAACATTTTATTAGTGAATTGTTATAAAAATTATTTATAATAGTAATTTAAATGTAAAAGCTATTGCGTTTTATTGCAAATTGATATATAATATAATAGTATAATTGTGTTTATAATAATATATAAAATATAAAAGACAGTTCATTTTAATTTGCATAAAGTGAGGAGTAATTAATTATGTCAAAAGCTCAAAATTTCTTTTCTGGTTTGAAAAACAAGCGCGTCGCTTTTATTGGTACTGGTGTTAGCCATACTGAGCTTATTAGAGTTTTTATTTCAAAAGGTATAAATGTTGTTATTTGTGATCAAAAGGATAAGGATCATTTTGACGCTGATTTGTATGAGCAGTTTTATGCTAGGGGAGTAGAGTTTTCGCTTGGTGAAAATTATCTTGATGAAATTTTTAACTGCGATGTCGTTTTTAGAACTCCTGGTATGTATTACAATGATGAAACTCTTATAAAGGCGAGAAAATCTGGTATTGTGGTTACATCCGAAATGGAAGTTTTCTTTGATCTTTGCCCTTGTAAAATCTACGCTATCACTGGCTCTGACGGTAAAACTACTACTACTACCATTGTTAGCGAACTTTTGAAAGCTGAAGGCAAGCGTGTTCATCTTGGCGGAAATATTGGTAAGGCTTTGCTTCCTATAATCGAAACTATTTCTGACACTGATGTTGCGGTTGTTGAGCTTTCAAGCTTCCAGCTGATTTCTATGCGAGAATCTCCTGATATTGCAGCTATTACTAATATAACTCCTAATCATCTAAATGTACATGGGAATATGGATGAATATATTGAGGCTAAGTGTAATTTGCTTTATCATCAAAACGCTTTTTCTAAGGCGATTTTAAGCTATGATAATGAGAGCACTAGAAATCTTAGCAGTTTAGTTCGTGGTGAGCTTTCATACTTCAGCCGTAAAGAAAAAGTTGAAAAGGGTAGTTTCCTTAACGACAACGGTATTCTTTGCTACAACGATTATGGCAATGTGACTGAAATTGTTGACATGAAAGATATTAAAATTCCTGGAATTCACAATGTCGAGAATTTCTTGACTGCTATCTCCATGACTTGGGGAGATGTTAATCCTGAAACTGTCAAAACTATTGCACAAGAATTTTCAGGCGTTGAGCATAGAATTGAGTTTGTTAGGGAAGTTAATGGTGTAAGATACTACAATAATTCAATTGCATCTAGCCCTACTCGAGTGCTTGCTTTCTTAAATTCGTTCGATCAAAAGCAGATTTTAATTCAAGGTGGTTCTGACAAGGGAATTTCGTTTGAACCTATGGCGACTCCAATTTGTGAAAAGGCTAAGCTTTTGATTTTAATGGGCGAAACTGCTGATAAAATTCAGCAAGCAGTAGTGGGTTCAGATAAATATAAAGACAGTGGTTTGAAAATTATTCAAGTTAAAAATATGCAGGAGGCTGTTGAAACAGCTAACAAATTTGCTGTTGAAGGTGATATTGTTTCACTTTCACCAGCGTGTGCAAGCTTTGATATGTACAGAATGTTTGAGGACAGAGGAAATCACTTCAAGCATCTTGTAAATGAACTTTAGTTTTAAAGCTTATATTTTGATATGAAAATATCATAGGAAGGGGATTTTGCATGGACTTAAAATCAACTATATCTGAGCTTTGTGCAGGTCAGGGCGTATCTGGCAGTGAATTTTTAATTTCTGAAACTGCTGAGAATATGCTGAAAAAATATTGTAAAACAAGTACTGATTATTTCGGAAACGTTGTTGGAGAATTCGGCGAATTTTTAAAAGATAAACCAACTTTATTGCTTGACGCTCACATTGACGAAATTGGTATGATTGTAACTTATATTACCAACGAAGGATTTTTAAAAGTTTCTAACTGCGGTGGAATTGACACACGAGTTTTGCTTGCACAAGAGGTTTCAGTTTATGGAAGTAAAGTAATCAAAGGAATCGTAACATCAACTCCTCCTCATCTTGAAAAAGATAATACAATTGCACCTACATTTGAAAGTATCTTTATTGACATAGGAATGTCAAAAGAGCAGGCTGAGGAAATTGTTTCACTTGGAGACAGAGTTATTATTGAGAATGGTTTGATTAGCTTGCAAAATAATTTGGTTTCTTCAAAAGCATTAGATGACAGGTGCGGAGCAGCTGCTATTTTATATGCATTGGAACTTCTCAAGAATGTGGAAACAAAATATAATATTTTGGTTTTGTTTTCATCTCAAGAAGAGGTCGGAGAACGTGGTGCTAAAATTGCAGCATTTGACATTTATCCTGACATGGCTATTATTGTAGATGTATCGTTTGCGAAAATTAATGGCGAGTCAGAAATAAAATGCGGAAGACTCTCAGGCGGTCCTATGATTGGGGTTGCACCGTCACTATCTCGTGATTTATCAAGTCAGCTTATTGACACTGCAAAGAACTGTAATATACCATATCAAACGGAAGTTATGGACGGCTTAACTGGCACTAATTCAGATGTAATTGGAGTGACTAAAGGTGGCATTTTAACAGCAACCTTATCAATACCACTTAGATATATGCACACGCCGATTGAAACTATTGACATTTCTGATGTTGAGTCCGTGTCAATGCTTATTGCTGAGTTTTGCAAGACTTAGTTAAGGTTATCTCATGATATTAATAAATAATGAGAGTGAGGAAATTGTATGCTTGATGAATTAAAAAAGCTTTGTCTTTTAAATGGAATTTCTGGTGATGAAGCAGAGGTTGCAAATTATATTTGTTCTCAGCTTGACGGTTTTGCTGAATATACTGTTGATAACTTAGGAAATGTTATTGCATTTAAAAAAGGCAAACAAAAGCCTAAGAACAAAATCATGATTTCTGCTCACATGGACGAAGTGGGCATGATTATAAATTATATAAATAGTGACGGATCGTTGTCATTTTCAGCAGTTGGAGGAATTGATCCTAGAGTTGTGTTTGGCAGAAGAGTTACAGTTGGAAATAAAAATATTACTGGTGTAATCGGTGGCAGAGCAGTGCATAATCTTTCTGCTGATGAGCGAAAAAAATCAGTGAAATTTGACAGCATGACTATTGATATTGGCTGTACGGATAGAGAAGAAGCTGAAAAATTGGTTTCACTTGGTGACAGCGTTTGTTTTGATTCACAGTTCACTGAATTTGGTGATGGATTTATAAAAGCAAAGGCAATTGATGATCGTGCTGGATGTGCAATCATGCTTGAGCTGATTCGTAAAGATCTCCCTTTTGATACTTATTTTACTTTTGTTGTTCAGGAGGAAATAGGACTTCGAGGATCAAAGGTTGCGTCTTATACAGTCGCACCTGATTATGCTATTGTTTTAGAATCTACTACTGCTGCTGATATTCCTAATGTTTCTGATGACAAAAAAGTTTGTAAGCTTAAATCTGGACCTGTAGTTTCATTTATGGACAGACGTACTATTTACGATAAAGATTTGTACAATTTTGCATTTAGTATTGCTAAAGAGCTTGAAATTCCATGTCAGACTAAGACGGTAATTGCTGGTGGAAATGATGCTGGAGAAATACATATTTCTCGTGGCGGAGTTAAAACTATTGCTATATCTCTGCCTTGCAGATATCTTCATTCACCGTCATGTGTAATACACAAAGATGATTATGAAAACGCATATATTCTCACAAAAAATCTACTTGATAGGATATATAATAAATGATAAGGCAATGTAACTTTAAAAGCGAATTGTTATTAGAAAAACTTAAGTCTAATAATTATTCTAGACGAATTAAATCGCATTTTGAGGCTTATGGTTTAAGCTATGATTTTTCTAGATTTTTCGTTGTTAGTGATGAATCAAATCTTGTAGGTTTGATTTCAATATTCAATTCTTCGCTAGTTATTTCAACTTATGAAAATATGATTTTGTCCGATAAAATTATTGAAGAAATTTCACACTTTACTTTAATGAACAAGCCTGCTTTAATTGAGCTTGATTGTATATATTCTGACAAAATGCTTGCTCATTTAGGATTTGAATATTCTTCTGATTTGAGAACTGAATTTGAGTTTGTTTCAAAGAGCAAAGATACTGAAATTTTGGTAGATACAAATCCTAAGCTCGATAATGTTTATGATATATTAAAAGGAAGTTTTCATGCGTTAGCTAATTCATATGAATTATGGCTTACAGATACTTCTCACAGAATTCGCAGAGAACTTTCAAAAACCTTTTTGTATGAAGGCTGTACTACAGCTACTGTGCAATATATAATTGACAAAACTGTACTTATCGGACATGTTGCTACTACGCCCGAAAAACGCGGAAATTTTTATGCAAGAAAGCTTTTGTACTGGGTTGGTGAAGAGTATGCTAAAAACGGATATAAAGTTAAGCTTTATGCTAGACCTAACAGAGTTAGTTATTATGATGAGATAGGCTTTAAAGAAATTGGAACTGATAAGGTTTTGGAAAGGACATTTATTGATGACAAATAATTTTTTTGATATAGATGAAAGAATACTTGCACTTGCAGCACAATCTGAAAAAGAATGTACTGAGATGTTTGCAGAAATTGATGATATTGCTGAATATAACGGTCAAAAAGTTCTATCAGCTTTTATAAATAATCGTGTTAGCGAAGTTTGCCTAAAAGGCACTACTGGATATGGATATGGAGATATCGGACGTGATACTCTTGACAAGGTTTTTGCTGAGTCTTTCGGAGGTGAAGATGCAATTGTGCGTCACACTTTTGCTAATGGCACTCATGCTTTGTCAACAGCACTTTTTGGTGTTTTGCGTACTGGTGACACAATGTTTTCACTAGCTGGCAAGCCCTATGACACTATGGAAGAGGTTATTGGACTTCGTGGTGAGGCTGGAAAAGGTTCATTAAAAGATTTCGGAATTAATTATATACAGGCTGACTTGATTGATGAAAAAGAACCTGATTATCTGAAAATAAGCGAACTTGCTAAAAATGCTCAAGTTGCATATATTCAGCGTTCGAGAGGGTATTCACTTAGACCTTCTTTATCTGTTGAAATAATTGGCAAGATGGCACAGACTGCTAAACTTGCTAATCCTGACATTATAGTGGTGGTAGACAACTGCTACGGTGAATTTGTTGAAAGACAAGAGCCTCTATCAGTTGGTGCTGATTTGATCATCGGCTCACTTATAAAAAACCCTGGCGGTGCAATAGCATCAACTGGCGGATATATTTGCGGAAGAGCAGATCTAATTGAAAAATGTGCAGACCGATTAACTTGTGTTGGCGTCGGCAAAGAAGTTGGCTGTAGCTTACAGCAAAACAGAGAGATGTATTTAGGATTTTTCCTTGCTCCTCAAACTGTTTCAGCGGCACTTAAGACCTCTGTTTTTGCTTGCAAGTTCTTTGAAAAACAAGGGTATAAAACTCTTCCAGAAAGCTGGGAAACTAGAACTGATATCATCGCTTCGATTTTACTTGAGAACGAGGAAAATCTTGTTGCTTTTTGTCAGGGAATCCAAAAAGGTTCTCCAGTTGACAGCTACGCACTTCCTGAGGCTTGGGACATGCCTGGTTATGACAGCAAGGTAATTATGGCGGCAGGCGCATTTACTATGGGTGCATCAATTGAACTTTCCGCAGACGCTCCTATAAGAGAGCCGTTTGCTGCATGGCTTCAAGGCGGAATTACATATCCTACTGGTAAAATGGGAGTTATGCTCGCGGCACAGGAGATGCTTAATAAAGGACTTATTAAAATATAATTTATTTGAAAGGGAGAAAAAATCATGGCTGAACTTTTTAGTGTTACAATCGAGGAAATTGTAGAAGAATTAAAATTGGAGATTTTGTATACTCCAAAAGACACCTCAGAAATATTAGTAACTGACAATGATTGCAATCGTCCTGGATTACAATTAATGGGCTTTTATGAGTATTTTAATGCTGAGCGTATTCAAATATGCGGAAACATGGAATTTGCATGTCTTGCTTCAATTGATGAAAAGACAAGATATGAGAGAATTGATGCTTTATTTGCAACAAAAATTCCTCTTTTTGTAGTTGCTAGAGGTCATGAGATTTATCCTGAAATGCTTGAAATTGCTAAAAAGCATGAGGTTCCTATTGCAAGGACCAACGATAGTACAACTGCTTTTGTTGCCGCACTTATAGGCTTTTTAAATGTAAAGCTTGCCCCAAGAATTACTCGTCACGGAGTTTTGATTGAAGTTTATGGTGAAGGTATTTTGATTGTGGGTGAAAGCGGTGTTGGTAAATCTGAAACTGCAATTGAGCTTGTTAAGAGAGGTCACAGACTTGTTGCTGACGATGCTGTTGAAATTAGACGAGTGTCTAACTTAAGCCTTGTTGGTTCTTCACCTGATAACATTAGGCATTTCCTTGAACTTCGTGGTATCGGTATTATTAATACCAGACGTCTTTTTGGTATGGGTGCTGTTAAGGTAACTGAGAAAATTGATTTGATTGTCGAGCTTGAGCCTTGGGACAGTGAAAAGATTTACGACCGCATGGGTGTAGATAATGAATACACATCTATTTTGGGTGTTAAGGTACCTAGTTTAACTATCCCAATTAAGCCAGGCCGTAATCTTGCTGTGATTCTTGAAGTAGCTGCTATGAACAACCGTCAGAAAAAGATGGGATATAATGCTGCACAGGAACTTCTTACAAATTTAGGTTTGCAAGTTGATAATAAAAATACAGTTAAAGAATGGGATAATATATAACTAGCGTTTTTTGAAATTGGAGATAATAAAATGATTATACAAGCTGATTTACACACACATACACTTGCATCAACTCACGCATATTCAACACTTGTAGAGAATTGTAAAATAGCGAAAGAGTATGGACTTAGGGCAATTGCAATGACTGACCATGCTATGCAAATTGAGGATTCGCCACATGTTTGGCACTTTGAGAATCTAAAGGTTTTGCCTCGAAAAATTGAGGATGTTATTGTATTAAAAGGAGCAGAGGTTAATATTCTTGATGACGAGGGTAGCGTTGACCTGCCTGAACATCTGCTAAAAAGACTTGAGTGGATTGTTGCTTCTATGCACAACGTTACTTACAATGCAACAACTCCTGAAAATCACACAAAAGCTTATTTGGCTATCGCTGAAAACCAATATGTTGATGTTATTGGACACTGCACAAATTTAACCTTTCCTTTCGATATGGAAACTGCTGTTAAAAAATTCAAAGAGTATGAAAAATACGTTGAGATTAATCAAAATGCACTAACTTACAATAAGGGTTCGAGAGTAAATGGTGTTGAGCTTATGAAGTTGTGCAAAAAATATGAAGTTCCGGTTGTTTTGGATTCTGATTCACACTTTTGCTATTTAATTGGACAAGTTCCTGTTGGTGAACAGTTGGTCGAAGAATTATCTTTTCCAAAATCTTTGATAGCAAATAGTGATTGGAATACTATTCGCGAGCATATAATTAAAAAGCGCGGTGATATTGGTTTATAACGTGCTTATAAATATTATGCAGCAAAAACTTGAAAGGTTTGATTATTGAAATGAATATAGAACAGCTTTGTAAAATAGCTGAAAACCACGGCTGTAAGTTTATGCTTAATACTCCGCTTAGTGATTATACTACGTTTAAGGTAGGCGGAAACTGTAATGCGGTGATTAGCATAAATTCAAAAGAAAGCTTGTCTGAAATGTTGGCTTTTTGTAACCAATTTAATATAAGACACATGGTTCTTGGCAAGGGTTCAAATGTTATTTGTGATGACAAGGGTTATGATGGTGTTGTTTTTCTTATGGGAAATGATTTTTCTCAGATTAGACTATTAGATGAAACAACTATTGAAGTTGAATCAGGATGTCCGTTAAGCACGTTATGCCTTTTTGCTCTTGATAAATTGCTTAGTGGTTTAGAATTTGCTTATGGAATTCCTGGCACTGTTGGTGGCGCTGTTTTTATGAATGCTGGTGCTTACGGCGGTGAGATAAAAGATGTTATTTCATATGCAACTGCTATAACTAGTGACGGTGATTTTATTAATTTGAATAAATCTGAGCTTGATTTATCTTATCGTCACAGCATTTTTGAAGACAAGGGTTACATAGTTACAACTGCAGTTTTTAAACTTTGTAAGGCTGATAAATCTGAAATTGATGCTAGAATGAAAGAGCTTATGAGTCGTCGAAAAGACAAACAGCCACTTGAATATCCTAGTGCTGGCTCAACATTTAAACGTCCTGAGGGGCAGTTTGCCGGCAAGCTGATTCAAGATTGCGGACTTCGAGGTTTAACTGTCGGTGGTGCACAGGTTTCAGAAAAGCACTGCGGATTTATAATAAACAAAGATAACGCTTCATCTGAAGATATAAAGACCTTGATCAAGAAAGTTCAAGATATTGTTCATGAGCAAACGGGCTTTATGCTTGCTTGTGAAGTTAGGACAATACCTTTTTCAAAAGAATAACAAATTTAGGAGGATTTTACACAATGCAATATGTAATAGTTACTGGAATGTCTGGCTCTGGAAAGTCAAGTGCGATTAACGTACTTGAGGATATGGGATATTACTGCATTGATAATATGCCGCCTGAACTTATGATAAAGTTTGCAGATATTAGCGCTCAATCTGATGGTAAAATTGAAAAGGTTGCTTTTGTGGCTGATATTAGAGGCGGTGATTTATTCTTAAAGCTTAGTGATGTTGTCACTCAGTTTAAAGCTGCACATTTTAATCTTAAAGTTTTATTTTTGGACTCTGCTGATGATGTTATTGTAAGACGATACAAAGAAACAAGAAGAAAGCACCCGCTTGATGAGATATCTTTTGGAAATATTAGAAAAGCTATTGAAACAGAGCGTCAAATCTTGATTCCAGTTAAAGCTAAATCTGATTATTATATTGACACAACCACAACGTCGCTGTCGCAATTTAAAGAAAGAGTACGCTCTATTTTTTCGGATAATGAACAAGATTTTATGCAAATTGATATTCGGTCGTTTGGTTTTAAATATGGACCATTTCGCGATGGCGATTTGATTTTTGACGTAAGATGTTTGCCTAATCCTTACTATCTTACTGAGTTGCGTGAAAAGACAGGTTTGAACAAAGAGGTTTCAAGCTATGTCATGCAGTTTGATGAGGCTAAGGAGTTAAGTAAAAAACTGACTGAGCTTATTGATTTTCTTATTCCGCTTTATGAAAAAGAAGGGAAGTCACAGCTAGTTGTTGCTTTTGGCTGTACGGGTGGTAAACACAGGAGCGTTACATTCGCTGAAGCTCTTGCAAAACATCTTGAACAAAGTAATCATAAGGTTAGAGTTTCACATAGAGATATTGAAAAGCATTAAGGCGGTTAGATAAAAAAATGAGCATACAGTCGTTTTCGTATAATGCCAAGGATGAAATACTTGCTAGAATAAATACAAAACCTAAGGCAGATGTCTGCCTTATGGGCATACTAACTTTCTGCAACATTTTGAGTGATAGGGAGATTGTTTTTCTCACTGAACACAAGTCTGTTGCAGACTTTTTTACATTGAATTGTGCTCGAATATGCGAGGATGAGGCTTGTGTAAAAATGTCTGAAATAGGTAAGAAAAATAATATTACTTTATATAGACTTGAAATTGATGAGCCTGAATATTGCTTGCGTTTGCTTGAATATTTTAGAATGGATTCATCTCGTGGTATGTCGGCTGATGACCTACCAAAAGAGAAGTTTTATCCTCAGCTTATTTCAGGAATTTTTTTAGCCTGCGGTTCTGTAAATAATCCAGAAAAAAAATATCACATGGAATTTGTTATGCCAAGTTTACAGCTATGTAACGACTTTGGATTGATTTTACTTGATAATTTTGGAATTTTAGCAAAGCAGACAGAGCGCAAAAACTGTCAAATTGTTTACATAAAAGAATCGGAAAATATAATTGATTTGCTTACTTTAATGGGTGCTACAAATTCATCACTTGAGCTTATGAATGTAAAAATCATGAAAGATATGCGAAATCAGATTAATCGTGCTGTTAATTGTGACAATGCAAATATTGAAAAAACTCTAAAAGCAGCAGAACGTCAAATTAATGACATTGAGCTTATTGATTCAACTATCGGTTTAGATTCACTGGATGATAATTTGTGTGAAATTGCACAGCTGCGTTATGAAAATCCTGATTTCAATTTGAATGAATTAGGACAGGCCTTAGTTCCTCCAATTTCGCGTTCTGGTGCGAATCATAGATTGGCTAAGCTTGCAAAAATTGCTGACGAGATAAGAGAGAGTAAGGCTTAAATATATAACTCAAAGGAGGATTTGTCATGGAGGAATTTGTTCATTTGCACGTTCATAGTGAGTATTCGCTTTTAGACGGAGCTTGTAGAATTAAAGATCTTGTTTCACATGTTAAAGAGCTAGGGCAAACTGCTTGTGCCGTAACCGACCACGGCAATATGTTTGCTGCTGTTGAGTTTTACAACGAATGTAAAAAACAAGGAATTAAGTCTATAATAGGCTGTGAAGTTTATGTTGCACCGAGAACAAGATTTGATAAAATTCCTAAAATTGATACTTCTCCTTATCATTTGGTTTTACTGTGTAAGAATAATACTGGATATCAAAATTTAATTAAAATGGTATCTCAAGGGTATATTGAGGGCTTTTACAATCGTCCTAGAGTTGATTTTGAGTTGCTTGAAAAACACAGCGAGGGACTTATTTGTCTATCGGCATGTTTAGCAGGAGAAATTCCGAGAAAGCTTTCACAAGACGATTATCAGGGGGCTGTAAATGCTGCTTTAAAATACAAAGAAATATTTGGCCAAGATAATTACTTTATCGAAATTCAAAAGCATAAATTCATGGAGCAGGAGCGTATTATACCGTCATTAATTAAGCTTTCAAAAGAGACTGGTATACCACTTGTAGCTACTAATGACGCTCATTATATAAGAAAGTCTGACTCTTATGCACAAAGAATTCTTATGTGTATTTCAACAGCTACTACAATTGATGATCCTTCAAAGCTAGAATTTCCTACTGAAGAATTTTATATTAAATCACAATCTGAAATGGTTGAGCTTTTTCCTTCACTACCAGAAGCTATAGCTAATACAAAACTAATAGCGGACAGGTGCAATGTTTCCTTTGAATTTGGGCAAACAAAATTACCTTATTTCCATATAGAAAGTGTTGACAGCAACGAGAAATTTTTGCGTGATATGTGTGAAAAAGGTCTTTACAAGAGATATAATAATCCTACTAAAGAGGCTCACGAACGCCTTGAGTACGAACTTTCTGTTATCACAAAAATGGGATATACTGATTACTACTTAATCGTTTGGGATTTCATACAATATGCAAAAAGAAATAATATTCCTGTAGGCTGCGGACGTGGTTCTGGCGCTGGAAGTTTGTGCGCATATTGTATTGATATTACTGGTATTGATCCTCTTAAATATAATCTTTTGTTTGAGAGATTTTTAAATCCAGAGCGTACTTCTATGCCTGATTTTGATATAGATTTTTGTATGGAGGGTAGACAAAAAGTAATTGATTATGTTGTAAATAAATATGGCTCTGACCATGTTGCGCAGATTGTTACTTTCGGAACGCTGGCCGCTAAAGCCGCTGTAAGAGATGTTGCAAGAGCAATGGGATTGCCTTATCAAATTGGCGACAAGGTTTCGAAAGCTATTCCTCGAGGATTCATGCTCGAGCGTGCTATAAAAGATATTCCTCAAGTTCGTGAAATGTATCAAACAGACGAAAAAATCCGTTCTTTGCTTGATACAGCTGTCAAGGTTGAGGGAATGCCTCGTAACACATCTACTCATGCGGCAGGTGTTGTTATTACTAAAGAGCCTGTAGATTTTTACGTTCCTCTATATTCACGCGATGGACAGGTTTCTACTCAATACACAATGAAAATTCTTGAAAAGCTTGGTCTTTTAAAAATTGATTTTTTGGGACTTCGGAATTTAACAACTATCAATCATTGTCAAATTGAAGTGCGAAAAAAAGTTCCTGATTTCAATATTGAGAATATTCCGATTGATGACAAACAGGTTTTTGAAATGCTTACTCTTGGCAAAACGGAAGGCGTTTTTCAGTTTGAAAGTGCGGGAATGACTGCTACAATTATGAGACTTCGACCTACTGAAATTGAAGATTTGATTGCTGTTATTTCCCTTTATCGTCCTGGACCTATGGATTCCATTCCGACTTATATTCGTAACAGGCATAATCCATCACTTGTTACATACAAACATCCATTGCTTAAGGATATTCTTGATGTAACTTATGGCTGTATTGTATATCAGGAACAGGTTATGCAGATTTTTAGAGTGCTGGCTGGATATTCGTATGGACAAGCTGATATTGTTAGGCGAGCAATGGCAAAAAAAGAGCATGATACGCTTGAAAACAACAGAAAAACTTTCATTTACGGACAAGACGGAATGTGCGATGGATGTATTAAAAGAGGAATTTCTGAAAAAATTGCAAACGAGATTTTTGATGAAATGAGTTCATTTGCATCATATGCGTTTAACAAATCTCATGCAGCTGCTTATGCTACGATTGCTTATCAAACGGCATATTTAAAATGTCATTATTATAAAGAATACATGGCAGCGCTTATGACAATAACATTGATGGAAAGTACAGAGAAATTAAATGTTTATGTTACTGATTGTAAAAAGAGCGGTGTTAATATTCTGCCTGTTGATATTAACAGAAGTGAGCGAGATTTCGTTTCTGAAAATGGCGGAATTAGATTTGCTATGCTCGCTGTTAAAAGTTTAGGTGATGCTGCAATTTTATCAATCATTAGAGAGCGTACTCAAAATGGCGACTTTAAGTCGCTGCAGGATTTCTGCCGTCGTATGTCCGGAAAAGAAGTGACTACTAAGGCAGTGGAACAGTTAATTAAATGTGGTGCAATGTCATGTTTTCCTAATAATCGTCATGAGATGCTTAATGTCTATGAAGAACTTATGCAGTCATCAATTCAAGAAAACAAGGCAAATGTTGAGGGACAGCTTGATTTTTTCAGCTTGGGCAATACAGAACCTTCTGAAAAAGTAATTGAAAATGCAGAAGAATATCCTTTGGAAACTCTTTTATTGTTTGAGTATGAATCCTTAGGAATGTATATATTAGGACATCCTCTTGATAATTATGCGTCGGTTGCCTATGCTTCAAAATGTATTGATGTTTTAACACTTTACAATAACATTTCTAACGAAATTCAAGGATATAAAGATGGTGATGTTGTTGATATTATTGCAATGCAAACTCATATAAAAAACTTAAAAACAAAAAAAGGCAGTATGATGTGCTTTATTAATTGCGAAGACAAAACTTCAACTATTGAGGTTGTTGTGTTTCCAAATATATATTCGGTTACATCAACTTTGTTAAAAAACGGGGCTCATTTGCATATTAAAGGGAAAATTTCTACTTCAGACGATGAGAATCCTAAGCTTCTGGCTGAAGTTGTTGAAACTGCTGGCAGATTTGCGGAGCAGTCGTTTGCAAGAGACGTTTGTATAAGATTAAATTCAAACGATAATGAAATTATTGATGAAATCAAAAAACTTGCTATCAAAAATAGTTTTTCAAATGGTAGCAGGCTTTATATTTATTTTGCGGATATTGGAAAAAAAATTAGCATTAAATCTGCACCAAATATTAATCTTACAAAAAAATTGTTAGAGCAATTTCAAACAATTGCAGGTGATAAAAACGTACTGTTTATGTAAAGGAGATTTTTAATGGAGCCTAAAAATTACAAATTAACTAGAATTGACGGCGATTATGCTCATTTGTTGAATTTAGAAAATAATGAAGATATGCTAATTGCAAGAGCGTTGATTCCGCCTGAGGCTGATGAGGGGAATATACTTCGCTGGGAAAACTTTGTGTATACTATAATTGAATGAACTAAAAATTCACAGCTGCATGAAAATCTTGTGAAAACTATGGTATTTTTATGTACAATGTGATATAATATAGAGTACTTTAAAAATTAAGGAGAAAATATATGCCTGTTTCATTTAAACATGATATCTGTGGTAATGGTATTACTATTTCTAGAATTTCAGATGGAAAATTCAAATCTAATAGTATCGTTATTCGATTTATTACGCCAATAGACAGCAGTCAAGCAGCTAAAAATTCTTTGCTAGTAGACTTGCTTGCTACTTCAAACAGTAATTATCCTTCAAGAGAGCTGCTAACTGAAAAAATGGCTGAAATGTATGGTTCATCAATCGGTTCTTTTTGCTATAAAGTAGCCGATTATCAAATTTGCGGACTTTCAATTAGCTTTATTGGTGATAATTATACCATTGATAACGATAAAATTTCAACTCAAGCTGCTCAAATAATTTTAGATTGTATTTTAAAGCCTGATTTTGAAAATGGTTATTTTAAAGAAAATTATTTTGAAATTCGTAAAAATCAGTTGCTTGATGATTTTAAGAATTCTATTAACAATAAAAGATCTTACGCTTTCAATAGGGCTGGGTTGACTATATTTGAAAACGAACCTGCATCAACTTATATACTGGGTGATCTTGAAAATGCTGAGAAAATTACACAAGATGATTTACTTGACACTTATAAAAGACTGCTTTCACAAGCTGCTATTGACATCACGATTTGCGGTGACGGCAATACTGCAGATGCTGAAACATTGCTTGTTGACAAATTTTCAGCTATCGATAGAAAATATGACGGCAAGCTTAATTTCAGCTCACCGTCAAAGATTAAATTTCAGCCTAAATATATTGAAGAAAAACTTGACATTGCGCAATGTAAAATGTTCATGGCTCTTAAAACAGACAATGCAGATGTGTATATCGATAAAGTAATGTGCACATTACTAGGTGGTTCACCGACTTCTAAATTATTTATGAATGTGCGTGAAAAACTTTCTCTTTGCTATTATTGTTCATCTGCAATTATTGAGGGCAAATCAACAATAATTATTGACAGCGGTGTTGACGAAGATAAAATTTCTATAACACAAACTGAGGTTTTAAATCAGCTTGAAGAAATAAAGAACGGAAATTTTACTGACGACGAAATTGCTAACATAAAACTTTTTCTCGCTGACGGATTTCGTTCAAATTATGATACAGTTAGTGATATGAACAGCTGGTATTTTTATCAGTTTGTAAGAGGTGCAAGTCTTTCTCCTAATGAAGTTATCGAAAAAATCGAGAAGATTACTAGGGAGGATGTTATAAATTCTGCTAAGGGGTATAAACTTGATACGGTTTATACTTTAAAAACTTCTGACGGAGGTGATGAATAGTGAATAATAAGAAAATCATTAAAAACGAACGAACTGGTGATCAATATTCGCTATATCACCACACATCTGGACTGGATATTTTAATTTGGGAAATGGACGGTTTTACTACAACCGAAGCTGTTTTTGGCACCAAATATGGCTCAGTAAACAATGAGTTTAAAACGCTAGACACTAATGATTTTGTAAAAGTTCCTGACGGAATTGCACACTATCTTGAGCACAAGCTATTTGAAAACGAGGATTGTGATGTTTTTGAACTTTATGCACAAACTGGTGCATCAGCTAATGCATATACTTCTTTTTGTGAAACAGCGTATACTTTCAGTTGCTCAAATAATTATGAAGAGTCACTTGAGATACTTCTCAATTTTGTTCAAAAACCATACTTTACAGAGCAGTCTGTAGAAAAAGAACGCGGAATTATTACTCAAGAAATTAAAATGACCAGCGACTCACCTGACCGTGCTTGTTTTTTTAACTTGCTTGAGGCACTCTATTTCAATCATCCTGTGAAAATTGACATTGCTGGAACTGTTGAATCAATTCAAGAGATTAATGTAGATTTGCTTTATAAATGTTATAATACTTTCTATAACCTTAACAATATGGCTTTATGCATTGCTGGAAATGTTGATGAGGATAAGGTTTTGGAAATTTGTGATAAATGTCTTATCAGTGCTGAAAACAAAAAGCTTGAAGTCAAATTTCCTGATGAACCTGCTGAGATCGTTAAGCAGAGAGTTTCACAGAAATTTACTGTTGGAATACCTATCTTCGGAATTGGAATTAAATGTCCTACATTCACCGGTGACGAAATGGTAAAAATGGAACTAGCTGCTGGAATTATTCTTCAGATGCTGGTTGGTTCGATGTCGAGTTTGTATAAGGAACTTTTTGATGAAGGACTGATAAATCCTTCTCATTCTATTGAGGTTTTTAATGCTGAGGAGGGATTTTTCACTTGCATTTTTAGTGGTGAGTCGAAAAATCCTGACGAAGTATTCAAGCGTTATTTAGATGAAATTGAAAAAGCCAAAATTGATGGTCTAGATAAAAGACTATTTGAAATTATCAAAAAAGCAAAATACGGTGGAGTTGTTAGAGGTTTTAATAACGTAGAAAACTGTGCGGATGCAATGTTTAGGAATCATCTTCAAGGGACTACTGCTTTTGATACTGCAAACATGATTGCGCAAATTACGTTTGAAGATATAACAAACGCTTTTAATGTTTTGTTTGATACGTCAAAAGCCGCAATATCAATCATTGAAAATTAATTGGAAAGAGGCACTTTTATGACACAAATGATGGGACTGCTTGTAAGCGATGTTAGCAAAGATATACAGGAAAAAATTCTTGATAATCCTGATAAAGTGTTTTTTCCTAATCTCGGAAGCGGAGATAATATATTTAAAGAGGGTTTCTCTATAGACAGAGTTCTTTTTAAAATTCCTGGAACTAATTTTGAAATATACTGGTATGGTTTTTTAATTGCACTTGGTATGCTTTTGGCTATGATTTATGGATTTAAGAGAATGAAGTCGGTTGGTATTGATCCTGATAGAGCTATTGACGTGGTGATTGTTGGATTTATTGGTGCAATTTTGAATGCTAGACTTTACTATATTTTATTTAATGATACTACTCCAATCAGCGAGTTTTTTAGTTTTCGAGATGGTGGACTTGCCATATACGGCGGAATTATAGGTGGAGTTGTATTTGGTGCGATAGTTGCAAAGATTCGAAAAATTAAGTTTTCTGCTCTTTTAGATATTGTTGGTCCATGCTTTTTTATCGGTCAAGCGATTGGTCGTTGGGGAAATTTTTTCAATCAAGAGGCCTTTGGCGGAAACACAAGCATGCCATGGGGAATGATGAGCAGCACTACTATGAATTATAGTGGTTATCATTATGATGACTTGGCGGGACAAGTTTCAGCATATGCACCCGTACATCCTTGCTTTTTATATGAATCTATTTGGTGTGTAATTGGATTTTTCATTCTTCATATCTATATGAAGCATCGCAAGTTTGACGGCGAAGTATTTTTAATGTACACTGGTTGGTATGGACTTGGAAGATTCTTTATTGAGGCTACTAGAACTGATTCACTTTATCTTGGAAATATTAAGGTTTCACAGCTTGTTGCTGGTATTTGCTTTGTTGTTTCAATTGTTCTTATTATTATTCTTAGAGGTGTTTTCAGCAGACGTGGTGACTATAAGCTTTATGTTGATACAGATATTTCTAAAGCTCAACTTGAGGAATATAGTAATTATGATAATGCTCAAAAAGAGAAAAAAGAAATTAAGAGCAAGATAAAGAAAGCAAAAGAAAATGGTGAAAGTTTTATCGAGCTTGAAAAAGAATATGACGAAAAATTTGGTAAGTCAGCTAAGAAAAATACCCAAGAACCTATTGAGAAAACTGATGATGAAGATGAAAATTATACATCAATCTTAGATGATGATAATGCTCCTGAAATTGATAACGACGAAAACAAATCTGACGAAAAGGAAGATGATAAAAATGAGTAAAATTATTGACGGAAAAGCTATTTCTGCGAGCGTAAAAGAAAAAATCAAAAACGAAACTACAAAGCTAAAAGAGCAGGGAGTCGAAGTCGGTCTAGCTGTTGTAATTGTCGGTAACGATTCTGCCTCACAAGTTTATGTTCGCAATAAGAAAAAAGCTTGTGAGCAAGTTGGTTTTAATTCTTACGAATACGCGCTTCCTGAGCAAACTACTGAAGATGAACTGCTTGATTTAATTAATAAATTGAATAGTGACGATAAGGTAAACGGAATTTTGGTTCAGTTGCCGTTGCCTAAACATCTTGATGATAAAGTTATTATAAATAATATTTTACCTGAAAAAGATGTAGACGCTTTTCATCCGGTAAATGTAGGAAAGATTATGATTGGAGATTATGATTTTCTTCCTTGCACACCCGCTGGTGTTATGGAGCTTATCGCTTCAACTGGTACTGATATTTCTGGTAAAGAATGCGTTGTTGTTGGACGTAGTAATATTGTAGGAAAACCTCAGGCTATGTTACTCCTTCACAAGAGCGGCACTGTAACTATTTGCCATTCTAAAACAAAGGATTTAAAAGAAGTTTGCAAAAGAGCAGATATACTTGTTGCTGCTGTTGGTCGTGCAAAAATGATAACTGCTGATTATATTAAAGATGGTGCGGTTGTAATTGATGTCGGGATGAATAGAGATGAAAACGGCAAGCTTTGCGGAGATGTTGATTTTGACGATTGCAAGGACAAGGCAGGATATATAACTCCTGTTCCTGGTGGTGTTGGTCCTATGACTATTGCAATGCTAATGCAGAATACTCTTACTGCTGCTAAAGTAAAAAATTGTATTCGATAATTTACCAATTGTAAAAAAAGTGTGAATGCTATTTACAATATCTTAGAATTAAGGTATAATATAAACTGTTGTGACTTACAACAATAACCATGCAACAGAATATGGGTTAAGCCTGTAAAGGAAAGTTACCTGCCATATTCTTTTACATCGGTAATAATTTTTGAAAGAGGTACAAAAAATGCTAAGAAAAGACGAAAAAACAGCTGTTATTGAAGCTAACAGAACTCATGAAACTGACACAGGTTCTCCAGAGGTACAAATCGCAATTCTAACAAAGAGAATTAACGATATTACTGGACACCTTAAAGCTCATCCAAAGGATCATCACTCAAGAAGAGGTCTTTTGAAGATGGTTGGTAATAGAAGAAATCTTCTTAACTACCTTAAGAAGAAAGATATCGAAAGATACAGAGCTACAATCGAAAAGCTTGGTATTCGTAAGTAATTTGCGTTCAAACACTAAGGCAGAGGCAATAATTGTCACTGCCTTTTGGTGTTTATTTTGATTACTTTTATGAGATTAAATGATGAAGTAATGTTTAGCATTAAACAGAAATCATGAATATCGTGACGTGTGTTTATTGCTAAATACTTCATCTTAAACTAAAACGATTTATTAAAATGGAGGAAGTATTTTTATGTTTGAAAATTACAAAAAGTTTGAAACTACTTATGCTGGGCGTCCTTTTATTGTTGAAACAGGAAAGGTATGTCAGCTTTCTAACGGCTCTTGTTGGATAAGATATGGTGAAACTGTTGTTATGGCTAACGTTACTGCATCTGCTAAACCTAGAGAGGGCATTGACTTTTTCCCTCTTTCTGTAGATTATGAGGAGCGTTTGTACTCAGTAGGTAAAATACCTGGTTCATTCATGAAAAGAGAAGGAAAGCCAACTGATAAGGCTATTTTAACTTCAAGAATGGTTGATCGTCCAATAAGACCTCTTTTCCCAAGTGATATGAGAAATGACGTTTCTGTTGTTATGACCGTTTTGGCTGTTGATCCTGATTGTTCTCCAGAAATTGCTGGCATGATTGCCACTTCAATTGCTATCTCAATTTCTGATATTCCATGGGCTGGACCTATTGCTGGAATCAGTGTTGGTCTTGTTGATGATGAAATTGTTCTTAACCCTACTTTGGAGCAAAGAACAAAGAATCATCTTAACCTAACAATTGCTGCTTCAATGGAAAAAATCGTTATGATTGAGGCTGGTGCTGACGAAGTTGACGAAGAAACTATGCTTAATGCAATCGCTAAGGGTCATGACGAAATTAAGAACATGATTACATTCATTAATGGTATTGTTTCTGAAATCGGCAAGCCAAAGTTCAGCTTTGAGTCAATGGAGCTTAATCCTGAAATGATGAGCGAAATTATGGGCGCTGTTGGTGAGAAGATTAAGTTTGCTCTTGACACTGATGACAAGACAGTTCGTGATGCTAGAATGCAGCCTATAACTGACGAAATTCTTGAAACTTTCTCAGAAAAATATCCTGAGCTTAATGATAACATCGGTGAAGTTGTTTATAAGCTTCAGAAAAAAATTGTTAGAAATTGGCTATATGACGGTAAGCGTGTTGACGGCAGAGGAATTGATGATATCAGACCACTTGCTTCGGAGGTTGGTATGCTTCCTAAGGTGCATGGTTCTGGAATTTTCACTAGAGGTCAAACTCAGGTTATGACTATTTGTACTTTAGGTCCTGTTAGTGATGCTCAAAAACTTGACGGACTTGACGAAGAAGTTACAAAGAGATATATTCATCACTATAATTTCCCTTCATATTCTGTTGGTGAAACTAGACCTTCAAGAGGTCCTGGAAGACGTGAGGTTGGCCATGGTGCATTGGCTGAGAAGGCACTTGCTCCAGTAATTCCTAGTGTTGAGGACTTCCCATACACTATTAGAATGGTTTCTGAAATTCTTTCATCAAACGGTTCAACTTCACAGGGTTCAATCTGTGGCTCTACACTTGCTTTGATGGATGCTGGTGTTCCTATTAAGGCCCCTGTAGCTGGAATTTCATGCGGTCTTATTACTAAGGAAGACGGTAACTGGATGACTATGGTTGATATTCAGGGACTTGAAGATTTCTACGGCGATATGGACTTTAAGGTTGGTGGTACTAAGAAGGGTATCACTGCTATTCAGGTTGATATCAAAGTTGATGGACTAACAATGGATATCATTAAGGAAGCTTTTGAAAAGACTAAGAAGGCTAGAAATTACATTCTTGACGATGTAATGCTTAAGGCTATTCCTGAGCCACGTGCTGAAGTTAATGAGTGGGCTCCTAAAATGCTTTCAACTAAAGTTCCTGTGGACAAGATTCGTGAAGTTATTGGTTCTGGCGGAAAAGTAATTCAGAAAATTTCTGCTGAATGTGAAGTTAAAATTGATATTTCAGAAGACGGTAAGGTTTTTGTTTCTGGTATCAACAAGGGAAAATGTGAGCAGGCTATTTCTATCATAAATACTATTGCTCATGATCCAGAAGTTGGTGCAATTTACAAGGGTAAAGTAGTTCGTATAATGAACTTCGGCGCTTTCGTAGAAATTGCTCCTGGCAAAGACGGTCTTGTACACATCTCTAAGCTTGATAATTCAAGAGTTGAGAAGGTTGAGGACATCGTTTCTGTTGGTGACGAGATTGTTGTTAAGGTAATGGAAATTGACGGTCAGGGAAGAATTAATCTTTCAAGAAAAGATGCTCTTGCTGAAATTGAATCTAAAAAAGCTAATTCATAATTATTTTATACCGTGCCTAAATATTAGGTGCGGTATTTTTTATATTCTGGCATATTATAACATACCAGAATTTTCATAATTTTATTCTGTATACTAGATGACTGATTTGGTAATAATTATATTAATCAAATTATTAGGAGTTAGTATGCAGTATAATAAAGTTGAAATAAGCGGAGTTAACACTTCGGAATTAATTGTTTTAAAAGAGGCAGAGAAAATTGAACTGCTAAAGAAAATGAACGCCGGGGATAAGTATGCAAGAGAACAGTTGATTAATGGCAATTTGCGCCTTGTTTTAAGTGTTCTACAGCGATTCATAAATCGAGGTGAGTCAGCTGATGATTTGTTTCAGGTAGGCGTTGTTGGCTTAATTAAGGCTATTGATAACTTCGATACCACACTTGATGTAAGATTTTCTACCTACGCTGTTCCTATGATTATGGGTGAGTTAAGAAGATTTATGCGTGATTATCAGCCGCTAAGAGTTAGCCGTTCTTTACGAGATTTAGCATACAAAGCAATGCAGGCAAAAGAACTGTTGATTAATAAAAATCAAAAAGAACCTACAATTGATGAAATTGCTGAGCAAGTTGGTGCTAAGCGAAGTGAAATTGTAACTGCATTAGAATCTATAAGCGATCCTATATCTTTATACGAGCCTGTCTATTCAGACTCTGGTGACTCACTATATCTTTTTGATCAGGTTGGAGATAATAATGATGCATCACAGTGGCTTGAAGAACTATCTATAAAAGAGGCTATTAATGATTTACAGCCACGTGAAAAGCGAATTTTATTTTTAAGATTTTTTCAAGGCAAGACTCAGGTTGAGGTTGCACAGTCGGTTGGTATTTCTCAAGCACAAGTTTCTAGACTTGAAAAGGGTGCTCTAAATAGAATTAAAGGTAAAATTTAGTATAATTCAGCGACGGTTTTCGACAAATATTATAAATATATTAATTGTATTGATATATTTTCTTTGCAAAGTATCCCTAAAAACTAAAAAAACACTTTATGTATGATTTGGTATTGAAAACACTCTCTAGTTTTGGTATAATTATATTGTTGTACTAAAATAGGGGTGGTGTGTGATTTTGAAAAACAAAATAAAAGTCCTTGTTGCTTTAAACAACCAACGATTTTACTCACAATGTATAGAGCGCTTACATTATAAAGGCTTTGATGTGTTTGAATGTAATCCTGATGCTGTATCAATTGAAATCAGTGCCATTCATATAAAACCGCATGTTATTATTTTGGACAGTAATTTAATTGAGCGCAATGAGGCTATGACGTTAATAAAAAATCTTAGATTAATAGACAAAAAACCTATTATAATTAATTTATATTCATATCAAGAACAGACAAAAATCGACCAGCTAGAGAATATTGGCATTACTAAGAGCTATTGTGCACCCTTTGACATGAATCAAATCGTAAATGATTTAGACGTTATGTGTCAAAAAGTTCCCATAGATGTTGAAGGCGCTTTTAGCACTATTAACTACAGAATTTCTGAGATATTAAGTATCTTGAATTTCAATCCATGTATGCAGGGTTATAATTATATAAAAAAACCACTGTTTCTAATAGTGACAACTAACAAAAAATATGTTTTTTCAAGAGAACTTTATCCATTACTCTCAAAAAAATATGATAAAACTAACATGGCTATTGAACGTGCTATTAGAGTATCTATAGCTACTGCATGGAAAAAAACTGATGAAAATACGAAATCACTTTTTTTCAATTGTAAATCGCATAAAAGTCTTGACAAACCAACGAATAGTGAATTTATCTCAGAGCTTGCTGAATATATTCGTTCAGAATTTTTTGATTACTGGCCTGATATTGAATATGAACTAAAACGAAACGAAAAACTTCGAGAAAAATTAAATATATTGTAATTAAACAAGCTATCTCTTGCATATATTCAATTGCAGGAGGTGGCTTTTATGATTTGTAGTTTTTCAAATTTGAGAAATAAAGAAGTAGTAAACATGCGTACAGGATTGAAAATTGGATTTGTTGATGATATTGAACTTGATACTGTTACCGGTAACATAATATCCCTTGTAGTATATGGCAGATCAAGAGCATTTGGAATTATGGGCAGAGATGAAGATATTATCATAAAATGCAAGGATATTGAGCTTGTTGGTGAGGATACAATACTCGTAAAATTCGAGGAAGATACAATATGCACAAAATCAAGAACTTTTTCTGTGGAAAATTTGTCAAAATAAAGCGTTAAAAGGTATTGTACTTTTCTAATATATATGGTATAATATTAGAGCAATTCACACGCATGTGCTCTTGTGGTGGTTCCTTAATGCAAATTGAGGTGAAAGCAAGTTAAGTCATGCGGAGGATCAATAATCCAGTTTACTGGAAAATAAAAACCAAATAGGAGGTTACTACAATGGGAGTAGTATCAATGAAGCAACTTCTTGAGGCTGGCGTACACTTTGGTCACCAGACAAGAAGATGGAACCCTAAAATGGCTCCATACATTTTCACAGAAAGAAACGGAATTTACATCATCGATCTTCAAAAGACTGTAAAGAAACTTGAAGAAGCTTATATGTTCATTCGTGACGTTTCTGCACAGGGCAAGGATGTACTTTTTGTAGGTACAAAGAAACAAGCTAGTGAATCAGTTAAGGAAGAGGCTCTTAGAGCTAATGCACATTTCGTTAATGCTAGATGGCTTGGCGGTATGATGACTAACTTCAAAACTATCCAGCAAAGAATCAAGAGACTTGAGCAGCTTCACACAATGGAGAATGACGGTACTTTTGAACTTCTACCTAAGAAGGAAGTTATCAAGCTAAATCTTGAAATTGAAAAGCTAGAGAAATTCATGGGCGGTATCAAGAATATGAAGGAACTACCTGGAGCACTATTCGTAGTTGATCCACGTAAAGAAAAGATTGCTGTTGCTGAGGCTAACAATCTTGGTATCCCAGTTGTTGGTATTGTAGATACAAACTGTGATCCTGATGATATTGATTATGTAATTCCTGGTAATGACGATGCTATCAGAGCTGTTAAGCTAATTGCTGGCTGCATGGCTGATGCTATCATCGAAGGCAGACAGGGTGAAGATGCTGCAGTTGAAGAAGAACAAGCAGCTGAATAATATTTGAATTTAATTAAGGCAGGCAAACATTGTGTGCCTGCCTTAATTTTTAATTATCGAAAAAAATTTGGAGGAATTAAAATGGCTAAGATTACTGCTAAGGATATTGCTGCTCTTAAAGAGCAAACTGGCGTTGGCATTATGGATTGTAAGAAGGCTCTACTTGAGTCTGAGGGCGACGTAGAAAAGGCTATCGTTATTCTTCGTGAAAAGGGTCTTGCAACACAGGCTAAGAAGAGTGGTAGAGTAGCTGCTGAGGGTATTGTTACTTCAGTTGTTAAGGGCAACGTTGGTGCTGTTGTTGAAGTAAACATTGAAACTGACTTTGCTGCAAAGAATGAAGAGTTCATTGCTTTTGTTGCTGCTGTTGCTGATACTGTTATCGAAAACAATCCAGCTGATCTTGATGCACTTAATAAAACAATTATTTCAGGTGGAGATGTTACTGTTGAGGAGACTCTACAGAATCTATTCATCAAAATTAGAGAAAACATGGTTATTCGTCGTTTTGAGAGATCTGAGGGAATTCTTGTTCCTTATGTTCATGATGGCGGAAGCATTGGTGTTCTTGTTAAGCTTGAGTCTGATATCGACGCTGAGAAGCTTTTCACAGCTGGTAAGGACTGTGCACTACAGATTGCTGCTATGAACCCATCATACCTAAACATTGAGTCTGTTCCTGCTAATGTTGTTGAGGATGAAAAGAATATCATTCTTGCTCAGATGGCTGAAGATCCTAAGATGGCTAGCAAGCCTGACCAGGTTAAGGAGAAGATTGTTGAAGGTAAGATTCGCAGCTACTATTCTGAGAACTGCTTGCTAGAGCAGTCTTTCGTTAAGGAAGATAAGATTTCAGTTGCTAAATATGTTGAGAATACTGCTAAGGAGCTTGGCGGTTCAATTACTGTTGTTGATTATGTTCGTTTTGAGCGTGGCGAAGGCGTTGAGAAAAAAGACGACAACTTTGCTGATGAAGTAGCTTCAATGATTAAGTAATTTTTAATATATTATAATTATTATAAAATGCAGATAGCGAAAGTTATCTGCATTTTTTTGTATTTTACTACCAACAAAAAAGAGCCACGATTGTGACTCTCAAATGGTTAAAGTTATTAGATAATATCATCTTCTTGGTTAGGAATGTTAAGCTGTTTCTTTGGAACGCGCTTAATAGGATCATAAACCCATTTTTTACAACTGTAATCAGTATCAACAAAACCTTGTTTTTCGCAAAGAACTTTATTACCCTCTTTAGAACGATTACCATACAGGCAATATGAACATGAAGGTTGAATTTCATTACCGAAAAAATTCTTCTTTTTTGCCATTATATATACAACTCCTTTAAATTAACTAATTATATTACACACATATTATAACATAACTATTTATAAATTACTAGTCTTTTCTTAAAAGCTAGTGAAAAAATCATTAAAATTAAGCAAATTGATGGCACAAAATTGTTTATTTCGACGATTAATTTTGGCTGGATTGTTGAAACTACTATCGCATCAATATTATAAAAATGTAATAGAACACAGCATATTAATGCGTTCAAAGGCAAAGAAATTATTCTTGATATGTAAAACTTTTTTAAAGAAAAAGCTTTTTGATTAATTGAAATTACTTGAAAGATTACACAAATACCACCAAGTCCGCAAACACTAGCTATAATTGGGATCAGTTTAAACGGCAAACCAGTAAGTTCTGTTACTGCTGTAATTTCAAAAATAGACTTAATAAGTACTGAAATGTTATCAGAAAAATTCAATTTTGTTTGCAATAACTCTATAATTGAATATCTATCTAACGCAACCATTAATGTAGAGAAGAAAATAATCATAACGCACATTTTAAATAGCGCTTTTCCCGCAGACTCAACTGATTTTATCAGCACATCAGATGTCATTTGTGGTTGAGTTTTGATTTCATTGCACTCTATTTTAAAAATTCTATTTAGGAAAATAGCGATTAATAAATTTGTTATTATTATAGAATAAAATATCAAAAGCCCAATTTTTGAGTTGTTAAATATAGATATTCCAACAGCACCTATTAAAAAAGCTGGGCCTCCAGCATAGCAATAACAACTCATAATTTCTGCTGTTTTCTTGTCAATTTTTTTCTCATTTACTAGTGATGACAATAAATTTATTCCAACCGGATATCCAGCGATATTTCCTAATATGAATACAAAAAACAGCTCATTTGGCATTTTGAGTATCAACTTAGTAAGTGGATAAAAAGGCTTTGATATATATGTATAAATCCTGCTGTTCACAATAATGGTTGATATTGCAATGAATGCAAATAGCGATGGGATTATTATATTTATACACCTATAGATTGAAGCAATTATTGCTTTTGATACAATTTGAGAATTTGTAATTACGAATAGAGCATAGCATACTATTATAACTATCCAAATTGCATTTTTACTAATATCACATATTTTTTTATTCATCTTTTAGCTAACCTCTCTTTTATGTTTTGTTTTATTTAAGTATATGTCCGATAGATTAGTAATATAATTATAATAACAAATATATCGGAGTGATTAAAATGAAAAAAAATCAGCCAAACTTAAAATTTACTGGTAAAGCAAAAGAATTCATGTGTTTAAACTCTTACATAAACATACTTGATAACACTAAAGTCGTCGTCGAAAATTGCAAGCAAATCCTTGAATGTAATGAAGTTTTAGCTAGAATCTGCACCGGTAGTTTTCAAATTGAAATCTGGGGACATGATTTATCTCTCAGCAATTATTGTGAAGAATATATCGAAGTAAACGGAGTTATTGAGTCTGTATCACTTGTTTCTCGCAGACTAAAGGAGAGGAAATAATGATATTTGGTTATGTAGATTTCAAAGTAATAGGCGATAATTATGAAAAAATATATAAGTACATATTGAAAAATAATGTGTTTTGCACTAATATTTCGGAACGAAAAGGTGTACTATATATTCGTACAGGCGTTGAATATAAACGTGAAATTGAAGAGCAATTCTTAAAACTTGGAGTAGATTATGAAATTATAAAACGAAAAGGTTTTGTTTATAATTTTAAAAGAATTTTCAGTAAAAAAGGATTAATTTTTGGTGGACTAGTAGCTTTTGCAATATCTTTTATTTTATCTAATAGTCTTTTGAAGCTTGAAATTCTTTGTGACGACAATCAAATAAAAAAAGAGATTACTGCTGTCCTAAAGCAAAATGGAGTAGATAACGGCACTTTTATACCAAATCTTAATTGCACAGTTTTAGAACGAGAATTAAAGAAAAAAGTTGATGGAATATCTTGGGCTGGAATTTCTGTAAAAGGACCTATTCTTATCATAGATGTGGTTGAAAATATAGATAAACCAGAATATAGAAATATAAGAATGCCTTGTAACCTTATAGCTACTCACGATGCAATAATTGACAAAATTGAACTGTATGACGGACAACTAGTAACTACAGTTGGAAGTGGTGCTGCAAAGGGCGATATATTAGTCAGTGGTACTGTTGTGACTGAGGATATATCATACAAGGACGGAAAAGAAATTAAAGATATTTCTACAAAATATGTACGCTCTATTGGCAAAATATATGGTACTTTTACTGAGAAGCAGACTTTTTTTCAGCCGTTCACTGACACTAAAAAAATCATATCAGACAAAACTATAGAACATGATTATTTGAAGTTGTTTGACGCAAATATTCCTCTTTTTATAAAAGATAAAGATAAAAAATATATTGAGGAAAACAGTACAAGCAATTTTTCAATATTTGGATTTGAAACTCCAATAGGAATTACTCACTCTCGGTTGAATGAATATAACTTTAAAACATATACTTATTCTGAGATTGAGGCAAAAGAACTAGCGAATGAGCAAGCTACAAAATATGAACACAATTTCCTTAAGGATTTTGTAGTTAAAGACGCCAAAAGAACTGAAAAAACAACTAAAGACGGGGTAGAAATAACAGTAGAGTATAATTTATATGGTGTGATTAGTCAAGAAGTCGATTTTTTTGTAAGTAAATAATGAAATGTCTTAAAAAGACCTATAAATCCATTGCAATTAGTAAAAAAATGTGATATACTAAATAGTGAAATGTTGGATAGTTAAAAGTGATTTTCTAAATGTTTTATCTTGAAAGGAACGATTGTATTAATGATAGAAAAAACTATAAATGTTGACAATATGGACGTTGTTTTAAATCTTTTTGGAAATTATGACGAAAATATTAACCTTATTCAAAGACAATATAATGTTGTTATTTTAAGTCGTGGCAGTGATATAAAAATTACTGGCGACGAGGAGAATGTTTCTAATGCTTCAAAGGCAATTGAGGCATTGATTGCACTTGCAAATAAGGGCGAAAATATTGACGAACAAAATATTCGATACGTTTTTTCTTTGGTTCAAGAAGGCAATCAAGACCAAGTTCAAAAGCTTACTGATGACGGAATTTGCGTGACTATAAGCGGAAAAATCGTTAAGCCAAAAACACTTGGACAAAAAAGATATGTTGATGCTATAAAACAAAATACAATTGTTTTGGGTGTTGGACCTGCTGGTACTGGTAAAACATACCTTGCTGTTGCAATGGCTGTAAAAGCTTTTAAGGCTCGCGAAATAACTAAGATAATTCTAACAAGACCTGCTGTTGAAGCTGGTGAAAAGCTTGGATTTCTTCCTGGCGATTTGCAGGATAAGGTTGACCCATATCTTAGACCGCTTTATGATGCGCTTTTTGATATGCTAGGACCTGAGAATTTTGCTAAACAGCAAGAGCGTGGCTGTATTGAAGTTGCTCCTCTTGCATATATGCGCGGAAGAACTTTAGATGATTCGTTTATAATTTTAGATGAGGCTCAAAACACTACTCCTGAACAGATGAAGATGTTTTTAACTAGACTTGGTTATAATTCTAAAATTATTATTACTGGAGATATTACTCAAATTGATCTGCCTGATGCAAAAAAATCAGGATTGATTGATGCAATGAGAGTGCTTAAAAATGTTGATGACATATCAATAAATAAATTTACTGAAAAGGATGTTGTAAGACACAGGTTAGTACAGGATATTATCCGTGCTTATGAGAAATATTACGAGAAGGGGAATGTTAATAAACATGGGAAAGGTTAAAGTTTTAATAACAAACAACCAAAACGAAATAAAAATACCAGTTGGAATACGTTTACTAATAAGAAAATGCTGTCATGCTGTTTTGGAAATTGAAAAGTATACAGATGACTATGAAATTAGCGTTTCTTTTATAAATAATGAAGAAATTCATGCACTAAATTTAGAGTATAGAGGTATTGACAGGTCAACTGATGTACTTTCTTTCCCACTGGGTGAGAATGGTGAATTTGATTATGACAATGAGTTAGGTTTATATTTGCTTGGTGATATTGTTATTTCAATCGAAACTGCATATAAACAGGCACAGATTTATGGACATTCTCTTGAGCGTGAAATTGGTTTTTTAACTGTTCATTCAATGCTTCATTTATTAGGATATGATCATGAACAGGACAAGCTTCAAGAACGTATTATGCGCGAAAAAGAGGAAACCATTTTGGCTAAACTAGGAATTTCTCGTGATGAAACTTTTATAGTGAGTGAACATGAGTATAAAAAATAGATTTATTAGATTTTTAAAAGGCTTTAAATACGCTTTTAGAGGATTGATCGCTTGTGTGAAATCTGAGCGAAACATGAGAATTCATTTATCTGTCGCATTTTATGTGATTTGCTTTATGAATTTCTATGATCTAGCAAAATATGAAAAAGCTATAATTTTTCTAACTATCGGTGCTGTGATTGGATTTGAGGCTATCAACACATCTATTGAGACCTGCGTTGATTTAGTTTCTCCGAGATATCATCCGCTGGCTAAGAAAGCGAAGGATACGGCCTCGGGTGCGGTATTATGTATTGCTTTTTTTGCTGCGATTATTGGATTTATATTCTTTTTTGATATTGAAGTCTTTAAAAACATATATGCCTATTTTACGAAACATGTTATGATATTCATTGGTTTTTTGATTTCAATTGTCGCTTGGATTATGTTTATTTTCTCAGCAAATGCGACTAAGGAAGTTAAGTTTAAAGATGATAAATACAAAAAGAATAAAGAATAAGAAGGGCGGGACAGCTTATGCTAAATTTTCTTTTGAAATTTTTAGCGTGAGTATAAAATATGAATAACACAAAAAATGCTTTTATAACTATAGTTGGACGACCAAATGCCGGTAAATCATCTTTGTTTAATGCTTTAGTTGGCGAAAAAATTGCTGCGGTAAGTGCTAAATCTCAGACAACTAGAACAAAGATAACAGGTGTTTTAACTAAAGCCGAAACGCAATATGTTTTTATGGATACACCTGGTATGCATAAGGCAAAAAACAAACTCTCTGAACATATGGTTAAAACTATTAATGATTCTGTTGCAGATGTTGATATTGCTTTGCTAGTTGTTGACTGCACTAAAAAAGTATCACAGACTGAACGTGATTTTGTAGCCGGATTTAAAAAGAAATCGAAAGTTGTTTTGATTTTAAATAAAATTGACCTTTTAAAAGATAAATCAGAGGTTATGGAAAAGATTGAACAGTATTCCGAGATATATGATTTTACTGAAATTATTCCTGTAAGCGTACTTTGCGGTGACGGACTTGATATTGTAATGAAAACAATTGAAAAACACGCGGTTGATGGTCCGCATTATTTCCCTGATGATATGATTACTGACCAGCCTGAAAAAGTTATAATGGCCGAAATCATTCGTGAAAAGGCACTTAATAATTTAAATGAAGAAATTCCTCACGGAATTGCTGTTACTATCGAAAGCCTGAATGAACGTGATGATAAAAATGGGCAGCCAATCCTTGATATTTCAGCGGTAATTTATTGTGAGAGAGAATCACACAAGGGTATTGTCATTGGCAAGGGCGGTTCAATGCTTAGAAAAATTGGCAGTGATGCTCGTGCTGAACTTGAGGAGTTTTTTCAAATTAAGGTTAATCTTCAATGCTGGATTAAGGTAAAAGAAGGCTGGCGTAATCGTGAGGGTATGATAAGAAATTTTGGCTTATCACAGAAGTAAACTTCTGTGAAGTAAACTTCTGTGAAGTAAATTTCTGCAAAGTAAATTTCAGTCAAGTAAATCTCTGTGAAATAAATTTTGATAAAATAATTTCAGAAAAATTTACCGATAATAATTAAGGATAGTCTGCAAATCATAATATTATAAGTCGAATAATGGAGGTAGTGTTATGGAATCTTGGGATGTATTTTGCATGACTGGTAGTGTAAATGACTATTTAAATTATAGAGCGTCATTAGAGGGAGAGCTTGATGAAAACGCTAAAAGGACTAATAATTCGAGAGAACAGCAGGGGAGAGAGCAGTAAGTCAATTACTGTTCTCTCTGCTGAATTAGGCGTAATAGATGTTTTTGTTCGAAGTGGAATGAAGAGTACTAAAATGTCATCATCCACTCAGCTTTTTACATACTCGAAGTTATGCCTAGATGAAAAAATTGATGCTAAGGGTCATACAAATTATTATCTTAATAGTGTTGAGTCGATAAATTTATTTTATCATTTAAGGCTTGATGCGAAAAAAACTGCATTAGCATGTTATTTTACTGATTTACTATGTTATTCACGAATTGAAAACACTGATTGCAATGAAATACTAAAGCTGACATTAAATACAATATATTTTCTTGATAAAGGCGATAGGGATATTGAGCTTTTAAAATCAATTTATGAATTTAGATTGTTGTGCGAATTAGGATTCAGACCTTATTTAGTCGGCTGCAACAGCTGTTTTACATACGAAAGTGACGTTATGCACTTTAATTTTAAAACAGGGCTAATAGAGTGTCAGGATTGCTGCGATAATCCCGACAGTATTTTTGACTACACACTTGACAAGAAAATGCTCTATATAATCAGATATATTGCGTTGACTGATTTTAACAGACTTTTCAATTTCAAAATAAGTGTAAAATATCAAAAAAGACTTACTGATTTTACTGAAAAGTTCGTTAAATATTATTTTACTGATAACTTTGAAACACTTAGATTTTACAAACTATTATAGGCGGTGAAAAATTGAACAAATATTATGAAACATTAGAACTTGACAAGATATTGCAATTATTGTCAAATGAATGTTCAAATGAAAAAAGTAAGCATATGGCTTTGGATATACAGCCATCTGATGATTTATATACTGTACAGCATGAGATTGATAAGACAAGTTTTGCACTTGAGATGTCAATTAAATTTGGTACGCCAGCATTTAGTAATATTAAAGATGTGTCAGCAGCGCTAAAAAGAGCAGACGCTGGGGCAGTTCTAAGCTTGAAAGAGCTTATCGACATAAAACGTGTACTTACTCAAATAAATACACTTACAAAATGGTATGCAGAGGTTGAGGAAAAGCAAAATCCTTTGGATTATTTATTTGAAGGTCTTTTTCCGAACAGTTATCTCGAAAGCAAACTAGAAAAAGCAATTATCGATGAAGAAAGCTTGGCCGATGATGCTAGTCCTGAGCTTGCATCAATTAGAAGAAAGCTGGCTAATTCTGGACTGAAAATTAGAGATACCCTTGACAAGATGGTGAAATCATCTACTGTGCAAAAATATCTTCAAGAATCAATCATTACTATGCGTGATGGCAGATATGTTTTGCCTGTTAAAGCAGAGCATAAAGGTCAGGTTAGCGGACTTGTTCATGATACTTCTGCAACTGGCGCAACACTATTTATTGAGCCTATGTCAGTTGTTGAGGCTAATAATGATATAAGAATTTTGAAGGGTAATGAGCAAGATGAAATCCACAGAATTTTATCTGAATTATCTGCTGAGTGTGCTGAGTTTAAAGAGCAGATAGAATCTGGACTAAACTCGATTGTGTTGTTAGATATATACTTTTCAAAGGCTAATTTGGGTGCAAAAATGCGTGCAACCGCTCCTGAAATAAATGATGATAATATAATCGTACTAAACAAGGCTAGACATCCTCTGATTGAGGCTAAAAATGTTGTGCCTATCAACTTTTCAATCGGCAACGACTATGACACTTTAGTTATTACAGGGCCAAATACAGGCGGTAAAACTGTTGTTTTAAAAACTGTTGGACTGCTAACTTTAATGACAATGTGTGGAATGCTTATTCCAGTTTCTGACGAAAGTAGAATTTCAGTTTATAAAAATATCCTTGTTGATATTGGTGACAAACAGTCAATAGAGCAGAGTTTATCGACATTTTCATCTCACATGAATAACGTTATAGAAATTATAAATAAAACTGACAATAGTACTCTTGTACTACTTGACGAACTAGGTTCGGGAACTGATCCTGTTGAGGGATTTGCTCTCGCTGTTTCAATTATCGAAAAGCTTAGGGAAAATGGTGCTACTATTGTCACAACAACTCATTATCAAGAGCTAAAAATGTATGCACTTGATACTCAAAATGTTGAGAATGCGTCTTGCGAATTTGATGTTGAATCGCTTAAACCAACATACAGACTTATAATTGGCACACCTGGAAAGTCAAATGCTTTTGCGATATCACGACGACTTGGTTTACCTGATGATATAATTGAGTATTCAGAATCGCTTATTTCCGAGGAAAACAAACGATTTGAAAACATTATTAGTGATCTTGAAAACACTAGAATTGAACTTGAAAAAAATAATCAAATGGCTAAAAAATATCGCAGTGAATGTGAGAATCTGCAGCAAGAACTTCAAGAGCAACGCAGAAAACTACTCGAAGATAAAGAATTTGAAATAGAGAAGGCTCGAAGAGAAGCAGCAGATATTGTTAATACGGTTCAAAGACAATCACAAAAACTTATTGATGAATTAGAACAGATTAGACGTGAGAAAGATAAATCTAATTTTTCACAAAAGGCTCTAGATGCTAAACGAATGCAGAAATCAGCCATGAACAAGCTTTATTTAGATGCAAATCCTGTATCAAATAATTCGGATGATGATTATGAATTGCCTAGACCTTTAAAAAAGGGTGACAATGTATTGATTACGGACACCAACCGTAAAGCAATTGTTGTGTCACCACCTGATAACAAAGGAAATTGCTTTGTACAAGCTGGAATTATGAAAACTAAGATTGGTGTGTCTAAGCTTAGATTAATGGAAAAACAAGCATCTACCAAACAATCTAAAAATAATAAAAAAAAGTCCAGTGTTTCACTTTCTGGCGTGCAAAGTTCAATGTCAAGAAGACCTCAATTAGAGCTTGACATAAGAGGCTATGCTTCAGATGATGGAATTTACGAAGTTGATAACTTTTTAGATCAAGCTGTAATGTCAAAAATGACAATGGTCACAATTATTCATGGCAAAGGTACTGGAGTTTTGAAAAACGCAATTCGAAATCATTTAAAGAGGCATCCTCACGTTAAATCCTCGCGAAAAGGTTTATATGGTGAAGGTGAAGATGGTGTAACTGTGGTTGAATTAAAATAATATATATTATATTACAAAAATCTTTTATGGTGTTTATCATAAGAGATTTTTGTTTGGGTTGAAGGGAAGTTATTGAATACAAAAAAAGACTTTTAAAAAAAAAGACTTGACAAGTCGAAGAAAATGTTATAAAATTATGACAAGGGTTTGCTGAGTTGCGCTAAATAAAAATTTAGCGCAACTTGGAGCAGTGTTAAATATAATGATACAAGAATAATAAAAGGAATTGACAACATGAAAGAAAAATATATATCTGACTGTCCATATTATCTAATGGACTTTTTGACGAATATGAGAATTGTTAAAGATCGTGCTGATCGAACTGAGGAAGCGTACTATATTGATATTCGAACTTTTTTGAGATATTTAAAGATAAAACATCATGATGTAAATAGTGATGTTAAATGGACTGAAATTTCTATCTCTGATGTTCCTATTGAATATGTTGAGAATTTTAGCTTAAATGATGCTTATCTATATCTAAGATTTTTAAAAGAAGAACGTGGTAACGAAACTGCAACTCGTGCCAGAAAAACATCCGCACTGAAGCAGTTTTACATTTATCTGCACAAAAAAGCTAAGCTAATCAATGAAAATCCTATTGCAGATTTAGAATTACCAAGAGTGAAAAATAAACTTCCAAAATATCTATCACTTGAAGATAGCATAAAACTTCTCAATAGCATCGACTCTAAATTTAAGGAGCGTGATTTCTGTATAATTTTACTTTTCCTTAATTGCGGTATGCGACTTAGCGAACTAGTTTCGCTAAATTTGCAGGACTACAGTCGTGATAATTTAACGTTAAGATTACTTGGTAAAGGTAACAAGGAACGAATTATATATATAAATCAATCATGTGAAGAGGCTCTAAATAATTATATTGATAATTATCGTCCAAATGAAACTGCAAAAGATAAAAATGCTATTTTTCTATCAGCGAATAAAACTCGAATTAATAAACGCCGCGTGCAGCAAATTGTTGAGGAGAATTTAAAACGTGCAGGCTTATCAAATATGGGGATTACGACGCATAAATTAAGACATACTGCAGCTACTTTAATGTATCAGCATGGTGATGTTGACACATTAGTACTTAAAGATGTTTTGGGCCACAAAAGCATTGCAACAACAGAAATTTACACTCATTTATCTAATGAAAATTTAAAACAGGCTGCACAATCTAATCCGCTTTCTGATCCTGATAAAATTAAGAAGAGCAAATAAAAAAATCGCTGCATTTTTTAAGCAGCGATTTTTTTATTTTATCTCTTCATGCGTATAATTGAATTCTTAGGAAATTCCAAATTGCATTCCATTGAAAAATTCATCATTGCGTGTCTTGCAGATTCAATTTCATTACCTTTATCATCATAAATTATTTCAGCGCAAATAGTTACGGTTTTTTTTCCAGGTGACAGCACTTCAAGTTCAGCACCTTTATTGAACTTATTCCTCTGCTGAGCATAGATACGATTATTTTTACACTGCTCTATCACAGCAACTACGTCATATTCACGAATATATCCGCTATCCTTATAATACTGAGATTCCTTTGGATGTCCAAAGAAAAATCCTGTACAATATGCTCTATGGCTAACTTTAAAAACTTCATCACGAATCCACTCAGGAAGTTCAAAGCTGTCTGGATTTGATTTATAAATGTCCATTGCCATTCTATACGCGTTAGTAATTACCGACACATAATAAGACGATTTTGCACGTCCTTCAATTTTAAAACTATTAACCCCCGCCTGTGCAATTTTGTCAATATAATCAATAGTACAAAGATCCTTGGCATTGAGTATATACGTGCCATTATCATCTTCAAAAACAGGATAAAACTCGTCAGTACGCTTTTCTTCCATAAGATGATATCCCCACCTACATGGTTGTGCGCATTCGCCGCGATTAGCATCACGATTGACAAGATATTGCGACAGCAAACAGCGACCTGAAAAACTAACACACATCGCACCATGAACAAAGGCTTCAATTTCTAAATCTTTAGGAGTCTTTGCACGAATTTCAGCAATTTCTTCAAGTGACAGTTCTCTTGCTAAAACTACTCTCTTAGCTCCCATGTTATAAAATTCATTTGCAGTTACATAATTTACAATTCCGGCCTGTGTTGAAACGTGTATTTCCATATTTGGAGCATATTTTTTTACAAGTGAAAAAACGCCAATATCATTCACTATTAAAGCATCAACATTTGCATCAACTGCATCTTTGACAAATTCCTCAAAGTGAACAATTTCATTATTATGCGGTAATGTGTTGCACGTCATATAAAGTTTTTTCTCACGCTTATGAGTTTCCTCAACTGCTTTTTTAAGCAGTTGAGAATCAAAATTTGCAGACGCGGCACGCATACCAAACATAGTGCCTCCAAGATATACAGCATCTGCACCAAAATCTAGTGCAGCGTGTAATCTTTCCATATCGCCAACTGGTGATAAAATTTCAAGATTATTTATATCAGACATCCCAAGATCCTCTCTAAAATGATATTAAGCTAATCCAGCCTTCTTTAAGTTCTTCTCATGCTCTTCAAGAGTTTTAGCGAAATAACTCTTACCTGTTTCAAGATTATTACAGAAATAATAGTAATCGGTTTTTTCAGGATTAAGAACAGCATTTATTGCTTCAATTCCAGGATTACATACTGGTCCTGCTGGAAGTCCCTTACATGAATAAGTATCATAGCTATCAGTATAATGCTCAATTGACGCATCATTATCTGCAACTTTATCAATTACTCTATCAATATATCTCTTTGTAGCATCAGACTGCAGTGTTGGAAATGTATTAGAATCATCCAAACGATTCATAAATACTGACGCAACTTTAGGCATTTCTTCAACAGAATTTGCCTCCCACTGTATAATCGATGCAAGTGTGATTACCTCACTAAGTGTCATATTCTTTTCTTGCATTTTAATATACATACTATCAGTAATCTTGCTTTCAAAATGTTCACGAACAATTTTTGTTACGTTATAACCGCTGTCGCCAACATAAAATTCATATGTATCTGGGAAGAAAAAACCTTCCATTCTGTAGAAAGAATCAGCATTGTCATCAATTTTATTTTCAAAGTCAAAGCCCTGCAACTTATTAAAATTGAATAAGAACTCATCAGCACTACAAACTTCATTCTCTTCTAACAGATTTGCAATGTCCAACAAAGTTGAACCTTCTGGGAATGTCAATGAAACAGTTTTATAATTCTCACGCATTTCTGCTAATCTTCCAACAACACCCGCATATCCCAAAGCTGGGTTTAAAGTGATATCTCCAGGGTAAATAGCGGCTGGACTCTTAAGTTTCATAGCAACTTTAAATAAAAATTTATTCTCAATGATATCATTATCAACCAAAATCTGTGCAATATCATCAGTTGAGGAATTTTTAGGAATGTTAAACGTTACATCATTTTCACTTTTGCCAACGCCCAAATATTCCATGCCTAAATTAATACCACCAATAGCCATAATCAACGAAATTGTAAGAATAAAAACAACTAAAATCAGTCCAGAAAAAATTGAATGATTTACTTTTCCTTTTTTCTTTTTGTTTTTCTTCTTGCTGCTTTTTTTCTTGCTTGCCATTTGTGAATTATTTTTAGCATTAGAATTGCTTTTAACTGAAGGAGCTTTTTTAGGTTCAACAGTGTCTTTTGCACTTTCAACCTCATCTTCCGGCACTTCAATAGATTCATCAGTTGCAGAATCATCTACTTCAGCTTTTTTTTCGTCAGTTTTTTCAGATTCCTTATCAGTATGTAAATCATTTGCTACTGGTTGGATAGTTTTATCTGTAATATCTTTAGCTTTATCTTCTAAAATAATATCACTAGATGTATCTTCAACAGAATCTTGATGAACATCTCTCGGCGGTGTTTTCAATTCATTTTTCTTTGCATTGACATCATTAATAATATCGTCAATATTGAAATCCTTATCATCCATACTTTAGTATCTTCCTTTCTAATTATCTATTTTTATAATCTCTTTTTCTGTTATAATAAAATCAACAGGCACATCAAATTCATCATTACAAAGCTTATCAGTAATGCAATTTTGATAACACAATCCAATTTTTTTACCACAATAATTACTTAAAAATCTATCATAAAAACCTTTGCCATATCCCAGTCTATATCCAGATAAATCATAAGACAAAGCTGGAACAATGCAAAGTGAATTATCAAGTTTATTTTCTTTAACACAATATTCTTTTGGCTCTAAAATCTTAAAATTACCAATTTTAAGATCATCAAATGAATTTATTTTATAAAAATTCATGATGTTTGTTTTCGGCACACATCTTGGAACACACAATTCTTTTCCGTCTTTTAATGCCTTATCAATTATTAATCTAGTATCAACTTCGATATCTGAAGACACATAAGCCAAAATTTTATTATGTGTTTTATATTCACTTGAATTTAGAAATTTCATAGCAATTTCTAAATCACAAGATTTCTTTTCTTCATAGTCAAGTTCTTTTCTAATTAATATATGTTTTTTTCGCAATGCGTTTTTTTCTTGAAATTCTAAATGCATTGCATCGCAGCCTCAAGTTCATCAGATTTTTCTTTGTCAACTAGCAATTCAACTAGCTTTAACCCAAACTTGATACATGCACCAGCACCTTTTGATGTGACAAACTTATCATCAACAACAACTAAATTAGAACTAAGTTGTGCACCAGTCAAATATTTTTCAAACCCTGGAAAACAAGTAGCATTTCTGCCATTTAAAAGCCCCTTATTTCCTAAAATTTTTGGTGCGGCACAAATTGCAGCAACATATTTGTTATTATTAACGCAAAAATCAATACTGCTCTGCACTATATCAGAATTCTCCAAATTATCAGCGCCAGGCATTCCACCAGGTAAAACTATCATATCAACATCTTCAGAAAGATTAATCTTATCAGCTGTAGTATCTGTTTTCACTGTAATTTCATGAGCTGCAGTTATTTGATTAGATCCAATTCCAACGGTTTTTACATCAACACCGGCACGTCGTAAAATATCGATTGGTGCAATCGCTTCCAATTCCTCAAAACCATTAGCTAAAAAAACATATACCATAAGAAACCCTCCAAAACGCTATATTATTTGAACTCAACATAATATTTCTCAAGCAGAAAAGCTGGATTATACGAAAGCTTTGATTTTCTCAGACCTTCAATACCTAAGTCCTCTTCTCTATTTATATATTTAAAATCGCTGGTGTTTGCCTTAGCAAATTCATTTGCAATTGTAGGATAAGCACCTTGAACCCCTTTTAAAGCCTTTTCTATATGAACCACAAATGTATCTGTATTTAGTTTTTCACCAATTGTGAAACCTACCATTTTTCCATCGGATTTCAATATTCCGCCTTTTAAATTAAGATACTCAAAATTCGAAAAATACTGATATATCGCAAACTGCTCTACCACTGCTGAAAAATCATCATAAGATTGATTTTCATTATAAAAATCAGCAGCAAAAGATACACACTGATCAAAATCATCTGCCGTAAGTGGCTCAAATGACCATTCCTTATCCTTAAATCGCTTTATATGATTTCGCTTTCCATGATATTTTTTACCTTTAAGCTCAATTAAATCGCTCGAATTATACATATAATCAAAATAATCACGATCAGCTTTCACATCAATTTTATCACCATAATACTCAGACATCCACCTAATATTTTCAGCATTAACAGATGCTATTGCAAGTTTTTTACCCTGCTTCTCAACAAAATCCTTCAAGTCAGAAAATAAACGTACATACTTTTCCATCCCGGCACTATCACACTTGACTCCAGAAGGAAACGTAAAAACAGGATTACCATCATAAAAAGAACAACAAATATAAAACTCCTTATATGATGCTATTAATGTATCACTAAGTCGCCTCCACGCTAAATTATTAGCAAACGAATACTCGCAACCTCTAAAATCAGAAATTGCTAACTTGTCATTTATCCAATCTCTATCGCTAAGTTTTATCTCTCTAAAATCAAACATATTATTTTATTCTACCTCATACGGAATTTATACATTCCAAAATTTCTCTAGTTATGTGTTCTATAGCAAGTGGCTTTTCGCCATCGCTACAGTTAACTATTTTCCACCCCATTTTATTAGAAGCATACAGCGCAGCTTCCCTACATCTCTCAAGAAATTTAATATTTGCCTCATGAATATCCTTTTTATTCTCATCTCCGCTATAACGCTTTGACATCAATTTCTGAGATATTTCGATTGGCATATCCAAAAAAATCACACTGTCAGGTCTTGGCAAACCAAGCCTAACATATTCGTAATCGCATAGCCATTCAATATATTCATTCCAACAAGATTTATCAAGCTTTACCATTTGGTAAATACAATTTGATGTTACATATCTTGCCGCTAATATAAGTGACCCATTTTTATAATCATTTTCCCAAAACTTTTTATAGCTTGCATATCTATCCACAGCATAAAAACTCGACGCTGCATAAGCATTTACCTCGTCGGCATTATCTGAAAACTCTCCGTTTAGATACATTTTGACAAGTGTTGATGACTGCTGCTCATAGTCTGGAAAACTAATAGCTTTAAGTTTAACACCACTTGATATTAGAAGTTTCGAAACCAAATCAAACTGCGTTGATTTTCCACTGCCATCTAATCCTTCAATTACTATTAAACGCGGCTTATTTGACATTTTTAAGCTCCTTAAAATTCTTTATAACCTCATTCATTTTTCCGCAAGTCATCTTACCCTCAGGGCACTTACCGTCTCTAACACAAGCAGGTCCAGCATTTTTAAATACAGTTGGTGCAACTTGACAGCAAAGTCTTAACATCTCTGTAGCAACTGCTCTAATCTCCCACTGTGCTCTATTACAGCATCTAAGCTTAAAGAAATTAATCAGTGAACGAGCATTCATAGTAACAATCATCTTAGTATTGCAGGCGTTTGGAAGCACAAATCTTGCATCTTCAATAGCTTTTTTTTGCGCTCTTTGTTTAGCCGTTTTTTCGTTAAATCCCTCAGATATAAACGTTTTATAATGATTATCTTTCAAAATATCAGCAAGCTTATTATAAGTTTCTATTGAAGATTTCATTTGTTCATTGAAAATTTCCAAAGCTGTTTCGTCATTAGAAATCTCTGGAGGAGTCACAAACTTAAAATTAGTTTCCTCAACATATCTTTGACTTTGAACAGAAAAAGAAGCAATTCTATGTCTAGTTACTTCAGCAAGAAAAGAGCGAGAAACTTCTTCAATCCCAAAAGTAAAAGAGATATGCTCAATAGGACTTTCATGTCCAATTGAAGCAAGCATTTCAAGAAAACTTTCAACCTTTTCGTCAGTCAAACCATCCATTAGCGAATCAATATCACTGCTAGCATAGCAAAGCTTAGCCGCTGTAGCAATTATTTTTTCTGGATTTGGAGTATGTGTAATTAAAGCAACCTTCATCTTATTATATCCCCCTGAAAATTAATTAAACAACTAAAACATATTTATAACATTATATCATTTTTTTTTTGATAAGTCAACAAAAAAGGCGGTTTTTTACTGCCTTTAAATGATATTATTCTATGTCTTTTAATAATTGCTCCGCATTTTCTAGCATAAGCGGTGTTATGTTTTCACCACCCATTATGCGGGCAATTTCATATTTACGCTCTTCGAAATCCAGACTTTTTACTGTTGTCACAGTTCTTTCTTCCACAATGTTTTTCTCAATAAGCAGGTGATTATCTGCCATTACCGCCATTTGAGCAAGATGTGTAACACAAATAACCTGTCTATATTTGGATATCTGCTTTAGTTTTAAGCCGATTTTTTGAGCAGCTCGTCCGCTTACACCAGTATCGATTTCATCAAAAATTAGTGTTCCGATGCTATCTTTATCAGCGATTACGTTCTTCAAAGCTAACATGATACGTGAAAGCTCACCACCTGATGCAATTTTAGCAATAGGCTTAGGTTCTTCGCCAACATTGGCAGAAATAAGAAATTCAATTGTATCCATACCGTTCAGTGTCAGCTTGCCAACCTTTTGCTCAACAACCAGTTTCACTTTTGGCATATTTAAAAACTCTAGCTCTTCTGTTACCTGTGTAATGAACTTTTCCGACGCTTTTTTTCTAAATGCAGAAAGATCCTTTGCTTTTTTGGATACTTCAGAAAGAAGCTTATCTTTTTTAGCGATTAAGTCTGACAAGTCCTGTTCGCTATTAAGTAAATCATCAAGTTCATTTTTTGATTTATCCAGCGTATTCAAAACATCACTAAGATCAGGTCCAAATTTCTTTTTAATCTTCTTTAGTTCCTCGTAACGTCTGTTTAAATAATCATATCTTTTAGGATCAACTTCTAGCTTATTAAGCAAGGATGACAGCTCTTCAGCAATATCTGCGAGTTCAATTTGTGCCGATGACAATCTGCTAGAAATAGGATCTAACGCCGACCAGACATCCGTATAATTAGAAACCGAATTATTAGCATCTAAAACTAACTCAACTGCACCAGCATTATCGTCATTTCCGTTAAGAATTTGATTTGCCGACATTATCGCATCATATAAAATAACTGAGTTTTTAGAAAGCTCCAGCTCTTCATCAACTTGAACATCTTCATCCTCTAAAATATTCAGACTCTCTATTTCTTCAATAGTTTGCTCAAGTTCTTCAATTTTAAAAGCTTTTTTATTTGCATCAACATTAAGCTGATTAATTTTTCTAGCGAGTTGTTGCAGTTCCTTAAAAGATTTTTGATATGCTAAAACCATATCTCCAGCATCAGCGAAATTATCTATAATATATATGTGCTTTTCGGGTGCCATAAGTATTTGATTATCATGCTGACCATGAATATTTACAAGAAGTTCACCGATCTCACGCAGAACAGATACATTCACGCTTCGTGAATTAACTCTTGCTACACTTCCACCATCATATCTAATTTCTCTAGTCAAAAACAACTGCCCGTCATCATGAGAAATACCTATCTCATCAAGCTTTTCAAGCACATGATTATCCATATCAGTGAATTCAGCGGAAATAATTGCCTTATCAGCACCAGTTCTAACTATATCTTTTGTTACTCTTTGACCAAGAATTGCATTAATTCCATTAATCAAAATCGATTTTCCTGCACCAGTTTCGCCTGTAAAAACATTCAAATTATTTGTAAACTCAATATTCGCACTTTGTATAACTGCGAGATTTTCTATATATAATTCTTTTAACATATCTATCAAATCCTTGCAAAATTATCGGTTTGTTACTAAACTAAGTTCTTTTACCAATCGCGATGCATCTTTTTCCGTTCGCATAAGCATGAAAATCGTGTCATCACCAGCAATTGTACCCACAATATTTTCTAGATCAGCATTGTCGAGCTTTGCGCAAACAGCCTGTGCCATTCCAGTATGACACTTAACCACGACCGTATTTACAGCATAATCAACAGAAACTACTGCATCTGAAAGCAATTTTAAAATCATGCTATCCTTTTGATCAATATAATTTCTCTTCAAAACCGGAACAGCATATTTGTAATTTCCAGATGCTACGCAGGTTTTAATAAGAGCTAACTCTTTTATATCCCGTGAAACAGTAGCTTGAGTTACATCACAATTATTTTCAGCCAAAATTTTCTGTAAATCTTCTTGAGTGCTAATGTTATTTTCAGATACCAACTTCAAAATCAAATTATGTCTTTTATTTTTCATATTCTAATTCTCCTCCAAAGTTTCTTTTAAAGGCTGCATAAGTTTTTTATTTATCGATGTAAAAAAGCTTCCACCGGTTATATCAATTATTGATAAGTATAAATCAGACTTAGAAATTCGTATAAGTTCAGTGTTAGAAAGCTTATAAACAATATTTCCGTCAACATTTACAACTGAATTAGTATTGTTGTTACAGTGGCATTTAACCTCTAAAACACTATCAGGCAAAAGCAACATTGAACGAGCAAAAAGTGAATGCGGACAAATCTGTGTAAATTCGATACACTCCATATTCGGCTCAATAATTGGACCTCCCGCTGACAATGAATAAGCTGTTGCACCTGTAGCAGTAGAAAAAATAATTCCGTCAGCCCTAAGCGATGATATAACTTGTCCGCTTTTAGTTACTTCAAAATCCACAATTTTGCAATCATCACTCTTGCTTATAACGACATCATTTAAAGCATTAAAATCAAGCAAAACTCCATTATCGCAAATAACCTCAACCTTTAACATCATTCTCCTACTAAGTGTATATTTACCGTGACACAAACACCTAAGCATCTCGAGTTCACTGTGTTCAAGTGAAGCCATAAACCCAAGTCTTCCACAATTTATACCTAGTATAGGTTTATCATAAACAGCTGCTATATTAGCACATTTTAATATTGTTCCGTCACCGCCGATAACTACCACAATATCTGAGCTTTTGACGCATATATCTTCATCAGAAAAATTTATATAACCAAGCAGAGAAAACTCACGCTGATAGCATTTATCCATATAAATTGAAACATTCTCTTGATTTAAAATCTGACAAGCACCAATAGTATACTCCCTGCAATTAGTCTTATCAAGATTTGGGAAAATATATGCGTTCATTTTAATTCACCTCAATTTTCGAAGCTTGTAAAAGCCTCGTCTACTAGTAGTTTAAAATCATAAATAAAGTCATTTTCTTGTGTATTTGATTTGCCTAAAAAAGCTAAATACTCAATATTTCCATCTCCGCCCCTAATGGACGAAAAAGTAAGTCCTAAAAGATTAAACCCACACATTCTGGCAAAATTCAAAACGTCCGAAAGTACAACAACATGAGTCTTACGGTCTTTGACAATGCCTTTTTTATTTAGAGCTTTTTTTCCAGCCTCAAACTGCGGCTTAATTAATATAATAATCTCACCATTGTCGCACAAACAATCATATAGTATTTTTAAAACAAGCTTAAGAGAAATAAATGACAAATCAACACTCATAAACGATACATCTTCATTAAAAAATTCTCGAGTAAGATTCTTTACATTTGTTCCTTCACAATTAATAACTCGATTGTCATTAATCAATTTATCCGCCAATTGGTCATGACCAACATCAATAGCATAAACCTTTTTTGCATCGTTATCAAGCATAACTTCTGTAAATCCACCAGTTGATGCTCCAATATCAGCACATACTTTACTATTTATATCAAAATCAAAAGATGTAAAAGCCTGTTCAAGTTTTAATGCACCGCGTCCAACATAATTTAAATCCTTAACTACTACCTCAACGCAATCATCTTTTGCAACAGTTGCTGACGGCTTAGAAATATTCTTGCCATTTATTAATACACCATTATTTTTAATCATTAGCTTTGCTCTTTCACGACTTTGAGCATATCCATTCTCAACCAAATATAAATCAATTCTTTTACACATTTTCAAGAAATCCCTCAATTTCTCCAGCCATTTTTTCTGGAGAAAGACCTAAATTATCAAGCAACGAATTTACTTTGCCATGCTTTACAAAATCATCAATATTCTTTACAATCACATTTTTACACTTGACACTAACTATCTCTGAAATTGATCCATATTTATATGCCTCTTCAAAGAAAAATACCGCCTTGTAATTCGAAATTATATCAACAATCTCATCTTCAACTGGAAAAATTTTAACTAACTTTAACGTATCAAAATCAATCCCTTTATTATTAAGCATTTCTTTGGCTGCAAGTACATTATTATACAGCCTGCCATATGTAACAACTAATACTCCATTGCCAGAATCATTATAAGTAAAAGATGTATTTACATTAGTTTTATCATATACCGACTTGTCGTTTCCTCTAGGATATCGAACCGCAACTATGCCTTTGTCTTTATTGATAGATTTGTGCATGCATAGCCGTAATTCTTCATAGCATGACGGAGAATAAATTGTAACATTGGGTATTGATGTTAAAAATGAAACATCAAATATTCCCTGATGAGTATCACCATCATCACCTACAATTCCAGCCCTATCAACGCCAATTACAGCATGAGTATTGCATAACGCCAAATCATGAATAAGCTGATCATAACTTCTTTGCAAAAAAGATGAATACACGGCGAATACTGGTACCATACCCATTGTCGCAAGTCCAGCACTAAATGTTACTGCATGTTCTTCCGCGATTCCTACGTCAAAAAAACGTTCGGGATATGCCTTATAAAAATATTGCAACCCAGTGCCATACTTCATCGCCGCAGTTACTGCACAGATCTTTTTATTCTCACGACCCATTTTTGTAAGCTCTTTACCAAAAATTGATGAAAAACTATCTGGCAAAACAACATCAGGATTTCCTGTAGCAATTTCAAAAGACCCGACACCATGATATTCACCAGGATTTTCTTCTGCTGGTTCATACCCCTTACCTTTTACAGTATTTACATGAACAACAACAGGTCTATTCATTGCTTTTGCAGTCTTAAAGCCATATTCAAGCTCTTCTATATTATGACCGTCAATTGGACCTACAAACGCAAATCCCAAATCCTCAAACATTGTACTATTTAAAATCAAATTTTTAACAGCGTTTTTAGATGATTTCATTGCAGTTTTTATCGGCTTACCAACTAGCGGAGTTTTATCTAGTGCTCTTTCAACCACAGTTTTAGTTTTGTGATATGACTCCTTAGTTCTAAGTGTAGACAAATATTTTGCCATACTTCCTACATTTTTTGAAATAGACATCTCATTATGATTTAAGATGATTATTAAATTAGTATTACTTTTTCCAGCATTATTTAAACCCTCATATACAAGTCCGCCAGTGAATGCACCGTCACCTAATATAGCAACGGTATGATGAGGATTTCCGCTGATTTTCATCGCAGTAGCAATTCCTAATGCGGCCGAAACTGAATTTGAACTGTGTCCGCTAATAAAAGCGTCATGCTCAGATTCATCAGGACGACAAAATCCTGAAATTCCGTTTTCTTGTCTTAAAGTATCAAATTTTTTTAATCTTCCAGTTAAAATTTTATGAGTATAAGATTGATGCCCTACATCCCACACTATTTTATCTTTAGGTGATTCAAAAACTCTATGAACAGCCAATGACAACTCGACAGCACCTAAATTTGATGCCAAATGCCCACCATTGTGTGAAACAGTGTCAATAAGAATTTCTCTAATATCCCCACAAATTTCATTGCACTGAGAAATTGTCAAGCTACGCAAATCATTCGGCAAATTCATATTATATAAATCCGACTTTTTAATTTCAGACATTATTTAGTTGCCCCCATTTTAACTACGTCTGTCTAGCAGACTTTCTGTAAGATCATAAAGAAAACCATTTTTTTCAAACTGGTCAAGATAACTAAGCGCTTCTTTAGTAAGTCTATCAGCCTCAACGTATGATTCATCAAGTCCCATTAAAGAAACATAGGTATTCTTACTTTGCTGATTATCACTGCCAATTGGCTTTCCGAGCTCTTCAAAAGTACTCGTAACATCCAAGATATCATCAACAATTTGAAATGCTCTTCCTAAAGCTGAAGCATATTGTGCGGCATACGGAATTTTATCAAAAGCACCTGCTAAAATAACACCGCTAATGCAAGCAGATTCAATTAATGCACCTGTTTTGTACTCTTGAATTGTATTTAAAGTTTCAATTGTAACATCATGTCCCTCTGATTGCAAATCAATAACCTGGCCGCCAATCATGCCGTTCGCACCAATGGATTTTGATAGTACAGAAACTAACATAACTGCAGTTCGCGCTGAAATTCGCTCCTCAAGTGCTGCCTGTGAAATAACCTCAAACGGCAAAGTATTTAAAGCGTCACCAGCAAGCAGTGCTACATTTTCAGGAAAAGACTTATGGCATGAAGGTTTGCCACGTCTAAAATCATCATTATCCATGCAAGGCAAATCATCATGAATTAACGAAAATGTATGAATCATCTCAATAGTGCATGCTATATCAAGAACCTTTGAAACATGACCGCCGCACATCTTATAAAACTCTAACATCAAGATAGGTCGAAGTCTTTTTCCACCTGCCATTAAAGAGTATTCCATTGCCTCAAGCACAACACCTTGCATCTCTGGCTTATCAGCGGTAAATTTCAAAAGTTCTTTTTCAATTAACTCGCAATATTCATTAAGAATTTTTTCGTTATTCTGTGTCATATACATCCTCCGTTGCTAATGTTTTAACCTGCAATTTTGCATTTTCTAACGACTTTTTACAATCAACTGAAAGTGTCATACCCTCTTTATACAAATCAAGAGCCTCATCAAGCTCAAGCTTGTTGCTTTCAAGAGCCTTTACAATTTCATCCAATCTTTTCATTGAATCTTCAAAACTCATATTACTATTTCCTTTCACATCAGTTCACTGTAGCGGTACATTTGGAATCACTAAATCTAATTTCAATCTTATCTCCACTGTTAACCTGCTTTGCAGAATAAACTACTTTACTATCCTTAGTTGTAATAGAATATCCTCTATCTAGAACATTAAATGGACTAAGTGCCGTTAGCTGAACTGCAAATTTATCTAGCTGTGCAGACTCTTTTGAAATCCTCGATGAAATACTATTGGTTAGTCTATTATCATACTGCTTAAGCTTTAAAATATTTTCATCTAAAATTCTATCAGGCGAATTTAATTTAAACTTTAAATCTATTTCATTTATTCTATTAAATTTGCTATCAATAAACTTGTTAATAGCATTGTCAATTTTTTTAGTCATTAAACCGCAAGCAGAAATCAGTTCAGAAATATCTGGTACTGCAAGTTCTGCGGCCGCTGACGGTGTTGGTGCTCGTAAATCCGCTGCATAGTCGGCTAGAGTAGTATCAGTTTCATGGCCAACTGCTGAAATAATAGGTTTTTGACACGAATAAATTGTCATTGCAACTTTTTCACTATTAAAAGGCATTAAATCCTCAAGCGAACCGCCGCCACGGGCCAAAATTATAACATCACAATCGCTTTTATCAGCGGCTGACAATCCTAAAGAAATTGAATTTACAGCCTCACTTCCCTGAACTTGTGTTGGATAAACTTCAACAATACCAATTGGGAATCTTCTTGACAATACATTTTTAACATCCTGTAAAACAGCACCAGTAAGAGATGTTACAACAGCAATTTTCTTAGGTAAAACTGGGATTAGCTTTTTACTCGACTGCTCAAACACACCAATTTTGCCGAGCTTAGTTTTCAACTGCTCGATACTCGTATGCAACGCGCCAGCGCCTAAAGGCTGAATATCAGAAGCTTTAATTTGATAAACTCCATCACGCTCGTATACATCAAGATTTCCAGTTACTAAAACGCTCATGCCATTTTCAGGTGCAAACTTCAATTTTTTTACACTGCTTGAGAACATCACACATTTAACTGCACAATCTTCATCCTTCAAAGTAAAATAAGCATGACCTGATTTATAGTTCACATTAAAGTTAGAAAGTTCACCTCGAACTGCAATTCCTTGCAGTTTTAAATCGGACTGAATTTTAAACTGAACATATTTATTTAATTGTGTTACAGAAAGTATTGAGGACATTTAAATCAGACCCTTTCTTAAAGCACTATAAATTGCCACTCCAACAGCATTATCACATGAAAATTCTGGCATTGCAAATTTTCCGCCAAACTGATTAGATGCGTTTTCAGAAATAAATGAATTTGACATTACTCCGCCAGCATAAACAAGCGGTAAATCTCCATATTTATTTAGTGCTGCTTTTGTCATTTCAATAATGGCAGCATTAACAGACATAATGCAAAATTTTGCTATATCCGCATGATTTTCACCCTGCTCGAACAGCTTTTGGCACTGATTTTGAATACCTGAAAGACAACAGTTTAAACCTTTAATTACAGGCCTTATTTTATAAATCTTGTTGCTTTTATTAGCTAACAAATCAAGCTCCTTACCACAAGGAAAATCTAATCCAAGCATTACACCAACACGATCAATAACCTGTCCTGCCTTTAAATCAAGAGAATGACCGATATCTTCTATATCCAAAATATTTTCAGTGCTAGGAGTGCACAAAAGCATGTCCGTTGTACCTCCGCTTACATGAAAAGCAATAAATTGCGAACTTTTCTCCAACAACTCCAACGAACTACATGAGTACAAAGCAGCAAGTATATGCCCAATTTGATGTGAAGTTTTATCAGGAACAATACCATGAGAACTTCCGATAGAATCAGCTATAGACTCACCTACTAAAAAACAAGGCATATATGATCCCTCAATCATACGAGGTTTTATTGATACACCAATTCCGTCGATATCAGTTTCATCATATAGCACTTTCGCCAATACAATTGGTATTTGCTTTACATGATGAAAAACTGCATCAGACTGCCTGATTCCACACTCTCCGGATTTCACAGGTAAAAGCGTTTTACTTTGGTACACCTGCATATTTTGAGTATCAAAAACTGCTGCTGATGTAGTATAATTGCTAGTATCAATACCTAAAATCTTACTCATTTTCAGGCGCTTCTTCACTTCTTGAATATGAACCCAAAACACCATTTATAAAGGCAATATCTGGCTGTTGAGCATACGCTTGAGCAAGTGAAACAGCCTCACTAATTGCAACATTAATAGGAACTTTTTCGTCATACAGCGCTTCATATAAAGCAAGTCTTAAAATTGCCAAATTGATTTTTGGGATTCTATCAATTGATCTTTTGTCACTGAACTTGGAAATAATTTCATCAAGTTCATCTTGCTTGTTAAAAATTTCTTTAACTAAAACTTCAACTTCATCAGTTATTTTAAAATCATCTAGTTCTTTAGCCGTTTCAATTATTTCTTCAATAGAATCGTCACGGAAAAGCTTTTCAAAAGAAAGAATAAAAGCCGCTTCACGAACCTCTCTTCTTTTTACAGCCACAAAAACACATCCTTTTCACTTAATTATAAATTATATTATAACGCACTAATAGCTCTCAGGCAAATACCCGAGAGCTAGTTTTTAGTTTACACTAATTAAATCGCAAATTCTCACGTTAACCTTAGCAACGGTTAAACCAAGCATGCTTTGAATTGTACTCTTCAATTTTTCCTGAACACTTTCAGCTGTTTGTGTTGCCTTAACACCGCTTTTTAAAATTATTCCAATTGATACTGATAGGACATCATCAACAAGTCCAATTTTAATGTCGCCAAAATTCTTAGCGCCAAACCAAATTTGTGAAGGAGTTTTTTTTGTTGGTGCAATGCTATATACACCCTCAATCTCCTCAACAGCATTCGTAATAATCTTTGCAATAACATCCTGGCTTATACGTAATGTATTAGAAATATTTTTTTCAACCTGACTCATATATAAGAGCCTCCTTTATTAGAAAGAGTAATATTCGAAACATATATATTGTCATTATAGCATATTTTTATTAAATATACAACAGTTTCTGAATATTTTTTTCTAACAAGATTTTATTGCTATTCTACATCAAAAATTCTAATGTTTTCATTTTCCACGCTAACTTCACTTAGCAAAATATCCTTAATCTGTGCTGCCTCAGTGTCAATTAAACCGTCAGAAGTTTTAACAACGATATTTGCTGAATTTCCGTCAAGATAAACTACACAATCTTGGAAGCCAGCTGCTTTAATTAGATTTTCCACTTTGCTTTCAGTTTCAATTAGTCCTGTAAGTGTTGCTGCATCTTCGGTAGCAACGCTCTTCTCTTCTTCTGTAGAATCGCCACCGCCCATTATGGTTTGAAGAGTTTGAACTGCCTCATCACGAGATTTCATTTTATCAATTCTAGCTTGAGCCAGATTATCCTCTGTTGTGTTATTTACAAGCTGAGCATCACCATAATTTACACTTTGGCTTTGAATTTTATCAGTTGACTTAATTCCGTTACCAGTAGCAGAAGCTGCATAATTAATATACACCGCAACTCCAAGAATTAATGTCATGCCTGCTAGCATAATTTGCTTTTTTCCAATAATCATTGTTGGTTTTTTCATAATAAATACCTCCGTCATTTGATTTGTTTTTATTTTCTAACTTCAACGCATATCCTACTTGTAGGAAGATTTAATGCGGTTGATACCGCTTTTAAAACACGCTCATTTAGCGAAATATTCCCTCCCCCTTCACATACTATTACTACCCCACTTATTTTCGGCTGAATTACCTGCTTTACAAGCGCCTTTTTTTCACCATTCTCCTCAGTTATTACTATTTTATTATTATATTTTTCAGAAGTCTGGTCACCGTTTTTATCATTTGCAGTATTAAGCTCTTCGGCATATATATACTCCGTAGTTCCCTCAATAGTTACCATAGCCGAAACTTCACCAACACCCTTTATTTGACTTAACATATCTACAAGCTCCTGCTCTACCTTCTTTTTATAGTCGCTCGTTTCATCAGTTGTTGAATCACTTGCGGTTGTTTTTGTAGTATCTTTAGATTTGGTAGGCAATACTTCTGATAGAAATATACACAGCATTCCAATTATACCAAGTGCTATTATTATTTTTGTTCTTTTTTCTTTTGAAGAAAAAATCTTGAAAAACTTGTTTGAGCTAATCAGTTTCATTTTCTACCTCCGTCATAAAAACAATTTCTGCTTCTGGCAAATTTTCAGATATTATACTTCTAATCTTGTCTTTTTCATCATCAGGAATTTCCTTTGTATGAATTTCAGCTTTTGTTATTTCTATCGAATTATATTCATCAAGTCTTGAATATATTCTTAGTTTGTCTATATAAATTTCTTGAGTTTCAAGTTTTGTTGTTAATTCTATCTCAACTTTTTTTGATGCCTCACTTAAATAGTATTCATTAAACCCCTTACTTATGTCCTGATACTTGCTATCCTCACATAGTGAATCTATGCTATCCAAAGAAATTTTGAAATCAGAACCGATAAAAGGCAGAAAAACACCTAGAATTAAAATCATTGTAATTATCATCTTGAGTTGCTTTTTCATAGTTTCGTTTGTAACTGCAAATTCTACAAAAGTGCTAGTTACACCGATAATGCTTGCAATAAGTATTATACTTTTAAATTTATCCATATTAAAAATCCTCTATATTTTTAAGCAGCCAAATTCATAGCTGTCATCATCAAAACTGCTGTTGCAATTATAAAAATCAACGAAAAACATACTACTATCCCAAGCCCCATTGACATTACAGCATTAGTGCTTTTTAAAAATTGACTGCACTCTTTTTGGTCAAATAAATCATTTATTATAGTTGCTATTGTAATAATAAATTTTATTGCGAGTATAGCTAAAATTGGTTTTAACACGATAATACAAATCGCGATTATACCTATTACACCTGTCCCAGATCTGATAACACCCATGCTTCCGTATACTGTTGAATATGCCTCTGAAACTGCTCCGCCAACTAGTGGTATAAAGCTTGACGCTGCAAATTTCATTGTTCTTGTTGTCAATGTATCAGCCGCTGTTCCTGTAATGCTTTGCAGTGTTAATAGTCCTGTGAAAATTGTCATCATTCCGCCTAAAATCCATGTTACACATTTCTTTATTGATTCAGCTACTCCACAAAAATTTAATTCTGGATTAATTGCAGCAACTAATGAAACTGCTAAAATTATACTTAAAAAAGGCATTAAAACTTTACTTGAAACTACAGCTATAATTTCACAAAGTGCAAGCGTAATAGCATAGTAGCTTCCACCGGTTACTACACTTCCGCTGGCAGCTGACACACTTGAAAATATTGGTATGTATGCTATCATAAATTCTGACATTCTATTTAGTGATGTATTTATAAGCTCAAAGCTAGAATATATTGTGTCATACATTACTGTTATCGAGCACAATACGCCAATTAGCTTAAATGTTTTAACCAAGCCTGATCCCTCAGGTGCCATGCTTTGTGACATCGCACATAAAATAGTCACCGCGATAATTTTACCTAGCATTATTATAGGGCTTTTCAAAGCATCACCAAAGGACGAAATTACATTTTTTATAACGTCAATTACTGATACACCAGACACACCCTCAGCCTTGTCAATTGTTATATCCTGCTCGTCTAATGCACCAGCAACCTCATCATCTGTTGCTGAATCAAGAGCTTCATTTATTTGATCTACTATCTCACCGTATTCTTTTGTTTGTCTAAAATCATCAGCACTTTCCTGTGCATGTACTGCTTGAGGAAAAACAAAAAATGCTGAAATAGTAATTATAAATACAATAATCTTTTTCATAATATTCCTTTTGTTTTAAACTAACAATCCTTCTATTATTCCAATTACTGCGCGGAATAACGGCAGTGAAATCACCAGCATTGACACCTTGCCCGCAAGCTCTAATTGAGATGCAAGACAATTTTCTTTGCAATCACGACAGCAATCACACGCAAGCTGTGTGAGATAACAAATTCCCAAACCCTTGAAAATTATTGTTAAGTATTCACTGCTCATATCCGCTTGAAAAAACAGCTCCTTTATGATTGACTGAACTTTTATAAATTCCCCAACTACCTTTAGCGTAATTATACAAGCTACAGCTATCACCAAAACTGTTTTTATGTCTCCCCCATCCTTCTCAAGGATTTTACATATTACACATGCGGTAAGGCAAAAAGCCACAATCATTATAATATCCATTTTTACACCCATTCCAAAAGCTTGCACAAAACACAAATGAAATTCAGCTTGGGCTCGTCCTCGCTTTCTTATTTTTATTGTTTATGTGAAACTTATAGGCCAAAAACATCTTTTATAGTTTCAAATAAGTTTCCTATTTGATTAACAATCATCATAAGTACAACAATTAGTCCTGCTAGAGTAGTCATCATTGCTTGTTCATCACGCTCAGCTCGTTTTAAAAGTTGGTTAAGCACAGCTACTATAATTCCAATTGCTGCTATTTTAAAAATAAGATCAACATCCATTTTTACTACTCCTTTATATTAGAATTACAGCTAAAAAAGCTCCTCCCAAAATTCCTATTGAATTGTAAAGCCTGCATTTTGTGCCGCTATCTTCTGCAAGTCGTTTGAAATTGTTATTGTAATAATCTTTATAATGCTTTATAATTGCAATTTGACCGTCTAAATCAGTACTGCCTAGTTCATAAAAAAAAGTCTGCAAATTGTTTTTTTCGTCACTAGTTAATTCAAATTTTGTATGCTCAATCAACTGTGAAATATTCTCTTTAATTTCATAATCATCTATGTCAACTTGAATAAAATCTACATCTTTTAAGTCACTGCAATTATAAAAATGTAAAATTAACTCTTTTAAAGTGCAAGCGTTATATCTAATCATTATTTCTGTTTCTTCTAACATTCTGATAATTTTCTTTAAATCCTTACAATGCTGTCTTACTCTTTCTGACAGAGTAAATCCAATAAGTGCACAGAAAATTATCATTAGTATTATTCCGATAATCTTAGCCACTTTTATCACCCAACTTTGCAAATGATGTAAGTTGTCCGCACATTGATCCTGTTCCTAGCATTGCAGCAAAATCAAACACTCTATCTTTAATTAGTTTTGAAATCACTGGACGTCTTTTTAAATCATCAAGTGACGCAGCATGACAAGTAGCAATTAATTTTACACCAGAATTCACAGCATATTCTAAAGCCTTTAAATCCTCTTTTGAACCAATTTCATCGCACACTAAAACAACTGGTGACATCACTTTAACGGCTGTCATTATTCCGTCATACTTAGAATATGAAGAAAACACATCTGACATCACACCAATATTGTTTTGAGAAATACCATCTTTAGTTGCTGATAATTCATTTCTTTCATCAATAATAGATATTCTAGTATTAACACCGATTTGACTGCATAAATCCCTAAGTATTGTGGTTTTGCCGCTTGACGGAGGTCCTGCTATAATTAAGGAGGATACGCTTTTATCAAAAGCTTTACTATAAATATCTTTTGAGCAGCCGCAGACTTCTCTTGCTATTCTAATATTGATTGATGATACATTTTTTACTGTATCAACCGAAAAATCTCGTGACGGATTTAAAACTGCTGTGCCGCAAAATCCAACTCTATTACCACCGTCGGTTGTAATATAACCTCTAGAAATTTCTCTATGAAAACTATGTATTGAATTTTGAAAAGCCCGTTTAAATGTCAAATCTATATCCTCAAAGCATACGTCAACTGCCTCAAAACTAGTATTCATCAAACGTCCGTCCTGTGTTACAAAATACTCTTTTCCAAACACTGTAACAGTAAGCTTTTTGCCTAGCCTTAGACGTATTTCCTGTATTCTTTCTCGCTCAATATCCGAAACTGAAATAATGGCATTTTTAATTTTCGGTGTCAAAAGCTCATAAGAAAATTTTAACTTGCTTATTTCTTTGTTCATTTATATCAGTCCTTTCGCAGTGTATATAATTAATCAGTCCAAAATTCACTTAGATTTTATTAAACTAAGCTCCACTTGTCCATAGGCATGTTTTATATTATGCTGTGATTGTACGAGATATGCTTAATCGTAAAAAATTATTAAATTGTGAAATTTATATAGATTATTTGCTTGTAAGTAATAGGGATTTATGATATAATAAAAAGATAAATAATAGATTTTTAGCATGTTGTAGAATACTAGAATACAGGAGGAGATTTTAATGTCTCAAAATTTATCACAAGAACACAAAGAAATACTTCAAATGTCACAGGATATCATCGATGAAATTAGAAAAGTTGTCATCGGTAAAGATGAAATTATAATAAAAGTGCTGCTCTCAATTCTTGCAGGCGGTCATATTTTAATTGAAGATATACCTGGTGTAGGTAAGACCACTCTTGCTTTGTCGCTTTCAAAAGCTTTATCACTCGATTATAAGCGACTTCAATTTACACCGGATGTTTTGCCAACAGATGTTACTGGATTTTCAATTCTTAACAAAGAAACACATAAGTTTGAATTTAAACCTGGTGCAGCAATGACTAATCTTTTTCTTGCTGATGAAATTAATCGTACTTCATCAAAAACTCAATCTGCTCTTTTGGAAGTTATGGAGGAGGGCAAGGTTACGGTAGATGGTGTGACATATACAATGCCAGATCCTTATATTGTTATTGCAACTCAAAATCCAATTGGGTCAATCGGTACTCAAATGCTGCCGGAATCTCAAATGGATAGATTTTTTGTGCGCTTAACAATGGGATATCCTAGTCTTGAAAGCGAAGTTGCTATGCTTAAATCAAAGCACAATCAAGTCACTGTTGATACTGTTAACGCTGTTGCAACTGCTGAACAGATAATTAAAGCTCAAAATATCGTTGACAATATTTATGTTGATGATAGGGTTTTTGAATATATTGCCAAACTTGCTGAAGCTACTAGAAAACACTCTTTTATCAAGCTTGGGCTTTCTCCTCGTGGTACGGTTGCACTTCTAAAAATGACTAAAGCGACTGCTCTTTTAAAAGGACGTGAGTTTGTTATTCCTGATGATGTAATTTATTCTTTTAATGATGTTGTTTCACACAGAATTTTACTTAATTCAAAAGCTAAAATTAATGGAGCAACACATGAAAGTGTACTTAAAGATATTTTATCATCCGTTACTGTTCCGACTATAAATAAGTAGGTGATTTTGCAATGGTTGCTATTTACATTATACTTTTTATATCATCACTGCTTTTTTATATTCTTTTTGTAGGAAAACTTTCGTTTTATATTTTTTCTTTCTTTCTACTAACTCCGATAATTTTGAGAGTATTATTAGAAATATCAAAAAAGTCTGTTCATATTACTTTCCTAAAAAACAAGCAGTTTTCAGGCAGAAATGATAAAATTCCTGTAATATTGAAAATTGAAAATCGAGGTTTTTTACCTATTCCGAACTGCCTGATTTCTATTGCTTACACTACACTTGTTGATAATACTACTGAGATTTTAAAAATCAACAGTCCTATTTTTCCAAAAAATGCTCAGTACCTTACTTTAAATATCAGTGCACAACACTATGGCACTATAAATTTTAGAATTAGTGAAATAAAAATTATTGATATGTTAAGGCTTTCAAAAACTAAAGTTCCGATTTCTAAACAAGATATTTTTGTTTCACAAATGAAAACTATTGTTGTTCCTAATTATGAGGAGCTTGAGAATAATATTTCAAACTACACAAACTTGGATATTGAATCTGATAATTATTCTAAAAACAAAAAAGGTGATGACCCTTCTGAAATCTTCAATATACGTGAATACACTGCTGGAGATAAAATAAGCAGGATTCATTGGAACTTAACAGCTAAACAAGATGAAATCATGATAAAAGATTGCTCTATGCCTATTGCAAATTCTATTGTAATTATTGTAAATCTTTTTATTGATAAGTCATCAAAAAATAGTGACTATTTAGATTTATATGATGGACTAATTGAAACTATTTCTCTTATCTCAAATTATTTAGCTCAAAATCATTGTAATCACAAAATAATTTGGTATAACAGTAAGATAAATCAAAACGTTACCTACGAAATAACTGATATTGACAGCTATGAATACATGATAAGTATGCTTTTACAAACGCCAACATGCTTTGAAAATAATGATGTAGTTAACAACTTAATAGATGATTACAGCGAAATTTCAAAATGCGGTCATTTAATTTACTGCTCATCAGACAAGAATGACAATCAATACAGTGTGCTGACAGATTTCATAAGCTTTACAAAATATACGTCTTTATTAATTGAAAAAAATGTTGACGTTTACAATAATGTTTTAAATAATGAAGATAATTGTGAAATTATTAGAGTATCCTCAAATTCAGTTTATCAGAGTATTATAAATCTTCACTTATAAATATATAAAGGTGGCAACATGAAAAAAAAGAAAAAAACAATTACTCCAAATTCTGATACGATTGCTTTAAATAATATTAGGGTTGATGATGACATAAAATTTTCATCTGATAAAGATTTGAATATTGGCAACTTCAAAGTTGTACAATTCTTTATAGTATTTATCACTACTATTTGTACATTGTATATGGCTGTTTCTTTTCTAGAAATAGAAGTTGAAAATATTAAAATGATATTTTCTGTTTCTTTGCTTTCGTTTTCGTTCTCAGTAATTAATCAAAAAAACAGAATCGCAAAATTTATAGGAATCGGTTGTTTAGCGATTCACACTATTTCATTATTCTCTAAGCTATCGGCGATCAGAAATGGTTTTTTTATAGTTATAAATACCTATTTAAAAAAGGCAAATCAGACAAGCACAGTTTTTGGCACATATTTAAAAACGATAAACCCTGCTGAATATGAATACTGTCAGACACAGTTTTTCATATTCTTTGCAACGATTTTAATTACAGTACTTGCAATCGCTTGCAGCATAAAAATTGATTTTCCATTAATGTTAGTAATGACTTTTCCGGTTTTTGAACTTGGTGTATACTGGGGCTGGAACCCAAAACTTTGGACAGCCATAGGGCTATTTTCCTGCTGGGTAATTGTATTATCACTTCACATAATAAACCATTCTACTAACAAAGAAGGCAGAGGTAACACCTTTGCTATTCATAAAAAGAAAAATATTTTCTATTTCACATCAGAGAACATCAAATACAACTTCTTTTCTATCTATGCAAAACTAATTGCTGTTTTGTGCGCTGTAGTTTTTCTGTTTACTGCTCTTTTCTCTAGCTTGACTGGGTTTGTAAGACCTGAAAAGTTTAACGCTCTTAGAAAAGAAATTTCCACAACTGTTGATGATATTGCATATAAAGGTTTTTCAGAGGCTATGGCAGATAGCGACGGTATCTTTGGTTTGTTTTCTACCAAAACTGTTGGCGGAATAAACGGTGGAAAGCTAGGTAGATCATCAAGCATTAGTTTTAACGGATCTACTGCACTGAAAATTGAAACTGAAAAAGTGTCATACCCTCTTTATCTTAAAGGATATGTTGCGGGAGAATACAAGAACAACAATTGGACTCAAATTGACATTGACAAAAATGATGACATATTCTCAACGTTTGATGAAAATGAAATATGGCCGCAGGATTTCAATTATATGATGATTAATGAACAAATGCTTGCTTATCCTGAATATCCAATTATGATTGGTGATACGCAAGAAATGGATGTTACTGTTGTTGGTGCTAGCAAAAAATTTGCTTATGCTCCATATATGTCGCTGTATTCTGAAGCTGACACATCGGACAACAAGAAAATGACTCCAAACAAAGAATCATTTGTTGATCTAAACAGCAAAAAATATAGCATTAACTTTTTTAATATGTCTCCTCTCGGAAACACATGGGAGGATATTTCAAATAGGTTAATTGAACGTTCTTACTTTGATAACTCACTTAACAATAACTATGCGCAATTTATTTACGACAATTATTTGGATATACAAGAATCACAGGCGCTGGATTCTGCTTATGATTCAATAATGCACTCATACAACTATGATGAATCATTTATGCAAAATCCAGTTTTTGCAGCTGGCGCAGTTGCAGATTATCTTAGTGAAAACTATAAATATACTCTTTCACCTGGTCAAACTCCAAGTGATGAAGATTTTATTGATTATTTTCTCACTGAACAAAAAGAAGGATTCTGCTCATACTTCGCTTCAACTGGTGTTATGCTTATGAGAAGATTAGGTATTCCTGCTAGATATGTAGAAGGTTATGTTGTTCTTCCAACACAGTTTGACAACAATGATGGCGAAAAGCAAACAATAACTGTAACCGACAAATCTGCACATGCTTGGTGCGAAATTTTCATTAGCGGTATCGGTTGGGTGCCATGTGAATTTACTCCTGGATATCAAAATGACAACCCCAATATGACGACAGATGAAAAAGATCCTAACGAAATTAAAACTACTACAACTACAATTACTACCAAAACTGATAATCTCAATTCCAACTCTGATAGTTCTCAAAGCAGTTCTTCATCTAACTCAGATTCTTCAAAAGAGACGAATTCTTCTTCAACTATCAGCAGCAGTTTAGCTGACACCATAAGTCAAAAAAGTGGTTCAAATACAAATGATAACAAGCATGATTTTACATTTATTTGCTATATTTTAGGGGCTATTCTCATATTTGCGTTGGTAATTCTTAGACGAAAATACAACTTAACAGAACGAAAAAAGCGTTTTAATTCTCCCGATAAAAATAAAGCTTTATTAAACATTTATCAGTATTATCTCAAGTATTTATCCCTTATTTCAATTCAATCAAACAAAAACCTTACAGATACTCAGCTTGCAAAAGAGTTAATTTTACAGTGTAAAGAAAAGGGAATAAAAATAAATGGTGATGATTTTATTAAACTTTCTAATCTAGCAGTAAAGTCTGAGATGAGCAACGAAGAGATTTCTGCTGAAGAAATTAAATTTTCTAAAAAAGCTCTTGCTGATGTAGCAAAAAATGTCGTACGTAACGAACTATCACCTCTGAAAAAATTTGTTTCTAAATGGATTTATAATCTATACTAAACTAAAAATAAGCACTTCTTGTTCATTCAAGAAGTGCTTATTTGCGCAAAAAAGCTGATTTGCAATTAACACAAATCAGCTTTTTTATATTATTCAGCAGAATCAAGAAGCTTTAACGCTTTCATCATTATAGCACATTCTAAACGTTTTTTCTGAATTTCACACGAAAGCTTATGTGCATTATGAATATCGCCTGCATATATGAGATTGTTCGCATTACATCCACCGCTGCAATAAAATTTCGCCCAGCATTTCTTACACTCAGGCTTTGAGTAAACATGTGTCGCAGCAAAAGAATTCTTTATATCCTCATTGAAAGTGCCATCATCCAAATTACCCATTTTGTAATCTTCAATTCCTACAAACTGATGACACGGATAAATATCACCATCTGGAGTAATTGCAACATACTCGTTACCACAGCCACAGCCACGAAGTCTTTTAATTGCACAAGGACCTTGGTCAAGATCTAACATAAAGTGGAAGAAATTCACAAACTCACCTTTATCGTAAACCTTTTGAAGCTTTTCAGCAAGAATTTCATATTCCTTGAAAATCTTAGTTAAGTCACCTTCTGTAATTGCATAAGGCTCGCTTGGATCAGCCATTACTGGCTCAACTGAAATTTGATCAAAGCCCTGCTCATACATATGAATTACGTCATTTGAGAAATCAAGATTATATTTTGTATATGTACCTCTAACATAGTAGTCTTTATCACCGCGAATTTCTCTAAACTTCTTGAAATTCTCAGTAATTTTATCGTAACATCCTGAACCGTCAACACGCTTTCTCATGCGGTCATTAACGTCCTTACGTCCATCGATTGACAATACTACATTAGACATTTCTTCATTTATAAAATCAAGCTTGTCCTCTGTAAGCATTATGCCATTAGTCGTAATTGTAAAACGGAACTTCTTGCAAAACTCCTCTTCCCTAGAACGGGCGTATTCAACTATTTGCTTTACAACATCAAAATTCATCAAAGGCTCACCGCCGAAAAAGTCTAGCTCAAGAAACTTCCTATCGCCTGATTTTTCAAGCAGAAAATCAATAGCTTTTTTACCTGTTTCAAAAGTCATAAGCTTTCTGCCTTCACCGAAATCACCAGTTGAAGCAAAACAATATTCACATCTTAAATTACAGTCATGAGCAATATGCAAGCACATTGCCTTTACTGGAGATGCTACAGCTGAAAGTGCAAATTTTTCATAATCATCTTCACTAAACAAAATCTTGTCATTATAAAGATCTAAAATTTCATCATAGCATTCCTTAATGTCAGCTACCGGATAAAGTGCAGAAAGCTTATCTACCACAAATCTAGGACATTCATCTTCAAAAGGAACATCGATATTATCCAGCAAATCGTAAGTCAAATCATCAATAATATGCACTCCGCCACTATTAACATCCAACAATATATTAAAACCATTCAGTTTAAACTTATGTATCATAAAAATCAACCTTTCAGAAAAAACAAATATATATTATGCAAAAATTAAAAGGGACATAACTAAAATGTCCCTTTTAATTTAAATACAGGAAAAATTATGCGTCTTTCTCACACTTCTGATTAGCAACTGTGCAAGAAGTTTTGCAAGCAGACTGACATGATGCCTGACACTTACCGCAGCCACCCTTTTCAGCAGTTTTCTTTAGATTAGCCTTGTTAATTGTTTTGATATGCTTCATAATAAATTCCTCCACTTTTTTATTTAGATAAACTATGTTTACCTAAACGATATTATTAATATTATACCACACATTACAATTGCATTTATGAATATTAAATGTCTTAACTATAAATATTTGATTTTAATACTAAAATCGACGATTTTTTGAATTTACTCCTACTATCCCACCAACTGCACTAAAAATCAAAGTCAATACAAATTTCGTTGTACCTGAAAATCCAGCCATTTTTTGTGCAAAGAAAGTACTTATTACGACGATTACAAAAAACATAAATATTCCGCAGACAACCCCCATAAAGAGCCCGTTCCGTCTGCGTTTTTTTGCACTTATATACCCTCCAGTATACGCACCAACACAAAGTGCAACTGAAGTCATAATAGAAATAATTGTATCAGTCGCATCGATTTTTGTTACTACATATGCAAATAGCAAAACAAGTATAAAAATTATTATAAATCCAATCAAGGCTGACGAAACTGTATTTATCATTGTCGGAAATCGCAAATCGCTAGTTTTTCTTCTTCTTGGCATAAAAATTCCTCCTGTCTATTTACTAAATAATATTCAGAAATTTTATTTTTATGCTCATTATGAACAAAAAGCTCCGCCATTTCTGACAGAGCTTTGAATTCATATTAATCGTCATGAACCGTTTCGTTTTTAGCAATTGCCCACTTCTTTACACGGATTTTTGAGCGGTCACTACCAGTTTCAATTACTACAGTATCATCTTTAATAGAAAAAATTATACCAACAATTCCACCGTTTGTAACAACTTCATCTCCAACCTCAAGGTTTTCTCTCATCTGCGAATCTTTTTTATCCTGTTTCTTCTGCGGACGCATGATAAAGAAATAGAAAACCACAATTACCAATACTAACGGTATAAGTGTAAGCCATGACCCAGTTGGTGTCTCAGCGGCATTTCCAGTCAATGCTATGATATTATACATCATTATGCCCATGCTCCAAACTCACACAAAAAATAGTGAAATTCAGCATGGACTAGTCCCACCTTTCCTTTTAAATATAAGTTTATTTGAAACTTATTCCTCAAACTTATCTATATTATAGTATTATAGCAGATTCTTAATCAAAGTTCAAGGGAATTCACAAATTATTTTCAAGTGAGAAATTTATTTATTCTTGATATACTCATCAATTGCAGAGGCTGCTGTTTTTCCAGCACCCATTGCCAAAATTACAGTAGCCGCACCAGTTACAGCATCACCGCCAGCATAAACGCCAGTTTTTGTAGTTGCCATATCGTCTTCATTAACGATCAAGCAGCCCCATTTGTTAGCATCAAGACCTTCTGTTGTTGTTCTGATTAACGGATTTGGTGATGTTCCAATAGACATAACTACTGTATCAACATCAAGGATATAGTTTGAATCCTTAACCTCAACAGGTCTTCTTCTGCCGCTTTCATCAGGCTCACCTAGCTCCATCTTAACACATTCCATACCAACGACACTGCTGTTTTCATCACCAACAACTTTAACAGGATTATTAAGTACAAGGAACTCAATGCCCTCTTCCATAGCGTGATGAACTTCTTCACGTCTAGCAGGCATTTCATCAAGTGAACGTCTATAAACTATGTAAACATGCTCAGCGCCTAATCGCATAGCTGAACGTGCAGCATCCATAGCAACGTTACCGCCACCAACTACAGCAACAGCTTTAGATTTTCTTATAGGAGTGTTATAATCATCAAGATAAGCCTTCATAAGATTAATTCTAGTTAGATATTCATTAGCTGAATATACACCAACAAGGTCTTCACCCTCAATACCCATAAATCTAGGAAGTCCAGCACCTGAGCCTATAAATACAGACTCAAAACCGCTTTCTAAAAGTTCATCAACTGAAAGAACCTTACCGATTACCATGTTTGTCATAACATTAACACCCATGTCTTTTAGGTTGTCAATCTCTTTTTGAACTATAGCCTTTGGAAGTCTAAATTCAGGAATACCATACATCAAAACTCCGCCAGCAGTATGAAAAGCCTCAAAAATAGTAACTTCATAACCAAGCTTAGCTAAGTCGCCAGCGCAAGTAAGTCCAGCAGGGCCAGCACCAACTATAGCAACCTTGTGGCCGTTTGACTCAGGTTTTTCCGCATTTGAAGGCTTGTCCATCATATAATCAGCGCAAAATCTTTCAAGACGTCCAATACCGACAGGCTCTCCCTTAATTCCTCTTACGCACTTACCTTCACACTGATTTTCTTGAGGACAAACACGTCCGCAAACAGCTGGAAGACCGTTGGTTGATTTGATAATCTTATAAGCTTCTTCAATGTCACCCTCAGCAACCTTTGAAACAAACTCAGGGATTTTAACACTAACAGGACAGCCGTTTACACAAGGCTTTGTCTTACAGTTAAGACATCTAGTTGCCTCTTCAACAGCCTCTTCTTTTGTATAACCTAAAGATACTTCTTTAAAATTTCTAGCTCTAACCTTTGGATCTTGTTCTCCAATAGGTGTTTTCTTTAAACTCATATTTGGCATTATCTCTGACCTCCAGTCATTCTACAAATGTGTGCTTCTTCTTCAGTTCTATATGTCGCATTTCTCTTCATAAGCTCATCAAAATCAACCTTATGTCCGTCAAAATCTGGACCGTCAACGCAAGCATATTTGATTTTTCCGTCAACCTTTACACGACATCCGCCACACATTCCAGTACCGTCAACCATGATTGGATTAAGTGATACTGTTGTTTTAATACCATAAGGTTCAGTAGTTTTACAAACAAATTTCATCATTATTACAGGTCCAATAGCAATAACTTCATCATACTTAACACCTGAATCAATAAGATTCTTAAGTGTTTCAGTTACAAGACCCTTTGTACCATAAGAGCCGTCGTCAGTACAAATATATAAATCAGATGAAACATCCTTCATCTCATCTTCTAAAATAACAATATCTTTATTTCTAAATCCAGCAATCAAGTCAACATGAACTCCCATGTTGTGAAGTTTCTTTGCTTGAGGATATGCAATAGCACATCCTACTCCGCCACCGACTACAGCAACACGCTTAACGCCATCTTCATACTTAGTTGCTACTCCAAGAGGTCCAGCAACGTCCAAAATAAAGTCGCCCTCGTTTAGCTTAGCAAGTGCCTGAGTTGAACCGCCAATTGTTTGGAAAATAATAGTTATCGTTCCTTTTTCTCTATCATAATCAGCAATAGTTAAAGGAATACGCTCGCCCTTCTCATCAACTCTATAAATTATAAACTGACCAGCTTCTGCTTTTGCAGCAATATATGGTGCATCGATTTCCATTAAAACTACTTGATCATTCAAGTGTCTTTTTTTGACTATTTTATACACAAAAAAACCTCCCAAAATATTAAACAGCACATAGTTATACCATGTTACCTTATAGTATTATACAATACATTTAGTTTTTTTTCAAGTAAAAATATAAAAATATTATATTTTTAACAATATTTTTACGACAAATTGAACAAATTACCATATCTTAATTTATATATCTTATCACTAATTGCATATATTATTTCAGAGCTTTTTCTATATGGTCTCTTTCTTCTGACATTCTTTTGGCATACTGGGTATTATCGCTAAAAATATTGATATAATTATACAAAGCTATCCCATGACAATTCAGTAATTTTTCTGAAGATTTTATCTGATTTGCGATTACTCCAACGGTGTTATTAAAGTCATCATCTTCCATAATTTTGTATGGCGCTAAACCAATTACGAGTGATACTGAATCTGATGATACTACATCACTCCAATCGTTTATAGTTTGCTCAAAGGGTTTAGCTGAATTTTCATAACTGAAATAAACCTGTGGTACGATATAATCAATATATCCTGCCTCACTGCACCACTTTTTCACATCGGCGTACATATAATTATAATTGTTCTCAATATTGCCCTGAGGAGATACTCCGAACAAAATATCATTATTAATACTTTTAATCGCATCATGAATTTGCTTTACCATATTTGTACAGTTGCTCATTCTCCAATCTGAAAGAGTGAGACTTACTCCAGCCTCAACATAACTTTCAGCGTCAAATGTCTTTTCTGTAGTGGGATAAAAATAATCATCTATGTGTATTCCGTCGACCTGATAGTTTTCTACAATTTCCTTTACACCATTTGAAATCAAATCGCGAACTTCACTCGCTGCTGGGTTTAGCCAATAATGTTTATCACTATCAATTTTGACTAGATACTCAGGATACTTTTCTGAATCATTATACCATTTTTTAATCTCAAAACTATCATCAATTTTATTGAAGTTTTCTTCTGTTTCACAGCGCAGAGGATTAATCCATGCATGAAAAGACAAACCGTTTCTATGAGCAATATTAATCATTATCTCCAATGGATCATAAGTGGGTTTTGCACCCATATCACCTGTAATATTCTTTGACCATGCGAAATAATCAGACTGATAATATGCATCACCAAAACTACGAACGTGAACATAAATAGTGTTGCAACCTAAATTCTTAATATTTTGGCAGGCACTTTCAAAATTATTTGAAAAACTCTGCTCTGATTTATCAGCAAACATTGGTGCTAAATCAATGTAGGAAAGCCATATTGCTTTTTGCTCGTCAAAATTAAGCGGTATATATTCACTCACTTTGTTATCAGCGCGCTTTATTTCAGCAGGCTTGTCCAAATTTGAATTGTCACTACTTGCGGTTACAGGTGGTGGCGAAACGTTTTTTATTTCAACAGTTTCCTCACTTTTGTATAAACAAGATGTAAGCATAAGCACAGCCAAAAAAACTAAAATTAACTTCTTCATTATAGTCCTCCAATCACTTTTACTAATAAGTATATTTTGATTATTGGACATTTATGAAAGAAAAAATCGCCCTAACGAAAAAATTAGGACGATTTATATTATTTTTTATGGCATGAGTCTATTAATATCTCTTGGGAACATAGAAGTTTCACGGATATTATGCTTATTTAGCAGCTTCATAAGAAGTCGCTCTAAACCGATTCCAAGTCCGCCATGTGGTGGCAGACCATACTTATGCGATTCAAGGTAGCTTTCAAAATCAGCTGGATCAAGACCTTGTGACTTCATCTTTTCTACCTGCTCATTATAATCATGAATTCTCTGTCCGCCTGAAGTAATTTCAAGACCTCTAAACAGCAAATCAAACTTATAAGCCTCACGATGATCTTCCTTAGAATTCATTGCATAGAACGGTGGTTTTGATGATGGGAAATGTGTAACGAAAATAAAGTCGCTATCATATTTATCCTTAGCATACTCACAAAGCTTAACCTCATCTTCGGGATCAAGATCAAACTTCTTACCGTTACCCTCAGCACCTCTCAAAAGTTCAATTGCATCAGAGAACTTAATTGATGGAATTTCAGTAATTGCTGGAATATCAGCATCAAGAATTTTAATCTCATTCTGATAATTTTCTTGTAGATATTCCATAATATATTTAAGCATAGCAGTTTCCATAGCCATTACATCATACATGCTGTCGATATATCCCATCTCAAAATCAAGACCGATATACTCATTAATATGACGTGAAGTCGCATGCTTTTCAGCACGGTAAACAGGAGCAATTTCATACACTCTATCAAAGAAAGCAATAGCAGCCTGCTTATAGAACTGCGGTGACTGATTTAGGAAAGCTGATTTTTGGAAATAATCCAAACGGAAAATATTTGCTCCGCCCTCAGCACCCTGTGCAACAATCTTAGGAGTATGAATTTCAGTAAAATTGTTATCCTGCATAAACTTATGCATTCCATGAACAATACCCTCCTGCAATTTGAATATTGCACGCTGATATGGGTTACGCAACGCAACAGATCTGTTGTCAAGATTTACATCAATAGAACAATTTAGCTGTCCCTGTGAAATTTTAAGCGGATATTCAGCTGCTGAAGTTGAAATTAGCTGAATTGATGAAAGCTCAATTTCAATACCGCTAAACTCTCTGTCATTTTCCTTAACAGCACCCTTAGCCCACACAAAATAACCCTCACGCAAGCCTTCAATACTATCAGCACAATTTGCTGAATTATATACAGTTTGAATTACATCAAAAGCTGTTCTTAGCACGACAAATGAAATGTTACCCATTCTTCTAATCTTATGAACACAAGCCTCTAACTCAACTTCTTTACCAATATTTTTCTTAGCATAATCAAGTGAAAATTCAGATTTTAAATTATCAGTACCAACCATAAGCATTCTATCTTCTCCAGATGGCTGATATTTGTTCTTGTTTTCATATTTTGTAAGCTTTGAAATATCAACTAAGGCATTATCGTCAATCTTTTCTTCAGAAGAATTTTCGGATTGAACAGAAATAGCAGCAAGCTTAGCCTCTAAAGTTTCCTTGATAACCTTAGGAGTAGCAACACCCTTCAGTGCCTTTGTAGACTGTCCCATCAGGAATCCGAAAACCTTAGTTTCACCATTCTTATACTGCTCTACTTGTGTAGAATTTGATGATAGAATTTCAGAAATTACCTCTTCAACCTTTGCAGTATCAACAGTAATTATATATCCATTTTTCTTAGAAATTTCTTCAGGATTTTCTCCAGTTTCAACCATTTCCCTAAAAACTTTCTTAGCATCATTTTTAGAGATTTTATCAGTATCAGCAAGCTCAACCAGCTTAGCAAAATCCTTAGCTGTAAAGCTTACGTTTTCAGGATTAATTTCACCCAAATTAACACGTCTCATAAATTCAGTAAGAATAAATGAAGCTATTGATTTTGGTGAATTATATTCAGCTACAGCGTCATTGAAGAAATCAGAAATAATTATTGACTGAATAAGAATATTAGCATCAATCTCAGAAAGTCCATATTCATCAACATACTTTTTCATACGACGATTTGGAAGTTCAGGAAGTTTGTTCTTAATCTCATCAAGCATTTCATCTGTGAAATTAACCTGTAAAATATCTGGCTCAGGGAAATAACGATAATCGTGTGCATTCTCTTTTGAACGCATTGATTTTGTAGTATCACGATTAGCATCATAACGTCTTGTTTCTTGCACAACTCTCTTGCCAGCATCAAGTAGTAAAGCTTGACGTCTTTCCTCGTACTTAATAGCACGTCCAACTGACTTAATTGAGTTAATATTCTTAATTTCAGATCTTGTACCAAACTCTTTATCGCCTGGTTTCATAAGTGAAATATTTACGTCGCATCTAAGTGAACCCTGCTCCATTTTACAGTCGCAAACTCCAGCATACTGCAAAAGAAGTGAGATTTGCTCAACAAAAGCCATTGCTTCCTCAGCAGATGAAATATCAGGCTCAGTAACAATTTCAATTAGTGGAATACCACATCTGTTATAGTCAGCAAGTGAAACGCCGTTAAAGTCATCATGAGTAAGCTTACCAGCATCCTCCTCAAGATGAATACGATTGATTCGGATATTTTTCTTGTTTCCGTCAATTTCAACAGGTACAAGACCGTCAATGCAAAGAGGTCTTTCAAGCTGTGAAATCTGATACGCTTTTGGAAGGTCAGGATAAAAATAGTTCTTTCTATCAAAAACTGAAAACTTATTAATGTTACAATTTAGTGCAAAACCTGCCTTAACTGCATACTCAACAGCAGTTTGATTTATTACTGGAAGTGTTCCTGGCAGACCAGTACATACTGGACAGCAACGTGTATTTTGATTTCCGCCGAATTCAGCAGAACAAGTGCAAAATACTTTTGAATTAGTTAAAAGCTCGGCATGGATTTCAAGACCGATGACTGTAATATACTTCTCCATTTGTCTTTCCCTCCTTTAAAGCTTAGGTTGAACAGGCTTGAATCCCTGCTCAAATGCGTCAGCAACTTGAATTATAGTTTGCTCGTCAAATTTATTTCCGATAAGTGACATACCAATAGGCATTCCATTTTTATCATATCCGCATGGAGTTGACAAAGCAGGAAGTCCAGCAATATTTACAGTTACTGTGCAAATATCAGCCTGATACATTTTAACTGGGTCAGCCAAATTTTCTGGTTTATATGCAACAGTTGGTGTTGTTGGTGTCAAAATAACATCACACGTTTTGAAAATATTATTATATTCCTCACGAATAAGCTGGCGAATAGCCATAGCCTTTCCGTAATAAGCATCATAATAACCGCTTGAAAGTGCATAGTTACCTAGCAAAATTCTTCTCTTAACCTCTTCGCCAAAACCCTCAGAACGTGATTTAATTACAAGTTCTTCATAGCTTTCAGCACCCTGTGCTCTATAACCATATTTAATTCCATCAAATCTTGATAGATTTGACGCTGCTTCAGCACAAGCAAGCAAATAATAAGCAGGAACAGCAAATTTCAATGAAGGCATTTTGCACTCGATAATTTCCGCACCCATTGCTTTATACTCATCAGCAGCCTTTAAAACTGAATTTTTGATTTCATCATCAATTCCGTCAGCGAAAAATTCCTGTGGCAAGGCAATTTTCATACCCTTTACAGACTCGCCAATTTTTGCTGTGAAATCAGGAACATTCTCACGAGAGCTTGTACCGTCATGAATATCAAAACCGCAAATTGCATTTAATATAATAGCGCAGTCATGGCTGTCGTTAGCGATAGGTCCAATTTGGTCAAGCGATGACGCGAAAGCAACTAAGCCATAACGTGAAACACGGCTATAAGTAGGTTTAATACCAGTTACACCGCAAAAAGCAGATGGCTGTCTGATTGATCCGCCAGTATCAGAACCAAGTGCAACAGGAGCCATTTTTGCAGCAACTGCCGCAGCTGAACCGCCTGAAGAACCCCCTGGTACACAGCTAGTATCATATGGATTTTTAGTTTTTGCAAATGCTGAAGTTTGAGTAGAACCACCCATTGCAAACTCATCCATTGAAGTTTTACCAAGCATTACAATATTTTGCGAATTCAGTTTTTCCATAACTGTAGCGTTATATGGTGAAATAAAATTCTCCAAAATTTTTGATGCACAAGTAGTCTTAACTCCCTCAGTGCAAATATTATCTTTAACCGCAACAGGAATACCAGTCAATGACTGTGAATTTCCGCTGTCAATTATATTTTGAGCCTTATCAGCCTGCTCAAAAGCTATCTCATCAGTAACTGTAATAAAGCTTTTGATTTTATCGTCATATTTATTAATCTGTGAAATATATTCACTTGTAAGTTCTTTTACAGAAATTTTCTTGCTATCTAATGCTTCACGCATATCACGGATTTTCATTGAAGAAACGTCCACTTAAAACACTCCCTTATAAATAAAAATTATTCAACAACTTTTGGTACTACAAAGCAATTATTAAAATTAGTTGCATTTTGAAGAACCTTACTTGTTTCCATAGACGGAGCAGAAATATCCTCACGCAAATCATTTAGATATACATCATGATTATCCTTCAACGCATCATAAGTGATATCAATTTCTTTTACAGTATCCATAAGATTAATTATATCAGTCATTTCTTCTGCTGTTTTTTCAAGCTCGCTGTCTGAATACTCAAGCTTTCCTAACTCAGCAAGGTATTTTACCATTTCCAAATCCATAAAATATCCCTGACCTTTCATTATTTTTTTAAAATATATATTTTCACTAATACCAATTTAATATTATACTATATTTTGCCCTTTATTGCAAGTGTTTTTAATGAATTATTACTAATTTAAATATCAAATTTCATAAAAATCCAAAAAGAAAAAATCCACAGGCTCAAAAGCGTGCGGATTTTCTCACTATTTATTTAGAGTATTTATCCAAAATTCCAGTAAAATCAAATGTAGCAAAATAGTCAGCTGGAGTTTCTGCACGACGAATAAGCTGAGTTGTTCCATCTTCCTTTAGAAGAACTTCAGCCGAACGAAGCTTACCATTATAGTTATATCCCATTGAGAAGCCATGTGCACCTGTATCATGCAAAACTAAAATATCGCCAATATTTATTTCAGGCAACATTCTATCAACAGCAAATTTATCATTATTCTCACAAAGTCCGCCAGTTACATCATACTTGTGGTCGCAAGGCTCTTCTTCCTTACCCAAAACAGTAATATGATGATATGAACCATACATTGCAGGACGCATTAAATTACAAGCACAAGCATCTGTACCGATGTATTCTTTGTATGTGTGTTTCTCATGAGTACACTTTGTTACCAAATGACCGTATGGTGCAAGCATATACCTACCAAGTTCTGTAAAGATTGCAACGTCGCCCATTCCAGCAGGAACTAGAATTTCGTCAAACGCCTTATGAACGCCCTCACCTATTACTTCAATGTCATTTTGTGACTTATCAGGCTCATAAGCAATGCCAACACCGCCTGAAAGATTGATAAACTTAATATCAACACCAGTTTCTTGCTGAAGCTCAACTGCTAGTTCAAACAAAATTCTTGCAAGCTTAGGATAATATGCGTTTGAGGTTGTATTAGATGCAAGAAAAGCATGGATACCAAAATACTTAGCACCCTTTTCTTTCAAAATCTTAAAACCTTCAAAAAGCTGTTCGCGAGTAAAACCATACTTAGCCTCACCAGGATTATCCATGATTTGAGTTTCAATCTCAAAATGTCCGCCTGGGTTATAACGACAGCAAATTGTTTCCGGAATACCGCAAAGCTTATCTAAAAATTCAATATGTGTAAAATCATCAAGATTAATATACGCACCAAGCTCTTTAGCCATAATCATATCTTCATCTGGAGTAACGTTTGATGAAAACATGATGTCACTTCCGGTAAAACCGCAAGCCTCACTCATCATCAATTCAGTCAAAGAAGAACAGTCGACACCACAGCCCTCTTCTTGTAAAATCTTCAATATATATGGATTTGGAGTAGCCTTAACTGCGAAATATTCACGAAAGCCTTTGTTCCAAGAAAAAGCCTTGATAAACTTACGTGCATTCTCACGAATCCCCTTTTCATAATAAATATGAAAAGGCGTAGGATATTCTCTTATTATTTCTTCAGCTTGAGTTTTTGTTATAAATGGTTTTTTCATAGACTTCAATCCTTTATTATAATATACAATTATCATACCATTTTTATAGCATTTCGTCAATAATTATTTTGAAAATTTCATAAACCGTCTAATTTCATTATTCAATTTAAGCGCATATTATGTAAATTCGTACAATACAATTTGCAAAGTGAAAAAATCTATAAAAGCGTTGCACTTTTTACAGATTTGTGATATAATAATTGTATTTACAAGTAAAATGAAAGGGTGAGCAGATTATGGACATTTCCAAAGGCGATACTTTGGTTATGAAAAAAGATCATCCGTGCGGGGCTAACAAAATGTTTGTATTACGCTCTGGTATGGACTTTAAGCTCAAATGTGTCGGCTGTGGTCGTGAATTTATGATTGCACGAAGCAAGGCTGAAAAAAACATCAAGTCAATTATTAAAGAAGCTGAGTCATAGCTATGCATAATAATTTTCAATTGAACTGTTATCAACTTAAATATTTGGAGGATTATTATGTTAAATAAAATTAAAACACTTGAGGATAAATTTAATGAGATTAATGAGCGATTAATGCAGCCTGAGGTTGTTAATGACAATCAGCTGTACACATCACTTATGAAAGAATACAGCAGTCTTTCACCGATTGTTGAAAAGTTCAGAGAGTATAATGCTGCAAAAGATTCTTTTGACGAGGCTGTTGAGCTTTTAGACGCCGGCGACCTTGACAAGGATTTCAAAGAAATGGTTCAGGCTCAATATTCTGAATCGAAAAAGAATATGGAAATTTTAGTTGAAGAAATGAAGATTCTGCTAATTCCAAAGGACCCAAATGATGACAAAAACGTAATTGTGGAAATTAGAGGCGGAGCTGGCGGTGAAGAGGCTGCTCTATTTGCAAACTCGCTTTACAGGATGTATACTCTATATGCTGCTGCGAAAAACTGGAAAATAGAAATAATGAACGTTAATGAAACCGAACTGGGCGGACTTAAAGAAATTTCATTTATGATTGAGGGTGACGGTGCCTACTCAAGACTGAAATATGAGAGTGGCGTTCACAGAGTTCAGCGTGTTCCGGAAACAGAATCACAGGGGCGCGTTCACACATCTACTGTAACGGTAGCTGTACTTCCTGAGGCTGAAGATGTTGATATTGATATCAACGATAAAGATTTGAAAATTGATGTCTTCCGTTCGTCAGGAGCTGGCGGTCAGCATATCAATAAGACTTCTTCTGCAATCAGAATTACACATCTGCCTACTGGGATGGTTGTTGAATGTCAGGATGAGCGTTCACAGTTTAAGAATAGAGATAAGGCTATGAAAGTTTTGCGTTCTCGTCTTTTAGAGAAAAAGCAAGCTGAGCATGACAATGAAATCGCGTCAGAAAGAAGATCACAGGTTGGTACTGGAGATCGTTCTGAACGTATTAGAACATATAACTATCCTGAGGGTAGAATTTCGGATCATAGAATTGGATTAACCATTTACCGACTTGAGAATGTATTAAACGGAAATCTTGATGAAGTAGTAGAACCACTTGCAACGGCTGATCAAGCTGCAAAGCTTTCTCAGCAGGAAGAAGCGTAATTATGGAATATCACAGTTTAATTTTAGGAACAACTGAAACTTGCATTTCAAAGGCAGCAGATTTATTAAAACGCGGCGAGGTTGTCGCGATTCCTACTGAAACAGTTTATGGCTTAGCTGCTAACGCTTTAGATGAAAAAGCCGTAGAAAAAATATTCAAAGCTAAGGGTAGACCACAGGATAATCCGTTGATTGTTCATGTGTCCAACGTAGATATGATTAGCTATTTAGTTACTGAAATTCCTGCTCTTGCAAAAAAATGTGCTGATAAATTCTGGCCTGGTCCTCTAACTATGGTTTTACCTAAATCTGATAAAATTCCAATGGTTACAAGTGCTGGACTTGATACAGTTGGTATTAGAATGCCGTCTGATAAAACTGCTCGTGCAATTATTGAAAAGTGCGGACTGCCTTTGGCGGCACCTTCTGCAAACCGTTCGGGAAGTCCATCTCCTACATCTGCTGATCATGTTTTTGATGATATGAACGGCAGAATATCTTGCATTATTGACGGTGGTTTTTCATCAGTTGGAGTTGAGTCTACTGTGATTTCTTTTGAGGGCGATTCTATTAGACTATTGCGCCCTGGATTTATTTCTGTTTCGGATTTAAAAGAAATCACTCCAAAAGTACTAATTGATAAAGGTGTTTTAGATGTTGTAGAAGATGATGAAAAAGTTTCATCTCCAGGAATGAAATATAAGCACTACTCGCCAAATGCTGATATAATTATTATCGATGGCGAGTTGAGGAATTACAGAGATTATGTTTCAAAAAATAATGACAATGAAACTTGGTGCATGGTTTTTGAAAAATCAGATATTGAGGGCTTAAATGTAAACTATTTAGTTTATGGTGATGATGATGAAAAACAAGCTCAGCTGCTATTTGATACATTAAGAGAATTTGATAAGCATGAGGTTAAAAAAGTCTTTGCTCGATGTCCTTCAAAGACCGGAGTTGGGCTTGCTGTGTATAACAGACTTTTACGTGCAGCTGCTTTTCAGGTGGTGAAAGTTTAAATGAAAAATTACTTAGTAGCTGGTTTGACTGGTCAAAGCGGCGCTGGAAAAACAACAATAAGCAAGACTTTTGCCGAGAATGGTTTCGCTGTTTTAGATTGTGACCATATTGCAAAACAGGTTACTAAAGATTCAAGCGAGTGCAATAAAGAGCTTGCAAAAATCTTCCCTACCTGCTTTAACGATAACTTTGTTCTTGATAGGCATGCGCTTGCGCAAATTGTTTTTAATAATTCTGATAAACTTGAGCAGTTAAATAAAACGATATTTCCATTTATAAATAAAGATATAGAAAATGAAATTACTAAGCTTGTGAATATTGGTGAAAAATGTATTTTGCTTGATGCACCAACTTTGTTTGAAGCGGGTGCTGATAAGCTTTGTAATGTCATTATAAGCTGTATCGCTGATGAAAATATACGCTTGGAGAGAATCATTAAGAGAGATAATATCTCAGAAAAATTAGCAAAAAGCAGGTTTTCATCACAGAAAAGCAAAGATTATTTCACACAAAACTCTGACTACACTATTGAAAATAATAACAGTATATCAAATGCTATAAAACAAACAGAAATAGTAATTGATTCGATAAAAGGAAAATTTAATGGCTAAAAAGCGAACAACAAAAAAAGTAAGAAAGACAGCATTTATTCTTATTATACTGATTGTAATTCTACTGATCATCAGCGGAATTATGCTAATTTATAAAAACTTAATTAAAGATAATTATAACAAATCATTTGGTTATCCTACTGATTATGAAGAGTATGTTTTAAAATACTCTAAGGAATACGATATTGATCCAAGATTTGTTTTTGCAATTATTCGTACTGAGAGTCATTTTAATCCCAATGCCACTTCTGATGTAGGTGCTCGTGGACTTATGCAGATTATGGAAGTTGCATATGATTGGATTAAATTCAGGCTAAATGACGAGCGTGATAATACGTATGATGATATGTATGACCCTGAACTCAATATTGAGTACGGTACATATATGCTTAAATATTTGTACGATGAATTTGATGGTTCTTACGAACTCGCCGCTGCTGGATATCATGGAGGAATGAATGCTGTTGCTGGCTGGATTAATGATGGTATCATTGATCCAGACGATTTAGATATCAATGATATTCCTTCAAGCGACACTGCTCATTACATAAATAAGGTTATGAATGCCTATAATAACTACAAAGAAAATTTTGAGGAGGACTATAACAATGGAAAAGATTAAGGATAAATCAGAGGCTGAAATTCTATCAGAAAAGCTGCTTTCAAATCCTAAAAACGGCGGACTGATTCTAAGTGATGAAAAAATCAAGAAAGCTGATAAATTCTGCGAAGGATACAAAAGTTTTCTTGACAATGCAAAAACTGAGCGCGAGGCTGTAACTGAAACTATAAAGCTTGCCAAAGAAAATGGGTTTGCAAAATATGAAGCTGGAAAAAAATATAATGCTGGAGATAAGTTTTACTTTGTAAACAGAGACAAGGCGATTATTTTAACTGTTATGGGTAAAAAATCTCTTGATAATGGTATTAGACTAGCTGCTGCACATATTGATTCACCACGTTTAGATTTAAAACAAAATCCACTTTATGAGGATCAAGAAATTGCTCTTTTTAAAACACATTATTATGGCGGAATAAAAAAATATCAGTGGGTTGCAATTCCCCTTTCACTTCATGGTGTTGTCGTTAAGGCGGACGGTGAGATTGTAACTGTAAATATTGGTGAAGATGAAAAAGATCCTGTTTTTTGCGTTACTGATTTGCTTCCACACCTTGCTACTGAACAGATGAAGAGAAAACCAGCTGAGCTAATCAAGGGCGAGGAGTTAAATATTCTTGTAGGCTCAAGACCTTTTAAGGATGACAAAATTTCTAACAAGGTTAAGCTTAACATCATGTCAATTCTTAATAAAAAGTATGGAATTATTGAGGATGATTTTGTTTCCGCTGAGCTTGAGGCTGTTCCGCAGTTTAAAGCTAAGGATGTCGGGTTTGACAGAAGTATGGTTGGTGCTTATGGTCAGGATGACAGGGTTTGCTCATACACTGCTCTACAGGCAATTTTGAAGTGCAAAAATCCGAAATACACTTGCATGACTATTTTAACCGATAAGGAAGAAACCGGAAGTGACGGTAACACCGGACTTAACAGCTCATATCTTCCTTACTTCATTGACGATCTTGCAAGACCGCACGGAATTACTGGACACAATGTTATTTCAGCATCTGAATGTTTATCTGCTGATGTAAATGCTGCTGTTGACCCAACGTTCCCTACTGTAACTGAACTTAGAAATGCATCAAGAATCAACTATGGTGTTGTTGCTACTAAGTTTACAGGTTCACGTGGAAAATCTGGCACATCTGACGCTTCTGCTGAATTTGTTGGACGTGTTAGAGATTTATTTGATAAAAATAACATTGTATGGCAAACAGGTGAGCTTGGAAGTGTTGACATGGGTGGCGGCGGAACTGTCGCTCAATACATTGCTAATCTGGATATGGACGTAATTGATGTAGGAGTACCAGTTCTTTCAATGCATGCTCCGTTTGAGGTTACTTCAAAAATTGATGTCTACATGGCATTTAAAGCATTTTCTGTATTTTTTGAAGATTAAATAAAAATCTAATAGTTTTTACGAAACTCTTGTACTTTTTTGTACAGGAGTTTTTTTATATCCTTAAAAAATCGACAAATACTTGTCTTTGAAAGTTGTATAATACTAATTACAGAGTTATCGAAGGGTGTTGAGCTATGAAAATTTACCTTGATGTTCTTATATTCACAAATGCTGTTATTACATTTATGTACCTTTGCGGACTGTCTAAAGTCACACACAGCAAAATTAGTAGAAAACGACTATTTTTCGCATCATTTTTTGGAGGTTGCTCCGCTATCATTGTAGCTATTGAATCTACAAATCTAATTCAAGCTTTTTCGATTACAATTATAAAACTTATTTCAGTACTTATAACTGTAACAATTGCTTTTAAACGGAGTGGAATAAAAAAACTTATACGATATTTTCTGCTGTATATCTGCCTAAATATTCTATTTGCTGGGTGCAGTTTACTAATTTGGGAGATGACAGATAGCAAAATAATATATATCAAAAATTTCACAATTTATTTTGATATATCACTAATGAGTATAATAGTTGCAACGATTTTAGCTTACATAGTAATAACCATTTACGACCTTATAACAAGTAAGGCATTTAGCAAATCAGCAAGCTACAAAGTAAAATATTCAATCGGCGAATATGAAATAATTTTGCCAGCAATTGCAGATAGTGGAAATTCACTTTGTGACAGCTTCACTGGAATACCTATTGTAGTTTTTTATTGCAACGAACTATATGACCATTTTAATTTAGATTATGAAAATCAAATGTCTCTAAACGGATTTCGGCTGGTTCCTATTTCTACAGTAAATGGTGATGGACTAATATCAGTTACTTCAAAAGGTAACACAAGCGTTATTGATGAAAGTGAATTTTCCAAGGAATTAAGATGCTATGTAGGAATTGCACGCTCAGGGAATAACGAATCAAGAGCAATTTTCAATCCATGTTTACTTACCTAAACATTCATATAAAGGAGATTAAAATATGTTTTCACTAAAAACAGTAAAATCAACAATTAATAATTTTATAATGCGACTATTGTTTGATGAACAAATAAACCTTGACTACATAAATGGCGCTGACTCTCTGCCACCGCCATTATCTAAAGACGATGAGAGAAAAGCATTTGAACTGTTAAAAACTGATGAAAAAAAAGCTCGTGAGCTATTAATTGTACATAATCTTCGCTTAGTAGTTTACATATCGAAGAAATTTGAATCATCTGGCGCAGGCATAGAGGATTTAATCTCAATCGGTTCAATCGGATTAATAAAAGCTGTAAAAACTTTTTGCCCTGAAAAAAACATCAAGCTTGCCACATACGCATCAAGGTGTATTGAAAACGAAATACTAATGTTCTTGAGAAAATCCAATCAATATCGCAATGAAATTTCTATTGATGAGCCTCTAAATATTGACTGGGACGGAAATGAATTGCTCTTATCAGATATTTTGGGTACTGATGAAGATACCGTTAATCGCGGCATCGAGAGTGAAGTAGAAAAAGAGCTGCTGCTTCGCGAAATTGAGGGGCTTAACGATAGAGAAAAACAAATTATGCAAATGCGTTTTGGACTTTTAACTGGCAAAGAAATGACTCAAAAACAAGTTGCCGACGTAGTTGGAATATCTCAATCATACATTTCAAGACTTGAAAAAAGAATTATCAAGGCTATTAGAAAAAATCTAGAGAAAATCTGCTAATAGAAAAAGGTGCAAGCATTTCTGCCTGCACCTTTTTCTATTAAATATTATATTTTAATTAAAATACATTACTTTGCTGAAACTGCTCCTTTTGCTGTCTTTACGATATTATCATATGACAAACCAAATTTCTTAAGCAAATCTACAGCAGGACCAGAACAGCCAAACTCATCATTAACACCTATTTTGATAAGCTTTGTTGGTAGATTTTCTGACAAAACATCAGCAACAGCAGAACCAAGTCCACCGATTATGCTATGCTCCTCAACAGTCAAAACTAGACCAGTATTTTTTGCTGACTCAAGAATTATATCCTTATCAATTGGCTTAATTGTATGGATATTAATTACATCAGCTTCAATGCCATCTTCGGCCAAAATTTTAGCAGCTTCAGTTGCTTCTGCCACCATCAAGCCTGTTGCAATAATTGTAATATCCTTACCATTGCGTAGCTTGATGCCCTTACCAAGCTCAAACTTATAAGTTTCAGCATCATTAAACATCGGAGCTGCAAGTCGTCCAAAACGCATATATACAGGACCATTGTGCAAAATAGCAGCCTCAACAGCAGCTTTTGTTTCAACATGGTCAGCTGGATTTATAATTGTCATTCCAGGAATAGTTCTCATCAAAGCAATATCTTCATTGCACTGATGAGTAGCTCCGTCCTCACCAACTGAAATTCCAGCGTGAGTAGCACCAATTTTAACGTTAAGATGAGGGTATCCTATAGAATTACGAACAATTTCATACGCTCTTCCAGCCGCAAACATAGCAAAAGTTGATGCAAAAGGAATTTTTCCAGTTGCCGAAAGACCAGCAGCAACACCCATCATATTAGCCTCAGCAATTCCGCAGTCAAAGAATCTATCAGGATATGCTTTCTTGAATATTTCAGTTTTTGTTGCAGCAGCAAGATCCGCATCTAAAACTACAAGATTTTCATACTTTTCAGCAAGCTCAACAAGAGTTTCTCCATAGCTTTCTCTAGTAGCCTTCTTAATTACATCTGCCATATTTTTTAGCCCTCCAAATCCTTTAAAACAGCGGTTAGCTCCTCAACAGCTTGCTTATATTGCTCAGCATTAGGTGCCGCACCATGCCAAGAAACGTTATTTTCCATAAACGAAACGCCCTTACCCTTGATACTTTTCTGAATAATTACAACTGGTTGTCCAGCAATTTTTTCTGATTCGTCAAAAGCACGCTCAATATCATCAAAATCATGAGCATTCATTTGAATAACATGCCAGCCAAAAGCTTCGAATTTTTCTGGGATTGGATATGGTGACATAACGTCTTCAATATTTCCATCAATCTGAAGACCATTATTATCAACAACTACAACTAAATTATCAAGATTATAATGAGAAGCAAACATTGCAGCCTCCCAAATCTGACCTTCCTGAATTTCACCATCACCTACAATAGAGTAAACCTTATAAGGATTGTTAGAAATTTTAGCAGAAAGCGCCATGCCACAAGCAACAGAAAGTCCCTGTCCAAGAGATCCAGACGACATATCCACACCAGGAATTTCAATACATGGGTGACCCTGAAGCATAGCATCAACATGTCTTAGGCTTTGAAGCTCACACTTATCAAAAAAACCTTGCTCAGCAAGCACTGAATATAGTGCAGGCGCAGTGTGTCCCTTTGACAGAACAAATCTGTCACGCTCAGGATCTTCAGGGTTACTTGAACAAACATTTAACTTATTTGTATATAAATAAGTTAAAACATCAGCAATTGACAATGAACCACCTGGATGACCAGATTTTGCACTAAATACTCCTTCTAAAATTCCAAGACGAACCTTACAAGCAGTAATTTCGAGCTGTTTTTTTATAGTAGCGTCCATATAATAAACCTCCAAATTATTTATCTATTTTAGTTGTGATAATACGTAATCAACTACAGCAGTAATAGCATTTTCTTCACAAGAAACATCTAAAACTATATCAGCAACATTCTTAACATCATCAGTAGCATTTGACGGACAAATTCCAACATCAGCATATTTGAGCATTTCGATATCATTATTGTAATCACCAACAGTGACAATAGTATACTCTTCTAAACCACAAATCTCGCGCATTTTTTTCAGTGCAGAACCCTTTGATATATTTTGCGGAAGCATTTCAAAGTACTGCGGAGCAGAAACAACGAAATCAACTCCATCATAGTTTTGCTGCATAACAAAATCAATCAAATTGCCCAATTTATCAGGAACATTAGTAAACAAAACTTTATACCAATTGTTTGGAATATCCTCAATACTGCACAAAACAGGATCAACCTTGCAAATTTTACAATGTTCCTCCTCCATTGGTGTCATTTGAGGAACGCAAACACTGTCAAGCAATAAGACTTCACACCCAACATCTTTGTTGTTTTGCAGAATTTGTCGTGTAATGTCGCGAGACTTGTCAGGTAAGTAAACATCATATATTTGTTTTCTAACATTCAAATCATAAACCATACCGCCATTGCACATGATTATCGGACAATTTACAGAAAAATCATTGAAATATTGACTTGCTGCATGAAAAGCACGTCCTGTTGCGATTGAAAACTTACCGCCGGCCCTCTGGAAATATTCAATTGACTGCAAATCTTTAGCACTAGGTCGTTTGCACTCTGGCAAAAAAGTACCATCCATATCAGTAATAATCAATACTTTATTTATATCATCAAACATCAAATATTACCTCTCTTGCGGTTTTAATTTTTTCAGCACATCGACAAAATATTCAGGCAACTCACTATCAAATTCCATATACTCTTTACTAGTTGGGTGAATAAATCCAATTTTTTTTGCATGCAAGCACTGTCCATCTAAGCCTTTAAAAACTTTACCATAGACTGCATCTCCTAAAACAGGATGCCCAACATAAGCAGAATGTGCCCTAATTTGATGAGTACGTCCTGTTTCAAGCTTAAATTTTAATAATGAATATTGTCCAAACTCATCAATGACTTCATAATGAGTAACTGCATTTTTTGAATTCAAATCAGTTACACACATCTTTTTTCGGTCGTACTTACTTCTACCAATCGGTGCATCTATTACACCGGTTTTCTCTTTGAACCGACCACAGTTTATAGCCTGATATTCACGTGTAAAAGTGTGAAGTTTTATCTGCTCTGCTAAAAAATTATGTGAATTATCATTTTTCGCAACAATTAATAGTCCACTTGTAAGTTTGTCAATTCTATGCACAATTCCTGGACGAATAATCCCGTTAATACTAGAAAGTCTACCATCACAATGATACAATAAAGCATTTACCAAAGTGCCGTCTGAATTTCCAGCAGCTGGATGAACAACCATTCCTTTTGGCTTATTAACCACCAACAAATCATCGTCTTCATAAACAATTTCTATATCAATATTCTGCGGTAGAACATCAAGTTTCTGCGGCTCAGGAATGCAAATTTCTACAATATCATTATTTTTAAGTTTGTAATTTTTATTTACAGGCTTAGAATTCACAGTAACATTTTGGCTTTCAACAAGTTTTTGGATTGCTGACCTTGTAAGCTCAACATCTTGATCACATAACCACTTATCAAGTCTTTTTCCAACATCTTCTATGTTGATATTAAATTTCAGATTTTTCATTAATTTCTGCTTTCTCAATATTATTAAGGTTTTCCTTTTTCTTTTGTGCTTCTTCTATAAAAATAAGATAAATACAGAAAATAACCGCACCTACTACTACACAAATATCAGCAAAATTGAAAATCGGGAAATTAATAGGTTCAAATCTAATGTAGTCAACGACATAATTAAGTCTGATTCTATCAATTAAATTGCCCAAACCACCGGCAAAAAACAGAGCTAGTGAAAACATCTGAAGCTTGCTATTGTTACGCTGTTTATACATATAGACAAGCGCAACTACTAGAACAATACAAGGAAAACCAATTAAAAACCATGTCTTTCCAGACATCATATTCCAAGCGGCGCCCTCATTAATTACATGAGTCAGACTAAAAATTTTATGGGAGCCGAATTTAATTACTTCAATGACATCTCCAAAAGCTATGTTGTCTACAACAATGATTTTTATCACTTGATCAACAATTGTTAAAACTATTATTAATATAAGCGAAAAAACAAACATATTCCCTCGTTTCTCCACAACATTCGTGTGGCACAGTCGGTTTTACGCAGTCAACCAAAAGGCTCTGTATCATCAGAGCCTCAAAGCATAATATTTCACAAAAACTAATTCTTTCTACCAAATTGCAAATCTGACGGATTTTGCTTTGGAATTACAGGCTCAAAAGAACCAGTATTCAAAATTTTGTCGACTTTTTCCCTTTTAGTTTCTGAATTTTCTGCTGTCTGATTTATTTCTTCGGTTGTAACCTCAGCAATCTCTTCGATTTCCTCAATTTTAACTTCAGACTCGGAAATGTCAACTTCAATTTCCTCTTCAACATCTACAATTTCTTCTTGCGAAAGTTGAGGAATTTCCATAATTAGGTGAAGCTGTTTATTATAAAGTTCGGTTAGATTAGCCTTGAAAAGCGTAACCTCTCGCTTAAGATTCTCGTAACTAGCCTTTTCAGATTCGTAAGATTTTCTAATGTCATTAATCTTTTTCTCAGTTACTTCAGTATTTTCCTTGATAAGCTGAACGCACTTTTCCTTATGATCACGAATAATACGCTCACACTCAGCAGAACTTTGCTCAGCAAGACGAACCTGCTCAGTTTTAGCTGATTCAATCATATCTCTAGCCTGCGCTTTGGCATCGCTAACTGTTTTATTAGCCTCTTTTTGAGCCGTAATCATAACAGTTTTGATAGCCTCTTCATCTTCACGATATTCATTAATTTTCTCAACAAGCTTGAAAATCTTTGCCTCATTATCTTCATTTGCAGAATTTAGCTCAACAACCTGACTTGCAATTTCCGCAAGAAAAGCATGAACTTCTTCCTGATCATAACCATTTTTTTCTGTGTTAAAAGTTTTTCCTTTAATATTACTTGGTTTTAGCATATATATTGCCTCCTAGATATATCTCTTTAATGTAATATGAATGCGTTCTTTTTTTGATGTTCCGTTAATTTTGTAAAACTGAAATTTACCATGCCCTCTAACCGAAAACTCGTCATTCTCAGACAAGTTATAATTAAGACTAGAGATTTGTTTATGATTAACTTCAGCTAAACCATTTTTAATAAGTACGCTTGCCTTTTCTCTTGATAATTTAAGTGCAAGACTTAAAACACAATCAAATCTCAGAGACGCAACGGTACCGCAAATTTCTAAATACTCCTGTATAGGAATTATGTTCTCATCAAATCCTTTTGAAACCCTAACTCCCACCCTACCAATCTTGGTGATATTATCAACAACAAAATCAGCAACAGTAGCATAAACAAAAGCAACTGCAACACCATTAGAAACAATAATGTCACCAATGGTTTCTCTTGCAATCTGCAGTGCCATAAGTGATCCTAAGAAATCACGATGTGTTAAAACGTCATTATTTCTATAAGTAAAAGTTAATGGCACTACCGGAAATTGATAATCACTTACATTGCTATACGGTGGAAAAAGCCCCAGTACAGCGCGTTTTGCACCATCATATCCACCAAAAAATATGTAATTATCAAATTGCATCGACTGAAGTAGTCTCAAGCATAAATCACTTTGTCTTTCATCTAAAAAGAACGAAAACTTCTCCATATATTTTTCATTAGTTAATGAAGCCCACTGTGCAGTTTTATTAATCATTATGCTATCTTCTTGACTCAAATCACCCAAAAAAGATAGATTAACTGATTTCATAGTTAGAAACTATACCCGTTATTTTCCAGCTCACTCATCAAGTCAATGCCTGAAAAAGCAACATTTGTTGGCATAATTGCAAAAGTTTTTTGAGCCATCATCTTTATGTCAGCCTCATTTGCATAAGCAACACCTGAAATAAAGTCTAAAATTCTCTTAGCGTCATCACTCTTAACGGTCTCAAGATTAAGTAGCACTGTCTTTTGCTGATTTATCTCATCACCAATTGATTTAACTTCAGAAAAATCATTGGGTCTAGCAAGCACAATCTGCAAAGAAGGCTTTGATTTAATTTTTGTTTCTCTAGCATAATTATTCACAGGCTCGTCCTCCTCAGGTTTTTTGCTCTCATAAATTGCCTGGTACTCCTCTTCCTGATCAATATCTTCATCGCCAACAAACCAATTTTTTACTTTGTGAAAACCACCCATTACTTTAAACCTCCACGTATTTTCTTGCTCCAAAGAGCTTTGTTCCTATCCTAACCAAATTTGAGCCGTATTTTACAGCCAATTCATAATCACCAGACATTCCCATAGACAAAATATTCATAGAAACATTTGGCATACTCTTCTCCCTTACACTTAAGAAAAGATTATTCATTTTATCAAAAACATACTCACCTGAACCAACAGGTGGAATGGCCATTAAACCGTTTATTTTGACATTTTCAAGCAGAGAAATCTCCTCAACCAGCGTGAAAAGCTCACTTTCAATAACACCGCTTTTAGAATCCTCAGCTCCAATATTGACTTCAATCAAAATGTCCATTGTTTTATTATTTTTTAAAGCAAGTCTATTAATTTCATTTGCAAGCTTAATTGAACCAACAGATTGTATCATGCTAACTTCATTAATAATATACTTTACTTTGTTTGTCTGCAAATGCCCAATCATATGAACATCAGCCGATTTATCATACAAATCTTTTTTAGATAAATATTCTTGAACGCGATTTTCGCCAAGCAGATTAACACCTTGAGAAATTGCAAAATTAATTTTTTCTGCTGGAACAGTCTTAGTAACAGCCATAATTTCGACTTTTTCATCATTTTTTCGATATTTTGCCTTAGCTTCTTCTACATTATAACATATCTCTTTATAGTTTTCAAGAATATATTTAAACTCATTCGGAATTTTTACTGTCTGACACATTTTTATTTGATAGCACCTCCAGCAAAATCTGATCATATAGCAACAAGTAATCATCATCAGATGTATTTTTTGAAACAACATAATCATCGCCTTCATAAATAACATCGATTTTCTTAAACACAACTTCATTGCCAAGTACTACATAAACACCTTTTTGTTTATCTTTAAAACGAATAGCTTGTCTAGGAACTTTGATTCCCTGATGCTCTCCAAAAATCACTTCAATAGTCTGAACTCTGGATTTTACAATGACATCATCTAATCGATCACAAGAAAAAACGACTAAATATTTATCATCATCTACATTTTTAACAGAATCAACTGTAACATTATAAATATTGTTTGACGTATTAAACATTATAGGTAATGTTGCGCCTTCAACAATTCGCTTATCAGCATCAACTATTCCAACAATTTTGCATGAATAATCAGAAAATATTTTTCCAACACAATCCTTGCTAGGCTTTACGCCTTCTTCGTCACCATCAATTATTTTTTGCACTTGAGAAGCAGTAAGCTTATCAACAGAATCAGTAGTAAGCTCATTTTCATATCCATCACAATAAGATACAAAATACCCTGTTTCATCAGCATCAATAGTATCAATATGATTAGCCTGACTTTCTAACTGTTCAGCCTTTTGCTCAAGCGCTGAAATTGCTGAATTATAATTCTTTGAAGTTCCAGTAATGACATTGTATATATTCATCACGATAGACATATCATTTTTAACTTTTTTTACAGAAGAATAATCACAATTTTGAGAGCTAGTAAGCAGCTGTTTATATTCATTATCAATCTTAGACTTTAATGTTTCAGGTTGTACATAATTAGTTGTACCTGGGTTTTGCGCTCTTTTCAAATCTTCAATCTGCTGTCTTATTTCACCGGCTTTTTTGTTCGCAGCAATAGACTCTACTGACGAGTAAACCTCAGCTATCGGGTTGTTTACTGACACCTTGCTGCCGTCTTTATACAAATAATCTAAAACACCGTCGCCTTTATATGTTACAACAGATTCGTCCCTTACGACTACACCTTGAAAAGTCACATCTTCATTTATATCACACAAAACAGCCTCAGTAGTATCTCGCTTTTCATGAAGTCTAAAATACACCTGATTTCCAACTGTTGCTAAAATCAGTAAAACAAAGATACCCGCAAGAATCTTGGTAGTTAAAGATTTCATCAAATATCACCTAGTTTTCTTCTTGCTGACTGCTGGCATCCAATACATTAATAGGGCGAGTTGGAACTATTGTAGAAATTGCATGTTTATACACAACATTCTGCTTTCCTTCGCAATCAAGAATTACTATATAACTATCAAAGCCTTTAACCATACCTTTAAACTGATATCCATTCATAAGAAAAATTGTAACTGCAATTCGTTCTTTCCTCGCTTGATTTAGAAAAACATCCTGCAAATTTAGATTTTTATTCATAATTTTACACTCCTTAGTAATTTTGAACAACAATATAACAAAATATTATATCAAATTATATTATAGCACATAATTTCTGATTTGGCTATAATATTTTTCACATTTTCAATAAAATTTTTATATTTGTCAATTTTATCGACCTCTACCCAAACAATTCCGTCAACTCTTCTAAACCATGTTAATTGACGCTTTGCATATCTTCTAGTTTCCTGCTTAATTTTATCAACGCAGGTATTTAAATCAGATTCACCTTCAAAATAAGGGACAAACTCCTTATATCCGATAGCTTGATAGGCTGTTTTTAAATTATGCTTATCATAAACCTGTTTTACTTCATCAAGCAAACCATCCTCAAGCATGATATCAACACGCTTATTTATTCTATCATATAGAACCTGTCTGTCTTCAAAACCTAATCCAATAACACAGCTTGCAAACGGCGATTTTTCCCTTCTGCTATTAACTTTATGTTCTGAAAGTTTAACTCCTGTTAGCTCATAAACTTCCAACGCTCTAATTACTCGATTAACGTTATTTTCATGAACCTTTAATGCAGTTTCTTCATCCACCTGCAGCAATTTTTCCCACAAAGCGCGATTTCCGTTTTCTTCAAGCTCTTTCAAGAGTCTGTCACGTATTTCAGGATTACCAGCGGTTTCATCAAACTGAATTCCGTCAACAAGAGAACTTATATAAAGTCCAGTGCCACCGCACACAATTGGCATTTTTCCTCGTGAATAAATATCCATAATTATTTGGGTGGCCATTTTAACATAATCAGCTACATTAAAAGACTGCTCAGGTTCAAGAAAGTCTATTAAATGGTGCTTGATTCCTTGCATTTCAACTTCGGTTGGCTTTGCCGTTGCAATTTGCAGTCCCTTGTAAATCTGCATAGAATCGGCAGACACTATCTCACCATTATATTCAATAGCAAGCTCAATTGCAAGTCGAGTTTTTCCAGAAGCAGTAGGCCCAGCAATAACTATCAGGGGTATTTTCTTTTCCATTCTGCAATTTCTCCTCACTTATACAATTCTCTTAAACTGCTTTTCAATATCTTTTTTTGTAAGATTTATCATAACAGGTCGTCCATGCGGACAATATTTTATATCTTGACGATTATAAATTAAATTAACTAACGCTTGTAATTCAACAAGGCTTGATTGGTCGTTGGCTTTAATCGCTGCCTTACAAGCAATTGAATGATATAGCTCGTCAACAATATCAAGCTGAGGATTGTTCTTGCTTTCCAGAAAATTCTTTGCTAGCTCTGTAATAATCTCTGTAGGATTTTCATTCTCCAAAATCATCGGAACACCCTTAACTGCGATATTTGGTGCAACATCAGGCTCAATAGCAAAACCTAACTGCTCTACTCTTTTAATATTAGCAGACAGCGCATCATACTCGTCATATGCAAGCAAAACCATAAAAGGTTCTAAAAACATTTGCGTACTAAGTTCCTGTTCATCGCTCAGAATTTTCTCGAAAATATATCTTTCATGTGCGGCATGTTTATCTATCAGCAGCATATCTTCATCAACCTGTGCGACAATGTATGTCTTAAACAGCTCGCCAACAACAACTGGCTTTGATATTGGTTTTTCTTCAACAACTTCGATAGTTTCTACTGTCTCTTTTTTTTCAAAGCTATTAGTAGAAATATATTTGAACTCAGAAATTTCCTCAGCAGGCGGAATTATTTCCTCTTGCACTTCATTATTAAACGTATCAGAGATTGTGTTATCAAAGCTAGAAATTGCCTCATCACTATAATCAATTTTTGGATCTGCATTCGTACTATAAAGCGAATTTAAAAATAAATCCCCACTTGGTTGATTACTCTTTTTTTCAGGCAATTGATTCACTGGGGCGACAACCTTAGGCGTATTATTATACGAATTTGATGACTGCTTTGCTTGACTTGATTCTTTTTCAATACTGGGTTCAAGAATTAAATTAGTTGCAGCACTAATATTATTCGAGAACATACTTACCTGCTGATCCGATTTAGGCTCTTGAGGAACATCGTAAAGTTCCCTGTCTGTAAAATGTCGTTTCTTTTCTAACTGCATTTGAGTTGGATTATCATTTTTCATTAACGAATCTTTCACAGCGAAAAATATAGCCTCATGAATCAGCTTGTCATTCGAAAATCTAACTTCAATTTTTGTAGGGTGAACATTAACATCAATAATTTCAGGTGCAACCTCAATGCATAGCACACAAGCTGGAAATTTTCCTACCATAATATTATTCTTATACGCCTCTTCAAGTGCAACACAGCAGGTTTTAGATTTTACATATCTTCCGTTAACAAAAAAATTCTGAAATTTTCTATTTGATTTTGCTTGCAAGGGCTTTACTGTGTATCCATAAACTCTAACATTATTCCACGTGTAATCTACAGGAATAAGTGAGCTTGCAAATTCACGTCCGAACACTGAATAGATTCCTGAATACTGCTTCCCGTCACCAGCAGTAAGCAGTTCGGTTTTGTTGTCTTTTATAAATTTAAAAGAAATTTCAGGGTGAGAAAGTGCAAGCTTTGTCACATAATTTGCAACATAATTTGCCTCGGTAGAATCCTTTTTCAAAAACTTTAAACGTGCAGGTACATTGTAAAAAATGTCCCTAACGATAAATGTTGTTCCGTCAGGACAACCAGACTTTTCAAAGGCTTTCTCTTCTCCACCCTCAACCTTATAGTTTGTGCCATAATCTTCGTCTTCAAGCTTTGTCAAAACTTCAACCTTTGCGACAGCACTAATAGATGCAAGTGCCTCGCCTCTAAAACCTAAAGTCATAATATTATCAAGATCATTCTTGAGTAATATTTTACTTGTTGCGTGCCTTAAAAAAGCCTTTGAAATATCTTCCTCTGAAATTCCACAGCCGTTATCAGTAACACGCATATAGGTTCTACCGCCGTTTTTTATTTCGACGGTGATTAGATTTGCACCTGCATCTATTGAATTTTCTAAAAGCTCCTTAATCACCGACGCTGGACGGTCAATAACCTCGCCTGCGGCAATTAATTCTGAAACCTCTTTACTTAATACATTAATATGTGGCATTTAATATTCCATTTCTTTAAACAAAAATATTATCTTTTTATTATACATATCTATTTAAATCCTTGACAAAAATTCTAACTTCATCGTCAGTCATTTCATCAATATTTGTTTTGCGAAGTTTGTCTGCAATGATGCTCTCGCTGATTTTATCAAACGAAAGTTGATCCGTATCATCACTTTGCACCGCAGACTTTGCCTTATGATTTTCAGACTCAAGCTCCTCAAGAAGCGACTTTGCTCGTGTAATAATCTTATTAGGAAGTCCAGCAAGCTTTGCTACTTCGATACCATAGCTTTCATCAACTCCGCCAGGAACAATTTTTCGCAAGAATTTAATATCATCACCACGACGTTTAACAGCAACAGAAAAGTTTTTAACTCCATCAAGCTCGTTCTCAAGTTCAATAAGCTCGTGATAATGAGTAGCGAAAAGTGTTTTACATCCAAGTGATTTTGAAGTTGAAATATATTCAGATACTGCTCTCGCAATACTTATTCCGTCAAAAGTAGATGTTCCACGTCCAACCTCATCAAGAATTACAAGACTTTGCTTTGTGGCATGCTTTACTATATCGGCAACCTCACTCATCTCAACCATAAAAGTTGACTGTCCGGCTGTAAGATCGTCAGATGCACCAATTCTTGTGAAAATTTGGTCTACTACTGAGATTTTTGCATAATCAGCAGGAACAAAACAGCCTATTTGAGCCATTAATGTTATCAGCGCAACCTGTCGCATATATGTAGATTTACCTGACATATTAGGACCTGTAATAATTGCCATTCGGTTGCTTGTCAAATCAAGATACGTATCATTAGGTACAAAAACCTCATCATTTTGCATTAGCTCAACTACTGGATGTCGACCATTTTTGATATCAATTACTCCGTCAATTGCAATTTCAGGTTTTGAGTAATTGTTATTTATAGATGCTGTGGCAAATGAAGACAGTACATCAACAGTGGCAACCGCCGTTGCAGTTTCCTGCACAATTCTTAGCTGAGTTGCAATAAAATCGCGAAGTTCCGAAAAAATTTCCTGCTCAAGTGTAACTACTTTATCACTTGCTCCTAAAATTGTATTTTCAGCAATTTTAAGCTCATCAGTAATAAATCTCTCGCAATTTGCCAGCGTTTGCTTACGAATATAATGCTCAGGCACTTGGTCATAATAAGACTTTGTAACTTCAATATAATATCCAAAAACCTTGTTGTATCCGATTTTTAGATTTTTTATTCCGGTGTTATCTCGCTCACGCTGAGCTATATCATCTATAATGCCTTTTCCACCAGAAATTATATTTCTCAAACTATCTAGCTGTTCATTAAAACCATCTTTAATAACTCCACCGTCTTTTAAGCTTACAGCAGGCTCGTCGACTATTGCATTTTCTATTAGGTTAGAAATTGCGTCTAGAGTTGAAATATTAGAATTAAGCTCATCAAGTAGCTTTGATGAGAATCCAACCAAAATCTCCTTTAGCTTAGGAAGTTTTAAAGCCGTAAGTGACAACGACTTCAAATCTCTAGGAGTAGCAGTTTTATACATAACCCTTGTCATAAGTCGCTCAAGGTCATACACTCCAGATAAAACTTCAGTAAGCTCACCTAATTCAACAGGAGATTTTACTAAAACATCAACAGCATTATGTCTGTCAATGATTTTGGCAGGATTAGTCAACGGCTTTTCCAGATATGATTTTAACATACGCTTGCCCATCGAAGTTTTAGTATTATCAAGAACCCAAATAAGAGAACCTTTTCTCTCTTTATTTCTTAAAGTTTCAGTAAGCTCTAAATTCCTTCTAGCAGTAAATCCTATTGTCATTGCAAAATCAGTATCATGCTTTATAATTTCTGAAAAACGTCCGACTAGTGCCTTTTGTGTTTCATGAATATACGCAAAAAGTCCGCATACCGCATACGCCGAAACTGAATCCTCCTCAACACCAAGCGAATCAAAGCTGTTGACTGAGAATTGACTTAGTACTTCATCTTTATGCACCAATGGAGAAAAATCTTTATCATCAAGCAGTTGAACAATTGACTTCAGCTTATGCTTAATAAAATCACCAATTTCCTTAACTGACAAAAACTCATCATTAATAAGTATCTCAACAGGTGAAAATCGCGACAATTCATTAATAGCACTATTAGTCATTTCTTTACCCGAAAACTCAAACAAATGCACCTCTCCCGTAGAAATATCGGCGAGACACATTGCGTATTCCTTTGACTTAACGTAAAAAGAACAGATGTAATTGTTTGAGGTTTCATCAAGCATGCTGCTTTCAATCAGTGTTCCAGGAGTAACTACTCTCACTACCTCACGAGGAACAATTCCCTTGCAAGTAGATGGATCAGCTGTTTGTTCACAGATTGCAACCATAAAACCTTTTTCAACTAGCTTTTTTAGATATAATTCGCAAGCATGATGCGGAACGCCACACATTGGTGCACGTTCCTCAAGCCCGCAATCTCGACCTGTTAGTGTAAGTTCAAGCTCTCTTGATACAGTTATAGCATCATCAAAAAACATCTCATAAAAATCACCTAAGCGATAAAATAAAATGTGTTTTTTATATTTCATTTTAGTTTCAAAATATTGCCTCATCATCGGCGATATTTTCGAAACATCTACATCCTTCAAAAGCACTCAACTTCACTCCCAAGTTTAATTTTTAAATATTAGTGGCAACCGCTGCATGATGAACAGCTTCCGCCGCAACCCTCTGGTGCATGCTCAGGGCAAGTCATTGGGTCTTCGCCGTTTGCTGCTGCTGTGATGATATAATTTACTGATGAAAGAATTCCGTCAAGCTCTTCTTTAGCCTCGTTAAAAGCTACCATAGAAGGCATACCCATAATATCATCATACAGCTCTTTAATTGTTGTATCAAGTGATGTCATTTTTTCTGCGTCCTTTTCAGGATTCTGCATTTCCTGATTAAGCTGCATTCTTAGCATATTAAATTCGCCAATTTTATTCTGAAGCTCAGTGTTATTATCATTTTCCTTTGAAACCTCATCAAATTTCTTGTATGCTTCATTTTCCTGAAGTGCCACGCCTAATGCTCTTGCTGATTCAATTACGTTCATTCGTAAAACTCCTTTAAATTAAATTATTTATTTCAAAACAAGTTCGCCTTCCAAAGCCCAGTTCATGGCCTTTGTAATCTTAACTTGTATGAATTGTCCAACTAAACTTTTGTCCCCCTTGAACTCGACGATTATATTTTCATCATTTTTTCCAGTAACATAATCATTACTCTTTCGTCCTTCGCCCTCAACCAAAACAGTAACTGTCTTGCCGATGAATCTTGAAAGCCACTCTGTCGAAACTTCTCTTTGCTCTAAAAGCAATTCTCTTAACCAAAGTCCTTTTTGCTTATCAGAAATATTATCCTCAAGCTCAGCCGCCTTAGTCCCGGAACGTGCCGAATACACAAATGAATATATATTATCATACTTTACGCGCTTGATTATATCTTTAGTCTGACAAAACTCCTCATAAGTTTCACCTGGGAAACCTACAATCAAATCTGTCGTAAATGAAAACTCAGGTGATTTTGCTCTTGCATAATCAACAATTTTCAAATACTCATCAACAGTATATTTACGATTCATAGCTTTTAAAATTCTATCACAGCCTGCTTGAACTGGCAAATGAAGATTTTTACAAATCTTATCACATTCCAATATCGTATCAATAAGCTCGTTTGTTGCATCTTTCGGATGTGAGCTCATAAAACGCACTCTAAAATCACCATCAATTTCATTTATTGCTCTAAGCAGATCTGAGAAACCATAGCTATATGAATTTACATTTTGACCTAGCAAAGTAATTTCCTTGTATCCGGAATTTACAAGCTTAGTTACCTCATCAATAACAGACTCTGGCTTACGGCTACGCTCTCTACCACGCACATACGGAACAATACAGTATGTACAAAAATTATTGCAGCCGTACATTATTGGCACAAACGCACGAAACTTATCATCTCTAAGCTGTAAAAAATCCTCGTCAATATCAACATGATTTTCAGAAAGGTTAAATATCCTCTTATTACCACTAATAACTTCACAAAGCATATTATACAAATCGTTATATGCAAAAGTTCCGAAAACTAAATCAACTTGCTTATAGGTTTTCTTTATACGCTCTGAAACATGTTCCTGCTGAGCCATGCAACCACAAATACCTATAATAACATCTGGTTTCTCTTCTTTAAGCGCCTTTAAATCACCCAGCTTGCCAAAAATCTTATCCTCTGCATTTTCACGAACTGCGCATGTATTATAGATAATAAGCTGAGCCTCGTCAATATCTTCTGTGAATTCATAACCAACCTTAGATAATTTTCCTTTTATCTTTTCGGCGTCACTTGTATTTTGCTGACAACCATATGACCTAATTAAAGCAAGCGGATAATGTCCGTTGCAAATCTTGTAGTTTTCAGAAAAATCAGAAAGTATTTTCTTTGCATTATCTATGCTTTCCAATGAAGATACTGGAGTATTCATGAAGAGCCTCATTTCTCAAAATATTCAACATATAGTATGTACAAAAATCCGACTATACATTCTATACTATTATAAACTCTTTTATGACTTTTGTCAACATACACAAATTCATTTATTACGCTATTCTTTTAATGTAATATAATTATTTTCATGTTCTTTTTCAAAGTTACGTTTATATTTACCTTTAAGTCGCAAAATTGATATAAGATTAACAAAAATCGGCATTGGAATAAACACTAATAAAATAAAAAAAACAGACTTAAATGTTACTAATATACAGCATACAATTAATGTAATTAACGATGAACCCCATATCATTAATCTTATATACTTAAAAAATTTTTCTTTATCAGCTGGTAAATTGCGAACATAAAATATCATAAAAATTAAGGTTGGTATAGCACCTAAAAAAGCACTTTCAAAAAAGCCAGCACATAAAATAAGAAAAAACAAAATCGAAATCGTTGTTCCAATAAAAAAATTAACAATAGGAGAGAAATCTGAGCCATCAATATTAACATCATCTACAAAATCAATCGGCGATATTGAATCGAAAATGCTATTAATCATTAATACCTCGTATACACATATAACAATAAAAAACATCAGAAAAATCACCAATTTCTTTTTTATATACTTAGTTTCATCAAGATTATTATTCATAAAACGCACCCCTTTGTATTTTTTATTTTAGTATATCACATCAAAAAATTGATGTTAATAATTATCTAACAAGCTAAAAACGTTATAAAAAACAAAAAGACGGACAAATTGTCCGTCTGAATTATTTTGTATTTTATCCCCAGTAACTTCTCCAAACATTGAAGTAGCCCCATGGAATTTTAAATGAATAAGCAATTCTCTTATCGTTTTGCTTGTAACTTCTGTTACACCAAAAATATATATTATAATCGTTAGCAATACCGTTTAGCGAAGTCTTTCCATATACCGCGCCATATACCGCAGTCTTAACTCTAGCAGGTACCTTATTATAAGTTGCACCATCTTTTTTTAGTCCAGCGTCAGACATAAATCCACCGCTCTTATAAATAACGTCCTGTACATTCTTATATTTTTTATATGTAGATACCCAAGTTTTATTATTAGCATATTTTGCACCAACATATCTGTTTGCTACACAATCAGCAACATATACAATTGGCTTATCCCACATTGAACCAGACATCATGCCTACTTCATGATAAACAATTCGGCACATAGCTTCCCAACCAGCCTTGTCGAAATCCATGCGAGCTGTTTTTAACTTTTGAACACTCGAAAAGCTTCCTTTTTGGGAACCATTTATTGCTCTAACCTTAAATTCATAATTAGTTGTTCTCTTTAGACCTGTTACTGTACATTTAGTTGCCGTAACGGTTTTATATTTAGTCCAAGATTTATATTGTCCACCTTTGACATAAAGCTCATATTTCTTTGCATTTGATGCTTTCTTCCACTCTACTATCAAGGTATTTGTTTGTTTGTTGTATGGATGAGTTGCCTGACTCTCATATTTCTTTTCCGCTACCATAGTTGGTTTTCCGAGCTTAACATCAGCTGCTGAAACAGTAAGTTCTGCTCCAAAGCTAGTAAACAATGTGCAAACTACCAACAACACTGCTACTGATTTGCAAATTGTCTTTTTAACTGACGTAAAAATATCACCCTGCGTACTATTCATTTTAATTTGGCTTTTGTTCTCATATCTCTTATGGAACTGCCACTTCACACCCTTTCATTAATTCACCATAAATAAATTAAAACATGGCTCAATTAAATATATTCAAATACATTCTGACTTATTACTAGGTTTGTAACTTACTCACCATGAAAGTTACAAATCTGTTACAAATCACTACGTTATTGTAACACAGTTTTTTTACCTTGTCAAGCTTTTTTGAAAAAAAACATGGAAAATTGGAATATTAAAGCATTTTTATTAATACCAGTAATATTTTTTTCTCACCAATCATAGTATTTAAAGAACTATAAAAAGTTACAGAACGTAACAATAACAAAACTATTATAGTAAAAATTAAATTGCTTGCACTTAAAAAAATTAAACATAGTCACGTACCGCAGTAAATGGCTTGTTTATGCGAAAAACTGCGGAGAAAGAGGTTAAAAAAATGAAGAAATATCTGCCTGAAGGAAAATTATTTAATACTACTGCAAATCAAAATTATTTAAGAAATGAGCAGTCATTAGCTGAAGCTTACGCTCATGGTGTTATTCTTGAAGCGCCCGCTTTGCTTTGTGACAACAACCACAACTTAATTATTGAATTTCCATGCGGAAAAGGTATAATTCCTCGAGAAGAGGGTGCAATCGGAATCGCTGAGGGCACTACACGTGATATCGCTATTCTTTCAAAAGTTAACAAGCCTGTATGCTTTAAAATCCTAAATATTGGTAGTAACTCTGATGGAGAAAAAATATATACACTTTCTAGACGACTTGCACAAGAAGATTGTATGAACGAGTACATTTCTGCATTAAATTCAGGCGATGTAATTCCTGCCAAAGTAACTCACCTTGAGCCTTTCGGATGTTTTGTAGATATCGGCTGTGGTATTCCTTCACTAATTCCTATTGACACAATATCTATCTCAAGAATTGCACATCCAAATGACAGATTTTACAATGGACAGGATATTTTCGTTGTAATCAAATCAATTGAAAACAACAGAATTTGCCTATC
>CAZJRQ010000002.1:0-143342 GCA_964548535.1 uncultured Oscillospiraceae bacterium
TGATAGGTTAGTTTGGGTTTAGTTAATTATATATTTATCATAATGATTGCAACTGCAACAAAACAAAAACAATAAACTTTGCATACCACAAGGTTGTGACGCTTATTATGGTTTGAATATCTATCACGAGTGAGGGACGAGCGATTATGCGAATGGGGTCCAGGGGCACGCCCCTGGCGCTGTCCGCGCTAGGACGGCTTTTGTTATTTTAGCACTTGACATATTAGCCAAATTGCTATACAATATTAAGTGATATTGTTTTAATTATTTTATTTGTTAAGGAGATTTGAAAATGCTGAATACTGAAAAAACTATGGACAAAATTGTTGCTCTTTGTAAAAATAGAGGTTTTGTTTATTCAGGTAGTGAAATTTATGGTGGTCTTGCTAATACTTGGGATTACGGTCCTCTTGGTGTTGAATTGAAAAACAACATCAAAAAGGCTTGGTGGAAAAAGTTTGTTCAGGAGTCACCTTATAATGTGGGTCTTGATTCTGCTATTTTGATGAACCCTGAAACTTGGGTTGCTTCTGGTCATTTGGGCGGATTTTCTGATCCTCTTATGGATTGTAAAGAGTGCCACACTCGTCACAGAGCTGATAATTTGATTGAGGAGTTTGACGGTACTATTACTACTGGCTGGTCTAATGATGATATGATGAATTACATAAAGGACAAGGGTATTGTTTGTCCTGACTGCGGTTCTAAGGAATTTACTGATATTAGACAGTTTAATCTTATGTTTAAGACTTTCCAGGGTGTTACTGAGGACACCAAGTCTGAGCTTTATCTTCGTCCTGAAACTGCACAGGGTATTTTTGTAAACTTTGCAAATATTCAAAGAACTTCTCGTAAGAAAGTTCCTTTTGGTGTTGCTCAGATTGGTAAATCATTCAGAAATGAAATTACTCCTGGTAACTTTATTTTCCGTGTTCGTGAGTTTGAGCAGATGGAACTTGAGTTCTTCTGCAAGCCTGACACTGATCTTGAGTGGTTTGCATTTTGGAGAGGATACTGCAAGGATTTCTTGCTTTCACTTAATATTAAGGAAGAGAATTTACGTCTTAGAGATCATGATGCTGATGAGCTTTCATTTTACTCAAAGGCTACTACTGACTTTGAATACCTATTCCCATTTGGTTGGGGTGAGCTTTGGGGTATTGCTGACAGAACTAATTATGATCTAACTCAGCACCAAAACCACAGTGGTAAGTCACTTGAATATTTTGATCCCGAGGATAATTCTAAATATGTTCCTTATGTAATTGAGCCTTCACTTGGTGTTGAGCGACTATTTTTGTCAATCGTTACTGAGGCTTATGACGAGGAAGTTATTGACGCTGAAAAGAATGATGTTAGAACTGTTATGCGTTTGCACCCAGCTTTGGCACCTATCAAGGCTTGCATTTTGCCGCTTGTTAAGAAACTTAAAGAGCCTGCTTTGGAGCTTTATGCTGACCTTGCTAAGAAGTTTAACATTGAATATGATGAGGCTGGTGCGATTGGTAAGAGATATCGTCGTCAGGACGAAATTGGAACACCATTCTGCATTACATTTGATTTTGATTCACTTGAGGACAAGTGTGTAACTGTTCGTGACCGTGACACTATGGAGCAGGAGAGAGTCAAGATTGATGAGCTTGCTGCATTTATTGAGAAGAAGATTGAGTTTTAATAATTAATACTTGTTTTGAAAAACTGAGTAGTGTTTCATTGGAACATGTTATTAATTGCATAAAATAAACAGCATTTAAATTCCCTCGTAAGAGTGATTTAAATGCTGTTTTTTATTTTTAATGCCCTCGCGTATAGTTTACTGATTACGCCCCTGGATTGCTGGGATTTTGCCTATTGCGTAGGCTACTATTGCAGTTATAATTATTTCTGGTATCATGTATATTCCGTTGTATATTATTGAGTAGATTATTGCTAGTTCTGTTCCGCTGAAACGTTCTAGGATGTTACTACCCAAATTGCCAAAACCTTCTTGTGTGAAAAACCACTCTGCCCATGCACCAAAGAATATTGCTCCTGATATGCAATGCACTAAATATCTAAGAAATAATGCTACTATTGAACCTACACAAAGTGCTGAGGATGGCTTTAGTTTGTTTCTGGAAATTCCGCCAAAACCTAGCATTGTGTATGCGACAATATAGTCAAGAAGTACAATTCCGATTCCAGCCCATAAAGCGTAGTCTTCCGGCACGAAAAATGCTTTGACTGTACTCATGCCTACTAGCATTTGAAGAAGTCCATATACAAATGCTGAGAAAAATCCCCACTTTAGTCCGTTGCGGTAGGATATTAGCACTATTGGCAGCATACTTACAATTGTCAGACCGCCACCGAATGGAAGTTTGATTTGTATTAGTGATAAAATTGTGGCTAGGGCTATTAGCACGCCCGATTCTACTAGTTTTCGTGTTCTTTGATTTGACATTAAATCAACCTTTCTATATACTGACTTTGATTTTTTTCAGCATATTTTAAATATTTAAACTTAACAGCAAAAAACGCTGTCAGGCAGTTTGCCTAACAACGCTGTACGTTCTCCAATAATTTCCCTACGTCGGCATTATCCGAATCAGGTTATGGGTCGAAGATTTATCTTCCTCTCAGCAAACAAGCTCCCCTATTAAGTTAAATTTAAGGATAACACTTTTTTGAGGTGTTGTCAAGTTTTTAAGAAATTTTATAATTATTTTGTTTAATTCTGTTACTTTGTCTTGGTTTTATGGGGGTTTGATTGTAAAATTAATTAAAATATGCTAGACTTTTAATAAGATACATGATATAATGATAGACTAAGTAATAAAATTTGTTAGGAGTTTATAAATGATTACAGTTTCAAATGTCAGCCTTTCTTTTGGTGGGCAGGTTCTTTTTAAGGATGTAGATTTAAAGTTTACTGGCGGTAACTGCTATGGAATTATTGGTGCGAATGGTGCAGGAAAATCAACTTTCCTTAATATTCTCTGCGGTAATCAGGAAACTACAACTGGTGATGTTGTTATTGATAAGGGTACTCGTATGTCGGTGCTTAAGCAGGATCACTTTGCTTACGACCAATATAATGTACTTGACACGGTTATTATGGGCAATCAGCGTCTTTATGATATTATGCAGGAGAAAGATGCATTGTATGCAAAGGAAGATTTTACCGATGAGGACGGCGACAAGGCTGCTGAGCTTGAGGGCGAATTTGCTGAGCTTAACGGCTGGGAGGCTGAGTCTGATGTTTCCAAATTAATTCAGGGACTTGGTCTTTCGGAAGATATTTTGTATTCTCAGATGGAAACTCTTTCTGGTAACGAGAAGGTTAAGGTTTTGCTTGCGCAGGCTCTTTTTGGAAATCCTGATATTATTCTGCTTGATGAGCCTACAAACCATCTTGATATTGACGCTATTCGCTGGCTTGAGGATTTTCTTGCTGAATATTTTGGTACTGTTTTGGTTGTTTCCCATGACAGACATTTCCTTAATAATGTTTGTACTCACATTGTTGATATTGACTTTACTAAGATTAAAATGTATGTTGGTAACTATGAGTTCTGGTACGAGTCTTCACAGCTTATGCAGAGAATGATTAAGCAGCAGAATAAAAAATCTGAGGAAAAGATTAAAGAACTTCAGGAATTTATTCAGCGTTTTTCAGCTAACAAGTCAAAATCTAAGCAGGCTACTTCAAGACGTAAGTTGATTGACAAGCTTACTGTTGAGGAAATGCCGGCGTCGTCAAGAAAATATCCTTACATCGGCTTTGAAATGGATAGAGAGCCTGGCAAGGAAATTTTGCGTGTTGACGGAATTTCTAAGACTGTTGACGGCGTGAAATTGCTTGATAACGTATCGTTTGCACTTGGCAGAACCGACAAGGCTGCTTTCGTTGGTGAGTCGGAGCAGGCTATTACTATGCTTTTCAAAATTATCATGGAAGAGGAAGAGCCTGACGAGGGTACAATTAAGTGGGGGTCGACAACTTCACGTTCTTATATGCCTAAGGATAATGGTGAGTTTTTCAACGACTGCGATTTGAACATTGTTGAGTGGATTAGACAGTATTCTGATACTGATGAGTCTGAGACTTTCTTGAGAGGTTTTCTTGGTAAAATGCTGTTCTCTGGTGATGAGATTTACAAGCCAGTTAAGGTTCTTTCTGGTGGAGAAAAGGTTAGATGTATGTTTTCACGCATGATGCTTTTTGGCTCAAATGTTATACTTCTTGACAGCCCAACTAACCACCTTGATCTTGAGTCGATTACTGCTGTAAATAACGGACTTGCTGATTTTAAGGGTGTTGTTATTTTCACAACTCATGACCACGAAATTTTGCAGACTGTTGCTAATCGTATTATTGAGATTACTCCTGACGGCTGTATTGACAGAGTTGGAAATTATGATGACTTTTTGGATTTTAAAAAGGGTAGAAACTAATAGGGTTTGCTGATTAATAATGTAAGATAGTAGTAATAATAAGACGGATTTATAGGAGCTATTATGAGAAAACCTTTAAGACTTATCACTATAATAATTACGATTGTTTTTTTAATTGTTGTTTTTGCAATGCTTTTTTGCTTTTACATGGAGAGAAAATTTGCAAAGAATAGTGTGCCTGAGGATCTTTCTGCTAGTGATACAGTTGAGCAGTATTTTCGCTATTTAAATGACGGTAACAATTATGGAATTAAAGAAATTTGCTTTGATGACAGTTTGATTTATGATAAGGATGACAGGGATTTTGTTCCGCTTGTATATTTTTTGAGTGATATTAAAGTTACAGGTTGCGAGGAGATGTCTGCTAAGGCTAGAAATTATGATAATTATTATGACAATGCTATTGTGCAGGCAGATTTTGATTATCATGGCAGATTTGGCTTTGATGTGGACAAATATTCTGAAAAAAATACTGACTGGACGTTTTATCTTGCAAAAGAATCAGCTGGTTCTAAATGGAAAATTTTAAGCTTTGAAAATTAGATATATGAAAAAACCTCGAAGAGCATTTTGCTTTTCGAGGTTTTTCGTATTATGCTTAAAATATCTCTGCCAATTGATTAAACAGATTGAGAATTTCATCTCCGGTATTAGCTAAGGTTCGAATTACCACACCTTTTTGACAGCGTGATGCGCCTATCATTATGTTTGCTGAGTTTGAATTTCTCGCTTTTTCAAGTAATTTGTTCTCGTCGCATTGTTGTGGAAGATAAGCGTAAAGCAGTCCTATGTGAGTATAGTTTTCAAAAAAGCCAAGCTCAGTATAGTCAAATTCGCTGGGGATAATTGCGGTGTTGTCGGTCATGACTAGCTTATCGTCAATGAAAATTTCCATTCTTGTTTGGTAGCTTTTCATGCTGAAGCATTCACCCATTGCAACACGTCCGCTGCTTGTTATGTCGCTGATAAAAGCTTTTGATGTGCTTTTTAAATTCGCAGTGAGCAGGCTTGTGAAATTGGAATTCTCAAATGGAATTATCGGGTGCGGAAGATAGCTGACGCGTGAATTTTCACCAGCAGATATATTTATTTTCTGAATAGCATGACCATTGCGGGTGTTGAAAATTTTTGTATAGCCTTGGTCTGAAACTGTCAAATCGCAGTTGTCGCCAGTTGATATATTAATCTCTAAATTATCTCCGCTGAGAATTCCAGCGGTGCATGACATTATTACTACCTTTGCACGATTATTCTCGTAAAACGGTACGCAGGTTTTGTAGGGCGGAGTAAAAAACATATCAGTCACTACAGTTTTGTTGTTGTGATTTTCAGATTTCAGACTGAAAATACCGTGCATTACAAGTCCTCAAACAAGACTGAATGCTTTATCCAGTCGATTACTTCATCTACTCCACTCATGTCCATAAGGTTTGTGAACATGAATTCTTTTCCGTTTCGCATTCTTTTGGAATCGGAAGCCATGATGTCTAGATTAGCTCCAACAAGTGGGGCTAGGTCGGTTTTGTTGATTACCAAAAGGTCTGAACGAGTTACTCCTGGTCCACCTTTTCGTGGGATTTTTTCGCCTTGTGCCACGTCGATTACATATATTGACGCATCAGCTAGGTCTGGTGAAAATGTCGCGGACAGATTATCTCCGCCGCTTTCGATGAAAATAATCTGAACGTCTTTAAATTTTTCACCCATGTCTTCAACAGCCTCAAGATTCATAGAGCAGTCCTCCCGAATTGCTGTGTGAGGGCATCCGCCTGTTTCAACACCAACGATTCGTTCTGGGTCTAGTGCTGAATTTTTGATTAGAAATTCTGCGTCTTCTTTTGTATAAATATCATTTGTAATGACACAAATGCTGTATTCTGCTGACATTTTTCTGGTAAGTCTTTCAATTAAAGCAGTCTTTCCAGAGCCTACTGGTCCGCCTATTCCTATTTTTACATAACTCATAACTGGTCTCCTTTAACTCATATAAAGTCTTGTGTACAAAACCTCATGCTGCATTGCTCGGATATCTAGGGCTACTCCGTTTATTCCGATTTGCGTGTCATCTATAGACAGCGATTTTTCGACGGCTTGTGAAATTAAATCAAAGCTTTCGTTAAGCACTCGCTGACCTTCAAGCTGGCTCAGCGGAACCATTTTCACCGTGTTGGTAGTAATCGCCGAAAGCAAACTGTAGGTGAAAACTGTCGCTGCTTCTTTGATTGGGATTTTTTTATCAGCAATAAAAAGTCCGACAGCTATAGGGTGGTGTCCCTCGCATTCTCGTAGTTTTATCATGCTTTTGTAGCGCTCTAGATTTTCACATTCGGACATTTTCTCCCACGCTTTTAAAAAACGACTGCACATTTTTCGAGAACCCTCGCGTACTTCAAAAGGTGTTTTTACCGATGTGTAAAGTTTGTCAAGAGCTGCAATATATTCTTTATTATCATGATGTTTATATGCTAAAATCATCACGCCTAAGTCATTATATGGCAAGGTTTTTAGATAGCTTTTTATGTATTTTGCAAGTTCGTCGGGGGTTGACACTACACCTTGCTGTACAAAAGTTTCAAGTCCGTTTGACAGTGTGAACGCACCAATCGGAAAAAAACTATCGCAAACTTGAAGTATGTTCAGCAGTCCGTAATCGCTAAAACTAATCATGTGAATGTGCGTGCTTATGCTGGTGACTATGCGAATGACCATGGTCGTGTGAATGGCTGTGTGCAGAGCTTCCGTGAGCTTTGCATTCGATATAGCCTGTGAATTTGTCGGTCACTTTTTCAGCATTAAATCCAATGTGCAGAAGATATTCAAAGGTTGGCTTGTCATAGATTACGTCGACAAATTTATCTGTGATTTTGAGCGAAAGATGTCTGTTGCCCAGCTCAAAGCATAGTCTGCCCATTTCTTCAATTGAATTAATGTTAATTCTTGTAAGCTCAGCACTATTCACCGATACCACGATACAGTTATTATCGTCGAAAAAAACGATGTCACCGTCTTTTACTGGTTCATCAAGTGCGAAGCCGATATCTACGCCATTATCTGAAATTTTGCGAAGTCTTTTTTTGCCTAGTTCGTACCAATCAAATCGCACGAAGTCTGTTGGAGTTAAGTTTGAGTTATGAATATTCCCCATCACCATATTAATAATCATAGCTTTTTACCTCTCTTTTTATTAGAATAAATAATATCGTCCTGCTAGTGAAAGCTTGTCAAAAGCCTCGCAGGAAATTTCTTTTCCGTCAACTGTAACAACATATGTATCTGGGTCAACCTGAATATCACCTGTCGTGTTGTTGTTTACCATGTCAGATTTTGAGATGTCACGGCAATTTTTAACGGGAATCACTTGTCTCTCAAGTTTTAGCTTTTCTTTTATACCGTTATCCTTAGCAGATTTTGATACAAAAGTTATGCAAGACCGTTTCATAGCAAGGTCGTATCCGCCAAACATTTTGGTGTAAACCACAGGCTGAGGAGTTGGAATTGAAGCATTTGCATCACCCATTTTAGCAGCGGCAATAAAGCCGTTTTTAATAATCATTTCTGGCTTGACGCCGAACATTGCTGGTTTCCACAAAACTAGGTCGGCAATTTTGCCTTTTTCAATTGAGCCTACATAGTCGCTTACGCCGTGAGTTATTGCTGGATTTATTGTGTATTTTGCAATGTATCTTTTAATTCGGTTGTTGTCATTTCGGTCGTTGTCAGATTCAAATCGACCTCTTTGCTGTTTCATTTTATCAGCTGTTTGCCATGTTCTCGTGATTACTTCGCCTACTCTGCCCATTGCTTGAGAGTCGCTTGACATCATTGAGAAAATTCCCATGTCATGCAAAACGTCTTCGGCAGCAATTGTTTCAGGACGAATTCTTGAGTCAGCAAAGGCGATATCTTCTGGAACTTTTTTGTCAAGATGATGACAAACCATAAGCATATCAAGATGTTCATCAAGAGTGTTTTTTGTAAAGGGCATTGTTGGATTTGTTGATGACGGCAGAACATTCGGAAAAGCCGCAGCTTTAATTATATCAGGTGCATGACCGCCGCCAGCACCTTCGGTGTGATATGTATGAATTGTTCTTCCGTCAAACGCATTAATCGTATCTTCAACAAAACCGCCCTCATTAAGCGTGTCAGTGTGGATTGCAACCTGTACATCATATTTATCTGCAACAGTTAGGGCTGTGTCGATTGCTTTTGGAGTTGAGCCCCAATCTTCGTGAATTTTAAGACCTATACAACCAGCCTCAATTTGTTCCTCTAAAGTTTTCGTGTCGGACGAATTTCCTTTGCCTAAAAAGCCGAAGTTCATTGGCAGTCCTTCTGCTGATTCGAGCATTTTCTCAATATTGAATTTTCCGGGAGTGCAGGTCGTTGCATTTGTTCCGTCGGCAGGACCTGTACCGCCTCCTATCATTGTTGTAACACCGCTATAAAGTGCGGTTTCAACTTGAGTCGGTGAAATAAAGTGGATATGCGTATCAAGTCCGCCGGCGGTTATGATTAAGCCCTCACCAGCAATAGCTTCGGTTGATGCACCTATTACTAAACTAGGGTCAACGCCGTCCATTATATGCGGATTTCCTGACTTGCCTATTCCAGCGATTTTGCCGTCCTTTATACCTAAATCTGCCTTTACAATTCCCCAGTTATCAATAATCAAAACGTTTGTAATTACTGTGTCAAGACATTCCTCGTCGGTTGCGGTGCAGGATTGTCCCATGCCGTCACGAATTGATTTTCCGCCGCCGAATTTTGCCTCGTCACCATAAACGCAGTAGTCCTTTTCCACTTCGGCAATAAGAGAAGTATCACCTAGTCTTACTCGGTCACCGACAGTTGGTCCGTACATATCGGCATATGCTTTTTTTGAAATTTCAATCATATATACAATCCTTTCTGTCGTTATATTCCCTTGAAACCTAGCTTAATAGCCTTTGTGAATGCTTTTTGCTTTGTTTCTTCATCGTCCATTTTGCCTTGAACTAAACCGTTTAGTCCATAGCCTTCGCGAGTTCCTCCGATTTTTACAAGGCTAACTGATTTTGTTTCGCCCGGTTCAAATCTAACAGCTGTTCCTGCTGGGATATCAAGTCGCATACCATAAGCGGATTTTCTGTCAAAATCTAGTGCTTTATTAATTTCGAAAAAGTGGAAATGTGAGCCAACTTGAATTGGTCGGTCGCCTGTATTTGCAACAGTCAGCTTTAATTGTTCAAGATTTTCATTAAGTTTGATTGTACCCTCGTCAATTAGATATTCGCCTGGAATTAGCTTATCTGTACATTCAATTGGGTTGTGAACTGTTACAAGCTTTGTGCCGTCTGGCATTGTTGCCTCGATTTGAATTTCGTGAATCATCTCGGCTACACCGTCCATGACATTCTCGGGCTTTAGAATTTTTCGCCCATATTGCATAAGTTCGGCAACGCTCATTCCATCTCTTGCACGTTCTAAAAGTTCACTGGAAATCAAAGCTATAGATTCTGGATAATTCAGTTTTAATCCGCGCTCAAGACGTTCCTTAGCCAAAATCCCAGCATAATGGAGCATTAGTTTTTCTTGTTCTCTTGGAGTGAGGTGCATAAATTAATCCTCCCTTAATACTCTTGATTTAGAAGTTTTGGAAATCATGTAAAGCAGTGCGGCAACTAGCACACAGCCCAAAACTCCGCAAAAAGCTGTTCCCAAAGGAGTGTCTATTGTTTTAAACATATAATTTGGTAAAAGTGTAGTTGTGTCTTGAATTTTGTCGAAAAATGCGTGAACTGCACTTGTGTATTCAACTTCATCACTGCCTGTAACTTTTATGAATGACCACTCAAGTCCATCAGGCTTTGCAGATGCGAATATTGAGAAAACTGCGCCTGTGAGCAGTGCTAGACCGCCTAAGAACCCATTTGTTCCCACCTTGCCGAATTTATTTTCAGCGAAGTCTGCAACATAGAGAATTATTGCAGTTATTGCACCTTCGCAAGCACCGATTGCAATATGTATTAGCACCATGTTTTTTAGGAAGTCAATTGCTGAAAGTGAGCTTGTGCCTGAAATCATTACCTGTGTGAAAACGGCTAAAGCACCTAAAATCATTGACAAAACTCCGCCTAGCAATGCGCCAGCGAACATTGTCTTTTTATTCTTAATAAGATTTTTGACTAGCGGATAAACTAGAAAGCAAGGAATTACACCCATGTTGAAGATGTTACATCCTAGTGCCAATAATCCTCCGTCGCCGAAAATCAGACACTGTACAAGTAAAATTACGCTCATTGAAACAAATGCTAAAGGTCCGCCTAAAAGAGCCGACAGCAAAAGTCCTCCGCCCATATGTCCTGATGAGCCTGTTCCTACGATACTGAAATTAACCATTTGAGCTGAAAATACAGCAGCACCTGCTATAGCAGTTTTTAAACCATTTGATTTAAGTTCTTCCTTTGCTTTCTTTGCGGTTACTCCTGCGGCAACTCCTGACGCACCAAACATTGAAGCTCCCACACCTGTTGAAATCATTGCGCTTATAATATGCATAGAAAAATCCCCCTTAAAAAATTAAGAATATAATAAAAAAGCTGTCATAAAACTAATCTTTAAATTAATTAAAGAAAGTTTTATGACAGCTTTGTCATTCAATATTAAGCAATTACTGCTATATATTTTATTGTAGCATATTGTATACTGAATGTCTATAGAATTCTCGATGGCTTTTGTAAATGTTTTTTTAATTTTATTAATTTTTTAAGTATTCTTCTAGGCAGAGATTGTTCGAAGTGATTTCATTTGCAATTTCTTTGCCTACATATCTATAGTGCCACGGTTCGTAATCTATACCTGTGGTTTTGGTTTTATCCTCAGGATATCGCATTATAAACCCGTAATTATGCGCGTTTTTAGCTAGCCAATTATATACTTCCCAGTCGGTTGACAAATCATCTTGCGCGGCTATGTCTAGTGCTAGTCCTGTTTCATGCTCGCTTGTTCCGACCTGTGCAACAGTTTTTTTAGCTTTGGATTTTGCCATAAATTCTGGAAGTCCTTTTGAAACGTACTCTGCAATTTTATTATCCATAATTTCTTGCTGCTGCTCAGGATTTCTGTAAGCAGAATTAATTTGGGGATAAATTTCCGCAGCTCGCATATCATTAAACATATTTTGCAGATCGTCATAAATCCGCTCATCAATTTCAAAACCGTCGCCTACTGTTGTTTTATTAAAAGAGTAGTTTTCAGGCATGAAATTATTTTGATTGACGAGTATCAGATTCCAGTTCTCCGATTTATAATTACTGCTTGTTAGCTGGACTGGATTATCAACTTTAAGATATTTTTGGGTTGCAAATGCTGAGCCAGTCACAATTACTGATATTATTAAGAATATCAGCAGACTGTGCGATTTTTTTCTTTTAGTTGTTGTCATTCTAGTTCCCCCAAATTCGTTGTATGAATTTTTATTATACCTATTATTTTGTTCATTCTTTAGATCATATTTAATTATAATTTTTCAAAATGACTATGCGGTGACTTTTTTTCTTATAATTTAGTAATCTTAAGTTTTCGTCATATATATAATATATAGTATGTTGTTTAATTAAAACTCAACCTATTTCTTAAAAATAGTTTAAGAAATTATCTCACAGATGAACACGTGAATTTTGGAGAACTTTGCATAAATTTTAAAAATCGCTGATATAATTATATTTGTACATCAAAAAACCACCAAATCAAATAAAGATTTGGTGGTTTAATTTCTATATTAAGTCAGATATATCTAAGCAATTAAGCCTTAAGTCTAGCCTCAAGGTTGTTAAGCTGCTCTGACATCTCCTTAGGAAGTCTGTCGCCGAACTGCTTGTAGAATTCGCCAACTTCCTTAACTTCGTCAAGCCATAGATTCTTGTCAACAGCAAGTAGCTGATCAAGAATTGCAGGAGTAACTTCGTCTTCAATACCAGTTAGATTTAGGTCATCTGCATTTGGAATGTAACCAATAGCAGTTTCCTGAGCGTCAACAGCACCTTCACATCTTTCAACGATCCAGTCAAGAACTCTCATGTTGTCGCCGAAACCAGGCCAGATAAAGTTGCCTTCGTCGTCCTTCTTGAACCAGTTAACGTTAAAGATCTTAGGAGCTTTATCGCCAAGCTTAGCACCCATCTCAACCCAATGAGCCCAGTAGTCGCCCATGTGGTAACCACAGAAAGGCTTCATAGCCATAGGGTCATGACGTAGAACACCAACAGCACCAGTAGCAGCAGCAGTTGTCTCTGAAGAAACTACTGAACCTACAAATGTACCATGATTCCAGTCAAATGACTGATATACAAGTGGAGTTGTCTTTTCACGTCTACCACCGAAGATGATAGCTGAAATTGGCACACCCTGTGGATTGTTAAACTCTGAAGAAATGCAAGGGCAGTTCTCAGCAGGAGCAGTAAATCTTGAGTTTGGATGAGCTAGCTTGTTGCCAGCAGCGATGAACTCAGGTCCATTAACCTTTTCACCCTTCCACTCTGTAGCATTTACAGGAGGATTCTTGTCAAGGCTTTCCCACCAAACTGTCATATCATCATTGTTGATAGCAACGTTTGTGAAAATAGTGTTCTTCTTAGTTGAAGCAAGAGCGTTATAGTTTGACTTAGCATTTGTACCAGGAGCAACGCCGAAGAAGCCGTTCTCTGGGTTAATAGCATAAAGTCTGCCGTCATCGCCCTGTTTTAGCCAAGCGATATCGTCACCAACTGTCCAAACCTTATATCCCTTTTCAGTGTAGCACTCTGGTGGGATAAGCATAGCTAGGTTAGTCTTTCCGCAAGCTGATGGGAAAGCAGCAGTGATATACTTAACATCGCCGTTTGGCTTTTCAAGACCAAGGATAAGCATATGCTCAGCCAACCAGCCTTCATTTTTGCCCTGGAATGAAGCGATTCTTAGAGCGAAGCACTTCTTACCAAGCAATACGTTTCCGCCGTAAGCTGAGTTGATTGACCAGATTGTGTTATCTTCTGGGAAGTGTACAATATATCTGTTCTCAGGGTCAACATCTGCCTTTGAGTGAAGTCCTCTTACGAAGTCGTTTGAAACATCGCCAAGGTTATCAAATGCAGATTTACCCATTCTAGTCATGATATCCATGTTAAGAACAACATAGATTGAGTCAGTAACCTCAACGCCTACCTTAGCCAAAGGTGAACCGATTGGTCCCATTGAATAAGGGATTACATACATTGTTCTGCCCTTCATAACGCCGTCATACATAGGTCTTAGCTTATCATACATATCTTGTGGAGCACTCCAGTTGTTTGTAGGACCAGCATCTTCCTCATTCTTAGAACAGATGAAAGTTCTGTCCTCAACACGTGCAACGTCATTTGCAAGTGTTCTGTGATATAGACAGCCAGGATATTTGTCCTGGTTAAGCTCAAGAACTTCACCTGATGCAATAGCTTCATTACGAAGCGCCTCAAGCTGTTCGTCAGAGCCGTCAATCCATACAACGTTATCAGGCTTAGTAAGTGCAATCATTTCGTCAACCCAAGCGTTTACGTTAGGGTTCTTTGTTAGACTTGCCATAATTTTTAACTCCTCTCAAAAATAAAAGTGGTTATTTAGAAACGGATTTTCTACAAAAAATCCAATTTCTCATAAATATCATTATACCCTATAAAATCAAGTTTGTCAACAGCTAATTTGTTAATATTTTAACACTGATTTGCAAGAAAATAGCATAAATCATTCATTGCATCGCAAATTCTAAGCTATATAAAATGGATTTCTACATTATGTGAATAAATGCATTGCCAAACTTGCAAAAACGAATTAACAAATAAGTAATAAAGGATAATAAATATATTATTTCTATTTATTAAATATAGTATAAGAATGCAGTTTGAAAATTACGTAATCGGCATGTGTTTTTTCTGTAAAAATCGCAAACTATCTATTATCGATTTTTTCAGGATATAAATCGTGGTTGACTAGACGGTCGAATGCAACTTTTTCCCACACGGTATCTTTTTTTCCATAGTTGCAGTATGGGTCAATTGAGATTCCGCCGCGTGGGGTGAACTTTCCCCACACCTCAATATATTTTGGATCCATAAGCTTGATTAGGTCTTTCATTATGTTGTTCATGCAGTCCTCATGAAAATCACCATGATTCCTAAAGCTGAAAAGATACAGCTTTAGCGACTTGCTTTCGACCATTTTTATATTAGGTACATAAGAAATATAAATAGTAGCGAAATCTGGCTGTCCTGTTATTGGACAAAGGCTTGTGAACTCTGGGCAGTTGAATTTTACGAAATAATCATTTTCAGGGTGCTTATTGTCGAACGTTTCAAGCACTTGCGGAGTGTAGTCAAACGAATAGTTGACATTTTTATTGCCTAGCAAAGAAAGGTCTTTTGTTTCATCTAAATTTCTCATAAAACTCTCCTTAGTTTTTGTATTTTACTGGATCGGTTGTGCCGTTTGCCGAAAATGCTTTTTTGCGGTCTATGCAAGTTCCGCAAGTTCCGCACTGGACATCATCACCCTCATAACAGCTCCATGTTAGGTGGTATGGTGCATTAAGCTCCAACCCTTTTTTTACTACATCTTTTTTAGTTAAATTTACAAATGGTCCTTCAATTTTAAGCTGTTCACCGCTTCCGATATATACAGCGTCACCGATTGCCTTATTAAAGTCTGCCGAGCAATCTGGATATGCATTTCCGGCACTGTCATCGCTGTGTGCACCGTAATAAATTATATTGCATTCTTTAGATATTGCAATTGATGCCGCAGTTGAAATAAACAGTCCATTTCTAAATGGAACATAGGTTGAAACTGGTTTGCCGTCTGACTTTTTTATTTGCTCGTCATAGCTTTCATGTGGTATTTCAGCGTCCGAACTTTCAAGAAGCGAGCAATCAGAATATTTGAACATCTGGCTTAGATCAGCCTCAATATGCTCTATATTATAATAGTCTGCAACCTTTCGTGCGGAATCTATTTCTTTAGAATGCTTTTGACCGTAGCCTATGGACAGCGAAATTACGTTTTCTTTTCCGAATTTTTCAATTGCAACGGCAAGGCAGGTTGTGCTGTCAATTCCGCCGCTTGATAATACTAGTGCTTTCATATTAAAAATCCTTTCTTAATTAAGACATGTTATACACCTTTTTTATCTGGATCCCAAATAAACTTGTGCATTTGAAGTTGCAGATTTATTTTGTTTAGCTTATGTTTTATCATAAAATCAACTACTTTTGCTGGCTCAAGCTGTCCGAAAACACAGCTAAGATAAACCTTGCACCTGTCGTCAAGATTGTATTCTTTTATAATTTCATAAGCTTTATTTAAGTCATCGTCCGAACCGCAAACAAATTTTACTACATCGTCACTTGTTAGTAAATTCATATTTTCAAGTATCATTTTATCTTCCATGCCACTTGACGGAAGTTTGTAATCCATTGTGAAGTGCGGACGTTTTTTAGTTTCAATCGGAGAAATCGGAACACTTCCGTTAGTTTCAATTTCAACCCAAAAGTTCGCGTTAATTAATTCGCTGATTAGCTCGTCAATGTTTTCTTGGAGCAACGGTTCACCGCCTGTTAAAGTTACATTTGTAAAACCAGATTTTATAATATAGTCTTTAATTTCTTGCACTGTAAGCTGTTGACATGTCATGTTAAAATCATTCGCCCACTTTGTATCGCAATAAGAACATCTTAAATTGCACCCTGAAAAGCGAATGAAAACTGCCAGCTGACCAGCTCTTTGCCCCTCGCCGTTTATGCTTATAAATTTTTCAGCGACGTTATATTTTGTTAAATTGTTCATTTTACACCTCGTATACAGCACAGTTGTTTGGCGTTTCGTAAACTGAAATTCTTTTGACATTAAGACCTGTTGATGTCAGCTGATTATAGAAATGCTCGGCGAATTTTTCAGCTGTTGGACGAAAATCAACTTCGGTGATAGAAAAATTTTCATCTGAAAGTGCTGAAATTGTTTCTGGCTTTAGCGTATCTTTTTCATATATAAGTGTATGGTCATATTTTTTTGCTAGATTTTTAAGCTCACGTTTGAAGTCGCCAAAGTCTACCACCATATCACGGCACTGACCGTTGGTGTTTAGCTTTTCAGAATAAATTTCTGCAACAATTCTCCAAGTGTGGCCGTGAACATTTGCACATTTTCCAGCATATCCGCTTAGAAAATGTGCGCTGTCGAATGTGGTTTCTGTTTTTAGAATATACATGATATTTTTCCTCCAAAAAAAGGGCTATGCTCTAAAAAAAGAACATAACCCATTAAAAAGACCCACCTATAAATGATTATAGATAAGCCCATGACGTCCTAGTTTTGTTTAGTGACAGGATGGTACAATCGAACTGTCTTATTAAATTGTATTTTTATTTTATCATGTTTTTTGCAAAGTGTCAACATATGTATTTCCGATTGGGTTGAAAATTTAATATTTATGTGCTAGACTATTAATGTTTAATAACAAAGCTGCAGGAGGATTGAAAATGCTTGATGTGATTTACAGAAAGGCGCAAAAGTCTGACGTTAGGGGCATTGCGTTGGCGATTGCTTTAAGTTTTAAAGATGATTTTGAGTCGATTGAAAAGAATACTAAAAAGCTTGCACGTTCGCTTGAAAACGGTATAAATATACATTGTTTTTATGTTGCAGAGGTTGACGGAATTATCGCAGGAGTTGCAGCTTGCAGTGATTGTGACGGCCGTGCTGTAACTCCGACACGGAAAGATTTGATACAGCATTATGGATTTGTCAAGGGTAACATTGCTATGTATTTTTATAAAGAAGATTTTATGCGTCCGTTAAGATTTGCAAAAACTACTGGATTTATTGAGTTTGTTGGGGTTAGACCGGAATATCAGGCGAATGGAATTGCTGGAAAGCTTATTGAATTTCTGATTCAAGATTCAGATTATAAAAAATTCATTTTGGACGTTGTTGATACAAATTACAATGCTCAAAAAAGTTATAGCAGGATTGGTTTTAGAGAATATAAGCGTGTTTCGGTTAAGCACCCGAAGATACAAGGTTACTCTGCTAAAATTTTTATGAGCAGACCAAAAATTTTAAATTCGCACGAAAGTTAAATTGTGTATTGTATTTAGTTTTTAGCAATTTTTAATTTTGTGTTGTTGACAAAGCGGAAAGTGTGTGCTACAATTAAATAAATTAAATATTTGTGGGGGAGCTCGTGTGCTTGCTGAGAGGAAGTAATCAAACTTCGACCCTTAAACCTGATTTGGATAATGCCAACGTAGGAAGTTTTATGTGCATATTGCGGGAAATACCATTTCGGTGTTTCTCGTTTTTTGTTATAAGGAGTGGTTTTGTGGCTGTGATAAACGGTAAAGTTGATAATGAGATTAATGGACTTAGCCTTGCTCAAATTATTAGTAAAAAAGGTTATTTTTCTGATAGAATTGCTGTTGAGTTAAACTGTGAAATTGTAAGAAAAGACAGATTTGACGATGTTATTATCAGTGAAGATGATAAAATTGAGGTAGTTAATTTTGTCGGAGGCGGCTAGTTTTGAAGATTTTCTATAATAGTAAACCGCTTGAAACATCTTGTCAGACTTTGTGGGATTTTGCAAATGAGCAGGGTTTTGACAAGCGTGATGCGGTTGTTGTTTTAAATGGTTTTCAGGTGAATGAAAATGAAAATTTATCTGAAAACGATAATGTTTTTTTATCTCGCAGAGGGAAAATGCCGCCGCAAGATGAACTGGAGGCTTTGATGTATGCTCGTCACACACCAAAGGTTCATGACGCTGTTAAGAATGCAGTTGTTGGAATTGCCGGACTTGGCGGACTTGGTTCGAATATCGCGATTATGCTGGCAAGGCTTGGTGTCGGTAAGCTTATTGTTGCTGATTTTGACGTTGTTGAGCCAACAAATCTAGGTCGTCAGCAGTATTTTGTTTCTCATCTTGGAATGAAAAAAACTGATGCCATGAGAGATTTGATTAAGAATATAAATCCATATATTAATGTACAAACGGCAGACGTTTTTATTGACGAAGTAAATTGTACTTCGGTTTTTTCTGACTGTGATATTGTTTGCGAGGCATTTGATTCAGCACAAAATAAAGCTATGCTTATTACAACGCTGCTTTGTGAAAACAAGTCTGTTAAGGTAGTGAGCGGTAACGGAATGGCTGGGTTTGCCGATTCTAATGAGATAAAAACTCATGTGAAAAATGAGCGGTTTGTGGTATGCGGTGATTTGAAAACAGCGGCTGAAAATGGTGTTGGTTTAATGTCGCCTAGAGTTTCGATTTGTGCGGGACATCAGGCAAATGCGGTTTTACAGCTGTTGGTTAATGGATATTTAGATGATTAGATAAAAGGAGTTTTGAAAATGGAGAACGATAAGTTAATTATCGGCGGACGTGAATTTTCGTCAAGATTTATTTTAGGTTCAGGAAAATATTCGCTTGAGCTTATTAAGGCGGCTGTTGAAAATGCTGGTGCTGAGATTATAACACTTGCTTTAAGACGTGCCAATGCTGATGGTGAGGCTAATATTTTGGATTATATTCCGGATGGAGTAACACTTTTGCCTAACACCTCTGGTGCTAGAACTGCTGAAGAGGCTGTTCGTATTGCTAGACTTTCACGTGAACTTGGATGTGGAGATTTTGTTAAAATTGAAGTAATTCGCGATACAAAATATCTGTTCCCAGACAATTATGAAACAATTAAGGCAACTGAAATTTTGGCTAAGGAAGGCTTTGTGGTATTGCCTTATATGTATCCTGATTTGAATGTTGCTCGTGATTTGGCGAATGCTGGAGCGTCAGCGGTTATGCCGCTTGGTTCTCCGATTGGCTCTAACAAGGGACTTGCTACTAAGGAATTTATAAAGATTTTGGTTGAGGAAATTTCACTTCCAATTATAGTTGATGCTGGAATTGGAAGACCTTCACAGGCTTGCGAAGCTATGGAAATGGGTGCGGCTGCTGTTATGGCGAACACTGCAATTGCGACTGCTGGAGATATTCCGCTTATGGCTGAGGCTTTTAAAAATGCGATTGTATCAGGCAGAAAAGCGTATTTGGCAGGACTTGGCAGAGTGATTGACAAAGCGTCAGCATCATCACCGCTTACAGGCTTTTTAGAGGATTAGGAGATTTTTAAAAAATGAATAAACGTATTAATCATATGGAATATCTTGACGGAATGGAGAATATCGGTTCTGAAATTCAAGACAAGGTAATCTCGGCAATGGAAGACTACGATCCAGATAAATATACAGCTGAAGATGTGAAGGTTGCACTGTCGGCTGATACTTGTACTTCTGAAAATTTTGCGGCACTTTTATCACCTGCGGCAGAGCCTTTTTTGGAGGAGATTGCTCAAAAGGCAAGAGTGGAAACTAAAAAGCATTTTGGAAATTCAATTTATATGTTCACACCGCTTTATATTGCGAATTATTGTGAAAATCACTGCGTTTACTGTGGTTTTAACTGCACAAATAAAATCAAGAGAGCTGTTTTGTCGTCCGAGCAGATTGAGCGTGAAATGGCGGCTATTGCTAGAAGTGGTTTGCAGGAAATTTTGCTTTTAACTGGCGAAAGCAGAAAGTTTTCGGATGTTGAATATATCGGCGAGGCTTGCAAGATTGCTAGAAAATATTTCAAGGTTATAGGTCTTGAGGTTTATCCGATGAATACTGATGAGTATGCTTATTTGCATGAGTGCGGTGCTGATTTTATTACTGTTTTTCAAGAAACCTACAATTCTGATAAGTATGAACAGCTGCATTTGGGCGGACACAAGAGAATTTTTCCATACCGCATGAATACTCAAGAAAGAGCGTTGCGCGGCGGAATTAGAGGTGTAGGATTCGCCGCACTTTTGGGGCTTGATAATTTTAGAAAAGACGCATTTGCAACTGGAATGCATGCTTTTTTGATACAGAAAAAATATCCGTCAGCCGAGATTGCACTGTCTTGTCCACGACTTAGACCGATAAAAACTGACAGCACAATTAACCCAAAGGACGTTCACGAACGCCAGCTTTTGCAGATTATTTGTGCTTATAGAATTTTTGTTCCGTATTCAAACATTACGATTTCAACTAGAGAAAATCAGAAGTTTAGGGATAACATTATTGACATTGCGGCTACTAAAATTTCGGCGGGTGTTGATGTTGGTATTGGCGGTCATGATGGTCAAGAGGACAAGGGTGACGAGCAGTTTGAGATTTCTGACGGACGTACAGTTGATGAGGTTTATGCTGCAATCAAAGCTAAAGGATTACAGCCAGTTATGAAGGATTATATTTATGTTTAAGATAATTTCGGTCACACAGAGTGAAATATGTGGGGATAGATTTTTAGAGCAGCTAGATTTGGTTTGCCAAAGCGGAGTTGACAGGGTGATTTTGCGCGAAAAGCATTTGGGTGAGCATGAATATGAAAAGCTTGCTATAGAGGCTAAAAGAATTTGCGACCTGCATAAGGTGCATTATAGCTTACATAATCATCTTGAAATTGCAAAAAATCTAGGTGTTTTAGACGTTCATTTGACCTATGATACTTTTATAAATAAGCACGAAAAGCTTGTGTGTTTTAACAAGATTGGAGTTTCGGTTCACTCTGTGGAGCAGGCTATCGAGGCTGAAAAATGGGGAGCTGATTATATTATTGCTGGACATATTTTTCAGACTGATTGCAAAAAAGATATTCCACCACGTTGTATAGAGTTTTTGTCTGAAGTGTGTGATAGTGTGCTTATTCCTGTTCATGCAATTGGCGGAATTGCGCCAGAGAATATTGCTAGTGTTAAACAAGCTGGAGCATCTGGAGCTTGTTTAATGTCATCACTTATGAAATCAAGCGAGCCTGAAAAGCTTGTTGCTAATCTTAGAGCAAATGTATAAATTCAAAATAATACTGTATATTATTCAGCTGAATGAGTTTTTCATTCAGCTGTTTTTTTGTGTGAAAATAAATTTTATTGATTTTTTCTGTAGATTGAATGTATTATTTTTGAATAAGTAAAACGTTTTCGTAGGCTTGCTGCTCAGTTAAATTGGCGGAGTATTTTCGTTTGGCTTTTTCGTAAAATTGGAAGTTTTTTCAATTTTAAATTGTTTCGTTTTAGTAATTTATTGTCATATATAGCTAGTATATTCTATATAAATATATTATTTTTGTCGAATTATTACGATGTAAGTTTGTTTGAAATCCATTTTCTTGGAATTAAAAATCGCCTAAATACGCGTTTTGTTGTCATTAAATACAAATTTGATAGGGGCCATTTGTTAAAATGTACGAAAATTTTCATAGAAAACGATTAGATTTTGTTACTGTTATTGACTTAATTATTTTACTGTGCTAACATTAAAACGTTGGCTGTTAACATTGATTTTGTATTTTGTGTATAAATCATTAGTTAACTATCTTTTAAATCGGTATTGGTATTTATAATTAATTTTTTAAAGTATATTACTCGGCATTACAAAGCAAAGCTTATAGTTTGGTGTAGAGTATATTTTTTTGAGCTTTTTTATAAAATATCAAAATGAAAGATCTTATAAATTTAGACGAGTAGGATTTTTTAGCTGATTTAGAGCGTTTGAACGAAAAGTTTCGTCTGAAATTTCGATGATAAAATTTATCATCGGCAAAGACAACCTATTTTCCAGGTTGCAAAAATTTAAAATTTTTTGGAGGTATTAGTGAAATGAAGAGTCTTTTGAAAAGGACGGTATCACTTGCTGTGTCAGCGGTAATGATGACGTCCGTGATTCCAATGCTTCAGCCAGAGGTTGATACTTATGCGATGACCGCTGTTCCGGAGGGGTTCGTTTATACTAAGGGAACACAGTTTATGTGCGATGGAAGTCCTTATTATTATGCAGGTACTAACTGTTATTACCTAACTTTTAAGCCTAGTATAGCCGTTGATAATGTTATCGAAGATGCTGCTGATATGGGACTTAAAGTTATTCGTGTTTGGGGTAACATTGATGCCGGTACTAAGACTGGTGAAGTAGATAGTAATGGTTTTGATGTTTTTACAAATAACGCAGACAAAGAGGGTCATAAGGACGGATACTATTTCCAGTATTTTGATAAGGATTTAGGCAGACCTGTTGTTAATGAAGGAGCTAACGGACTTCAATCTCTTGATTATGCTTTATATAAAGCTGAGCAAGAAGGCATTAAGTTAATTATTACATTTACTAACTACTGGGAGGCTTTTGGCGGAGTTGAACAGTATATTAAATGGGCTGAGCAAGCTGGAATTACTAATCTGAAAAAGGACGATTTCTATACTAATGAGACTTTGAAGCAGTGGTATAAAGATTATATTGACGCTCTTTTGAATCATGAAAATGTTTATACAGGCAAAAAGCTTAAAGACGAATCAAGCGTATTTGCATGGGAACTTGCTAATGAGCCAAGATGTGCAACTGATGCTCAATGTGAGAACAATGTTCTTTATAACTGGGCTAAGGAAATGTCTGAGTATGTAAAATCAATTGATCCATATCACATGGTTTCAGTTGGTGATGAAGGTTTCTTCAACTATGAATATAATTCAATAGAAGAGGCTGAGAGTAACTATGTTTGGTATGGTGCTGATGGTGTTGACTATGATCAGCTTATGACTATTGATACAATTGATTTTGGTACACCGCATTTCTATGTTGACACTTGGAACATGAAAATTACTAATGGCTCTGAGGAAGATTTGCTATGGCTAAGAATGCATGCTGAGTCAGCTGAAAAAGCGGATAAGCCTGTAGTTTTGGAGGAATTTGGTCTTACAGATAAAACTCTAAGAGATGAGAAGTTTACTAACTGGCTGGATTTGATGACTGGTGATTATTATGAGGGCATGGAGTATGCTGGATTCAACTACTGGATGATTGCATCATACATGGAAGACGGCTCACTTTATCCTGACTATGACAACTATACAGTTTATGGTCCTGCTGATGTTGAAATTACATCTTCAACTCGTAAACTGATTGTTGATGCAGCTGCGAAGATGAACGCAAAGAACATCTGCAACGTTGTAAATCCGCAAATCAGCATGTTTGACCGCAGCCAATCTGGTGATGTAACTGTTTCAGCTACAATGAAGTTAGGTCAGATTTCAGGACTTTCACTTGACGGAAGTGTTCTGGTTTCTGGCAGAGATTACACAGTAAGCGGCAATAATATTACAGTTAAGAAAGATTTCTTGTCAGATCTTGAGCTTTCAGAATACAAGTTCACAGTTTTGACAACTGAGGGTAATAAGCCTGAGTTCTATATTGATGTTGATGACAGCACAGTAGCACTTCCTGAGCTTTCAGAGTATGCTGCTGATATTGATAAGAACGTTAAGAAATGTCAAGATATTGAAATTACTATGCAAAAGAACGGCAGTGAATTGCGTGGAATTAAAAACGGTACAGCTTCTCTAACTGAAGGTTCTGACTATACAATTTTAGGCGATAAGGTTACACTTAAGAAATCATATCTGACTTCTTTGCCAAAAGGAAAGTCAACTTTAGTATTTGATTTTTACGAGGGTAAAGACCGTAATTTCGTAATCACAGCTACAGATACAACTGGTGAGGATGAGCTTGATACATTTGAGTCATACGCTTCAAATGACGAGCTTGCTAAGGCGTATATTAGAAACTCTGGCGGTAACGAGCTTTCAGTTTCACTAGCAAACAAGAATGGTTCACAGGCTATGAAGTTTGATTATAAGATTGACAACCCTGATTATTGTGGTGTAAACAAGGCGATAAAGGGCAAGGACTTCACAAATTACAAGGGCATTTCACTATGGCTTGAGGGTGACGGGTCTGGCAATGAAATCACAATTCAGCTTAGAGATTCTAACGATAATTACTGGGAAACTTATATTGACTTAAACTTTACTGGCGGAAAGACAATTCAGGTTCCGTTTGAAGACTTTAAGGCTCCAAGCTGGCAGTCTGGCGGAAATACAATTAATACTGCAGGAATTAATCAGCTTGCAATTTATGCAGGCGGAAACACTTCTACTAAATCTGGTACAGTATATTTTGATGACATTATTGCATACGGTGATGATTTTGTAGTTGTTGAAAAACCATACATCATTGAAAATTCTAAGACTTATGATGCTAAGAATCCAACTGACGTTAAGACATCTGTTAAGCTTTATGACACAACTCTATCATCAGTTTCTTATGCAGGTTCAGACCTTTCAAACGGTTCTGACTATACAGTTAGCGGAAGCACAGTTACAATCAAGGATAGCTGGCTTGCAAACCTTGAAAACGGCTCATATAACCTAACTTTCAAATTCAGTGACGGCACAACTGATACTCTAAAAGTTACAGTAACTAACAAGGGTAATGTTGAAGATAACGATGCTGTTTTGAACACAACATATGCAGAGTTTGATTTGAATAATCAGCAGAACGTTTCTGCATCAGTTACATTCAACGGAAAGACAATTAAGTCACTTAAACTAAATGACAAGACACTTTCTGAGGGTACTGATTACACAGCTTCAGGCAATATCGTAACAATTAACAAGAACACATTAAACGCATATTCAGAGGGCACATATACTCTAACATTTGAGTTTAGCAATGATAAGAATGCCCAAATGACACTTAAGGTTGTTAATTCATACGTTGATCCAGGTGATGATGAATTTGTTGTAATTGATTCATTTGACAATGTAAATTCATCAGCTTACGTAAGAAATTCAAACGGTAACAACATTTCAGTTACTGGCGAAAATGGTAAGGGTAAGATTAGTTATACAGTTGGAAACCCTGACTACGCTGGCGTTACAAAATCGCTTTCAAACATGAACTGGTCGGAGGGCAAGAAGGTTACTTTTGAGCTAACTAGTGATGTTTCAGGCAGAGATGTTGTATTCCAAATACGTGATAGAAACGGCAACTACTTCGAGTGCAGAAAGACTGTAAACGCTGGAAATAACACAGTTGAAATTAATCTTAATGAGTTAAAGGCTCCATCATGGGCAGGCAATAACACAGCTGATTTCAGTGCTGTATCAGAGTATTCAATTTACATTGAAAAGGGATCTGCAAATGACGGAAGCGGCAATATGTATATCGACAATCTTCATCTAATTATTAATGATGGCGAAGGTCCAGTTGATCCTGATCCAGTTGAAGATGTAGTTATTGATTCATTCGATAATGTAAATTCTTATGACTATAACAGAAACTACAACGGAAATGAAATTTCAATTTCAGGCGAAAATGGCAAGGGTAAAATCAGCTACAGAGTAGGAAACCCTGACTATGCTGGTCTTACAAAATATCTTTCAAACATGAACTGGTCAGACGGTAACAAGATTAAATTTGAGCTAACTAGTGACGTTGCAGGAAGAGATATTGTATTCCAGATTCGTGACAGAAACGGAAATTACTTCGAGTGCAGAAAGAGCGTGAGCGCTGGAACTTCAACAGTTGAGATTCCTTTGAGCGAGCTTAAAGCTCCATCATGGTCAGGAAACAACACAGCTGATTTCAGTTCAGTAAGCGAATATTCAATCTATATTGAAAACGGTTCTGCAGGTGCTGGCAGCGGCACAATGTACATTAACAATTTAGTTTTGGCTAAATAATTAGTGTCGAAAATTTTAAAATAGGTAACAACACAATAACATAATTTTAAAGGACTGTCGTATTAAACGGCAGCCCTTTAATTTTTTATTGAGGTATTATTTTAGCGATATTCCTATCATTATAGTTTCGTCATCGGCATTATTCCAAATGGAGTGAGAGCTGTTGCCTTTTACCAAATATGATTCGTTTTCATGCAGAATTATTGTTTTTTCGCCCTCAAGTATTTTAGCCTCGCCTTTTGTGACAATAAATAAATGGTCGTGTTCATGAGTGTGAGCTTTGGTAGGACCTCCGCCGTCTTTTTGCAAATAAGCAATTGAGCCGTCGATAATTTGCATATCTATTTTATCAAATAGTTTTTTTGCTGAAAAATTGATGTGGTTTTTTGGTGTGATAAAATTATCCATGATGTTATTTCTCCTAATAAAATAGTGTGGTTCATTTTGAGTTTTATTGTAATGCTTAATGTTGGGTTGAAATTTTACTGCCTTGCTTGTCTTTTTCGATAATAATTTTATTGTCAATTCGCTCTTTCAATTCTTTTACATGAGAGATTATTCCGACTAATCTGTTGCCCTGTGCGAGTTGAGCAATTGTGTCCATTGCTTTCTCGAGCGATTGGTCATCAAGACTTCCAAAGCCCTCATCAATAAACATTGTATCCAGCTCCACACCACCAGAAATTTTTTGAACAACGTCTGAAAGTCCTAGTGCTAGAGATAACGAAGCCATGAAAGATTGACCGCCAGACAGCGACTTAACTGGCCTTTTTTTGCCTGTCCAATAGTCGTAAACATCAAGTTCAAGCCCAGTTTGTTTTTGAAAATTGCTTGCTTCTTCTTTGCGAACAAGCTCATATTGGTTTGCTGACATGGCTCTAAATCGAGAATTAGCCTCATCTACAATCAAATCAAAATAAACCTGCTGAACGTAAGTTTCAAATGTGATTTTCTGACGCTTGCCAGTAAGTTCTCCATTTGCGGTATCAGATAATTCCTTAACGCTAATATAAAGCTTGTCGAGTTCTTCTTTTTTCGCATTGTAATTTTTCAAGTCTTTAAAAACGTCATCATTGTTTTTGATTTTGTGTTGATTATTGCTGATTTGTTGGTCAATATTTTCAAGCTTAGTTTTGTTTTGTTCCAAGCTTTTTTGTACCGGCGTGATATCAATTTTGTCGGTAGGCGCTTGTGAAAATTTAAGCTTTTCTACAAAATTATTGAGTTTGTTTTTCTCAGAGTTTACTATTCCAGTTGAGGTGGAAATTATTTCGGATGTTTTTTTGCAATTATCTTCTGTTCGTATCAAAGCCGATTTCCTTGAGTCTAAATCCATCTGCATTTTGTTAAGTTCTTCTCTAGCTTTTTCTTCGCTTTCAAAGGATAAGATTTCACGAAGTCCCTTAATTTCGGCAGATAGCGTAGCAAGAATTTTATCGCAATCTGAAATTTCAGTCCTAATTTTTTCTAACGCAGTCATGTAATTCTCATTAGATTTTTGCAGATTGTTATATTTTTCATTAAGATTTTTTTTGAGATTAAGCTTGTTAGATATTTCCTTTTGCTTGTCAGTCAGCAGTTTATGATTTGATTGTTGGTTAGCTGATAATTCTTCTAGCTTTTCTTTAATAAATTTCCACTCAATCTTACTGCCTATGTGTGATTCTACTTGTTTTAAAAGGGTAGTTTTGTTAGCATCTAGCGTGGATTTTGATTTGTTCAACCAATCGCTGTGTTTTTGCAACTCTTCTCTTAATGCGTCGGTTTTCAACTTTTTTTCTTTTAATTCAGATTGTGTAGGTGCATTTTCTGATTTGACTGCTGGATTTGGGTGATTGTCAGAACCACAAACTGGACAAGGTTGATTCACTATAAGCTTGTCCGCTAAAATCCCAGCCTGCTCGGCAAAAAATAAAGATTCCATTTGAGTATATTCATTGCTGATTTTTTTATAGTCATTATTTTTCATCGTGAATTGAGGTATAACTTGTTCATATTGATGTTGTTGTTTTTGGCAAAAATCGTGGTTTTTTATAAGACTTTCAAGTTTTTCTTCAAGCTCTAAAGAATTTTTTATCCTGTAAGAGTTATCAGTTTTTTCAATATCCACATTTGAAAGTTCGTTAAGTTTTTTCTCAATTTCATTGGATTCTTCTTTTTGTTGATTTATCTTTTTTTGCAGGTCATTTGACATTGCTGATTTATTAATTTTTTCGGCAGTGTTTTTGGAATAGTCCGCTGTTTTTTGGCTTAGTTGAGAGTATTTTTCTAGGGTTTCTGAGATTTTTGAAATGTCACTTACTAGTTTATCTCGAACTGGTTCTTCAGCTTTAAGTTTGGTTAAAATTTGTTCTTCTTGTGCAGATTTTTCGACGTTTTCTGTTACAATTTTCTCGTTTGTTTTAATTAATTCAATAGAGCTATTTAGATTTTCTATTAACGATATTTTATTAATGCTATTCTCAATTTCCTTTGAAATTTCGGACTTTTCATTAGCTAATGACATTTTGATTTTTTCAAAATCAGATTGTAATTTTATTAAAAAATCAAGCACGGCACTTAGATTATAAACGTTACTTGTTATATTATCAAACTCAATTTTTTTATCAGCATCGCACAATACTTTTCTGTAGGAATCCATAACGGATTTATCAATTTCTTTCTTTTGCGTTTCAAGCTCACGGAGTTTATTTTTAAGAGCACTTTGTATTTGTTCGAACGATGAGGTATCGAAAATTTTTCGTAAAATTTTGCCTCGGTCTTTACTATCTGAAAGCAAGAGATTTAGAAATTCGCCCTGAGCAATCATAACAATCTGCTTAAATTGTTGGTGGGTTATTCCTAAAAGTTCAATGATTTTTGCCTCAACGTCATTTGAATTTGTGAAAACTTTATCGGGAGTTGTAAATTCTACAGTTGCCGCTTCTTCGGTAAAACCATCATTTCCACGCTTTTTTGGACGCATATATTTAGGCGAGCGCTTAATTTGATAAATCGTACCTCTGTGTTCAAATGTTAATTTTACGAAGGTAGGTGTGTCTGCATTTGCGAAATCGCTTCTAAGGCAGTCAATTCCGCGGTTTTGTCCGCTTACTTTTCCATATAGAGCATATGATATTCCATCGAAAATCGCAGTTTTTCCAGCACCAGTTTCGCCGCTTATTAGAAATAATCCTTTGTTTTCAAACTCATCAAAATCAATTTCGACTTCTTTAGCGTACGGACAAAATGCACTCATAATAAGTTTTTTCGGTTTCATAATTTAGGCCCACGCAAACTCATATTTGCTTAGGCTCGTCCCACCTCTCATTTCTTATTGTAATTGTAAAATCCGAAGTAATTCTATAAAACTCAGATTATTCTAGTCGAATAAGTTCGTTAAATATTTTCACTTGTTCGTCGGTCATGCAAACGTCATTGTTTTGCAATTTGAAAAATTCTTCAAAAAGCTCAAGTGATGTTTTTTCTTTTATATCATCGCTCGATAGCGTTGATTTTTTTGAGTTCTCACGCGTGCGTTGGTTTTCAAAATCAAGCTGAATTACGTTAGGATAAATTTCTCTAGTTTTACCAATTGCATCAACTATTTCCGACTCGTCAGTTAGCGTAATATGAACATAGCTTTCCTCTGGTATTTTTGTATAAAACGTTTTAGTAAGAAGTTCTTGCATTGTGCATTTAATTTCATACATATCTCTTAGTGGAGTAAGCGGCAAAAGTGAGTATTTGATATCATTTTTATCATTCGCTTCAATTAAAACTGCACTCTTTTTATGATTACATTCTGATAATGAATATTTAAGCGGTGAACCGCTGTATCTAACTAAATCTCTGCCGATTCTTTGCGGACCATGAATGTGACCTAAAGCAACGTAGTCAAACTTTTCAAATGCTGAAACGTCAACATTATCTGATCCACCTATGGTTTTTGTTTCGGATTCACATCGTTCTGGCATTTCAAGTTGATCTGAATTAGCATTTTTAGCAGTGATAAACTGATGTGCAATCAAAATATTTCTTTCGTTTTCGTCGATGTTGACTGTTTCAAGAGCAAAGTTTACACACTCGTCAAACGATTGTGCTGTTTTTTTAAGTCTTTTATTAACAACACCGGGTTTTAGGTAAGGTGCAGCGTAAAAATTGCAGTTTCCAAACTCGTCTTTTAGTGTAACGTGTGGGATTTCACCCTTGAAATCACCAAAAATATGCACATTGTTTTTCATCATAATTCTGCTGCCAAAATCAATACGCTCAGGAGAATCGTGGTTTCCGCTAATAGCAATTACTGTGATGTTTTTTTGAGACAAGCTTGTTATGAAGTCGTCGAAAACGTCAACCGCTTCAACGATGGGAACACTTTTATCATAAATATCACCAGCTATTAAAATTACGTCAACATTATTTTCAACAGATAGATCAACTATTTGTTTTAAAATATATTTTTGGTCTTCAATAAACGAAAATTCATGATAGCGCTTGCCGATATGCAGGTCGGAAATATGTAAAATTTTCATAGACTTACTCCTTTATAATAATATTTTGTTTGTTTTTTTATATTATAGCATATTATTTTGAACTTGTGGGGCTTTTTTTTTGGACAGCTGTAATTTTTTTAAAAAAAACAATAAGGATATGTCTGCTGGCTTGAAAAATTGTGCAAAATATGATATACTTAGTTTAATAATTTTTCTTATTAAAGAGGTGTAGATTTGGGTAAATTATATGTTGTTGGAACTCCTATTGGAAATTTGGGCGATATGACTTTTCGTGCGGTTGAAACTTTGAAAAATGTCGATTTTATCTGTGCGGAGGACACTAGAGTGACTGCAAAATTGCTCAATCATTTTGAAATAAAAGCTCCGCTGATTAGCTATCATCAGCATAACGCAAAAACTGTTGGAGAATCGGTTGTTGATAAAATTTTGGCAGGACAGGACGCTGCGATTGTCACAGATGCTGGAATGCCTTGTATTTCGGATCCTGGTGAAGATCTTGTTAAGCTTTGTGCTGACAGAGGTGTTGAGGTTAATGTAGTTCCTGGACCATCGGCAGTTGTTTCGGCGTTGGCAATAAGTGGTTTGAATACCGCTAGATTTAGCTTTGAGGGTTTTTTGTCTACTAATAAAAAGCAGAGATTTTCTCATCTTGCATCGGTTGCGAACAACACGTCAACTATGATTTTTTATGAAGCTCCTCATAAGCTGATTTATACTTTGAAGGATATGCTGGAGTATTTTGGTGATAGGAAAATTTCACTGTGTCGCGAGCTTACTAAAATTCATGAACAGGTTTTTAGAACCACGTTGGCTCAGGCTGTAGAGTATTATACTGCAAACAAGCCAAAGGGCGAATTTGTGCTTGTTATTGATGGAATTTCAGACAGTGAAACTATGACTGCTGAAACGATTGAAGAAGCTTTTGAGCAAGTTAAAAAACTAGTAAGCAAGGGTATGAGAGGTGCGGATGCTTGCAAAGGAATTGCCAAGGCAACGGGATTTTCTAAGGGAGAGCTTTATTCAATGCTGCTTGAAGAAAAGGACTAGTTTTTGAACGAATATAAATGTACAAAGGCTGGTAAAATTTAAGTCATGTGTGAGTTTGGCAAGGAGGAGAAAATGGGCGTAATTATTAGAGAAATAAGACCCAGTGATTGTGGTGAGCTTGCTTTAATTGATGCTCAGATTTTTTCTCAGCCACTTAGTGAGCATGGCTTTTTGCGTGAGATTTCCAATAAAAATTCATATACTTTGGTTGCAGATTTGGACGGACAGGTTGTGGGATATTGCAATTTGTGGAGAATCTGCGATGAAGTTACTTTAAATAATATTGCGGTAAGTCAAAGATTTCAAAATGCTGGTATAGGAAAGGCGTTGCTTGAGAATGCTTTAGATAGGTTTGTCGATTGTGATTTTATCACTTTAGAAGTACGCAAATCTAATGTTATAGCAATAAAACTTTATGAAAATTTTGGCTTTGGGTTTGTTGGTGAGCGTAAGAATTTCTATGAAAATCCAGTTGAGAATGCTTTGCTTATGACTAAATATTTTACATAAGAAGAAAGGAATTTTTATGAAAATATATGCTACTAGACATGGGCAGACTCAGTGGAATGTGCTTGATAAAATTTGTGGAATTACTGATGTTTCACTGACTGAAAAAGGGATTGAACAGGCAAAAGACTTGGCTGAAAAGGTTGCAAAAATGGGCGATGTTGATAGAATAATCTGTTCACCGCTTGAGAGAGCGAGGGTTACCGCTAAGTATTGTGCTAATAAAATTGGTTGTGAAGTTTTGATTGATGAGCGTCTAACTGAATGGAATTACGGAGTTTATGAGGGGCAGGACAGGCGTGCTGACGGTTTTTCTTTTGGAAAAACACAGTTTGGTTGTAAGCTTGGCGGAGGCGAGTCTTTGTTGGAGCTTTCGCAAAGAGTTTTTAGTTTGATTGATGAAGTTTGCGAAAAGTATGAGAATGAAAATGTTCGGCTTGTCTGTCATGGTGGGGTTTGCAGGGTGATTGAGATGTATTTTAATGATATGACTACCAAGCAGTTTTCTGATTTTTTTATGGGCAACTGTGAGCTGAGGGAATACATTGTGAATAAATAGCGGAAGGGACTGTTCATAAATGATTGATATTGCGAAAAAAGATAGTGATTTTACATTTGAATCGCTTAGCGAAAAGATAAAAATATGTATTTCAAACGAGCATAGATTTGGTACTGATGCTTTTTTGCTTGCGGATTTTGCAAGACCTCGTCACAAGGACTATGTTTGTGATTTTTGCACTGGCAGTGGAATAATTGCACTGCTTATGCAGAAGAATTTTACGCCTAAGCATATTGATGCTATTGAAATTCAAGACAAGGCGCACAAACAGCTTTTGCTGTCGGTGAAGGTTTCTGATATTGGCGATATAACCCCGATTTTAGGCGATTTAAAAACATATAAAAGTGATAGAGAGCTTGATTTGATTACCTGTAATCCACCTTATAAAATTGATAATACAGGGGCGAAAAATGACAGCGAGGCAACATCAATTGCCAGGCATGAGATGCTTTGCACGCTTGATGATGTTTGCAAATCGGCGAAGAAAAATCTGAGATTTGGTGGTAGATTGTGCATTTGCAATCGTCCTGAACGTCTTTGTGATATTATGATTGCAATGCGCACAAACGGATTAGAGCCTAAGCGAGTTAGATTTGTTTCAAAAAATCCTAATACTGCTCCGTGGCTTGTTTTGGTTGAGGGCAGAAAGGGCGGAAATGCATTCTTGCAGGTTGAACCGCAGCTATATACGCAGGATATGGACGGAAATATTTCTGATGATTTAAAGAATATATATGGGCAGGAGTGAATACTATATCATGTATTTGATTTATGACAAAATACTGTATATGGTATTGTGATATGAAAGGAAGTATATAGTATGAAAATACTAGCTATTGAAAGTTCGTGTGATGAAACAGCTTGTTCAGTTGTTGAGGACGGTGTTAATGTTCTTTCGAATATAGTTTCTAGTCAAATTGATGAACATAAGCTTTATGGCGGAGTTGTACCGGAAATTGCATCGCGCCGCCATGCTGAGAACATATACGGAGTTGTTCAGTCGGCACTTGATGAAAGCGATTGCACACTTGATGATATCGACGCAATTGCGGTGACTTATGCACCTGGACTTATTGGGGCTCTGCTCGTTGGAATAAGTTTTGCGAAAGGTCTTGCGATGTCGGCTGGAAAGCCTTTGGTACCAGTTCACCACATTGCTGGGCATATTGCGGCAAATTATATTACGCATAAGGATTTAAAACCGCCGTATCTTTGTTTGGTGGTTTCGGGCGGACATAGTCATATTGTTGAGGTCCTTGATTATACTACTTATAATGTGGTTGGCAGGACTCGTGATGACGCTGCTGGCGAGTGTTTTGACAAGGTCGCAAGGACTTTGGGATATGAGTATCCAGGTGGAAAATTCATCGATAATGCGGCAAAAATCGGGAATTCTCAAGTATACAAACTACCTCATCCAAAGGTTCAGGGAAGTGAATATGACTTTAGTTTTTCCGGTCTTAAAACTGCTGTAATTAACCTAGTTCACAATGCTGAGCAGAAAAATGAACCTGTAAATCGTGAGGATATGGCGGCATCATTTCAGCAGACGATTGCTGAAATTCTTGTTGAGAAAACAATAAAAGCGGCATCAGCTTTGGGATACAAAACTATTGCTTTAGCAGGTGGCGTGTCGGCAAATTCTGGAGTCAGAAACGCTTTGCAGAAAGCTTGTGATGACAATGAATTTTCTCTTTATATGCCAGAATTTACTTACTGCGGAGATAACGCCGCTATGATAGGATGTCAGGCTTATTATGATTATCTGGCAGGCAAGAGAGCTGATGAATCGTTAAATGGAATTGCTACACTTTCACTTGAAAAAATATAACTGGACGAATACCGTATATGGTATTTTGAATAATAGGCTGCATCATATGTGGTATTTTATTAAAGGAGCATAATATGAAATTACTTGCTATTGACGGAAACAGCATAATGAATCGTGCATTTTACGGAATAAGATTGTTGACATCATCTAAGGGTGCGTATACAAATGCTATAACTGGCTTTATGAACATTTATCTTAAGGAATTTGATGCCGTTAAGCCTGATTGTGTGGCGGTTGCATTTGATTTGAGAGCACCAACTTTTCGTCATAAGGCGTCAAGTTCATATAAAGCAAATCGTAAGGGGATGCCTGAGGAGCTTGCTCAGCAAATGCCAGTGATAAAGAAGATTTTGACGTCTTTGGGTATTAAAATTATCGAGATTGAAGGTTACGAGGCGGACGATACATTAGGTACACTTTCGAAGATTTTTACTGATAGCTCAAATGAATGTTTTATTGTAACGGGTGATCGTGACAGCTTGCAGCTTATCAACGATAAATGTACGGTAAGACTTGCTACTACTAAGGAAACTGTGATTTATACGCCGGAGAAAATTGAGGAGATTTATGGGCTTTCGCCACGTCAGCTAATTGAGGTTAAGGCACTAATGGGTGATTCGAGCGATAACATTTCTGGCGTTAGGGGAATCGGTGAAAAGACTGCTTTGTCGCTGATTCAGCAGGCTGGTGATGTTGAGAATCTTTATAAAAATCTTGATGAAATGACCTTGACAAAGTCGGTTAGAGCGAAGCTTGAGAGCGGACATCAGGATGCAATTGACAGCAGATTTTTGGCTGAAATATGCCTAGATGTGCCGATTGATAAGTCACCTGAGAGCTATTTAATTGGTGAGGTTAATCGTGATGAGGCGTCAGAAATTCTGTCCGAGCTTGAAATGATGAAGCTTATGGAACGTCTTTCTCTTACTGCGTCGTCATCAAATAATTCTGATATTGTTGAAGATAAAACTAAGCTTGCGGACCTGCCAAAGTTTGATGTTAACGAGCTTTCAGCTGATGATATAGTAAAAATTTCTGACCAAAAAAGCTGTTTTGTTTTTGACGGAGAAAAGCTATCGGTGCAATGTGAGAACGAGATTTTTTACACAAGTGATATGAATTTGGTGCTTGATTATTTTGAAACAAAGGGCGATAAAATTTGCTTTGAGGCAAAGTCTGCTTACCGCATAGCTTTTGAGAATAATCGTCTGCTAACTGGCTTGATTTTTGCTTGTGATTTGGCTGGATATTTGCTGAATTCGCAGTCGAGTGAATATACTGTCGAAAATCTTTGTGCGGCTTATAAGGTGATTTATCGTTCAGATGTTGAAGAATATTGCGACGTTGCTAGCTTGGATTCACTTTATACTTGTTTGAAAAATCAGCTTGAATTAACTGAAATGGATAAGCTTTATTATGATGTCGAACTGCCTTTGTGCGAGGTTCTGGCGTCAATGGAAAATGTCGGAGTTAAGGCTGATGTTGACGGAATTAAGGAATTTGGTGTGCAATTGAAGTCTGATTTGGAAAAGATTTCTGGTGAGATTTATGCTTTCGCGGGTAAAGAATTTAATATTAGTTCACCTAAGCAGCTGGGGCAGATTCTATTTGAGGATTTGAAATTGCCTGTTAAAAAGAAGACTAAGAGTGGCTATTCAACGAATGCAGAGGTTCTTGAAAGTTTGGCTGACAAGCATCCGATTATTCCGCTGATTATTGAGTATAGAACCCTTTCAAAGTTAAATTCAACTTATGTTGAAGGTTTACTCAAACAGGTTAAGCCTGACGGCAGAGTTCATTCTGTATTTAAGCAGACTGAAACGAGAACAGGTCGAATTTCGTCGACTGAACCTAATATGCAAAATATTCCTGTGCGTAAGGAAATAGGCAGGAATATGCGTAAATTCTTTGTTGCAAATGACGGATATACCTTGCTCGACGCGGATTATAGTCAAATTGAACTTAGAGTTTTGGCATCGGTTTGTGATGATGAAAATATGCAGGAGGCTTTCCGTGAGGGTAAGGATATTCACACAAGTACGGCGGCACAAGTGTTTGGACTTCCTGAAGATTTTGTAGCACCTGAGATGAGAAGTGCGGCTAAGGCAGTAAACTTCGGAATAATTTATGGAATTGGTGCGTTCTCACTTTCAAAGGATATTGGGGTGTCAGTTGCGGAGGCTAAGCAGTATATTCAAAATTATCTTGCTAACTATCCGAACGTTTCTGATTTTATGGATAAAACTGTTGAGGATGGAATTAAGAACGGCTATGTAACTACGATTTTCGGTCGCAGGAGGTATATTCCAGAGCTTTCAGCGTCAAACAAAATGCTTCAGGCATTTGGAAAACGTGCAGCAATGAATGCTCCAATTCAAGGGGCGGCGGCTGATATTATTAAGATTGCAATGGTTCGCGTTTATAGCAGACTAAAGGCTGAAAAGCTTGATGCAAGGCTGATTTTGCAGGTTCATGATGAGCTGATTATTGAGGTTTCACAGGCTGATAAGGATAAAGCGGCTGTGATTTTAAAGGACGAAATGGAAAATGCAGTGTCACTAGCAGTGCCAATGTCGGTTGATGTAAATCAGGGTGAAAGCTGGTATGTGGCTAAGGGATAATAAACGTTTAATAGTATTTTGGAGGGTGTATTTATGAGTGAGAATAATGAAAATTTGAATGAGAATATTAATGAAAATTCAAGCGGAAATGTTTTAGCGGGGTTCGTTCTTTTGGCTGATGCAAATATGGATTGGCCAAGATTTCGTCACTATTTAAAAGAAGATTGGGGAATTGTTCCTGATGATGATGTTAGGGATAATATTTTGCTTTTCAGCGTTGATGAAATGAAAGTTGTGTGCTCGCTTATGCCAACGCCTGTACCTGATAATGAGGCTGAGGAAAATGCTAAAAATAATTTTCTTTGGAAAGATGGTCCAGCTGAGGTTGCAAAGCATAAGGCTCATGTAATGCTTGCTATTATGAACAAGGTTGACGGGGTTAAGACAAGCCTTTTGTTTGCTAAGGTTGCGTCGTCACTTTTAAAGCTTAAAAACACGATTGGTATTTATAAAAATCCAACTGTTTATCCAAAAGATTTTTATGTTGATTTTGCTAAGTCGATTAAACAGGATGAACTTCCAATGCCGATTATGATTTATGTTGGAATGTATATTACTAAAGACAGCTTGCTTTGCGGATATACTTCAGGACTTAGATATTTTGGCAAGGAAGAGATTGAAGTTGTTGATTCAAAGGCCCAGCCACAGGATTTGCTAAGCTTTTTGTATAGCATTTCAGAGTATGTAATATCCGCTGATATCACACTTAAAGACGGTGAAACTATCGGGTTTACGGAAGATCAGAAGCTGCCGATTACATTATCTGACGGTGTAAGTGTTGATGGTCAGACTATAAAAATTGGTTATGACGGAAATTAATTTTTATCGTAAATTTATATAGTAATAAAAAATAAAGCCTACTGTATGTTCCAATTTTGGAATTTCAGTAGGCTTTTGTGTTGTATTGTATTTTAATACTCCATGCCGATTTTTACAGCTTGCATATTAGATTCTATTAGGTTTTGTCTGGATTTAGCTACAGTTTTATTTATACCAAACTTTATTTCATCAAAAGAAAACATATTCGTAACAGAAATCATTTTTCCTAAAAGCACCATGTTACCCATGTGATTTAGCCCATTTTCTTCAGCGAGCATTGTTGCTGGAATGTAGTTTATATCAATGTCAGTACGGTCTGTCTTTAGCTCATCACCGATTGATGAGTCGGCAAATATATGACCGCCTGATTGTACCTGATCTGCAAATTTGTAAAATGACGGAGTGTTTAGCGCCATTAAAATATTAGGCTCGGTTATTAGCGGAGAACCAATTTGTTCGGCTGAAATACACACCGAGCAGTTAGCTGTTCCGCCACGCATTTCAGGACCATATGACGGTAGCCATGAAACCTCTTTGCCATTTTCTAGTCCTGTATAAGCAAGAACTTTTCCGGTGTATAAAATACCTTGTCCGCCGAATCCTGCTATGATAATTTGATAATCCATGCTATTTATCCTCCTTAGCGCATACATCCTTATAAACGCCTAGAGGATAGTATGGTATCATTTCATCCCTAACTCTTTGAAGAGCCTCAACTGGTGAAAGTCCCCAGTTTGTAGGGCAGGTTGAAAGAATTTCTACTATAGAAAATCCGCGACCGGCTTTTTGATTTTCAAATGCTTTTCTAATAGCTTTTTTAGCCTCGTTAATATGCGGTACGCTGTCAACTGAAACTCGCTGAGCTAGAGCTGTTCCGTCCAAAGTCGAAAGCATTTCGCATACTCTTATAGGAAAACCGTGTTGGCTTGGGTCACGTCCAAACGGTGTAGTTTGAGTGATTTGACCAGGAATTGTAGTAGGCGCCATTTGTCCGCCTGTCATTCCGTAGATTGTGTTGTTTACGAAAATTACTACAATATTTTCGCCGCGAGTAGCGGCATGAACAGTTTCAGCAGTGCCGATTGCAGCAAGGTCGCCGTCACCTTGATATGTGAAAACATATTTGTCAGGCATGGATCTTTTTACTCCAGTCGCAACAGCAGGAGCGCGTCCGTGAGGGGCTTCAATCATGTCGCAGGCAAAATAATCGTAAGCCATTACAGCACATCCTACAGGACAAATTCCAACTGTCTCACCCTCAATATCCATTTCATCAATAACTTCACAAACTAATCGATGAATAATTCCATGAGTACAGCCAGGACAATAGTGAGTGGAAACATTACACATTGAGTGAGGTCTTTCAAAAACAACAGCCATTATAAAGTTCCTCCAATTTCTTCAAGCTTAGTGATAATTTCAGTTGGAGCAGGTATAATTCCAGCTGTTCTGCCAAGGAAATAAACAGGCTTTGAGCAGTTAAGTGCAAGCTTGACATCGTCTACCATTTGTCCCATTGACATCTCAACGCTTAGCACTGCTTTGGCATTTTTGCAAGCCTCGTTAATTTGGTTTTCAGGGAAAGGCCAAAGTGTTTTAGGTCTAAAAAGTCCGACTTTTAAACCGTTTTCACGAGCCTTAATAATTGCTCCTTTTGCAACTCGAGCCATTGCTCCAAAAGCACATACTACAATGTCAGCATCTTCACAGAGATAACTTTCTGCGTCGCTCTCATTTTGTTTTATTTCATCATATCTTTTATATCTTTCGATAACAGTTTGCTCAAGCTCATCAGCATGAAGTCTGAAAGAATTTATAATATTATGCTCACGCTTATTCTTGTGCCCTGTTACTGCCCAGGATTTGTCAAACTCTTTTATCTGAACATCTGGAAGAGTTACAGGCTCCATCATTTGCCCTAGCAGACCGTCAGACAAAATCATAGTCGGAACGCGGTATTTGTCAGCACAGTCAAAGGCTTTTATAACCATGTCGACCATTTCCTGAACTGATGAAGGAGCATAGACTACTAGCTGGAAATCGCCATGTCCAAGCGCTTTAGTAGCCTGCCAGTAGTCCGCTTGAGAAGGCTGAATTCCGCCAAGTCCAGGACCGCCGCGCTGAACGTTTATAATAACGCAAGGCAAATCAGAACCAGCGATGTATGAGACACCTTCACTCTTTAGAGAAATTCCAGGAGAAGAGGAGGAAGTCATAACACGAGTACCAGTTGATGCCGCACCTAGCACCATATTTATAGCAGCAACTTCGCTTTCTGCTTGCACAAAAACACCGCCATTTTTGCTCATGTTTTTTGCAAGATAGGCTGAAATTTCAGTTTGAGGGGTTATTGGATATCCAAAAAAGCATTTACAGCCAGCGCGCATTGCAGCTTCGGCAAGTGCTTCATTTCCTTTCATTAGAAATCTTTCCATCTAATCATCTCCTGTATATTTTTGTCATCAAGGTTAGCGTTCTACGCTAATTGCACATTCGGGGCACATTTTAGCACACATTGCACAACCCATACACTGAATATCATCAGTGCAGTGTGCTGTAAAATAACCTTTAGCATTTGTTTTTTTCTTTTCAATCTCGACTATTTTCTTTGGACAGACATCACAGCATAGTCCGCACCCTTTGCATTTTTCTAAATCTATAGTAATTTTAGCCATTTAATTAACTCCTTATAAAGTCAGTTTTCACAAAATCTGTAACTTGCTGACTTGATTAATTATTGCTCCCAAATTGGTTTTACGTATACTTTTATTTTTCTGAAATCATTATCATTATTTTTAAGCAAATTCGTATTTTCTGGAATACTGTTAAAAACTATCGGAATATCTGTAAGCTTTGATATTTCATTAGCATAATTTAAGGAATCCATAGCAATTTTAGCAGTTGTTTCAAATCCTAAGTTTGAATTATTTATAATTCCAGTATGCATAAGACGAGAGGTCATCTCAATTGCTTTCATGTATGGTATAGTATCATCTGCCGTTTTAGTAAGATGTCTGTATTTATTTATTATCATATACATATCAAGCTGATTATTTTGTGCAAGCTTATCGAAAACATCCTTGTATCGTCCTAAAGCAGTAGCACCGTCATCATCTCCGCCAACGTCGATTATGACATATCCTGGCTGATTTACAAGTGAATCTAAATCAAATGAAACAGCTGGGATATCAATATTTGTATTTGCAAAGTTTGAAGAAACCAGTTTTATTCTATTTTCTTTGAAAAGCTCAGCAAAATCCGCAGTTCTGAAATATGGGTTGACAAAATCTAAATCCACCACAGTAACCTTCTCACCTTTTTTAGCTAAATCTATAGCAAGATTTACTGATATATTAGTTTTTCCGCTTCCATAGTGACCAGTAATTATTGTAACTTTTTTCATAATGATAATCCTTTCGTACGGTACGTTTTTTATTATAGCACAGCAATTTCTAAAAATCAATGATTTTTTTAGACAATTGTCAAGTTTTTCGACAGATGTCTAAAAAAGCTTGCAAAATAGAATAATTTAGTGTATATTTCACATAAAAGTTTATAGATAGTTAATAGGCGTGTGACGGTTATGTGATAAAAAAACCGCCCATTTAGGACGGTTTTGATTAATTTATTGTATTGTTAGTCTGAAATATCAGGGCTATTTATATTTCGTTCAGGGATATTGTCGATAATATCCTGCACTGATTTAGAATTATCAAGCATATCCATAGTTTCTTTATTTGGAAGAGCATAAATGCCTTCAAAGTTATATTCGTCATAAAGCTGTGTGCGTGGAACAAATGCAAGCTTAGGTTCATCTAATGAGAACTGTGCATTTATGCCCTCTTTGTTTCCCCTAGCATCTAGTCTGACCCACTTGTTTTCTATAAAAACTGCATTGTAGCAATGAATGCAATATCCAAGTGAATCGTCATCGGCAAGTGTTAAATGCTGAAAACACATTCCGCATGGTATATCTTGTGAGCGTAGCAGTGCTGCTAACAGATTAGCTTTAGCATGACAAATGCCAGTGTTGAATTTTAAAACATCAGATGCTTTTGCTGTAATAACAGTTGTATTATTGTCAAAAGAATGATTTATTTCATCTCGCACAAAAAGAAAAGCCTTTTCTGCTTTTTGGGTGTTAGTCTTGCAATCGGAAAACAATTTTTTGGCAGTTTTTTGAATTTCAAAATCAGAAAAATCAATATAGTCAGTTTCTTCTAAAAACAAATTAAACTTATTCGTCATAATTATTAACATGAGCCAAACTCATACAAAAATCAATGAGATTTTGCATGGATTACACGCCTTTCTTATCTTTATATATCCTTAGTTTTTATCATACATTCCCAAGTTTTCAAGAATTTGATTAACCATAATTTCAATATCATGATAAGTATTAAGCATTCCGCAATCGCGACGAAGTTTTGCCGAATCGTGCAGACCTTTTACATACCATGCAACATTTTTTCGCATTTCTTTCATGCCCTGTTTTTCACCTTTGTATTTACACAAAAGTGCGGCGTGTTCTAGCATAACAGACATTTTTTGGTTTAAGCCTATTTCTGGCAGAAGCTCACCAGTTTCTATATAATGCTTTATATCTCTAAAAATCCAAGGCTTTCCGTAAGAACCCCTGCCAACCATGACAAGGTCACAGCCAGTTTGTTCATACATATCCATGCAATCTTGTGGAGTTTTTACATCGCCATTGCCAATTACAGGACATTTTACAGAATCTTTAACCTGCTTAATAATGCTCCAGTCTGCAGTGCCCGAATACATTTGTTTGCGCGTTCTGCCATGTACAGCAATTGCCGAAACTCCAGCCTGCTCAAGCATTTTTGCAAATTCTACAGCGTTGATATTATCTTCATCCCAGCCAGCACGAATTTTTACAGTGACAGGACACTCTGCATTTTTTACAACTTGCTTAGCTATTTCAAAAGCCGTTTGAGGACTTTTCATAAGTGCCGAACCACTGCCGTTTCCGGCAATTTTAGGTACAGGACATCCCATGTTTATATCTAAAATCACAGGCTTGTATTCATTAAGCAGATATGCCGCCTTACCCATATATGTTGGCTCTTCGCCGAAAATTTGCAGCGCCATTGGATATTCAGCATCTTCAATTTCACATAGTCTTCCTGTTTTTTTATCCCCAAAACAAAGTCCTTTTGAAGATATCATTTCGCTGACTAAATAAGCCGCACCAAATTTCTTGCACATAAGTCTATAAGATTTGTCAGCAACTGATGCCATTGGGGCAAGTGCTGCAGTTTTGTCAATTGCTATATTTCCGATTCTAATTTTTCCCATATTTATACCCATGCTCTAATTTTGCATAAAAATCTAATAAAAATTTAGCATGGATTCGTCCCAACTTTCCTTTTTAATTACGGTATTTTCAAGTTTTGAAAATACGTGATAATTTATTATAACATACAAGTAATCATAAATAAATCTTTTTTTAAAAACTAAGCGTTTTCTGAAAAAATAGTCGGTATGTTTTGTATAATAAATTCTTGTGCCGACTTTGTAAAGCAGACAAATTTGTAGGATGTGCCAGCTTTTGAGATAGTTTCAAGCTCAATTATTCCGGCCTCTTGTGACGTTGCTGTGACTTCTACATCGCCAGCTTTTTCACCATATCGCTTTAGATAATTTTGATTAATAAGCCAGTTTTCAATTGCCTTTTTTATTACCTGTTTGTCTGCAGCAATTTCAAGCTGTTCAAGAAAATTATCGCATAGCTTGCTAAGTGAAAAGTTTTCGTCAACAGCGCAAAGCTTGCTCGAGTTCACTTTGATAAGTGTAAACAGCATTTTTGTCGTATCCGCATCGCCGCGATTTTTGCGAAGGTTATCTAAATATGAGTTGGCTGGAGAAAAATCCGCCTTGTCCGGATTTTCTTTAAGATAGTCGGAAATCGTTTGTAAAATCACATCACCATAACGCTCCTGTTTTGTTTTTCCTATTCCTGAAACGTTCAAAAGGTCGCTTTTGGTTTTTGGAAGTTTTACGCACATATCACGCAACGCTGTGTCTGAAAAAATTATGTAGGCAGGCATTTTCGCCTCCTTTGCAAGTTTAGTACGAAGTTCTTTAAGACGACCGAGCAATGCGGAGTCAATTGAATAAATTCCGCTGGATGAGAATTTGTCGACAGCTTTTTTCTCTTTTTCTTTAGGCATTTTCATAGAAAGCTTTTGTCCATCAAAAAGAATTTCTTTTGCCTTATTAGTAAGTCCTAAAACAGAGTATTCACCAGTACGGCGAATATATCCGCATTCTTCAAGAAAGTCGCAAATTCGGCGTATTTTGATGTTTGAGCAATCGGACATTATACCATAAGTAGACAAGCTTTCAAGTCTATAAGATGTGATTTTTGCACTTTTTGAACCTTTTAAAATGGAAGTAATAAAACTTGCTCCAAAAGACAGGTTGCGTTGTGAAAGTCTGAAAATACACGACAGAATTTTTTGTGACTCAATTGTAATATCTACTTCTTCAAAATTAGTGTTGCAGTTTGAACAGTTAGAGCAAAAACTTTTCGAGTTTTCACCGAAATATTTTAAAATAAACTCACGCAGGCAGTCAGTGGTGGTGCAGTAAAATGTCATTTGCTTTAAAAGCTCTAAGTCACGTCGGCGAAATTCGGCAATTGTATCTTCATCAAGATTTGAGTTTTCGTTTGAGTTGTTGATTAAAAAAGTGTTAGTCCTAACATCCTGACCGCTGTAAAGAATGATGCATTCAGCTGGCTCGCCGTCACGTCCGGCACGTCCAGCCTCTTGATAGTAGCTTTCAATATTTTTCGGCATATTGTAGTGGATGACATACGAAACGTTCGACTTGTCAATTCCCATTCCAAAGGCGTTTGTTGCTACCATAATTTGAATGCGGTCGTAAATAAAATCGTCTTGATTTTCATGACGTTCTTGGTCGGGCAATCCGGCATGATAGCGTGAGGCGGAGTAGCCTTTTTCACACAATCGATCACACACCTCTTCAACATTTTTTCTAGTTGAGCAATAAATTATACCGCTTTTTTCTTTGTTGCGTTCGATAATTTCGATGGCTGATTCAAACTTATCAGCAGGCTTGCGTACTTCAAAATACAAATTATCTCGGTCAAACCCAGTGGTAACGCAGTATGGAGCATTCAGTTTAAGCATTTTTATGATATCATCACGAACAGTTGTGGTAGCAGTCGCAGTGAATGCGGCTATGATTGGTCGGTATGAAATCTGTGCAATAAATTCTGGAATTTGAAGGTATGATGGTCTGAAATCCTGTCCCCATTGTGAAACACAGTGAGCCTCGTCGACTGCAATCATTGAAATTTTAATACTTTGAGCCAGATTCAAAAATCCAGGTGTGCAAAGGCGTTCAGGAGCAACGTAAATTATTTTATAAGCTCCATTTCGTGCATTTCTAAGTGCGGTAGAATACTGTTCGGAAGTTAGAGAACTGTTGAGATAAGCGGCTTTTACACCTGATTGTATAAGTGAATTTACCTGATCTTTCATAAGCGAAATCAGCGGAGAAATTACAATTGCAACCCCCTCGCTAAGCATTGCTGGAATTTGATAGCACATGGATTTTCCAGCTCCAGTCGGCATTATTCCTAAAGCATCACGTCCTGAAAGTATCGAATCTATAAGTCCCTCTTGCCCGTCACGAAAACTATCGTGACCGAAATATTCTTTCAGTACGCTGTATTTGTTCATAAAAATAAGTCCTTTCAAAACTGGTTTAATTAGCAAAAAGTATAGACTGTACCATTTTTGATACAGTCTGAAATAAATTATTCGAGCCAAATAAAATTCTGGTCAGAATTAACAAAGTCCATATTGTAGACTAAAATAACACGGTCGATGTCATAAAGCTTTACAAGTTCAGAAACGGTATTCTCCTCAAAGTGGTAGTAACGCATATCAATCATTGTGATATCAGAATACTGATCAGCAAAAAACGGCATTATTGCATTAGCATAAGAGTCCTTAATTATAAGAACCTTTTCGTCACTCTTAGCATTCGTTTTAATATTCACCTGTGAGAAGTTTCCGCCCATAAAGGTTGAATACTTGTCTTTTTTAACAAGAAAACTCTTGTCGTAAAGAGTGTCTGTAGTCTTGTTTTCAGAAAGATAGGTAACTTCATATTTACCATTTTTATTGTTGTAAAAATGTATTTGTTCTGGTTTTATAAATCCACTTGGTGCTTTAGAATATAGTGTTCCGTAAAAATTATTTACTGTATCAACTGTATATTCAGCATCATTTTCAGTTTGTCCAGATTTTTGAGTGTACCATGAGAAAACAGACTTCGCACCCTCACTTGTCCAGTGGTGGTCGGTTTTATAAAAAACTTGAGTGCTGTTATCCGATAGTTCTTTTAGAGGCTCGTAAGCATCATAAAGAGTAATTTTATCGCTTAAAATATCTTTAATATGAGAAGTATCATTTTGCTGGTCGCCGTTAAAAGCCGATGACGGCAGCTTGTCATTAAGTACCGAAACTGCATTTGGCACAAGCAAGAAATCAATCGGACAATCAATTTTTTCTGCCCAGCTGTTAACGTATTCTATATTTTCATCAATTTGATTTTCATCAGTAATATATTGCTGAACTAGATAATTATCATCAGAGAAAAATACGCCGTTTTGAAAAGTTTTCGCAATTGAACGGTCACAGTCAACTTTAAGTGAAACTAGCTGGTCCTTTAAGAAAAGCTGGTCTGAGAAATAGCTTTCAATATCTGCTGTAAATTTTCCGCTCTTTAGATTTGCAAAAGAATATTTAGGAAGCTGAGCTAAATTTCTGTTTTCCATTTCAGAGAATTCTCTGTCCTTTGTCAAAATAGTGGCAATTGGGAACACAGTTAAAAACAGCAGGAAAATTACTATTATTAAAATATTAGATAGCTTTCTTTGTTTTTGTTCTTCCATTTATCAAAAATTCCTTTCTAACCTTGAATATAGTCTAGGTTTAATGTGAAACTGACGTTCATCAGAATCTGAAATATAAAAATGGATTAAATGAATTGCTTGCAAGATATGCGGTTGAAATTATTAGCAGGGAAATAATCACTATTGGTTCAACTACACATTGATAAACGGCAGGACATTTATCATTCAGCTTTGCACCAATATTTTTTATAAGTGGTGTAGATGCGATAATTAGTATGATAAATAGAACAGCATAATTAGTAATCCAGAATTTTGTCTGTTCGTTGAACATTGTAAGTCCATTAAGTCCAAACAAATTTTTGAAGTTTTGAGTAAGCTTTGCAGTATCTTCAAAAGCAAAAATTCCCCAGCCTATTATAATTAGAAGAAGGCTGTAAATATGCTGAATGAATGTAGGAAGCTTTTCTAAAACTTTGCCGAAGAAAAGCTTTTCGCAAAGTAAAATTATTCCGAAATAAAGTCCCCAGCAAATAAAGTTCCAGTTTGCACCATGCCAAAAACCAGTCAACAGCCATACAATCATGATGTTAAAGCATTGTCTTATCTTACCCTTGCGGTTTCCGCCAAGAGGAATGTACACATAATCACGGAACCATGTTGAAAGCGAAATGTGCCATCTTCTCCAAAAGTCAGTAATTGATTTTGAAATGTAAGGGTACTTAAAGTTCTCTAAAAATTCAAAGCCAAACATCTTACCAAGTCCAATAGCCATATCAGAATATCCGCTAAAGTCAAAGTAAATTTGGAATGTGTATGCTAAGATTCCAATCCAGCTGGCTGTAACACTCATGTCAGCTTGTCCAGTTGCCGAAATCTCGGCGAACAAAGCACCGATGTTATTAGCTAAAATTACTTTTTTTCCAAGTCCGATAGCAAAACGCTTTACACCTCTTGCAAACTGCGGAAGAGACTCCTCACGGTAATTAAGCTGTTCCTCAATCGTCTGATAACGAACAATGGGGCCTGCAATAAGCTGCGGAAACAATGTAACATAAGTTGCAAGATTTATGAAGTTTTTCTGAGCCTTAACTTCACCACGATAAACGTCAATTACATAAGAAAGAGTTTGGAAGCTGTAGAACGAGATACCAATTGGTAAAGCTAGTCCTAAAATTTTGATGTTTGTGTGGAATAGGTTGTTTGAATTTATAATGAAAAAGTCTGTGTATTTGAAAAATAGCAGAAGTCCCATATTCCAAACAATCGCAAAAATCATTGAGGCTTTGGCTGACTTGTCGCAATTTGGTTTTCGAGTTCTGTCAGCGTAAATTCCTGTGATGAATGCGACGGTGATTGATGCCAGCATTAGTAAAACATAAATAGGTTCGCCCCAAGCATAGAAAACGAGGCTGAAAACCAGCAAAACAGCGTTTTTCATATAACGTGGGACGATGAAATATAATATTAGTACTAGCGGCAGAAAAGTAAATAAAAATGTCATACTACTAAAAAGCATAATACAATTTCTCCGATACTAAATAATGTTAACCGATAATCTCTTCAGCCTTAGCGTTGTCGTCTGAAATGCACATGAACACATAGTTGCCTTGTGCGATTATAACAGGTGAGTTAAGCTTGTCCATTTCCTGTGGCTGATAGTTTTCAAAAGTTTTTTTCTGAGATTCAACTCTTTCTTCAAGTGCAGTTTTAATCTTAGCAGCATTGTCAGCATCAGTAGCCTCAAAGCAAGCGATTTCTTCAGCAGTTGCACCGCCAGAACCTACATAAACCTTACCGTTTGTGTATTGCTCAGGACTAATATCCAAAAGTTTAGTAATCATTTCAGTTGAAAGCTCGTTCAAAGTGTCCTTGTAGGTAATATCGGACTTTAGCTTGTCAGCAATTTCTGTTGTGTTTTTTGTAACCTCAGCCTGAGCCTGAGTTGAGCTTGAAGTTGCGTTGTCCTCAGACGTTGAAGAATTATCATTTTTGTCTGAGCAAGAAGCAAGTCCGGCTGTAGCAAGTGTTAATACTGCAATAGCGGTGCATAGATTTTTTTTGATGTTCATTTCTTTTGGTCCTTTCAATAAATAAATATATATCTTTTTTTATTATGATATCTCAGCTAAATAGTCAATCCATTTTTGGCAGTATTCACGAATGAAATGAATTCCGTCGGTTGCAGCTTCAGTAGGAAGACTGCCGTTTGAATCTTTAAAATACGAACCAATATCTAGATAGGTAGTGCCAGTGTTGTTGGCTGCATTTTGAATATATGTGTTAAAGTTATTTACATTTTCATTTGTAATATTAACATTTGTATTTGTAGCAAGTGATGAAACAGGCAAAATTGACTGAACATATATAGTTGCATCAGGTTGAATAGCCTTGACATCATTGATAAATTTCTCGTACTTTTCTTGGAAAACATCAGGATAAGGCCAACCGAGTTCATTAATACCGAACATTATATACACACGTTTAAATTGTTTTTGTTTCAAAGCATCTAAAACTGTGCCTTCTTTTCCGTCATCAAGCTTGACATTTTTTTCAGTTCCCACCGTGCCTATATTTAAACCAATTGTAGCATAGAAAGTGGCCTTTGGTCTATCAGTATTCATTTCTAATCCAACAGTTCGTGAGTCACCTATAAAGACAGCGTCAGAAAAATCATCAGTTTCATTATCAGCAGTGCTATCAGTCTGCGAGCTTTCAGTGTCATCAGCTTTTGAGCTGCTTTCGTCTGATTTGCTATCTAAAACACTATCCAAAACACTATCCAAAACGCTTGAAGAATCATTTTTCTTAGCTTTTGTTTTAGCATCAGCCTGAGTTGTTTTATTATTTGGTGTAATATCTTTTTGAATTTTGTTGCTTGATATAGCTAGTTTTACAACCCAAAAAACAATTAAAATCGTAAACAAAATACAGCAGATAGATATTGTCCATTGTTGTATATGTGCGCGTTTTTTTCTCAAATCTTTATTTTTATATTGTTGTCCCATTGAAAATCCCTTCTGCATTATATCTCTTTATGTTTAAGTTAATTTTAAGTCATTAACAATTAGATGATAACATATTTCATTTGCTTTTGCAAGTGATTTTATGAAATTATTTATTTATGAAGTAAATATTTTTTAGAATAACTAATATACATATATTTAAGCAGTAAAATTTATAGTTATCATTAGTGTAAAATAGCATAAAATTTTGTTGTAATTATGTTTTAATACACATACCAATTTAAACATTTTTTTATATATATTATAAAACCAAAGTTTATTTATATACACTAGCTATTATAATAGTATATATAATGTTTGGTTGTTTTTTGAAAAATCGTTATAATATTTATGTTTAGTGAGTGATTTTTTGATTGTAAAGCGTAATTTGGGGGAAATGTAAAATCGCTATTTGTATGTAAAATACGAATGAGTCAACTTCTTGAAAAATGTAGTTGACTGCGTATATACGTGATTTTTAAAAATATCAAGATTAGTATATGAGATTGATTTAAACTTTACAATTGAATTTTCTGTCGATTTTCATCACAAATTCACCACCAACATCTTACAATAACTTTACATGAGCATGGTTATTGATTTTACATTGATAATGTATCATAAGTGTATCAGCTGAAGTAAAGAATGAAAAAATTCACGACTATTAGGACATTAAAATAGTTTATCATTTATTTTAATAGAAGAAAGTTTTTAATTAAGAAAGGTAGTTTGTAATGATTAAGAAAACTAAAATTTTAAGTGTATTGGCAGCAGCAGTTTTGTCTGCAACAATGTTTACAGCTTGTGGTTCTGACGATAGTAGCGCTGCAGGTGACGCAAGCAAATCAGAATCAAAGGGCGGAAAAAACATCACAGTTATTTCTCGTGAGGACGGTTCAGGTACTAGAGGTGCTTTCATCGAGCTGACTGGTGTTGAAGAAAAAGACGCTGACGGCAACAAGAGCGATAAAACAACAGTTGATGCTTTGATTTTTAAATCAACAGACGTTGTTCTAACACAGGTAGCTGGTGATCCAAACTCAATTGGTTATGTTTCACTAGGTTCAATTAATGATACTGTTAAGGCTTTGAAGGTTGACGGTGTTGAGCCAACAGTTGAGAATGTTGAAAATGGTACATATACTATCGTAAGACCATTTAACATAGTTGTTAAGGACGATCTTTCAGATGCAGCTAAGGATTTCCAGAGCTACATTCTAAGTAAAGAGGGTCAAGAGGTAATTGCTGATAAGTACATCGCAATTGATAATTCAGCTGCTGAATATAAGGCAACTGGAGCTAAGGGTAAGGTTGTTGTTGCTGGTTCTTCATCAGTATTCCCAATCATGGAGAAGGTTGCAGAAGAGTTCATGAAGGTTAACAGCGACATCACTGTAGAAGTACAGTCATCAGACTCATCAACAGGCGTTAAGTCAACAATTGACGGTACTTGCGATATCGGTATGGCTTCACGTGAACTTAAGGATACAGAAACTTCTGAAGGCGTTCAGGGTGTTGAAATTGCTAAGGATGCAATTGCAATGATCGTGAATAACGACAATGATATTGCAGATATTTCAATTGACAACATCAGAAAAATATTCATCGGTGAAACTACTTCATGGGATGATGTAAAATAATAATTACGTAAAAAGTATTTGCTGGACATAATTTTAATTGCGGATTTTACAATCCGCTTTTGTCCGGTACAGGCGATTTGTTTAGGAGTTGATTATGACGGATATGCAAAATGTAACTACACTTCCAGATGCGACGAATTCGAGTCCAACTAAAAGCAAGATAAAACGCCATTGGGGCGAAAAAATAATGAAAGTTGTATTTTTGCTTTCAGCTTGTGTGTCTATATTGGCAGTTTTTCTAATATGTTTCTTTATGTTCGTAAAGGGTTGTCCGGCAATTGCTAAAATTGGTTTTGTTGATTTCTTGACAGGTACAAGTTGGAAACCTCAAGACAGTATTCCTAGTTTCGGAATTTTGCCAATGATTGTTGGCTCATTGTATTGCACTGCGGGAGCTATTATTATTGGTGTACCTATAGGACTTTTGACAGCGATTTTTATGGCAAAGTTTTGTCCTAAAAAGCTTTACAAATGGCTAATGCCTCCAATAAATCTGTTGGCAGGTATCCCATCAATTGTATATGGTTTTTTTGGAATGATTGTTATGGTTCCATTTATTAGAAATACATTCGGTGGAACTGGTAATAGTATTTTGACAGTTTCTCTGTTGCTTGGAATTATGATTTTGCCTACTGTAGTAGGAATGAGCCAAAGTGCTTTAAAGGCTGTTCCTGATAGCTATTATGAGGGTGCAGTTGCTCTTGGAGCAACTCATGAGCGTGCGATTTGTACAGTAGTAGTTCCAGCTGCAAAGTCAGGAATTATGGCAAGTATTATTCTTGCAATCGGCAGAGCAATTGGTGAAACAATGGCAGTTATCATGGTTGCAGGAAATCAGCCAAGACTTCCAGAAAGTATTCTAGACGGAGTAAGAACATTAACTGCTAATATTGTTATTGAAATGAGTTATGCTACTGATTTGCATTATGATGCACTGATTGCAACAGGCGTTGTTCTATTTGTATTTATTCTACTGCTAAACATACTATTTAACTTAGTTACAAGTAAGAAGGAGCATTAATATGAGCCAACAAATGAAAACTTATAAGGCACATCCAATGTCTCTTGTGTTTAATATTATTACGAAAATTGCTCTTGTTTTAACAGTTGGAGTTTTCGTTATGATTGTTGGTTATGTGCTAATTACTGGTGTTCCGTATTTAACAAAAGATTTGTTTAGCTGGACATATACTACTGATAATGTATCTATGATGCCGGCTATAATTACTACATTAGAAATGGTGGGTATTTCACTTCTGATTTCAGCACCTCTTGGTATATTCTGTGCAATTTATCTTGTTGAGTATGCTAAAAAAGGAAATAAGTTCGTAAAGGTTATTAGGCTTACTACTGAAACACTTTCGGGTATTCCTTCAATTGTATATGGTCTTTTCGGAAATATGTTTTTCGTAATAGCACTTAACTGGAAACTTTCACTTTTATCTGGTGCTTGCACATTGTCAATCATGGTGCTTCCTTTGATTATTCGTTCAACTGAAGAGGCTCTAAAGTCGATTAACGACAGCTTTAGAGAAGGCAGCTATGGTCTTGGTGCTGGCAAGCTTAGAACAATTTTCGTAATTGTACTGCCTCCAGCAATGAGTGGAATTTTATCAGGTATTATTCTTGCAGTCGGACGTATTGTCGGCGAAACAGCTGCTTTGATTTATACAGCAGGTTCAATTGCAAAAATCCCAGGTCTGTTCGATTCAGGAAGAACACTTGCAATGCACATGTACACACTTTCAAACGAGGGACTTCATATGAAGGAAGCAAGTGCTACAGCTGTAGTATTGCTTGTTACAGTTTTGCTACTAAACGGATTAGCATCTCTAGTTGCTAAAAAGCTTTCAAAAGGAGAGAATTAAATGGCAGTTAAATTTGATATTTCAGACGTAGATCTTTATTATAGTGATTTTCAGGCACTGAAAAATATTAATCTTGAGGTACAGGAAAAGGAGATTACAGCGTTTATTGGGCCTTCTGGCTGCGGTAAATCAACATTGCTTAAGTCACTTAACAGAATGAATGACCTTGTTGAGGGATGTAAAATTACTGGAAATTTTATCTTCGACGGAGTTGACATTTACAAAAACATGGAAATTACAGAGCTTAGAAAGCGTGTTGGAATGGTTTTCCAAAAGTCAAATCTGTTTCCTATGTCAATTTATGATAATATTGCATATGGTCCTAGAACACATGGTATAAAGAAGAAATCTGAGCTTGATGAAATAGTTGAAACATCACTAAAGCAGGCTTCAGTTTGGGACGAATGTAAGGATAGATTAAAAAAATCAGCACTAGGTATGTCTGGCGGTCAGCAGCAAAGACTATGTATAGCTAGAACTTTAGCTGTAAAACCAGAAGTTATCCTAATGGATGAACCAACATCAGCGCTTGATCCAATTTCTACAATTAAAATTGAGGAGCTATGTCAGCAGCTTAAAAGTGAGTATACTATTATAATAGTAACTCATAACATGCAGCAGGCTACTAGAATTTCTGATAAAACTGCATTTTTCTTGCATGGAGAAATTGTAGAGTTTGATACAACAGAAAAGATTTTCAGTTCGCCAAAAGAGCAGAAGACTCTTGATTATATCACTGGTAGATTTGGTTAATGAAAAGAAAGGTTGTTATGCTATGCGTGAAAGTTTTGATAAACAGCTTAATCAGCTGAATAAATTGTTACTTAATATGGCAATGTTGGTAGAACAGATTATTGCAATGTCAGTAAAATCACTTCAGGAGCAGAATTTTGAGCTTGCTGAAGAAACAATTGAATTTGATGTGAAAATTAATGAAATTGAGCAGGATATTGAAAAGCTTTGCTTAAAATTGCTTTTGCGTTATCAGCCGGTTTTTGCTGATGACTTGAGAAGAGTTTCTACAGCATTGAAAATGATTACTGATATGGAAAGAATAGGCGATCAGGCTGCTGATATTGCTGAGATTAATTTGGGGCTTATTCAGCAGAATAATACTTGGGAATTATCTGAAATTATGAAAATGGCTGCAAGTGCTACCGCAATGGTAGGTGATAGTATCAACGCTTATGTTGATCAGGATGTTGATTTAGCGCAGTCGGTTGTAAAGGCTGATGATTATGTTGATGATTTGTTCCAACAGGTTAAAATAAGAGTTGTCGAGCAAATTTCAAAGGATAAATCGCTTGGCGAAAAGGGAATTGAAACTGTTATGATTGCAAAATACTTTGAGCGTATTTGCGACCATGCTGTAAATGTTGCCCAATGGGTAGTTTTTTCAATCACAGGAGTTCATAAAAAAAGAAAAATTATGTAAAAATAATTTTGAGCTTTTTACACATAATAATATATAGTGCTTTAAAAATATTTAAATTTGCATAGAGTTCATATATACTTTACTTAATTTTACATAGATTTTACATTGTTCGGTGAGGGATTTTACATTCATATTTTATAATAGTTGTAAATTCTGTTCGAATTTTGTCTAAAATTTGTAAAATGTAAAATTTAGGAGCGTTAAAATGAATATTTTTATGGTGCTTTCTCTTGTCGGCGGACTGGCTTTGTTTCTGTATGGAATGAATGTAATGGGCTCAGGTCTTGAAAAACTTGCAGGAAGTAAGCTTGAGAAAATTTTCGAAAAGCTGACTTCAAACCCATTAAAAGCAGTTTTGCTAGGTACATCTGTGACAGCTGTAATTCAATCATCATCAGCAACTACTGTAATGATGGTTGGATTTGTAAATGCAGGGATTTTAAAGCTTTATCAAGCGATTGGTGTAATTATGGGTGCTAATATTGGTACTACTGTTACTCCTTGGATTTTGTCACTTTCTGGTGTTGAGGGAGATAGTTTTTTTATACAAATGTTAAAACCTAGCTCTTTTTCACCAATACTTGCTATTGTGGGTGTGGCAATGCTTTCTTTCTCTAAAAAGGGAAAACAAAAAGATATAGCTACAATTATGATTGGCTTTGCAGTTTTAATGTTCGGAATGGACATGATGGCTGCCGCAGTTGAGCCTCTAAAGGATAACGAAAGTTTTACTAACATTTTGACTATGTTCTCAAATCCGCTTTTGGGTGTTATTGCTGGTGCTATTTTTACAGCTATTATTCAGTCATCATCAGCATCAGTGGGGATTTTGCAGGCATTAACTCAATCTGGAGCGCTTAAGTTTAATGCAGCGTTGCCTATTATTTTAGGACAAAACATTGGTACTTGTGTAACGGCAATGCTATCTTCTATTGGTACTACAAAGAATGCTAAGCGTGTTGCGGTAGTTCACTTTTACTTTAATGTAATAGGTACAGTTCTGTTCTTGGGCGTTTTCTACTTGCTAAATTCAATAATTGGATTTACGTTTATAGATAGTACTATGTCTGCTAGTGATATAGCAATTGTGCATACGGTTTTTAATCTTTCAATTACTTTTATATTGTTGCCATTTATTAAGGGCCTTGAAAAGCTTGCTTATCTGACAATAAAAGATGATAAGGATGATAAGCGTACTAATGTTGAAGATCAGTTTAGACTTCTTGATGAAAGATTTTTGCAGACACCTGCAATTGCAATTGAGCAGAGCAGAATTGTTGCTGCTAACATGGCGGATATTGCTAGAAACTCTATGGTTAAGGCAATTCAACTGATAGGAAATTACGATGAAGTTCTTATGGATGAAATTAACGGAATGGAAACATTAGTTGATATGTATGAGGATAAGCTGGGTGCTTATCTTGTTAAGCTTTCGAATGAAGATATCCATATGAAGGAATCAAAAGAGGTTGCGACCTTACTTCAAACTATTGGTGATTTTGAAAGAATTTCAGACCACGCTAAAAATATAGTAAGTGTTGCAAAGGAAAAGCATGAAAAGGAAATTGAATTTTCATATCAGGCACATAAAGAGCTTGATGTAATCAGTGCTGCGGTTATTGAAGTTATGGATCTTACTGTAAAGGGCTTTTCTGAACATGATTTATATTCAGCATATTTGGTTGAACCGCTTGAAGAGGTTGTTGATCAGTTAAGAACAAAGCTTAAAAGACGTCATGTTAAAAGACTTCAGAATGGACAATGTACTATTGAATTAGGATTTATTTATACTGATTTGCTTACGAATCTTGAGCGTGTTTCTGATCACTGCTCGAATGTCGCTGTTTGTCTAATTCAGGTAAATGATGAAAACTTTGAAACTCATGAATATTTACGCACAGTAAAAACAAGCGGAGAAGCTTTTGATTCTGAAGTTGAAAAATATCAGCACAAGTTTGTTCTTCCAAGTAAGGACGCTTATTAATAGGATTTAAAATCATATAAAAATAAAAATTATAGCAGGATAAATTTAAGCATTGAAAGGAATGGTGATAGAATGTCATTGATATATTGCGTCGAGGATGACGATGGTATCCGTGAACTAGTGTCGGCTGCTTTAAAGTCTGGTGGATATAAAGTTAAGGCTTTTCCAAAGGCTAAGCCTTTTTATGAGGAATTGAAAAATAATGTCCCGTCACTGATTTTGTTGGATATTATGCTGCCTGATGAAGATGGCTTGTCTATTTTGGCTAAGATAAAAAATGATTCTAGAATTAAAGAAATTCCTGTAATTATGCTTACAGCAAAGACTAGTGAAATTGATAAGGTGCAAGGTTTAGAATCTGGCGCTGATGATTACATTACTAAGCCTTTTGGGGTTATGGAACTACTATCAAGAATTAAGGCTGTTTTAAGACGTACTGCAAAGCAAGGTGAGGAATCTGAATTTTTGGAGATTAATGGATGCATATTAGATGCTTCAAGAAGAATTGTTACGTTTGAAGGCAGTGATGTTGTTTTGACATATAAAGAATTTGAATTGTTGATGTATCTTATGCGTCATGCGTCGATAGCAATTAGTAGAGATAAGCTTATGGAAACAGTTTGGGGCTATGAGTTTGCTGGTGAAACAAGAACTGTAGATATGCATATTAAAACACTAAGACAGAAACTTGAAGGTGTTGGTTGTACCGAAATGATCAAGACTGTCAGAGGCGTTGGGTATAAGTGCGGTTAATATTAAAAAATAGAAATGTGGTGTGAAAATGCAAAAAAAGATTTTTCGGGTGATGACTTTGATTGTAGCAATTTCACTTACCGCATTTTCTTTGATTATTGGCGGTATTTGCTATTCGTTTTATAAAGATACAGCTCATCTTGAACTTAAATCAGTTGCGGATATTATATGCTCAACTAATAGTGATGAAAGCTTTGAAGAGATGAATCAGGTGCTTAAGGATAATTTGAAATACCATGTTAGAATTACATATATTGATAGTGATGGCGTTGTAAAATATGACAGCGATGTAAATGTTGACGATATGGAAAATCATCTTAAGCGAGAAGAGGTTCAAGACGCTCTTGAAAATGGTTCAGGTGAATCAACTCGAGTTTCTAGTACAATTAACAAAACGGTGTATTATTATGCAGTGAAGTATGATGACGGTGTTTTGAGATTTGCTAGAGAGCGTAATAATTTGTTCTCCATATTCTTAATAATAATTCCGATTATTATTAGTGTTGCAGGAGGAATATTTGTAATTACTACAATTGTGTCAATAAGATTATCAGAAAGCTTGATTAAGCCTATAAATAAGCTGGTTTCTCAGCTTGATTTGCAAAGTGCTGATGGTTTTGATAAAATAGAAACACCATATGAAGAGCTTGCGCCTATTATTAAGAATGCAGATATTTTGTTTAAGAAGATTTCGAAGAATCTTTCTAAGCTTAAAAAGGAAAAAGAAAAGATTACACTCATTACTGATAATATGGTGGAGGGTATGGTCTTGCTTGATTCAGATTACACTGTTTTGTCGGTTAATCAAAGTGCGCTTAATTTGCTGAATCCTGAGTTCGATCCTCATACTCATGGCAAGCTTTCTCAGCTTACTACTAATTCAGAGATTATGACGTTGCTTGAAAGATTTGTTGAAGAAGGTGCTGTTAGAGGCGTTGTATCTATTAAAAATCGAAAGTTCAGAACATTTATTAATAAGTCTGATTATGCTGACGGATATGGAATTATTATATTGTTTGTTGATGTTACAGAAAGCTTGAAGAGTGAGCAGATTAGAAGAGATTTTTCAGCAAATGTATCGCATGAGCTGAAAACTCCTTTAACGACTATCAAGGGCTTTGGTGAAATGATGGACAATGGAATTATAACTAGTCCGCAAGAAATTAAGAAGTATGGCGGTACAATATATCGTGAATCAGAGAGATTGCTGTCGCTTATTAACGATATAATTAGACTGTCTGAAATTGAAGAGCATGACAACGGAGAGGTTGAAGAAATTGATTTATTAAGCACCGCTCGAGATGTTGAGGAGATTTTACAGCACCGTAATGCTACTGTAATCGTAAGAGGCGAGCATGTGAAAATTCATGGAAGTCAAAGCTATATTACAGAACTTATGCTGAATCTTATGGATAATGCAATTAAGTATAATAATGATGACGCGAAAGTTTGGGTAGATATTTCTAGTAGTCCAACTCACGCAATTATAGTTGTTAAAGATAATGGCATTGGAATTGCGCCTAAGGATCAAGAGCGTGTGTTTGAAAGATTTTATCGTGTTGATAAAAGCCGCTCAAAACAGACAGGCGGAACTGGTCTTGGCTTGTCGATTGTAAAGCATATTGTCGCTGACCACAACGGAAGTATTGGCATTGTTAGTGAACTTGGCAAGGGTACAGAAATAACAATTACTCTTCCGTTCGATGATGAAAAAGAATAAATTTGTTGACTTTTTAACAACTGCGAGATTGAAATTTCGCGGTTGTTTTTTGTTTTTTAACAGGATTTTTTATTTGTGATATTAATATCTATTTGTGTTTATTGTGCATGTTGCTTTAAATGAAAACTTAGTTTTGTGCAAAAAAGGATATTTCAGAATAATTTTGTATTAAATGTTGACTAAATAATAACAAATATGATATAATGTAAAGCGGTATAATATTTATTCTTGACAATTTATGATTGTATAGGATAAATTTGTGGATAAATAACCCGAAGATGTATTTCGGGATTGGAGGTCTGACATGGAAAAGCAGATTGATTATGGTAGTTATGCCGGATATCGTGAAACGATTCGGAATCTTACTGATAATTTGAATGAGCTTTTAACTTTGAGTGAAGATATAGCTCTTGTTAATACTGCTCAATCTATTAGAGAAACGATTGAAAAGAATAATGATGATCATTTTGAGGTCGCTATCGTCGGTGAGTTCAAAAGAGGAAAATCTACTCTTATAAATGCGTTGTTAGGTCAGGAGGTTTTGCCTGCTGATGTTCTTCCTGCGACTGCTACTTTGAATCGTGTTACATATAATACTGAGCCTTATGTTCAGGTTGAATATAAAAATGGATCAAGTGAAAAGGTTGACATTGAGCGCCTTGAGGATTATGTTACTAAGCTGACTGAGGAATCTGAGCAGAGAGCGGAAACTGTTAAGGAAGCTACAGTTTATTATGAAACTGAGTTTTGTAAAAATAATGTTGATATTATTGATACTCCAGGACTTAATGATGATGAGCAGATGACTAATGTTACGCTTTCGATTCTACCTAAGATTGATGCGGCTGTTTTTGTAATTAGTGCCAATTCTCCTTTTTCACAGTTTGAAAAGGATTTTCTTGAAAAGAAGATGCTTACTTCTGACGTTGGAAGAATTATTTTTGTAGTAAACTGCTTTGGTACGTTTTCACAAGAGGATGAAAATAAGATTGTTGAAACGGTTAGAAGCAGAATTACTAAGTATGTAATGGATAAGGCAAAGCAGGTTATGGGCGAAGATAGCCGTGAATTTGCTGTATATAAAAGAAAAATAGGAACTCCTAAGGTTATTGGATTGTATGCAAAACGTGCCTTGACAGCTAAGAAAATCGAGGATCAGGATTTGCTTGACGATAGTAATTTTCCTGAGTTTGAGAGAGTGCTTGAAAGCATGCTTACTAAAGAGCGTGGTGTAATTGCTTTGCAGATTTTAGCAAATAAGATTACAAATTCAGGTACTGAAATTTTGCGTTCGGTTGTAATGCAGGAAAACGCTTTGATGATGGCTAATGACGAGTTTATGGAGCGTTATGGCACTGCTATTGAAGAAATTGAGGAAATTAGAAATAAAAAGCGTCAGGAATTTGTAAAGATTAATGATGCTGCTAATAAAGTGTTTTCGGATTTGCAGCCTGTCCTTGACAGCTATTGGACAAACATTGAACAGGTAGCAATTGACGTTATTGATAACTTCCAGATGTCTTCTGATGATTTTAAGAGAGATCAGCTTAAGATGATAACTGCAAAGCTTACTGATAAGATTAAGGAAAGTATTGAGGTTAAAGCTCAGCTTATTTGTGAGCAGATTCAAAACTCAATTAATATTGCAATTGTCGGCGAGTCTGAGCGTTTGCAGGAATTTGAAGATGAGTTCTTTGAGTCTATTGCAAGAATTCAAGATATGTTTATTATTTCTTCTAAGGTATCTAAAAATGGTGGTACTGTGGATAAGATTATCGGTGCTGCTATTGGTTCATTCGGTACTGGCGGATTGTTCTTGGGCTTCCGTGAGGCTGGATTTAAGGGTGCTCTTTTGGGTGGCGTTACAGGATTTGCAGGATTTTATGCGGTATTCCAGGCATCACTTATATTTGCTAGTGCTTTGGGAATTACAGCGGCATTGCCAGCAACACTTTGCTTGATGGCTATTGCTGGTTTGGCTGGAACATTCTCGGCTAACTTTGCTGTTGATAAAATTCTTGTTAAGGAAAGAATTGATAAATATAAATCAAACTTTAAGACACAAGTTAAAAAGCAGTTCCACGAATTAAAGCTGAATAATGACTTTACTGAAACAGTACGTCGTCAAGTATTCTCGGCTTTTGAGGGACTTAAAAATAAAATTGAAGATGAAACTGAAATTATTTTGCGTGACACACAAGAAACTTTGGATAATCTAAACGCACTCAAGACTGAAAAGAGCAATATTTCAGAAAGAGAAATGGAGCGTTTGCATTCAACTGCTGAGTCGGCAAGTAAGATAGTTTCAGATGCTTATGCAATCAGAAGGGTGCTTTCTGAGACAGCTAATAACTAATTTTGTACCGTTATCGGCAACAGGTACAAATTTTGTACCTTGATAAATGATTGGTACAAAGAATAAGGAGGTACTCAAATGAGTGATTCTTGTGAATCAGTAAATCCGCTTTTGCAGATTGATACTAGATTCCGCTCATATTTGAATGCATATACACGGTCGTTTCAGAATCATGTTGTAGGCGGGCAGCTTGACTATGCTTTTGATTCCGATTTTGCTGTTAGACAAAAAATCGTAGGGCTTATGGGCTGGGGGAAAATCTCCAAAGCCATAAACACCTCAGATATTTCGGCTGAGGCTAAGCATTTGTTTATGAAATGCAACCAGGCTGGAGCTTTGAAATATCCTGAACTTTATGCTATTTTAAAAAAATGTGCGGAAAGGCTTGAACTTAATCTGCCTTTGATGTTTGTTAGGGATGACATAGATAAACCATTGATTTATTCAATGGCTAGTGATATAATTGAACCTTGTATTATTATTACTTCTGCGCTTTTGGAGTTTTGTACACCAGAAGAGCTGCAGCTTTTAATCGGCTGTGAGTGCGGAAGAATTCAAAATAATCATTCGGTGTATAACTGGGCTTTTATGTATCTTAATTATAATAGAAATGTATATACACCAATTCACCGTTCGTATAAGCAGAGCGTTAATAATCAAATTGTGTGTTCTCTTATCGAATGGGTTAAATATGCTGATGTTACAGCGGATAGAGCAGGCATTATTTGTCTTGATAAGCCAGGAAGATTTTTAGATATATTGTGCAGTCTTTATGCTAAGGGATATGTTGATTTTTATGGTAGAAAAAATGTTGATATCGATTACTTAAAGCTAAGTCAAATGTGGAATGTAAACCATTCTATTGCTGCAAGAAATTTGAAAATTGATAAAAAATTGAATGAGATTGAAAAGAGAGGCTTAGCATCAGCGGAGTTTCTTAACTGCGAGTCGCTGTTTGCTTGGAGAGATGATTTGCCTGATAATGATATTCATATGGTTACAGGACAGATATGTGATATACGCAGTTCAATTATTCTTGGAACAGGAGGGCAGTAAAAATGGATAGATATTATTACAATGCTGCCAATCCGGATATTAACAAGGTTCTTGAAAACATGGGCAGGCTTATTGATGATAAAGAGCTTGGGAATATTTTAGGTCAGGATTTTGTTAAGGAATTAAAGGTTTGGGACAAGGTTATCACAAAGCGACGCAATGAGCCATTTACGTTAGTTATATTGGGTGATTTTAAGAGAGGCAAAAGTACAATAATTAATGCTTTGCTTGGAAAAGAGCTTGCACCTGCTAATGTTTCTCCTGAAACATATACTATTAATGAGATTTCTTATGGTGAAGAGCCAAAGGTTGAGGCTGTTTTAGAAAGCGGACAGCGAGTGTCGCTGGAGTTTTCTGAAATAACTAGAGAAAAGCTTGAAATGAAGATGAAGTTTTTCCCAGCAAAGATTTCGTATCTTGATATTCGTGATAATGCACCGATACTTAAGGAAATGCGAATTGTTGATACTCCAGGATTGTCTGACTTAGATGATCTTGATAAGAAAGTTATGGAGTATTTGGTTAATGCGGATGCTATTATGTATGCGGCATCAAGCTTGATTCCGTTTTCGGAAACTGAGCAGATTTTCTTGGCGAGCCACGTTAAGCCACAGAGATTTGGAATGCTTTATGTGCTTGTAAATATGATGGACGCTCTAAATAATCAAAAAGATGTTGATAAGATTGTTAACAGATATACTCAGCTTGCAGAGCAGATTGTTCCTAATACTTTTGTATACGGAATAAGCGGTATAGACGAGCTTAATCGAAAATTAGGGCTGGAAAGACCGCCTGATAAGGGGACTCGAGAGTTTTATGAAACCCAGTTCTTTAAGTTTGAGCTTTCATTACAGCGAGATATAATTATGCAGAAAGATGTTATTCGTACAAAGCGAGTAATAACTATTTTACATCAAATGCTTAATGAAACTGGTGCCAAAATTCATATGTTTGCTGATATGGCAGAAATGGATCAGAAAAAGCTTGAAGAAAAGACTAAGGATTTTGAAGAGCAATGCAGTGAAATTGTGAGTGCTTTAGAAGAACGCAAGCCAGCGCTTCATTTGAATATTATGGAAATGCAGCAGGAAGCTGAGCAATGGATGTACGAGTTTTTTGCAAGCTTGAGATTGAGTATGCTTGAGTGTCGTCAAAAGGATGCAAATGGCGAGGATATTTATGCACCAGAAGATATTGAGAAGTATTTTTATTCATTCTTAATGGAAAAAGTGGGCGATGCGTATCGAACTTGTATTGAAACACATCGTGATAGAATTAATGAAGTTGTAGAGAAAATGGGCAGAGATTTGGCGAAAAAACTTGGTATTCAAGATTTATCGTCGGTATCACATTCAACATCGGTTGACAGACTTATGATGTCACTAAACAAGAATGTAACACGTTCTGTAATGGGTGTAAAGCTGTTCGGAACAAGTGAAACTTTCCCACCTGCAACGATGTCTGTCTTCAGTAAAATTATGAAAAAGAAAAAGCAGACTGACATTATTGATATCGCACTTGAAAATTATGATGACATAAGAATTAATATTGTTAACGACATTAAAAATGTTTATCAGGATTTAGAGGTTAAGGCATTACAGCGTCTTGATAGTATATATCAGTATCAAGCAGAGATGGGACGCGAGACGTTAAATCAAGCAAAAGAAATGCTGGTAAGCTTTGATGTTAAGACAATTGGAGATACGTTATCAAAGGCAAATGATTTGATTGAGGCGTCTTTGGAAATTCTTGAAAATTATGAGATTGAAGATAGTGAGTAGATTTTTAACGAATTGTAATATTATTAATTGATTTTCTAGTTTTTGGCATGTCGAATGATAACGGAAAATTTCGACAAAAATTAATTAAAATGCTCAAATGCGGAGTTTTTCTGTACCCATTGTCCAAAATAGATAAAAACAAAAATGAAAATTTGGTGAAAAGTGTTATTGATTTATTACAAATGATGTGGTATGCTTAGTATACGGAATTTATAAATTTATATTAATTGGAGGAAATAAAAATGAAACTAAGTAAAATTTTTGCTGGAATGTCAGCAATGGCTCTAGTAGCTTCGATGGCTACAATGATTACTGCAAGTGCAGATTCAAACGTTGTTTGGACAGGCTCGGAAGACCTAGCTGGTTGGTCTAATGATTTCGAACTTTCAGCTGCTACTGTAGGTACTCTAGAAGTTGGAGATATACTTACTGTTACTTATGAGGTTAATGGTGCAGAACCAAAAATCCAGTTTAATTATAAGGATTCAGACTGGACTTGGACAACAGTTACTGCTGATGAGGATTTGCTTGTAGATGTAGATAGTGATACAGTTAAATTTGAAATTGATGAAGATTTCGATTTGGGTTATCAATCTATTATTTTTAAGGGACAGGATGCAACTATTACTAGCGTTGCTGTTGGAGCTGAAGACGAAACTCCAGTTGAAGAGACAACTCCTATCTTCTCATGGACAGTTGATGCAAATGGTAAGCCAGCCCCTGCGAATTGGGAATTTAATCCAGTTGAATATTTAACAACAGAACAGCTTGCTGAAGTTGATAGCGTTGATGCTTATTTAACAGGTGAGGCTTTCTTTAACGGAACAATTGGTGGAAATACTGTAAATGCTAATGATTGGACTAATGCTGGTCAAATTGATGTTGCTGAGGCAGGAGAAACAGTTTGGACTCTTGAAGACATCGGTGGTCTACTGGTTGGAGACGACGGTACGGCTTCACTTCAGATTCAGCTATGGTGGATGAATGCTGTTGGTAGCGAAGATGAAGGATTTACACCTGCTAAAACTACTCTTGATAAAGTTGAGTTCGTAAATGCTGACGGTGAAGTTATTTACACATATACAAGTGAATCAAAGCCTTTACAGCCAAAAGACCCTTCATCAAATGATTCATCAGAAGAATCTTCATCTGAGGCTTCATCTTCAGAAACTTCATCTGAGGCTTCATCTTCAGAAACTTCATCTGAGACATCTTCAACAACTAAGGCAACAACTACAACTAAGTCTAATTCTTCATCTTCACAGGCTGGCAAGTCTGGAGATAAGAACCCTTCAACTGGTGCTGCTGCTCTTGCAACAGTAGGTGTTGTTCTTGCTGGTGCTGCTGTAGTTGCTTCTAAGAAGAAATAATTACAACTAAGTAAGATATAATTAATAAGATCCGCTTTTGTGGGTCTTATTTTTTTGTTTAGATTTGAAATGCGCAATCAAAGTCTCTTTAATGTGTAGATAATAAAAACAGACACTGAATTTTCTCAGTGTCTGTTTTGCTTTTTGCTGTTTAGTTTACCACTCAATTGTGCTGACGTCGGCAGGGTTTTGGTTGATTTTTACGCTGTCAACTTTGCTGTTTTTTATTTTTATAACTCTGTCAGCCATTGGGGCAATCGCTGAGTTGTGAGTTATTACTATCACGGTCATGTTTTTTTCACGGCAGGTGTCTTGTAAAAGCTTAAGTATTGTTTTTCCTGTGTTGTAGTCAAGTGCTCCTGTCGGCTCATCGCAAAGTAAAAGCTTAGGCTGTTTTGCTAACGCTCTGGCAATCGAAACTCTCTGCTGTTCTCCGCCTGATAACTGTGACGGAAAATTGTTACTTCGCTCTTCAAGTCCAACGCTTTTTAGTACTTCTAACGGGTCGGTGGCATCTGGACAGATTTGTGTTGCAAGTTCAACATTTTCTAGAGCAGTCAAATTGTTTACTAGATTGTAAAACTGAAATACAAATCCGATATCGAAACGCCTGTAGCTAATAAGCTGCTTCTTATTGCATTTTGCAATGTCTTTTCCGTCAACGATTATTTCACCATCGTCGCAGGTGTCCATTCCGCCGAGCATATTTAGGATAGTTGTTTTTCCAGCGCCGCTCGCTCCGACGATTACGACAAACTCACCTTTTTCAATTTCAAAATTGACTCCGTCGGATGCATTTATTGTGATTTCTCCCATTTGATAGCGTTTATATACATTTTTAAATTCTACAAAGCTCATATTAAATTAAAACCTCCGTTTTTTATATTATACTATAATAACATCCAATTTTCAAGGGCGCACGCCGTTTTTAGATAAAATAAAGTCTTATGATACTTATGCACCATAAGACCTTCAATTTATTTAGTAGTACATTACAACCGGTGTGTCCATTGGGACATTATCATGTACAAATTTCGCATATTCTAATGGCATATTTATACATCCGTGAGAACCGTTGTATTTGTAAATAGTTCCGCCGAACGCGCCTCTCCATGTTGAATCATGCATGCCAATTCCGACGATTGCAACTCTAGTCCAGTAGTTGCAGGTTGTATCCCATTCGTCGCCGTCCTTGTTGGTATCTTTCATTCGATAGTTTGTTGCTTTGTTCCAAACTTTATAAACGCCTGGCAACGTGGTTCTAGCTTCGGACGTTGTTTGTCCTGAAACGATTGAGCATTCTTTTTTAAGTTTTCCTTTTTCGTAATACCAGAATTTTTGATTAGATAGGTCAAGTTCAATATATGTATCGCCAATATCGTCGTCCTTTGACCTCGCTTCTTTACGACCCGTGAAAACATATCCGCCGGCATCATAATAAATTGGATCAACTTTTTCAACAGATTCGCCTTGCTCTAGCAGTTCGATAAGCTGATTGCAGGTTTTTTCTTGATCAAGCCACCAGCCATACTTAGCATCATCACTAGTAGGTACAGTAATATCTCCTTGAATTGTTGCATGGAATTTTCTTGGTGTATCGAAAGTGTCATATTTTTCAGCAAGCTTTTCAACATATTCCATAACTTTGTTGTAATCTGCGTTGATGTTGTAGTCATCATCTACATTTATCATACCCATAAGTTTTTTGCCTGTCAGATTTTCGGTAGTGTAATCAAAATTAATGCCGATTTTCATTTTGAAAATCTGATTAAGCTTGTCACATTTATCCTTTAAGCTATTTGTAGTAACTTTCGGCGGAATGTAGCAGCCAGAATCGTTAGCTGTAATATCAAATTTGTTATTGTCGATATTTTGAATTATATAATCTTCCAAAATGCTGTAATCCATTTTGTCGCCTTGTACAGATTCCTCAATTTCATAACCGCTATCAGTGAGCTTAAGCTTAGCGTCTTTGTTTTTAACCTCGCCCCAATCAGAATCAGATAGAAGTTTTTTTAGCTTATCAGAATCATAAGTAACGGAAGTTTCATATGTATAAATGCTATCCTTTGTATATCCTAAAAACCAAGATCCTTGATTAACATTTTTGAAAATTTTCTCAATTTGTTCGTCAGAATTATCATGATAATCAAAATCAGACAGCTTAATTTCAACTTTAGAGCCATCATGCTTAGTAACATTAAGACTTGTAGGACTGTTTTTATCACTTAGCGCTTGTTTTGTAGCAGCAAGAGTTTTTCCGCTTACGTCAATATCATTTATAAATGTATTCGGTATAAAACGTTCATCAAATTTTGCACGACCAACGAGATATGCTGCAGAAGTAGCTAAAACAAGTGTAAGAAAAACTCCGCAAGTAACGAAAACAGGAATTAAGCTTTTCTTTTTTTTCTTGCGTTTGGAATTTTTTGCGTTTTTGGTCATGGGTTTTGTATTTCTTTTTGTTGTAGTTTGTGCTTTTTTAGGGGTAGTTTTTGTTGCCATTCTCTCATCCTTTTCTTTATATCAGTTGAATTAATTTAATTATAGCATATCATTTATTCATTTGCAATAGGAATTTGTATAAATAGAAGAGTATATTTTGCCACTTTATTAAAAAATAGAAATAGCTATTGCAAATGGTGTAGAATCATGATATAATTGTTTATATATTTTAAATGAAAAGGAATGAATCAAGTCTTATGGAACATCAGTATATTCTTATTCTGGACTTCGGTGGCCAGTATAATCAGCTTATTGCTCGTCGCGTTCGTGAGTGTAATGTTTATTGTGAAGTTAAGCCTTACAACAAGGTAACTGTCGATGAAATTAAGGAGCTTGCTCCAGCTGGAATTATTTTTACAGGCGGACCTAACAGTGTTTACGGCGATAATGCACCAACAATATCAAAGGAACTTTTCGAACTTCAGATTCCTGTATTAGGAATTTGCTATGGTTCACAGCTTATGGCTCATGTTTTGGGCGGAAAAGTTGCAACTTGTGTTTCTTCAGAATATGGTAAAACTGAAACGAGTTATGATACTAGCTCATTGCTTTTTGAGAGCGACAAGGGTGTATCATGGATGAGCCATACAGACTATATAGCGCAATTACCTGAAGGATTCAGCACTATTGCAAATACTGAGCATTGTCCTATTGCGGCAATGGAGAACGCTGAGAAGAAGCTTTATGGACTTCAATTTCATCCTGAAGTTAATCACACTGAGAATGGTGTGGATTTTATCAGAAGATTTCTTTTTGATGTTTGCGGATGCAAGGGCGATTGGACAATGGGCAATTATGCTGAAACATCAATCAATCAAATTCGTGAGCAGGTTGGTGACGGCAAGGTTCTTTTGGCACTTTCTGGCGGAGTAGATTCATCAGTATGTGCGGCACTTCTTTCAAAGGCAGTAGGAAAACAGCTTACTTGCATTTTTGTTGACCATGGTTTTATGCGTAAAAACGAGGGCGACGAGGTTGAGGAGGCTTTCAAAAACTGGGATATTAACTTTGTTAGAGTAAATGCTAAGGACAGATTTATGGCTAAGCTTGAGGGCGTTTCTGACCCTGAAACTAAGCGTAAGATAATCGGCGAAGAGTTTATTCGTGTGTTTGAGGAAGAGGCTAAGAAGATTGGCAAGGTTGATTATTTTGCTCAGGGAACAATTTATCCTGACGTAATTGAGTCTGGCAGTGGTGACGCGGCTGTAATTAAGTCACATCACAACGTAGGCGGACTACCTGACCATGTTGATTTTAAAGAGATAATAGAGCCGCTTAGATTGCTGTTTAAGGACGAGACAAGGAAGTTGGGTATTGAGCTTGGACTATCTGATACACTAGTATGGAGACAGCCATTCCCAGGTCCTGGACTGGCAATTAGAGTTATCGGTGAGATTACAGATGAAAAGCTTGAGATTTTGAAGGATGCTGATTGGATTTTCCGTGAGGAGATTGCTAAGGCAGGATTAGATCGCAGCATTCATCAGTATTTTGCAGTAATTACAAATATGCGTTCTGTTGGAGTAATGGGCGATTTTAGAACTTATGATTACACACTTGCGTTAAGAGGTGTAACAACAACAGACTTTATGACAGCTGATTTTGCAAAAATCCCATATGAAGTACTTGAGATTTGTGCAAGCAGAATTGTAAATGAAGTTAAGCATATTAACAGAATAGTTTATGATATAACTACAAAGCCTCCTGCTACTATCGAGTGGGAATAACAGCAAATATATCTTGATTGACAAGTTATGTGGGTGCTGAAAGCTTTGTTCAACGTTTTGCCATTCACTTAATTTGATTGATAATTTTAAAAGTTATAAAAAGGAGAAGTTGGTATGATTAAAATAATCGCTCAATTCCATTTTAAAGAAACTGAAATTAATAATGCTGTGAATTTGGCAAAAGAACTTGTGGAGGCATCCCGTAAGGAAGAGGGTTGTGTTCAATATGACCTGCTGCAGTCTGAAAGTGATTCGGCTTTGTTGGTGATTTTGGAAACATGGGCATCAGCTGAAGTTTTGGATGTTCACTCAGCATCAGAGCATTTCACACGTATTGTACCGCAGTTATCGGCTATGTGTACTCAATCTCCTGCTGTTGATAAAATGACTTTGCTTATGTAATGTTGTGACTAATTGATTTAACTATAGAAATATTGATCGTTTTGAAAGCAACTATTTGGATTTAATTTCAAATAGTTGCTTTACTTTTTGATAATTATGACCAAGTTCTTGACAAAAAAATATAATCATAGTATAATTTAACAAGTAGAAATTAGTCTGATTTTATATAAACCGTCGCATAATCATGTGCGACGGTTTTGCTAAATTTGATTAGATGTTAGTGGTGTTTGGAGGGCAAAGAAAATGCAGTTTGAAATTACCGACGATATAAAAGAAAAAGATAGAGAAGAAATTTTTCAAGGACTTTTGCAATATAATTTGTCTAAGCTTGAAGATAAAAATCCAAAAGACTTAGGCGTATATCTGAATAATGAATCTGGCGAAAAAATAGCAGGATTGATTGGCCAAACACATGGAAATTGGCTGACTATAAAATATCTATGGGTAAGCGAGGATTATAGAGGTCGGCATATAGGTTCTGATATTTTGAGACATGCTGAAACTACTGCTAAGCAAAGAGGGTGCAAATATTCTTTTGTGGATACGTTTAGTTTTCAAGCTCCAGAATTCTATAAGAAGTTTGGCTATCAAGAGATTTTCAAGCTCGATAATTATCCATTAAGTGGAAAAAGATGCTATTTTATTAAGGAACTTTGAATTTAAATTTATTTTTTTGTTAATATTTCTGAAAACTGCCCAAATTGTTGCACTATTTGGAAAAATTAATGTTATATAATAATATAAGGCAAAATAAATTTCGAGAATATAGTGTGATTTTATTAAGTGGTTGATTTAAGGAGGATAATATGAATGATGTATTAAAAATGGCAATCCGTGAGGCTATTGTGGATGAGGATTACAAGGAATATCAGAGTAATGTCGAATGTGAGCATGAGTTTTCAAGTGGTTTTAATGACAAAATGGACCGAGTGATAGAAGATTTTAATAAAAGTAGAAAAACGGGAAAGCCAATGAAAATTAAAACACTTCGCTTTTTGTTAGTCGCTGTTTTAATAGGCGCGTTTGGGTTTGTAATGGCAACTGCATCTAAGCCGAAAGAGTACGAAGATCAGGCTTTTGATGTCGTTGATGCATCACAAGTCGGCAATATTACTATGCCTACAAATGATCAGATGATTCAAATTAAATTTGATATTGATAATAGTTTGAGTTTTGATGAGTTTGAGATTAAGATTCCCAAATATATTCCAGATGGTTATGAGGTAGTTAATCAAATGATATTAATGGGTGAATCTAGCATAGAATATGGATGTGACGATAATAGAATTATTTATACACAAAGTTTAAATGCTAAGACTGTATACTCAGATGTTGAAAATGCTAATGAAATTGAAGAAGTAGATTATATAGGCGGGCAAGGATATTGGTTTCACAGAGATGCTGAAAATGTTTTTGTTTGGAGTGATGGTACTTACGTGTACAGCATTATTGGAGATTTGAATAGGGATGAGATAATGAAAATCATTGATTCAATATTTGTCGAAAAATGACGAAATATTTCGAACGAAAAATTTGCACTATTTTGTCGTTTTTCTAGTTATATAATATATAGGGAAACCTAAATAATTATAACTAGGAGATGTTTTTATGAAAAGATTAGTTTCAATTTTGTCGGTGGTAGTAATGATGTTTACATTTACGGGTGGAGCGTTAAAAGCACAGGCAGCGGATGATGTTGTAATAACACCTTTTGCGATGTATTTAATAACTGCAACAACCAAATGTGTGAATGTAGATAGCAATACGCTTTATTATTCTACATCAGTTATTGGTACAACTGATGTCAACAGAATCGAGGTTTTTGTTGAGCTTCAAAGATTGGTATCTGGTGAATGGGTTACTATTCATTCGTTCACAGCAAGTAATAATGCAGCAACAATTGGGGCAGAAAAAAATTTTTGTAGTTCTACATATATTAAAAAGGGCAATCAGTATCGCACAAAATCAAAAAACACATTGTATGCTAAAGGTACAAACGTAGTATATTATACCTATAGTAGTATTATCACAAAATCTTAGGCAAATTGCGGTCAAAGAATAAAGGGGTAAATAGATAGTAAAATTTCACGGTTTTAGTTTATTGTCAAAAAAGAGGTCGTAATTTTTATGTATAAAACTCACGTTATAAAAATAGATTTTAATTGTAATAAATTTGTTAAAAAAAATCAAACTATTAGTGATGTTGACTCTATAGAGAAATTTTTGGGGAAATATAATGGACAGGTTATTGATGCTTGCTTTGACAAATTAGGTTGTACGGCTATTTTTCAAATGACAGACTATGACTTTGAAAATTTTATTTATGAATTTTGCACCTTGCAGAACTGTAGCTTGATAATGTAAAGCTAATATTTTAAGCAGCTGGATTAGTTTTCAGCTGCTTTTTTGTATAAAAAAAGCAATCCCGTGTTTATTAACACGAGACTGCTATATTGGGATTTATAAAATTACTGAGCTGAACCTGTCTTGTAAGCGTCGATCATTTTCTTAACCATCTGACCGCCAACTGATCCAACTTCACGAGCAGTAAGGTCACCATTGTAACCCTGCTTTAGATTAACGCCAACCTCGTTAGCTGCTTCCATCTTAAACTTTGCAAGAGTCTGTCTGCCTTGTTCTGTAGTAATACCTTTCATTCTGTACAACTCCTTTAAATATTTTTTAATTGGGTTTGCTTTATTATTATGTGAGTTGCCGCATGATTTATTAGAGGTAATTTTTACATTAATTTCTGTGATTTTTTGAAAAAATAAAAAATGCCGTTTGTACTATTTTTTGAGTACAACGGCATTTTTATTCCGATAAATACATTTTATTAATCCCCGAATATAATTTTTCATTACCCTTTATGACAAAAAGCTCATTATTTTAAAAAAATTAAATAAGAACTAACAATTTAGGATATTATTATTATATACTATCTGCAACGTAAAGTCAATAGTTTATTAATAAATAAGTCAAATTTTATGTTTTGTATAAAAAACAATTTAAAAACAAACATATTGTACAAATTATATTATAAAGTTGTAATAAAAAACTGCTTACTGTATCTTTTTGTAAGCAGTTTAGTTATATGAATTTTAAATACTAGTCTTTTTCAGTTGGAAGATATTTTTCATAAATTGCGATGTTATCTTCAATAGAAGTAAATCCTCCGCTTGATTTAACAGTTACGCAAATATAATCCTTTTTGTCTTTTTCAGCATAGGTTGCAAGTGAAAATAGCGATTCATCAGTAAATCCAGTCTTGCCACCCATAATATCTGCGTCGCCTTCAATATAATAACCTTGAAGTCTAGAAGCCAATATACTATCAAACGTTATTCCATTTGGGTGCTGAGTGGTTTTTGAAGTTGTATAAGATGATTTTTTAAGAACGTCACGACATTCTTTATTATCAAGAGCATACTGCATAATAACAGCTAAATCTTCACAAGTTGAGTAGTGATTTTTGCTGTGCAGACCGCTTGCATTTTCAAAGTGAGTTCCAGTTAAGCCAAGCTCTTCACATTTTTGATTCATCAAGTCAACGAAATCTGACTCAGAGCCAGCAACAATATCAGCAAGACCACTAGTAGCATCAGCACCGCTTACAAGAATAGACGAATAAAGCAAATCTTCAAAACTTACAGTTTCTCCATCTTCAAATCCGGCAAGAGAAGCATTTTCAGATACTAAGCTGTCAATAAGTTTTGCATTAAATTTATAAGTAGCATCCTTGTCATCAGCATTTTCAACAGCAACAATTAAAGTCATAATTTTAGTTAATGAAGCAGGATAAATTTTCTTGTTGTAGTTCTTACCAGCAATAATTTGATTATTTTCAGCATCAACTAAAATTCCGTATTTAGTTGTAAGAGAATCAATTGAAATTTCATGATAATCTTCACTCTTAGTAAGCTTTGAAACTGCAGTTGTAGTTTCGCTTAAACTTGAGTCTTCAACTGAAGATTCAGTGTTAGAATCATAACTTAGCAGGTCGCTATCCGATGAATCATTTTCTGAAGTGTAGGTGTATGCAGGGATATTATCGGTATCGCTGATAGATCCTCGTCCTGTAACTACCATAATTGCTGTACCAATTGCTATAAGCATAATCATTATCATAACAGCAACAATTGTAGCTCCACCTTTTTGGTTTCTCTTAAATTTCAACATCTTCACATTACTCCTCTTTTACTTTTTTGCTATTTTAAGCGAATCAATATAAGTCTGTTCAGCCTCGCTGTAACTAGTGTCGTTCGCTTTAATTGTGTTGTAACAATATTGCAAAATATCACGTCGCGTTACAATTCCTATGAAAACTTTTCTGTCATCAATAACAGGTACAAAGTTTTGAGTCATAGAAATTAAAATCAAATCCTCTATTGTTGAATAAACATAAACAGGATCATTATTTACACGTCTTGATATTTGACTGATACTATAATCTTCCAGTTCTTTGATGTCTGTAAGCTGGTTGTCAAGCATAAAATACAAAAAATCTCCCTCAGCAAGAGTTTTCACATACTCGCCATCTCTGTTAATAACAGGAATAGCAGTAAAACCATGGTGACGCATTTTTTCAATTGCCTGACGCACTGTACAATCATCATATATGTAATCAATTACAGCCTTAGGTTTTAAAAGCTTTAATATATTCATTTCACGATGTCCTTAATTAATTAGAATGTTGTAGTTGGAAAATAAATGGATGCTTTTATATATGGTAACATATTATTTATTATACCAAATAAAAGTTTTTAGGTAAAGTTTTTTTATTGTTTTCTAAAATATTTTTCTTATTATACAAAAAAACAAATTATTTTCAGTAGTTTTTGCTAAAATCTACATATGGCCAGTTCCGTAATTATAAACCAATCTGAAAATATTATCATAGCTGATTTTTTTGAAATCATCAGTAGTAATGCCCATTTCGTCCATATCATCAGTGGTAATATTATAACTTCCAGTTAAACCCTGACAAAATCCTAGCCTTTGATCTTCAGTCATAGAATTAAAATCAGCCAAAGTGTTTGTGAAATCAGTGTTGAAAACAGACTCGTCAATGTCGTTTGTAAGACTGTCAACAACGCGAGTTTCAACGATGTTATCTTGCCCCTCAACAGTATAATTAGCATTATATTTCACAAGTTGCCCATCCTCTTTATCAAAAAAGAAATCTAGAACTGTAATATAAGTATCACCAGTATATGTATACTGCTCAATATCATAGTCCTTGTCATCATCAGATTTTTTGCTGCTGTTTTCAACATCATTAAGATTAGTTTGCTCAAGGTTTAGATTAATTACTTCTTGAATTAAATTGACTGTGCTATCGCCGTCAGTTTCACGGAACATACCGCAAACATTATCAAAGTCATAAGATTTTCCGTCAAGAGTAATTGAACCGTGAGTTCCCATGTTTTCTTCTTGAAGCTGATAAATATCGTCACCTTTGACAACTCTTATAAGCTTTACCTTACCTTCAAATTCAGTACTTGTAAGTGTTGTTTTTAGAGTGTAGTTGCCTTCGTCATAAATATCAGCAACGCTTTGAAGATGCTCGCCGATATTTGATTTTTCAGCTTTTGAGCTTTCGTCATCGCTGTTATCATCTGTGTTAGAAGAATCATCCTTAGATTCTTCGCTTGAATTGTCATTTTTATTTGAATCGTCAGCCTTGCTGTCTGCGTTGCTTTCTGCAGCTGAGCTTGAAGTTTTATCATTGTTTGAAGATGAATTTTTATCGTCAGATTTTGAACAGCCAGTTGCTGTTATAATAATTGTCAATGCGCAAAGTGCAGTTATTATTTTTTTATAATCTCTCATGCTATCTCCTTAATTTATAGATAATAACTATCGAATGAATAGGTTAAAAAACAGTTGTTACAAATAATCATACTAATTTATTATACACTAATTTACTGGCTTATGTCAATAGTAAAATGATAATTTTTGATGTAGAAAAAACTGTCTTAAAATTAAGGAAAGTGCTAAAAATCTCATAATTTGTTTACAATTTTTTTTTGTGTGTTATAATGATTTTATAAAAATTTTATGATAGGGAAGTGTAAAAATGAAAAAAATTTTATCCATGTTTATGTGCGTGATCGCTGTGTTAGTTTTTACAGTTGGAGCAAATGATTTAACTGTAATATCTGCCTCAGCAGCAAATGTATCAGTAGGTAATGTTTCTGTTAAAACAGAGTATACATGTACTACTAATGCTATTCGTATTAATTGGAACAAGGTAAGCGGTGCAACAGGTTACAGAGTTTATCGATATAACGGTAAAAATTGGGTTAATCTTGGTACTGTTAAAAACGGCAATACTCTTACATTCCGTGATGGCAAGTGTAATCCGGGAACACTTTATCAGTATAAGGTAAAGGCATACAAAAAAGTTGACGGTACAAATTATTGGGGAAATGCAAGTACAGCAAAATATGCTAGTACTAAATCTTTGCCTTTGACTATGAAAGGCAGTACTAAAACTAAAGATGCAGTTCGATTAAACTGGAATAAAACTACTGGTAATGGCTATCAAGTATACCAGCTAAAGGGCAGCAATTGGGTTAAGATTGCAACAATCCGTGATATGAACACTACCACTTATAGAGTTAGCGGACTTAAATCTAACACAAAATACCAGTTTAGAGTTCGTGCATATCGTACAGACACAAAGGGCAGAGCAAATGCAGGTATATATGGAACTAAAACAGTAACTACAGATAAGTCAGCTGCTGATTATGGTTTCCCTACACCAACTCATAAATATGACTCTAAGTTAGAGGGGACAACTTCAAAAATTGGTGCACCTAGCAATAAAGAGCAGATATTTGCAAGCGAGGTTATTAGACTTGTAAACGTTGAGAGAGCGAAGGCTGGGGTAGATCCTTTGACAGAAAGTGCAACAGTAAATAGATTAGCATATGTAAGAACAAAAGAAACTGACAAATACTTCTCACATACTAGACCAGATGGGAGAGCTTGGTATACTGTTTTTGATGACTATAAAGTAAGCTATAATTGGGCTACTGGTGAAAACGTTGCAATTGGCTTTAGTACACCTAAGCAAGTAGTAAACGCTTGGATGAATTCATCAGGACATAGATCTAATATCTTAAATGCTTCGTTCACACAAATGGGTGTTGGTAATTATAACGGCAGCTGGGTTCAGTTGTTTAGAGGTTAGTAGGATTTCAAGTAATAAATTACATTATATTTTGGTATCTAAGTAATTATACGTAGCTAACTATAAAATAACTTAAAGGATGTGTAAAAATGAAGAAGTTTTTGTCTGCTTTATTGTGTGTAGTTGCTGTATTTATATTTTCAGCAGGTGCAGATGAAGTGTCGACAATATCTGCCTCAGCAGCAAATGTTTCGGTAGCTACTGTTTCTGTTAAAACAGAATATACATGTACTACTAATGCAATTCGTATTAATTGGAATAAAGTAAGCGGTGCAACTGGTTATAGAGTTTATCGTTACAACGGTAAAAACTGGATTAATCTTGGCACTATTAAAAATGGCAGCACACTTACTTATCGTGATGGGAATTGTAAGCCTGGAACACTTTATCAATATAAAGTTAAGGCTTACAAAAAGGTGAATGGTACAAATTATTGGGGCAAGGCAAGTACGGCAAAATATGCTAGTACTAAGTCTAATGCAGTGAAAATTACTTCGTTTACAAAAACAACCGATGCGGTTCGTCTTAATTGGACAAAGCAGACTGGTAATGGATATCAAGTATATCAGTTAAAGGGGAACAATTGGGAGAAGATTGCTACACTTCGCGATGGCAACACTACAACTTATCGAATCAGCGGATTGAAAAATAACACTACATATCAGTTTAGAGTTCGTGCATATCGTACTGATACAAAGGGCAGAGCAAATGGTGGTGCGTTTGGATATCAGACGGTTACTTTAGGTTCGTCAACTCCTGTAGCTAAAAACGGTAAATTGAAGGTAAGCGGTGCTAATATCGTAAATGAGAAAGGCAACAAATTCCAAATTGTAGGTATGTCTACTCATGGAATTATGTGGGAGAATTTTTCTGATATTCTTTCAAAAGACAGCTTGAAGGTTTTGCGTGATGATTGGGGAGTAAACACAATTAGAATTGCAATGTATACTGAAGAATGGGGCGGTTATACAACTGGTTCAACTTATGCTTCTCAAGCAAAAACAAAGGTTGAAACTGGTGTTAAAAATGCTACTGATTTAGGTATGTATGCTATTATTGACTGGCACATTCTATATGATGGAAATCCACAAACACATCAAAAAGAGGCGGTTGCGTTTTTTGATGAAATGTCAAAGAAATACAAAAATCATAATAATGTAATTTATGAGATTTGTAATGAACCAAATGGTAATGTTACTTGGAACGGACAGATAAAATCATACTGTCAGACAGTGGTGAACACAATTAGAAAAAATGATAAGGACGCTATTATTGTTTGCGGTACAGGTACATGGAGCCAGGATATTGACAAGGTTCTCGGCAACAGATTATCTGATAAAAACTGTGTATATGCATTTCATTTTTATGCTGATACTCATAGAGACTCATTTAGAAATAGGGTGAACACTTGCTATAACAAGGGACTTCCTATTTTGGTTACTGAGTTTGGAACTTGCGATGCATCAGGAAATGGCGGATATAATGCAAGTGAAACAAAGAAGTGGCTGTCACTTCTTGATTCAAAGAATATTGGATATGTAAACTGGAGTGCTTGCGGAAAATCTGAAACCGCGTCGGCGTTTAAGAGCGGAACAGATTTGAAAAAAATTAAGAGCGGTGAAAGCCAGCTTACTGCGAGCGGAAAGCTAATTCGTTCACTTTATAGAGCGAGAACAGGAAAATAAAAATATAACGTCTATACGTAAAAGCTCCTTTATGGTTTTTATTATACCATAAAGGAGCTTTTATATTTGCTCTTGCTAGAATAGTTGATTATATTAATTAAAAAATGATTCTTGAATTTTGATATTACATAAAAATTGGTGTTTTACAATATATTTTCGAAGTAAATATTAGTATTCATGAATTCGTCAAGTGTGTATTCGGTTTGGTTAATTCCGATAAGCAGTTTCATGTATGCCGATACATCAGAAATTTTGCCTATTGTTTTTGCTCCGGAGTTCATCATTTTAACCAGCGTGTCATAGTATTTATCAGAGTTTTTTATACCGCAAATGTATAGCGGTATGTTTTCATTCTCACAAAGGTTAGACAAATATTCAAAGCTTTGATTTTTATTATCTTCACACATGCTGGCAGTTCCGCTGTGATATGGCACATAAAGTACAGCACCGATATTCTTTGAAATGCTGTATGCAGAAAAATCCATATCGGGATATCCATGAATTTTCAGAACTTTTCTTGTAAGCTTGAGAGGATTTTTTAGTATAGGCTCATAAGTTTTGTCTAGCATTTTATTGCTTATTCTATAAAAGCTGTCACCGCCGTATGAAGAAAATTTATCAAGACATGTGTCGGCAGGCAGCATTCTTGTCGGACAGAAAATGTCTTCGTAAACTGTGAAAATGCCATTATGTTTGTTGTCGCATATAAATTTTACTGCACAGGTGAAGTTGTAAAGCCCATTTGTGCCTTTTTCGTTTAGTGGCATATTCGCCGCTGTTATAACAATTGGAATAGGTGTGTGTCTAAAAAGCATTCCGATAAAAGCTGAGGTGTAAGCAAGTGTATCACTGCCGTGAGTTATAATAATTCCACTATAGCTGTTAAAGTCAATATTGTTCAATTCGTCAGCAATTATTTCCCATTCTGTTGAGGTTATATTTTCGCTAAGAATATTTAAAATTTGGTTGCATTCAAAGGTAATTTCTTTGCCATATATGCTTTGATACTGCTCTATAAGCATGTATTTTTGATTGTCATCAACATTGATTACACCGTTTGACGAACAGCTTCCAATAGTTCCGCCTGTGAAAAGAACTAGAATCTTTTTCATTAAGTGACCTCCAAATTAAAAGTTTTTGTTATTTTTATGGTATCATATGTAAAATGCTTTGTCAACTATGTTTTGCTGTGTTGCCCAAATTATTAAAGTGAAGATTTTCATGCATCTTAATACTTGACTTTTGATAAATACGTGCTATAATAATAAATAATAGATGAAATTTTGTATGTTTATGGGAGATTTGGTATGAAAAACGATGTTAGAACTAATTGCATAAGTTCAATGTATGAGTTATATCCGCTTTGCAGAAAGCTTGTATTTGACACATTTGATAAGCAGGATTATGGCATAACAAGAACACAGCAGACTATTTTATTGGCATTGTCAATTGATGATAATCTTAGTATGTCACAATTAGCTGCAAGAATTAACACAAGTAATGAGCAGACAACTAGAGCAGTTGCACAGTTGGTTGAAAAAGAATATGTCAAACGTGTTCAAAACACTTCAAATAGGCGTATTATAAATATTCACCTTACACAGCTTGCTAAGGACTTTGTTCAGGATACAAAAGCTGGTGTTTTGGAAGATTTGCTAAATAAATTTGATTCTGTTTCTGATGAGGATATGGATAATTTTAATTGTGCAATTCATCAAATTATAAAAACGCTCAAGCAGGTTGAGTTATAAATGAAGATGATAGACTTTTACATACTAAATTAATGTGTGTAAGAGTCTTTTTTATTTTAATAAGCGTTACGCAACTAATGCACTGTGGGGAATGGGTACAAGTCTATATTCTGGCTGGCACTGTTGTAATAAATTTTAAAGATTTATATATAATATCGCTATTCGTGCGTTAGTCGTAATAAGCGTTAAAAATTCTATTGCAAATGGGAAAAATGTATGATATAATTAATGTATATTTCTTGAAAGAGGTTGATTATTTTATGAGTAATAATAGCTACGAAAGTCCGTTTTGTACACGATATGCAAGTAAGGAAATGCAGTTTGTTTTTTCAGCTGACAAAAAATTCACAACTTGGAGAAAGCTTTGGGTTGCTCTTGCAAGAGCTGAAATGAAGCTAGGCTTGCCTGTCACTCAAGAACAGGTGGACGAGCTTGAGGCTAATATCGAAAATATTGATTATGAATATGCTGCTGCGGAGGAGAAGAAAGTTCGCCATGACGTTATGGCACACGTTCACACCTATGGAAAAGCTTGCCCTAAGGCTGATGGAATTATTCATCTTGGAGCAACTTCATGTTATGTTGGTGATAATACCGATGTTATCATTATGCGTGACGCTTTGAAAATTGTTAAAAGAAAGCTAATTGGCGTTATATCACAGCTTTCAATTTTTGCTGATAAATACAAGAATCTTCCTTGCTTGGCTTATACTCATCTACAGCCTGCACAGCTTACAACAGTAGGTAAAAGAGCTACACTTTGGTGCAATGAGCTTTTGATGGATCTTGAAGATTTGGAGTTCAGAATTGACAGCCTAAAGCTTTTAGGTTCAAAGGGTACTACTGGTACTCAGGCGTCATTTATGGAGCTTTTTGAAGGCGATACTGATAAGGTTAAAAAGCTTGAGCAGATGATTGCTGAGGAAATGGGATTTGACGCTGTTGTTCCTGTTTCAGGTCAGACATATTCTAGAAAAGTTGATTTTCAAGTATGCTCTGTTTTGGCTGGAATTGCACAATCAGCAAGCAAATTCTCAAATGATATTCGTCTTTTGCAGTCATTTAAGGAAATTGAAGAGCCATTTGAGGCAGGTCAGATTGGTTCATCAGCAATGGCATATAAGAGAAATCCTATGAGAGATGAGAGAATTACGGCTCTTTCAAGATACGTAATGGTTGACGTTTTAAACCCAGCATTCACAGCAGGTACACAGTGGTTTGAGAGAACTTTGGACGACTCTGCAAACAAGAGAATTTCAGTTGCTGAGGCATTCTTGGGTGTTGACGCAATTTTGAATATCATGCTGAATGTAACTGATTCTAAAAACGGCTTGGTTGTATATGATAAGATTATTACTAAGCGTGTAATGGCTGAACTTCCATTTATGGCTACTGAAAATATCATGATGGATGCAGTTAAAAAGGGCGGAAACAGACAGGATCTTCATGAGAAAATTCGTGAGTATTCAATGGTTGCTGGCGCTAGAGTTAAGCAGGAAGGTCTTGACAATAATCTTTGTGATTTAATTCTTGACGACCCAATGTTTATGATTACAAAGGAAGAAATGGATTCAATCCTAAAGCCTGAAAACTTTATCGGAAGATGTCCTCAGCAGGTTGATGAGTTTATTGAAAACTGCGTAAAACCAGTGCTTGACGCTAATGGCGTTACTGAAGAAGTTGTCGAGATTAACGTTTGATCATATTCTATAATCGGAGGAGTTAATATGTACTGTAAAATTTGCGGACAATATAATGACGATAAAGCTGCAAGATGTGTGTCTTGCGGTAATTATCTTCAAGATGTAACAGTTGTAAATGGTGCACCACAGTCTGGAAAACACTGTCCTAAGTGCGGTGCATATAATTGTTAGACGGTAACTGATACCTATACTAAGGGTAAAGATTATGGTGCTGGAAAAGGCTGCTGCGGTTATATAATTTTTGGACCGATTGGACTTTTGTGCGGACTTTGCGGTAGTGGAAAAACCACAACTACAAAGCATTTTTGGGTGTGCCCTAACTGTAATCATAAATTTAGAGCTTAGAGTTTTTTATGGATAGAAAAACTCAAAAATGGATAAAGCTTATGGATTTTGCACAGTGTACAGGCTGTCACCAACGTGCGGACAGAAGTTTTTTCTATAAAGGCTGGCAGTTTCCTGTGTGTGCGCGATGTACAGGAGTTTTTATAGGACAGATTTTGTCGTGCGTCGTTCTTTTAAAGAAAAATCGACCGGTGAAAACTGCCTTTGCAGGCTGTGCTGTAATGTTTATAGATTGGCTTTTGCAGGAGCTTGGGATAAAAGAATCAACTAATAAAAGACGCCTTGTAACGGGGGTTCTTGGTGGGTTCGGGTTTAGTTTTATATGTCTTTGTATGTTTAAAAAAGCTATTGTACAGATTAAGCAAAGCTTGGGAATTAAGTGGTTTTAATTGTGAATTAATATATTTGAGAAAATTTGAGAGGATTAGATTAAATGAAAATAGAAACGCAGTGTCTTCATGAGGGCTATACTCCAAAAAATAGTGAGCCTAGAGTAATGCCTATAGTTCAAAGTACAACTTATGTTTATGATTCAACTGAATCGGTGGCTGAAGTTTTTGATGACCCTACAAAAAGCTTGATTTATTCTCGTTTCGAAAATCCTACAACTGATGTTGTCGAGAAAAAAATCGCCGCTTTAGAGGGCGGAGTGGCTGCAATGTGTACATCAAGCGGTCAGGCGGCTTTGCTTTGTGCAGTTTTGAATATCTGTGAGGCTGGCGACAGCATTGTTGCTTCGTCATCAATTTACGGCGGTTCGACAAATCTTTTTGCCGTAACTCTAAAAAGAATGGGCATTGAGTGCGTTTTTGTAGATGTAGATTCAACTGAAGATGAACTGAATGCGGCGTTTAAGCCAAATACAAAAATGCTTTTCGGTGAAACAATTGCAAACCCTGCACTAACTGTTTTGGATATTGAAATGTGGGCTGATGTTGCTCATAAAAACGGTGTTCCGCTAGTGGTTGACAATACTTTTGCTACTCCAATTTTGTGCAGACCTTTTGAGTGGGGTGCTGATATTATTGTTCATTCAACTTCTAAATACATGGATGGACACGCTGTTCAAGTTGGCGGATGTATTGTTGATTCGGGCAAGTTTAATTGGGATAACGGTAAATTTCCTTGCTTGACTGAGCCTGATGAAAGTTATCACGGAATTGTGTATACAGAAAAATATTCTGCAGCACCTTATATTACAAAGGCTAGAATGCAGCTTATGAGAGATTTTGGTTGCTATCCTGCGGCAAATTCTTCGTTCTTGTTAAATCTAGGACTAGAAACTTTGGCTGTTAGGATGAAACAGTATTGCGAAAATGCTCAAGCGGTTGCGGAGTATATTGAGTCGGTTGACAAGGTAAGCTCGGTTTCATATCCGAACCTTGAAAGCAATAAATATCGTGAGCTTGCAAAGAAATATTTCCCTGACGGTACAAGCGGTGTAATTTCGTTCTCAATCAAGGGTGGACGTGAAACTGCGGTTAAGTTTATGGATAGCCTAAAGCTTGCGTCAATTCAAGTACACGTTGCGGATATCCGTACTTGCGTACTTCATCCAGCTTCAGCTACTCATCGTCAGCTTAACGAGCAACAGCTTGTTGCCGCTGGAATTGACGGCGGACTAATCAGAATTTCTGTCGGACTTGAAAATGTTGATGACATAATCTCTGATTTAAAGCAGGCTTTTGATAATATTTAATTAGAATAAAAAGACGGTCGAATTTTTACGTTCGACCGTCTTTCGTTATTTTATTTGCTTGATTTTATTAATGATTTTTTTGAATTTGCTCTCTGGCTTGTAAAAATGCTGATAATCTTTCGAGTTTATCCAAGCACCGCCCCATAGCCAGCCGTGATTTTTGAAAATCTTGCAGCACTCATCATTTTCGTCGATTTTGTGTGGAAAATCAGCCGACCTGTCAGCATAAGGTTGAGCATTTGCAGGCATAACTTTTCCTTTTACAATATAGGGATTATAAAGTGGATTGATGTCAATTGCTCTGCCTAGACCATGTAGTGAAACGGTGTTTGTGTTTGCTATAGTGCGATAATTAAAGCATGATGAATTGTCGTCACCCATGATTTTTTCGTCATCACCGCCGTATTCGTCAGGCAGACGGATTTTTTCGATTTTGTATTTGATTTCAAAAAGTTCACTGAAAATTTCAAGCACTTCGCTGGCGATTTTTTTGTGGCAAATCATTTCGCCAACTTGAATTTCACCGTAAAAATCATAGTGCGAAATTTGCAAATAAGCAAGGTCGCTAAGTTTTATATCAGCATTTTCGTGATAGGTCACTCCGCTAATTTTTGCTATTACGTCAGTTGGTAGGGGAGATTTTCGAAAAATTGGTTGGTCAATCATAAAAATGTCATGTCCTGTCTAAAAATTTGTGATTATTCGCATTTCCAAATAAATGCTGAGTATGCAGGAATTTCACTGCCACCGCCGAAATCATGTTTTTCACCTGTTATAAGGTCTATAGCCATTCCGAAACCAGCATCGAAATGAGCAGTATAAGCATTTTCATCAGCATTTATTGCAATATATACAACCTCATCTTCAAACTGACGGCGAATGATACACTGCCTGTTTGTAAGAACTGGAAGAGAAATATCTCCATAGCATATAGCCTTGCTCTGCTGGTGAGCCTTTGCAAGTTTAGAAATCCAATCGGTTAAGTCATTAGATTCTGGCGTATCAAAAGATACTCGCAAAGCTGGATCGCCCTCGCTCTTGTCAGCTTTAGCACCCCACTCACTGCCGTAATAAACACAAGGAATACCAGGCATTCCGAACATTAATGCATAAATTAAAGGCAGATGTTTCTCATTTGTCAAAATAGATGCGATTCGTGAAACATCGTGATTATCGACAAAGCAAAGCAGATGCATTCCTCTGTATTTGCACCAGTCCTCTGGTCCGAATTGGTTTTTCAGTGAGTGGCAAATTTCAAATAAATTCATGCTGTTAAAGCTTGAGTAAAGTCCTTTGTAGCACTCATAATTTGTCGCTGAATGCAGCATTTCATGGTTGACAAACGCTGAATAATCGCCATGCAAAAGCTCACCGATTAGTACAAAATCTGGTTTTAAACTATCGCAAAAGCATCGAAGATTTCTAAGAAAATCATGACTTAGGCTGTAAGCCACATCAAGTCTCAGTCCGTCAATGTCAAACTCCTCAATCCAGCCCTTGATACATTCAAATATATGATTAACTACTTCAGGATTATTCAAATTAAGCTTAACAAGGTCAAAATGTCCCTCCCAGCCTTCGTACCAAAGACCGTCGTTATAGTTGGAATTTCCGTCAAAACTTATATAAAACCAGTCTTTGTAAGCTGAACCCTCACGATTTTTCAATACATCTTGAAATGCCCAAAAGCCACGTCCAACATGGTTGAAAACACCGTCCAAGACCACTTTTATATCATTTTCATGCAGAGCATTGCATACTTTTTTGAAATCCTCGTTGCTGCCAAGACGACAATCAATTTTCTTAAAGTCACGGGTGTTGTATCCGTGATTGTCTGACTCAAAAACTGGAGAGAAATAAATCGCGTTGCAGTTTAGTTCTTTTATATGAGGAATCCAGTCGATTACTTTTGAAATTCGATTTGTTTCTACGCCGTCATTTTCAAATGGAGCACCGCAAAAACCCAGCGGATAGATTTGGTAAAATACACTTTCATAAGCCCACATATACAACATCCTTTCGATAACATAAATTACTTAATTATAAAATGTTTGTATAAATATTATATCAGAAAATTGATATCGATACAATACTTGTTTAGAATTTAAACGAAATTTTTACTAAAGCTATAATTTTTAGTGAATTTTGGTATCTGTATATGTAAATATAGCAATATAGCCTATGAAAAAAAGTATATATTACTTGACAAAAATACGGTTACAGAGTACAATTAATGGGTATGGAGAAAGAATGAGTTTAAGTTAGTCACTTATTTTTAGTGATTTTGAGAGGGAGCAGATTTTTATGAAAATGAGAGGTATTTATTCTTCAGTAACCGACATAAGAAGAAAAGTTTTTACCGAGGTCGCAAAGCTTGCTTATGAGGGCGGTGATTATAGTAGAATTGATGCATTACCATATAAAATTGTACCAGGCAAGGTAGCGGTTTATCGTGAATCAATATTTGTTGAACGTGCTATAGTTGAGGAAAGACTGCGTTTGGCAATGGGCTTGCCGCTTCGTGAGATTGATGAGCATGAAGCTGTATCTAAGGGTGTTGAGGAATCAGCAATTGCTGAAAAGTATTATGATCCTCCACTAATTAATATTATTAATTTTGCTTGTAATTCTTGTCCTGAAACACATTTCCACGTTACGGATTGCTGTCAGGGCTGTCTTGCTCATCCTTGTAAGGAAGTTTGTCCTAAGGGTGCAATTAAAATCGTTCATGGCAAATCTGTAATTGATCAGGATAAGTGTATCAAGTGCGGAAGATGTCAGACAGTTTGTCCTTACAATGCTATTAATAAAATGGAAAGACCATGTGCAAGAGCATGTGGAATGGATGCTATTGGTTCTGATGAAAACGGCAAGGCTAAGATTGATCAGGACAAGTGTGTATCATGCGGAATGTGCTTGGTAAATTGTCCGTTTGGAGCAATTGTAGATAAGGGACAGATTTTCCAGCTGATTCATGCTATGAAAACTGGTAAAAAGGTAATCGCTTTGGTAGCGCCTGCGTTTGTAGGACAGTTTGGACCTAAGGCTACACCTGAAAAGCTTACAGCTGCTATGCAAAAGCTTGGCTTTGACAGCGTTGTTGAGGTTGCAATCGGTGCTGACCTTTGCGCAGTTGAAGAGGCTAAGGACTTTATGAGAGAAGTTCCGGAAAAACAGCCATTTATGGCAACATCTTGCTGTCCTTCGTGGTCTGTAATGGCTAAAAAACTATATCCAGAGCTTGCACCATATATTTCAATGGCAATGACACCAATGGTTCTTACAGCTAGAATGGTTAAGAAAGAAAATCCTGACGCATATATTGCATTTATCGGACCTTGTGCGGCTAAAAAGCTTGAGGCAAGCAGACGCTCAGTTCGTTCCGATGTTGACTTTGTTTTAACTTTCGAGGAGTTAATGGGAATGTTCAAGGCTAAGGAAATTACTCCTGATGAAATTTCTTCCGATGAAGAGGTTGAGCTAAATGCTGCAACTGGCGACGGAAGAGGATTCGCTGTAAGCGGCGGAGTTGCACAGGCAGTGGCAGATGTAATTGGACGTCTTGAACCAGAGCGTGAGATAAAGGTTGCATCAGCACAGGGACTTCGTGATTGCCGTAAGCTTTTGACACTTGCGAAGGCTGGAAAATATGACGGTTATCTTCTTGAGGGAATGGGTTGCCCTGGAGGATGTGTAGCTGGTGCAGGAACACTTAACGCAGTTGAAAAATCAGCAGCACTTGTTAACAAGTATGTTAAGGACGCACCAAAGCAAAACTCACTTGATTCTGATTTTGAAATTACTTTGGGAATTAAGAAAAAAGGATAAATTTTCGACATAATTTTTAAGACATATATGCATAAAGACTTCGCTCGAATTTTCGGACGAAGTCTTTTGTGTTAAAATTTATATTATATCAAACTAAGTTAAGATTTAGTTAAGAAAAATTTGTGCAAATTGCCATGTGAATGTGTTTGCATTTTTTATGCATTTGATATATAATGTTATAGTATATCATTATGCTCATTTATTTGAGTGGTTGATAAAAATAATAGATAGGGACGATGAACTTATGGTTTTTAATTTGCTCAGCGAAACACACTTTAAACTAGCATTTGCTATTTTGCTGATAGGCTCGTTTTTTATTACTTTTTTTGCAATTAAATTTTTCAAGAGAATGTTGCCTAAGGATCAAGGCAGACAGTTTGCTGTTAATGGTGCTCTTTCAGAGGGTAAGCCTAGAGGTGCAGGCCTTATTTTGATAACTTCATTCACTCTTTGCGCGGCTTTGTTTGTACCGCTTAATGCAGAGCTTGTGATATATTTAGTACTGCTTTACGCGGCTATGATTACTGGCTTTTTAGATGATGCAGCGAAAAATCCTTGGGGCGAGCTTAAAAAAGGTTTGCTAGATTTGGTTATAGCTGTTGGAATTGTTGTAAACTTCATTTACTATAATGATACCACTATCACTATATTTGGAAAGAGTTTTGTCTTGCTAAATCCAGTGTATGCAGTTTTAGGAGTAGTTTTAGTCTGGGCAAGTATTAATGTAACTAACTGTTCTGACGGTGTTGACGGACTTTGCGCAACGCTGTTTTGCATTTCACTAGTTGGATTTATGCCGTTTTTGAAAAATATTTTCATTGGTTCTACTATGATATTAAATGATTTTACATTGATTGGATATGTAATGCTTATGTCGACACTTGCATATCTATGGTTTAATACCTCACCTAGTAAGCTTTTGATGGGTGATGCAGGCTCAAGAGCTTTGGGAGTTTTTCTAGCAATAACAGCTATGAAAACAGGTAGACCACTGCTTTTCTTACCAATATGTGTAATGCTTATTATAGACGGCGGTTCAAGCCTTTTGAAACTTTCGTGCAGACGTTTTCTTAAAATGAAGAATTTTATGGAGGGAGTTCGTACTCCTATTCATGACCACATGAGAAAAAACAAAGGCTGGTCTGATACTCAGGTTGTTATTCGATTTACAATTATTCAGATAGTTGTTGTTTTGGTTGCTAAGTTTGCATTTTAAATTGCAAATCTATAGCGGTTTAATTTAACTTTTCTTTAAGAATTCTTGTCGATATTTTTTAAGATGTTTGATATAATATAGATAGAGATAATAAATGTGTGGAAATTAGTAGGTTGTTATCAAGAAAATTAGCGGGAGGCAAGCTTGAGTGAAGAAAAAAATTAGTTATGCTTTAAATATTCTAATCATCGTGTTTATTGGATTTGCTACAATAAAGCTGTTGTTTGGTGATGCAGATTTGAAAATTATTATGCAGGATTTGCGTCGTGCCAAAAAAGAGTGGCTGATTTTGGGTCTGGCTTTTGTAATATTTTTCATAGCAGGTGAGTCGGTTATAATAAAATATATGCTTAGGATGTTTAATGTTAAAACGCCATTCTATCAGTGCTTGAAATATAGTTTTATAGGGTTCTTTTTTAGTGATATTACACCATCATCGTCAGGCGGACAGCCTGCGCAGGTTTTTTATATGAAACGTGATGGTATTAAAATCGGTTATTCATCGTTGATTATGCTGGTTGTAGCAGTAACTTACAAGGCCGCTTTGGTTGTTATGGGAATTGTGTTTTATGCACTGAAAAGAAACTTTATAATGCAGAATATGGGCGATTGGTTTTGGCTTTTAATTGTGGGGTTTTTTCTAAATATTATATATATTGCTGGATTGATTATTATATTCTATAAGCCGCTTTGGGCAAGAAAATTCAGCATAAAGGTTGTTAATTTGCTATGCCGAATTCATATTCTAAAGTGGAAAAATAATGAGAAGTACATTAATAAAATTGATCGTATTTGTGATAATTATATCAAGGGTGCAGAGTACATAAAAGCAAATCTTCATACAGTGCTGAATATTTTTTTAATGACTGTAGTGCAAAGATTATTTTTGCTTTCTGTGACTTATTTAGTTTATAGGTCATATTCGCTTACTGGTACTAGCTTTTTGGAGAATGTTGCAATACAGACAATGATTTCAATTGCAGTTGAAATGCTGCCGCTGCCTGGTGCGGCTGGAATTACAGAAGCTTGCTTTATTGTAATGTTTGGCGGAATTTTCGGACAGCAGTATGTTCGAACGGGGATGTTATTAAGCCGTGGCTTAAGTTTTTATTTCGTATTGATTGTAGGAGGCATGGTTACTTTGATTGCACATATCCTTAGCATGCGTAAAAGTGAACCGATACAGGGGGAGATATTAAATGAAAAAAAATAATGATGTTCAAACGGAAGTTGAACAGGATAAAAGTCCGAAGTTTATTGGATTTTATAATTACTCAGTAATACTTACATATATAGGACTTGCGTCGTCTGTTTTTGGTATGACTCAGGTTTTTGAAGGACGTCATTCACTTGCGTTTATGTGCCTGATTTTGTCTGGAATTTGTGATTTGTTTGACGGAAAAATTGCTCGTTCGATGAAAAATCGTACAGCACGAGAAAAGGTTTTTGGAATACAAATTGATTCGCTTTGTGATTTGGTTTGTTTCGGTGTTTTCCCTGCGGTAATCGGATACAGCTATGGAGCTAATGGCGGATTAGGGGTTATAGCGGCAATTATGATTGTTCTTGGCGCGGTTATTAGACTGGGATATTTTAATGTTATGGAAGAAGAACGCCAGCGAGAGTCGACTGAGAACAGAAAAGAATATCAAGGCTTGCCAGTTACAACAGTTGCAATAATTTTTCCGTTGCTTTATTTAGGTAGACAAAACATTCCATTTGACTTTTTTCCATATGTTTTTCAGGGATTTATGATTTTGATTTCAATTTTGTTTATATCAAATATTAATGTTAAAAAGCTTTCGTTAAAAGGAATACTTTTGCTGTTTACAATGGGAATTATTATTTTCATTGGATATTTAAAGGTAAATCATATAATCTAGTAAATTATTAAAAAGGAGATAATCTGTTATGAAATATCGTGATAGAAAAGGCAATCAGTTTGAAAAGACAACCAAGCAGGACAAGTTTATTGCACAAGCATATGATTCTGCAATAGGCAGAGGGTTGATGAAATTTTTGTCACTTCCGGTGTTTACAAAGCTTTCAAGAACTGTGCTTAATAGCAGATTATCATCAGCCGCTGTTTTGGGATTTGCAGAGAAAAACAATATTGATTTATTTGATTATGAGGATAGAATGTACAGCTCATTTAATGATTTTTTTACAAGAAAAATCAAGCCTGGCAGACGTTTTATTACTCATGACAGTTCGGCTTTGATTTCTCCTTGTGACGGAAAAGTTTCAGCTTATGAGATAACTAATTCGAGTGTGTTTGTAGTCAAAAATTCACTTTATTCAGTAGATTCATTACTTCGTGACCAAAAGCTTGCCGATAAGTATAATGGCGGAACAGCTTTGATTATACGTCTTTCTGTAGATGATTATCATCGTTATTGCTACGTTTCAGACGGCGTTAAGAGTCGTAACAGAAAGATCAGCGGAATGTTTTATACTGTAAATCCTGTGATAAATAGACATGTTCCTGTATATAAAGAAAATACTCGTGAATATTGTATGATTAGAACTGCTGAATTTGGTGATATTATTCAAATGGAAGTAGGAGCAACTTTGGTTGGAAAAATCACAAATGCTCATGGATATGGTAAACGTACCGTTCGTCGCGGTGAAGAAAAGGGCTATTTTGAATTTGGCGGTTCAACAATCATATTGCTTGTTGAAAAGGACAAGGTTCAAATTTGTGAGGATTTGATAAAAAATACTAAGCAGGGTTTTGAAACCAAGGTTCTCCAAGGTGAAATTCTTGGTGAATCAAACCTTTAATAAGAGGAAATTTTAGTGCGAGCGAGGAGCTTTTAATGGAGAAGATTACTGATTATCAGCAGTTTGATAGAGATAATGCGTACGACGGAGATGATTTGGGCGTTGTTTTTCGTGACGGAAAAACGCAGTTTAGAACATGGTCGCCGCTTGCAACAGGTGTATATTTAAACTTGTATCTGGACGGCGAGGGTAGCAATTTAGTTGAAACACTTCCTCTTGAACGTCATTGGCATGGCATTTGGTATGTGGAACTGCTTAGATATGCTGAAAATGTTTTTTATACATTTACTTATGAGTTTGATTATAATACAAGATACGAAACAATTGATATTTATGCAAAAGCTTGCGGAGTCAATGGGCAGCGAGGACAGATCCTTGATTTTAGCAAAACTAATCCATATGGTTGGGATGATGTTAAAAGACCTGTCTGTAAATCACCTTGTGATGCAGTAGTTTATGAGTGTCATGTGCGAGATTTTTCTGCTGATTTGACAAGTGGAATTGATTGGCAGGAGCAAGGCAAATTCTTAGCTTTTACAGTTAGCGGTACAAAGTATAATGGCGTTACAACTTGCTTGGATCATTTAAAAGAGCTTGGAATTACCCATGTTCATCTATTGCCAGTGTTTGATTTTGCATCGGTTGATGAGTCAAAACTGCATAGAGCGCAGTATAATTGGGGGTATGATCCGCTTAATTATAACTGTCTTGAGGGGTCGTACTCGACTGATCCTACTGAGCCTAAAAAGCGTATAACTGAGTTTAAAAAGCTGGTTATGGAACTTCATAAAAACGGTATCGGCGTTATAATGGATGTGGTTTATAATCATTCTTATCACACTGAGGATTCAGCTTTTCATAAATCTTTTCCGTATTATTATCATAGACTTAATGATGACGGAACTTTCTCAAACGGTTCTGGCTGTGGAAATGAGACGGCATCAGAGCATAAAATGATGAGAAAGTTTATGCTTGATTCGCTTAAATTTCTTGCAACTGAATATAAGCTGGACGGCTTTAGATTTGACCTTATGGGTTTGCATGATATAGAGACTGTAAATGTAATTCGTGATGAGCTAAATAAGTTTGATCCTAATTTGCTGATGTATGGCGAAGGCTGGGCTGGAGGAGAATCTCCTTTGCCAGCAGATTTGCTTGCATATAAGTGGAACTCCTACAAATTCGGCAGGGTAGGACTATTTAACGATAACATTCGTGATGCAATAAAGGGCGGAACTTTTAATCCGTATGACGAGGGATATATAAGCGGAAATAGAAATGCTGTTCATACTTTGAAGCGTGGTCTTGTAGGTTCGGTTGTGCATTGGCAGCTGCATAATGCGCCTGAGGCTTGCTGGGCTTTTGAACCTGAACAGGCTGTTAATTATTGTGAGGCTCATGATAATAATACTTTGTGGGATAAGCTTGCAATGTCGGCAAAGCATTTTTCTAGAGAAGACAGAGTTAAAATGGATAAGCTTGCGGCGGCGATTGTCATTTTGTCGCAGGGAATGCCTTTTCTTCAGTTAGGACAAGATTTTTTACGCTCTAAACCTAGAATTTTGCCGGAAGGTGAGCAGCCGAATGAAACTAATATTTATTGTCACGATAGTTATAATGCATCGGATTACACTAATTCTGTCAAGTGGAACGAAAAGTCTGATAATATTGATGTTTTCAATTATTATAAAATGCTGATTAAATTAAGAAAAAACAATTCGCTTTTCCGTTTGAGAACTAAAGAAGATGTTAAAAGGTGTCATAAATTTCTTGATACGAATGACGAGGATTTTGTTGCCTACGCATTAACTGATGAAAATGATTGTTTTGTTGTGGCACTTAATCCGCATAATGAAACATACAACTTAGTTTTGCCTGATGGAAGATATTATATTAGGCTAAGCGAGCAGGGCAAAATGAATAAGTTTCCGATTAGAGGGAATGTTAATATTCCGCCGCTTTCTGCTGTGGTATTCAAAAAAATCAAAGAAAATAATAAATAGAATTAATAAAACAGCTGTGAATGACAAGAAATTCACAGCTGTTTTTGTATTTTAAAAGTAAAAATGTAAAATAAAAAAGAGCCACCTAAAGCGACTCCTCAATATGCAAAAAAATTAAGCGTTAAGTGATTTAGCAAGCTGAGATTTTTTTCTAGCAGCCTGGTTCTTGTGCATAATGCCCTTTGAACAAGCAACGTCAACCTTCTTAATAGCAGTTTTAACAACTTCTTCCTTATTGTCAGCGTTGTTAGCAACAGCAGCATCAGCCTTTTTAATAGAAGTTCTCAAATCTGACTTAACAGCCTTGTTTCTTAAAGTTTTTTTCTCGATAACCTTAACTCTCTTCTTAGCAGACTTAATGTTTGGCATATCGACACCTCCCTCATTCGTGAATAGATTTATACTCATTTGGATAAACTAATTGCAGACTGAGAGGAAATGCAATTAGTAGTATTAAACAAGCCTTGTAATCTATTATAACATAAATCAAAATGAATTGCAATAGGCTTTTATAAAAATTTTTGATAGATTTTAACTCGATTAATTGTGCAAAATGTAAAAACATATGACTTTTTCGGATGAAAAAACCTTGTGAATTAAAGGAAGGCAGGAATGAATATATGGCAATGAGAACAGATTTGGCGCTTGAGTCAGCACAGCAGGTTTTACTAAATACACAACTTGAAGGGGTTAAGCAGGTAAAACGTAATTATAATGATATCTCAATTGAAGTTACTGAAATTACTGTAGAGTCAGAGAAGGCTGCACACCTATTAAAAAAACCATTGGGTAAATATATTACTGTGGAAAGTCAAAATGGGCATTTTTCAAATTACAGTGATTTTTTTGAGGAGCGCGTAGAGTGTTTGGCTAATGAAATTCGTCAGCTTAATGAAATTCCTGAAAAGGTTTTGATTGTCGGCTTAGGAAATCGCGCTATTACGCCTGATAGTCTTGGTCCTCTTGTTGCAGAAAAGATTTTTGCCACTCGTCATATAAAAATGCTTGCTAAAGATTTGGATACGTCTGAGCTTTCAGATGTTTCGGTTCTAATTACTGGAGTTATGGCTCAAACTGGAGTTGAGTCGTCAGTTGCTGTTAAGGCTCTGTGTGACGAAATTTCTCCTGAGCTAGTTATTGTAATTGACGCACTTGCATGTTCTGAGTTAAGTCATTTAGGCACTACTGTACAGCTTTGCAATACAGGAATTTCACCAGGAAGCGGAGTCGAAAATGCAAGAAAAGAACTTTCACAAGCTACTTTAGGTGTGCCATGTATTGCTGTCGGAGTTCCAACAGTTACAGATATGGCAACGATTGCTGAGAGCATATCTTCAAATGCAAGTGATGAGTTTAACGGTATGATTGTTACGCCAAAGACGATTGACAATCTTATTATGAGAACTGCTGCATTGATTGCAACAGCTATAAATAAGGCGTTGCATCCGACTTTGTCTGCAGAAGAAATTGAGTCGCTGATTATATAGCATATAATCACGCAATCTATAAATTGTCAGATAGTGTAGGAAATTAGTTTAAAATGAAAAACAAAAACTAAAGTTGTTAATATATGCAATATTTCAACACTTTTATATCACCTTTTTGTCATAATCACCAAAAAGGTGATTGATTTATATTGCAAGTTGCTAATTGACTAATGGCTGGATATTTGGTATTATTAATATAGACAGAAATCTAATTGTGAAATGGATTTTTTTACAAGAACGAAAGGTTCTATAATTGAGGAGGAATTATTTAATGAAACGTATTAAAAGATATATGGCTGCTGCATTTGCACTTGCAATGGCAGTATCTATGATGGCATCATGCGGAGATAAGGGTAATGACAGTGGTTCAGCAAATTCTGGTGGTAAGGATCTTAATGAAGAGCAGAAAAAACAGGTTGAGGCATTGGCTGATAAGCTTCCTGACGTAACTCTTGATAATAAAGAGATTGTTTGGATGGCTCACTATGATATTAACCCAGCAGCTGGCAAAGTAACTTCACCAGGACTTGAGCTTTTCCAGACTAAGTATGAAGGTAAAATTACGTATAAATCAACAACTTGGGAAAATAGATTTACTGACCTAGCTACTGCTGTACAGTCAAATCAGTCACCTGACTTCTTCCCAGCTGGCGATATGGATACATTCCCTAAGGGTGCAATTAAGAATATGTTCCAGCCTGTTGATGAGTATATTGATTTTGATTCAGATCTTTGGAAGGATTCAAAAAATGCTTCTGATTCATTTGTGTTTAACGACAAGCATTATGTTGCTGTAATTGAAACAGTTCCAAACTATATCTGTACATATAATACTACTACAATTGCGGAGAACGGATTTACAGATCCAGCTGAGCTATTTGAAAATGGCGAGTGGGATTGGGATGTTTTCACAGATATGTGTCTTGAGTTTACTGATACTGAGCAGGAGAAATATGCTCTTGACGGTTATTGGTATAATAAGGCTCTTTCTGAAACATCTGGTGTTCCTATGATTGCTCTTAAGGATGGTAAGATTGTTTCAAATATGTCTGACCCTACAATTGAGAAGGTTCAGGATAAGATGTATAATCTTCAGAAGAGCGGCGTTGTATTCCCACGTGCTGAGAATAACTGGAACACTCGTGGTAACGGCGAGAGTGGTGATGGTCTAGGTTCATATCAGACTTTGTTTATTCCGATTGGTATTTGGGCACTTGAAGAACCAACTGAGAAGACAAAGCTATTTGGTGATATTGAAGCTGGTGAGATTATGTTTGTTCCAATGCCTAAGATGGAAGATTCAGATACTTACTATATTTCTGCTAGAATTGACGGTTATAACCTATGTACTGGTGCTCCAAATCCAGAAGGTTTTGCTGCATATATGAACTGCCTGCAGGTAGCTAGAACAGATGCAAGAGATATTACTCTTGATACTTTGAGAAATGACTACAAGTGGACTGAAGAAATGATTGATATGCGTGAGAAGATGTATGAGATGGCTGCTGAAAATCCAGTATTTGATATTCAGGAAGGTGTATCACCTGACCTTAGCATCTTGATGGAAACAGTTTCACAGGCTACAATGATTTCAGGCGGAAACGAAACTACATGGACAGCTTGCCGTAACGAAAACGAAAAGGCTGTTGAGTGGGAATTGAAAAACATCAATAACAGCATTAAGTAAGAAATTTAAGTTGAACTGAATACTTAATTTAATATGTAATTAACAGGATTGTACTTTTGTGCAGTCCTGTTTTTATGTTGTAAAATGTTTTTTTATGTAAAAACTACTGAAAAAGCTTGACAAACTATAATTTATAGCTTATAATGGTATTCATAAAAGAGAGTAGCTGGCAGGGTTAACCTGTTTATGTTTGCGTCAGTACGGCCGCACTGCGTCCCGCAGCATATCTAAACGGCGAGACTTTTATTGAAATAATTGCGTATGCAGCAGTTTTTCCAATAAATGTCTCGCTTTCTTTGTTTTGGGATATGCTGTGTATGCTGAAAGGGGTAGTAGTGCGTTTTAGTTTGGTATATGTTTTAAAGCGAGTTTGTTAAAAATGTTTTTAATTGATTTTGAAAGGATTGTTGTAAATGAGCGAACGTTATCGCCAAAGACCAGATGAGCTTTATAGTGAATTTGATTCAACTGATAAAGGACTAACTTCGGAGCAGGTAGTAAAGAATATAGAAAAGTTCGGTGCTAATAAAATAACAGAGGGCAAAAAGAAAAGTGGATTTGTAATTTTTCTTGAGCAGTTTAAAGATTTTCTTGTAATTATTTTGATAGTAGCGGCAATAGTATCGGCATTTATGGGAGATCATGAAAGTACAATTGTTATTTTAGTTGTAATAACTATGAATGCGATTTTGGGCACAGTGCAGACTATAAAAGCTGAAAAATCTTTGAGTAATTTAAGAAAGCTTTCTTCGCCGAGTGCAAAGGTTTTGAGAAATGGTGAAGCTGTAGTTATTGATTCATCAGAAGTTGCTGTTGGAGATGTGGTGCTTATTGAGGCTGGAGATCAAATTCCTGCTGACGGCAGATTGATTGAATGTGCGTCAATTAAGGTTAATGAAAGTGCACTTACTGGTGAAAGCTTGAATATCGAAAAAAGTCTTGAGCAAATTGACAAAGAATGTCCGCTTGCTGACCGTGTGAACATGGTATATTCAGGTAGCTTTGTAACATATGGAAGAGGTAAATTTATTGTTACTGACGTTGGTATGCAGACTGAAGTTGGTAAGATTGCATCACTTATTCAAAATGCGGAGGAGCGTAAAACACCGCTTCAGAATACTCTTGACAATTTCGGCAAAAAGCTTTCGATAGGTATAATGATTATTTGTGTTTTGGTTTTTGCTCTAAGTATGCTGCGCGGCGGAGCTTTAATGGATTCTTTTATGTTCGCAATCGCTCTGGCTGTTGCGGCAATTCCTGAGGCGTTAAGTTCTATTGTAACTATTGTATTATCTTTCGGCACACAGAAAATGTCTAAGGAAAATGCTATTATAAGAAAGCTTCAAGCTGTTGAGGGACTAGGTTCTGTATCTGTAATATGTTCAGATAAAACAGGTACACTTACTCAAAATAAAATGACTGTCCGTAAGCTTGTGGTTGATGGGAATATTGTTTCAGCTGAGGATGCTGATTTGGTTGCAGAAACTCAAAAGAACTTGGTTGTGGCATCAGTTTTGTGTAACGACTCACAATGTAAAGACGGCGTTGAAATTGGTGATCCGACCGAAACGGCACTTGTGAATTTTGCAAATGTCAAGGACTTGAGCGACTGTGAAATTCGTGCTAATTATGAAAGAATTAGTGAGATTCCATTTGATTCTGATAGAAAGCTTATGTCTACACTTAATTTAGTTAATGGCGAGAATATTATGTATACAAAGGGTGCGGCTGATGTTCTTGTTGATAGAATGACCTGTTCTGATGAAATTAAAAATCAGATTAAAGAACAGGTAGCAGAACTTTCGTCGCAGGGGCTTAGAATTCTATGCTTTGCTTGCAAGAAATTTGACGGCGATCAGATTGGTCTTGATGATGAGCAGGATCTAGAGTTCGTGGGACTGATTGCAATGATGGATCCGCCAAGAGTAGAGTCAAAGCAGGCGGTTGATGAGTGTAAAAAGGCTGGAATTAAACCTGTTATGATTACTGGCGACCATATTGTTACAGCGTCAGCAATTGCAAAGGAAATTGGCATTTTAGAGGATTTCTCAGAGGCAGTAGAAGGCTCAGAGCTTGATAAGTACAGCGATGACGAGCTTATTGAATTTGTTAGGGATAAAGCTGTCTATGCACGAGTTACTCCTGAGCATAAAATTAGAATTGTCAAGGCATGGCAGAGAAATGATAAAATTGTTGCAATGACAGGTGACGGAGTAAACGATGCTCCAGCACTAAAACAGGCGGATGTCGGAGTTGCTATGGGAATTACCGGTACTGAAGTTTCTAAAGATGCGGCATCAATGGTGCTTGCTGATGATAACTTTGCAACAATCGTAAAGGCTGTTAAAAATGGACGTAACATTTACGATAATATTAAAAAGGCCATTTTGTTCCTGCTTTCAGGAAATCTTGCGGCGATAATTACTGTTTTGTTCTGTTCAGTTTTTGCATTGCCTGTTCCATTTGCACCAATTCACCTGCTGTTTATAAATCTGCTGACAGACTCACTTCCTGCTATTGCGCTAGGTCTTGAACCTCATTCGGATTCTGTTATGAGTCAAAAGCCAAGAAGTGCTGGTGAATCAATATTGACAAAGGCGTTTATGGGCAAAATTGGATACTCTGGATTAGTTATAAGTATTGCTACAATTACAGCATTTTTAATAGGAAACCATTATATGGGCGAGGCGGCAGCAATGACAATGGCATTCGCAACACTTTGTATGTCTAGATTGTTCCATGGATTTAGCTGTAAGGCTGACGAACCTGTTATTTTCACTAACAAAATGAATAATAATCCTTTTGGATTGGCGGCTTTTGTTTTGGGAATGATTTTTATTAGCTGCGTAATTTTGATTCCTGGTTTGTATGGGATTTTTAAAGTGGTTAAGCTATCGGGCGGATTGCTTGCGTTGACTTATTTGTTAAGCTTTGGTTCGATGATTGTAATTCAAATTATTAAGGCTGTTTATACTAAGATTAATAAATAACAAATAACTTTTTGTATTTTTTATTAACAAAACACAAAAAGTTAATGGAACGAGCGAAAACGTTTAGATTTACGTATGTTTTATCTGAAAACACGAAACTTTTTTTAAATTTTATTTAAATTTAGTTAATGTTATTGACAAATTTGAAATAATGTGATATACTATTTTACAGTATAGTTGATAATTGTATATTGTTAATGAAGAGGTAATTATTATGGATGAATTGACGGAGCTTGAAAAAATTGAACAGGCTCAGGAATATTTTGTTCGTTTCTATGAGTTTGAAGAAGCGATAAAAGTTAATAAAGAAAATAGAATATACTTAAAAAAATATATTCATGATGAAGAATATGTTGATGAAGAGTTTGATTTAAAATCAAAGGCTACTAGGTTAATTGTGACTAGTGTAGTTGTTGGTGTTGTTGTATTTTTATTGCTATGGCTTATGGTAGGATCTAGTTTTATTCTTCCTGCAATAATATCTGGAGTGGTAATTGCGGTTGCTTTGTCGGTGGCTAGTGTTTCTGTGCAAAGCTTTAGATTAACTCAAGCAAAGGAAAATCAGCTTGAAGTTAATAAGGGCATTAATGAGCAGATTGTTATACTGACTGCAAAGGATGAGCAGCTTATTAAACAAAAAGACGATTATTATAAAGCTCTGCAAAATAGAATTCCTTATTTTAATCTGGAATATATGAATTATATTGATCAGATTAAGTGCTATATTGAGAATGGTGATGCAAAAACTTGTCAGCAAGCTACTGAAATTTTGGAGCAAAGTTTGCTTATGGAACAAATGTCATCGCTTATGCAAAATAATGATGTTATTGCTGAAAATACTGAACAAGAGGATAAAGAACGTTTTTGTGATCCTGTGAAAATGTTCGGTAAAAAGAAAAGAAAACTTTTAAAACCAGCAAATTAAACGAAAGGCAGCCGTTATGGTTGCCTTTTTTTGTTAAATGATAATTTACAAAAAGCACGAATATAAGACATAAAAGATATGGTATACTAACACTGAAAGTTGGTGTAATATTATGAAAAGATTAATTTTAGTTACTTCACCTCCTGCTAGTGGAAAAACTTTTGTATCAAAAAAACTTGCTGAAAATTTAAAGCATATTGTTTATCTTGATAAAGACACGCTGATTCCCCTTTCGAAAAAAGTTTTCGAGGCTGCGGGTGAAGAATATGATAGAAGTTCTGATTTTTTCAAAAAATATATTCGCGACGCAGAGTATGATACAATATGTGCACTTGCTTTTGAGGCTTTGGAGTATGAAGATTTAGTGCTGATAAATGCGCCGTTTACTAAAGAAATACACAATCAAGATTATATGGAATCGCTTAAACAGCAATTGCTAAATAAGAATGTTAGGCTCAGCGTTATTTGGGTTCGCACGGATGTTGAGGTTTGCAGACAGCGTATGATTGCAAGAAATTCTGAGCGTGATACGTGGAAGCTTGAGCATTGGGATGAATATGTTAAAACTCAGGATTTTAATTATCCCAAATATCTTGAGAGCTGGGATAAGGATAGTGATTTGATTATTTTTGAAAATTCAACTAAAGAGGATTTTCAAAAGTCTATAAAAAGAGTTTGCACTATTTTTGAGGATGATCTACAGTGCGAAAAACAAGATGACAAATAATAAATTGAACAGTTTACAAAAAATTAATAATTTTCGTCCGAGTATCTGTTGACAAATGCAGTATTGTCTGATATAATACTACTTGCATTCGTATCTAAAGACAGTTGGCAGTTTTAAACGGAAGTCCAACCGAGGAGGAATAGCAAAATTATTTAATTTGCTTTTACATCTCTTTTGTCTTTATTGATGAAAGAGATTTTCTATTTAGTACGGTTTGTAATTTATTTACAAAGAGGTGAAATTATCATGCCAAGTGAAAAGACTTTACTTGCTAAGCAGGAAAAAGTTGCTAATCTTACAGATCTTATCAAAAATTCAGCTGCTGGTGTACTTGTAGACTACAGAGGAATTACTGTTGATGAAGATACAAAACTTCGTAAGGAGTTGCGTGAGGCTGGCGTAACTTACATGGTTGAAAAGAACACAATGCTTCGTTTTGCAATGAAGAATGTAGGTCTTGACGATCTAACTAATGTACTTGAGGGTACTACTGCTATCGCAATTTCAAACGACGATCAGACAGCTCCAGCTAGAATTCTTGGAAAGTTTGCTGAGGAATTTAAGGGCGAGAAGTTTGCTCTTAAGGCTGGTTACATCGGCGAAGAAATCTATGATGAGGCTGGAGTTATGGCTCTTTCAAAGATTCCTTCAAGAGACGTGCTTTTGGCACAGCTTGTTGGTTCACTTCAGGGACCAATCCAGAAACTTGCTGCAACATTGCAGGCAGTTGTGGACAAAGAAAACGGTGCCGCATAATTATTGCTGCATGACGTGGGGATTTTAAATATCCCAAAAATTAATATTAATATTTAAGGAGATTATTATCATGGCTTCAGAGAAGATTTTAAAATTTGTTGAAGATATCAAGACTCTTTCAGTTCTTGAGCTAGCTGAGCTAGTAGAAGCAATTCAGGACGAGTTCGGTGTAACAGCTGCAGTAGCTGCTGCTCCAGCTGCAGGTGGCGCAGGTGCTGCTGAAGAGAAGACTGAGTTTGACGTTGTTCTTGCTTCATTCGGCGATTCAAAGATGGGCGTTATCAAGGTAGTTAAGGAAATTACTGGTCTTGGTCTTAAGGAATCTAAGGAGATCGTTGAAGGCGCTCCTAAGGCTCTTAAGGAAGGCGTTTCAAAGACAGAGGCAGAGGAAATCAAGGAGAAACTTGAGGCTGCTGGCGCTACAGTTGAGCTTAAGTAATTTAAACTTAACATATAATTATTCTACGTTTTTGACGTAACTTAATAATTAAAACTCAATGCGGATACCATTTTTGGTATTCGCATTTTTTTATATATGGACATAGTTGTTTTGCAGAAAATAAATTTTTAAAAAAATATTTTTAAATTTGCTCAACATAATCATGTTTTCATTCGTCATATAAGTGTCGGACGAAAACTTTTTGCAAAAAGGAGAAAAATTATGACTGATTTAATTACCCTTGTTGAAAGGGCTAAAAATGGGGATAAAGGTGCATTTGGAGAGCTTTATGACCTAACTTCAAGACAAGTTTGGTTTAGCTGTTTGAAGTTTGTGAAAAATGAAGACCTCGCAAAAGATATTTTGCAGGAAACTTATCTAACTGCTTTTGAGTAGTTAGGAACGCTTACCGAACCTGAAAAATTTCCGCAGTGGGTTACAAGAATTGCTGTTAATAAGTCTAAGGATTATTTCAAAAAAGCAACTGAAAGTTCAATTGAGGAGGAATTTGCGAACGGGGCTGAAGAAATTTCAGATGAGCAAATGCTTCCTGATGATTATATAACTAATGATGCCAAGGCTAAAATAGTTATGGATATTATTGAATCTACGCTTACTCAGGCTCAACAGCAAACAATAATTTTGTATTATTATAACGGGTTAAGCGTTTTGGAAATTGCGGAGCTGATGGAATGCACAACGGGAACTGTTACAAGCCGTCTTTCTATGTCAAGGGATAAAATAAGAAAGGCTGTGCTTAATTATGAAGAGAAAAATAACGATAAACTGCACGCTGTTATGGGACTTCCGTTCCTAACCAGATTTTTCGAAAATGAGGCAAGAAAATATACGGTACCGAAGTTCAGCTTGCCGATACAACCAAACAATACTTTTCCGTCCGACAAAACAGGAAATATGACAAATGCGTCAGCAAAAGCTGGCGAAACAGGGGGAAAAGCTATGTTAAATACAATAAAGGGCAAAGTAATTGCAGGAGTGGTTGCGGTGGCAATCGTTGGCGGAGGAATTACGGCATTGGTTATTCACAATAATGGTGATGATGACGCTGTCAAAAAAGATAATAAACCAGCGGTTGCAGCGACTGCCAAAAACATTGATAATAGCTCCGTTTTACAAGACACATCAGTTAGCGAAATGAATGAAGAAACCATAGATGATGATGAAGAAAATCAGGATGTATCAATTGAGAGGCAAGTAGTTTTAGACAATGACTATGTAAAAATAACAGCGTTAGAATTTAATTTGTGCGATGAGGATCTAGCAAGCAGGGTAAATACTTTTACACTACAAGTTGAAATTGAAAATAAAACAGATGAAAAATTGATAATTCGTTGTATTGATTTCTATTTAAATGACTATAAAGGACAATGTAGTGCTTTTGTAGAAACCTTAAAAGCTAGAGAAACTAAGACAGCAGAAATCACGAGTATAAAAATAAAAGGTATGATAGCAAATGGGATAAATCACATTGGTAAAATAGATTTGTATTTTAGTTTAAAATACGATGGTGTAGATGAATATACCCCATTAGACGAACCGGCAACAGTTATAACTTCTGATTATGATGTTATGGAAACTGAAATGTATTTCTTTAATGATATGACAACTATTTATGATAAGAATGATATAATTATAAAAGCAAAGAATTTTGATGAAAATAGTGATTGGAATGATGAGGCAAAGGTTTATTATATTGAAAATAACACTGATAAACCTTTGTATTTTCATGAACAAGCTAAAACAACAGATGATAAAGATGTTGAAGTTTCAATGAATAGTGGGCATGGTTTTAGCTGCTGGATTGCTCCATTACAAAAAAACGAAAAAATGGTTATTGCTATTTATATTGATAAAGAAGAGTTAGAGCAAGAAAACATAAATTTAGATGATGTTTTAATCAACATTGAGCTTTCTGAAAATGCAAGTACTTCTTATTACTATCAAGCTAATAAGATTGACGAAACTGGATTTATTAAATTTTTTGAATAATAGTGTTTCAATATGTAAAAAACAAAAAATACAGAGAACTTTTTTCAAGTTCTCTGTATTTTTTTGCTTTTACGCCGTTAATGTTGTCTTGTATTTCAAACAGATTTTATCTGTGATGAGAGCAATAAATTCTGAATTTGTCGGCTTGCCCTTGCCTGTGTTTACTGTGTATCCGAAAAAGCTGTTTAGAGTGTCAAGGTCACCTCTGTCCCATGCTATTTCGATTGCGTGACGAATTGCACGTTCAACTCTTGACGGAGTTGTGCTGAATTTCTTTGCCACAGTTGGATATAATAACTTTGTAACACTCTCAAGCATTTCCTTGTCATTTACTGACTGGATAATTGCCTCACGAAGATAGTGATATCCCTTAATGTGTGCAGGAACACCGATTTGATGAATTATATCTGTAACGATTATTTCTAGATTAGGATTACTTTTTGCAGTTGAAAATGACATGTCAGAAGTAATATCAGTATCGATATCAAGCATTGCTTTAATTCTTTCTCCTAAAATGTTAACGTCGAATGGTTTAAGCATAAAATATGCAGCTCCGGCAGACATTACCTGTTTTTCGATAAATGAATTTTCATAAGCACTTGTAACAATAAATAGTGGCTTTTTATATGAAGATGACTGTAGCTTTTTGATAAGTTCAATCGCATCAAGGTTTGGCATAACAGCCTCAACGATTACAACGTCAGGCACTTCGTTTTTTATTGCGTCAAAAATAGTCATGCCATCTTTTGGTCTTGTAATTACAAAAAAGCCCATTGCTCTAAGAGTTGATGCACAGTTTACGCCATACTGAGCTGAATCGTCACCGATAAGAATTTTGATTTTGTTTGTCATAATTAATTTCCTCCGTCAATTTAATTGTCAAATTTAAAGTTTTGATACATGCTTGTATTTTTGAAAATCGTCGACTATTTTGTAAATACAAATTAAGCATGTGAATATTTTGTAATCCAACTAGAAATTATCAGCTGTGTTATTTCTAAACTGTATTTATTTTAACACAGCTAAATATAAAAATCAATACTTTTTCAGAAAAAACGGCAAGTTTTTATCGACAAATTTGTGCGATTTATACAAGAATTCAGCATTATATATAACAAATCATTATATTTCGTGCTTGATGTGCAAATTGTTTAAATATTCGACAATTTGTATTGTAATAAATAGAATTTTGTTGGAAAAACTAAAAAACAAAGGTTAGCTGGCGAGATCAAGTGTGGATTTCGCTGCTTTGTTAGATTCTTGATACATTGAGTCAGCGAATATTGCATATCCTTGCTGTGGGTCGTCGACAAAAACGTGAGTTACCGCTCCGACGATTTTATTGTCCTGAATAATTGGACTTCCGCTCATTCCCTGAACTATTCCGCCTGTTTTTTCTAAAAGTTCTTTGTCTGTTATTTTTATAATCATATCATGCTCGGCGTTTTCACTAAGGTCTATTTTTTGAATTTCAATTTCATATTTTTGTGGCTCTTTAGTATCTATAGTTGTGTAAATGTAGGCTTTTCCTGGCTTAATCTCTTGTCTGAATCCTAGATCTAAAGCCTCTATTTTGCTTGGAGATGTATTTAAAGTTCCAAAAACACCTGATTGATTGTTAGAAAGAATTTTGCCAACTGCTTCTGATGATGCAAATTCTCCTAAAAGCTGTCCTGGTTGACCTTTGGAGCTTTTGTTGCAGCCGGTGATATTTACTTCGCCTACGGTTCCTTCAGAAAGTGGCAGAGGAATTTTTGTATCAGCATCGCAAATTGGATGCCCTAATCCTCCGAATGCACCTGATTCAGGATTGTAAAAAGTCAAAGTTCCAATTCCGGCAGATGAATCTCTAACCCAAATTCCTGCTTTGTATGAACCCTCATAAAGAATCGGTGTTAGCGTAGCTTTTTTCTCTTCGTTATTTCGTTTGTAGACTACAGTGCAGGGCTCGCCTTTGGATTTTGAGATGATTTCACTTATTTGTTCGTTAGTTGTCACAATTTTACCATTTATGGATGTTATAATATCACCAATGATGATTCCGCACTCTGATGCTGGACATTGTTTGTTCATTTTCTGGAGTTCGATAACCATAACACCGTCGGTAATGAGTTTTATTCCGAAAGGTTGTCCGCATGGTACTAATGAAGGACGGTCTATTTGACCAGTTTTAACATCTTTAATTGGTATAGAATCAAAAAGCATTAATGTATTGTCGCCAACTTTTTTTACTAAAGTTTCAGAGTTGTCAATATTCATTGAAAAAATCCCCTTTGATGAATTAGCTTCCTGTACTTTATCTTGTGATGTCTTTGATGAAATGGAAAAGGCGGCGTTTATTGTTAAAGGTTCGCCGCTTTGGACATAATAGAAATTGGGTAGAGAATATGAGTAGAATCCGACAAGACCCATAATTCCCATAGTAACTATACCAAAAAGTGCTGCTGTATGCTTAATAAACCGATTCATTTTAAACAGTCCTTTCTTTTTGAAAAATTAGTTTTTTCGATTACAAATTTATTGTTGACTCATTAGTGTTTTTAATTCAATGCTATTGGCAAGTATATTTTTCATTGGAAGATTGGATAAAAAGTTCCTTGAGAAAATTTTATCGAAATGTATATTTAATGAAAGAAATAATTTTCTTGAAATTTGTGCGCTAATGTGGTATAATATTATTGATTTAATTTTAATATATATAAGAGGTTTATTATGTCAAAAAAGGACAGGTTGAAGGCGCAAAGTGAAAAACAAATTCAGCAAAAGCGCGATTTAGAGAAGGTTGAGCAGTTAGAAAAGTCTAAATCGGAAAACAAGATAAGCAAATCTGCAGTTAAGCTTAGAAAACAGTATTCGCATAATGACAATTGGGTTATGATGCTTTTGAAAATTTTGATGATAGTTCCATTTGGGTACTCAGCTTTTTTTTATGGCGGAGTGACTATTCTTGGTATAACAATGGGCGAAATCAACGATATTCCGAAAAGAATTGCGGTTCTCATGGGTGTCGGTATAGTGTTATGCTTAGCTGGTATATTTTTTGTTTTTTTCAGAAAATACATAGTACAGTTTGTGCTAGTTGCAGCGGGTTCATTAACTTTTTTATATCAAGGGCAATTTATAATTGATAATATTTCAAAAAAGCTAGAAACTAATTATGTTGAAGATGAAGCGATTCAAGTGCTTGATAAAACATATATGATACGCTATTATCCTATTTTGGCAATGCTTTTGATATCGGCGATTTTGCTGGGTATATACATTGCTAAAGTGATAATTAAAAAACGCAAAATTCAAAAAGAGAAAGATAATGCCCCAGTTGAGAGCATTGTGGCAGAGTAAGTTTGATATTGCAGACTTTATAATTTTAATATTTGGTAACATTTGTCATCTGTTAAATGACATGTTAATATAATTAAAAATTAAGGAGAGGTATTTATGGCAAATTTAAAAGGTACGAAGACAGAACAGAATTTGGCAACTGCATTTGCTGGTGAATCTCAAGCAAGAAATAAATATACATATTATGCTAGCAAAGCAAAGAAAGATGGTTATGAGCAAATTGCAGCATTGTTTGAGGAAACTGCAAACAATGAAAAAGAACATGCTAAGATTTGGTTCAAGCTACTTAATGATGGTATCGGCTCAACAGCTGATAATCTTTTAGACGCAGCTCAGGGTGAGAATTACGAGTGGACTGATATGTACGCTGGATTTGCAAAGGAAGCAAAAGCAGAGGGCTTTGACGAAATTGCAAAACTTTTCGAGCAGGTAGCAGCAATTGAAAAAACTCACGAGGAGCGTTATAGAAAATTGCTTGCAAATGTTGAAGGCGAATTGGTATTTTCAAAGGACGGCGACGCTGTTTGGGAGTGCAGAAACTGCGGACATATTGAAATTGGCAAGAAAGCACCAGATGTTTGCCCAGTATGTGCTCATCCAAAGTCATATTTTCAGGTGAATGCTAAGAATTATTAATTAGTATTAAAAAAAATTTAAGTGCGAAACTGATATTAAGTCGGTTTCGCACTTTTTGTTTTTATACTTATTAGATTTTGTATAGAAAATAATATACAAAAAAGATTGGTATGTATTGAAATTTGATAAAAGTTATGTTATCATTTATATGTAATAATTAAAAATTGGAGGTGAGTCTTTTGAATTCACAGCTTGAAAAGCCGATAAATTATCTAAAAGGTGTAGGTCCAAAGCGTGCTGAGCTTTATGAAAAGCTTGGTGTTTTTAATGTTTATGACCTTCTGAACTATTTTCCTAGAGATTATATTGATTATACTGATTTTATTGATATAAAGGACAGTATAATGAATGAAAATTGCGTTGTTAGAGGGCGTGTTGTAAAAAAACTCTCTCCTGCTAGAATTCGTAAAGGTTTGACTGTTTACAAGATGATTGTTACTGACGATACCGCTGATTTGACGGTTGTTATTTATAATAGTGAGTTTTTGTTTAATCAGTTTTCTCTTGATAATGAATATATTTTTTACGGCAAAATAACAGGTAGTATTGTTCGTAAGGAGATTAATTCTCCGCTTATGATTGCAGCGGATTGTGAGGATAAAATTCAGCCGATTTATCCGCTTACTGAGGGACTTACTCAGAATTTGCTTCGTCAAACAATACACAATGCGTTTGCGTCATTTGATAAAGAAATTTACGAGCCAATGCCAAAGAATATAATGCGTGAAAATTCGCTGTGTTCGCTGGAGTTTGCGCTTAAAAATATACATTTCCCTAAAGATGTTCATTCGTGTGAGCTTGCTAAAAAAAGATTGGTCTTTGACGAACTTTTGACACTTCAGCTTGGCATGTATCTTTTAAAGAAAAAAACGCGCAGTCAAACTGGCTGTTCAATGAAGAATGTTTCGGTTGATGATTATTATAATTCTCTGCCTTTTGAGCTTACAAATGGGCAAAAATCGGCTATTGAAGATTGTACTTTAGATATGCAGAAAAATTTTCCGATGAATAGACTTGTTCAGGGTGATGTTGGTTCTGGTAAGACGGCAGTTGCGGCTGGATCGGCGTATTTTGCGGCAAGGAATGGTTTTCAAACAGCGCTTATGGCACCAACTGAAATACTCGCAATCCAGCATTATGAAACTTTGAAAAACTTTCTTGAACCGCTTGGAGTTAAAACTTGCTTGCTCACAGGTTCATTTACTGCAAAGCAGAAAAGAGTTGTTAAGCAGGAGATTTTGGATGGTGAATATCAGGTTGTCGTTGGAACTCATGCGCTTGTTCAGCAGTCGACAGAATTTCAAAATTTAGGACTTGTTATCACCGATGAACAGCATAGATTTGGTGTTGAACAGCGAGCAGTTTTAGCATCAAAAGGCAACAATCCTCATAAGCTTGTTATGTCAGCAACTCCTATCCCTCGAACGCTTGCTTTGATGATTTATGGTGATTTGGATTTGTCAATTCTTAAAGAGCTCCCAAAGGGCAGACAGCCGATTGAAACTTATGCTGTAACAGGGAAACTTCGTGAGCGTGCATTTGGTTTTGTTAGAGATAGGCTTGATGAAGGCAGGCAGGGATATATAGTTTGTCCTATGATTGATGAAAATGAACTTGATTTGCAGGACGTAAAAACATATGCGAAAAAACTTTCTGACGGCGAATTTAAGAATTATAGAGTTGGGCTTTTGCATGGCAGACTTTCTGCTAATGACAAGGAAAAAATAATGAGGCAGTTTAAGGCGCATGAAATTGACTTGCTTGTTGCAACAACAGTTGTTGAAGTTGGTGTTGATGTTCCTAACGCTGTGATTATGCTTGTTGAAAATGCTGATAGGTTCGGTCTTTCTCAGCTTCATCAGCTTAGAGGCCGAGTTGGACGCGGTGAGCATAAATCTTATTGTATTTTAGTCACTGATAACGTAACTGAAGAAAGCAAAAGGCGATTGAAGGTGCTTTCAAAAACTTCTGATGGATTTAAGATTTCGGAAGAGGATTTAAAGTTGCGTGGTCCTGGAGATTTTTTCGGCAGTAGGCAACATGGTCTGCCAAAGATGAAGATAGCGGATATGTCGCAGGATACTGAAATTTTATATGCGGCTCAAAATACAGCAAGAAGAATAACTGATGATGACCCAGAGCTTGAAAAGTCAGAAAATAAAGGATTAAAAGAAATTGCCGAAAGGCTTTTTGATAAAAAGACAGCAGATTAATTTTGAAAGGATGTATTAATTATGGATGCAAGTATGTATGCAATTATTGATAAGAGATTGGAGAAAACAGCAGATAATCTTAGAAAAAACAACATGGAGGCATATATTGTAGAGAATAACTCTGAGGCTGTGCAGTTAGTTGCGAAAATTTTGAAAGAGGGCGAAACTATTACTTGCGGAGGTTCAGTTTCACTAAAAGAAAGCGGCGTAATGGACTTAATGAAGAGCGGTAAATATGACTTTATTGATCGTTCAAACGCGAAAACTCCGGAGGAGGTTAAAGAGGTATATCGTAAAGCTTTTTCGGCTGACACATATTTGACTTCTGCAAATGCTGTTACTGAAAACGGCGAAATTTATAATGTTGACGGCAATTCAAATAGAGTTGCAGCAATTTGCTATGGGCCAGAATCTGTTATTTTTGTTGTCGGATATAATAAAGTTGTAAAGAATATTGATGATGCTGTAAAGCGTATAAAAAGCGTGCCTGCACCAGCAAATACAGTTAGATTAGAGTGCGATACACCCTGTTCAAAAACAGGTGAGTGCATATCACTGAAGACTGGTAGAGATATGCCTTCAGGCTGTAAGTGTGAAGCTAGAATTTGCTGTAATTATGTGGTTTCAGCATGGCAAAGACATAAAAATAGATTTAAAGTAATACTGGTAAAAGAGGAACTAGGATATTAAACTTTAATATTAAACAAAAAAACACTGAAAACAAAAGCTTTTTTATTAAAATTCACATTTCTAAGGTTGTATTTATTAATAAATTATGATATAATGTATAGATACAGAAATGTGTTTGTAAGTTTAAATGGAGGTAATAATGAATTCGTTAAAATTTCTGATATACACTCTCGGAAGAATCGGTATGGTAATTGTATCGATTATAACAGGTGTGTTTTTTGGAAATATTGTCTTCCCTGCACTTGCATCAATTGTTCCAAAATCACTCAATAATGTAAGTGATTTCATAACCAACAAAAATACTCAGTCGTTTGTAGCTTGGCTAATTATGCTTGTTATTTTAGTTTTAGTTTTTTATGACGATGGCAAAAAGCATACAGCTTATGATATTTGGAGCAGTGTGAATATTGCGATAACGACTATATTGATGTGGCTTGTTTATTTTATTCCTGCTATTTTTAGAGATTCGTTTTATTCAAGCGGTCAAGGAGAATTCTTCTATAATGCACTATATTTTCCTTTCAAATGGATTAGTGACGGAGCAGGTATCGATTATTTGTTTAGTGTTGCGATAGGGTTTGGATTTATGATTGCTTTGGTGTTTTTCACGTATGTATTGTCATACAAATTGTATTTGAAAAAACATTCTGCTGCATTCAAAATAAACTAATTGATTGTGAGAAAATTAAAATTGAGTTGTTGCCATTATATTAATCTGGAATGAATTGATAATATAATATACAAAAAATTCAGAATTTTTAACTAATGAAAATGACGATTTATTCAAATTAGTCAGTTTTAATAAAATTAGCACGTATATTTTGTTAATAAAAATACTAAAAAGTTTGGATTTTTTCTTGATTAAGTTGATAAAAAATGTTATAATTAGAAAAATGCATTTTGATAGATTTGTGATGAATGTAAAAAAATGCGTTAAAATGTGGAGGTGTGTCCTGAAAAATGAAAAATTATACCTATGTGGCTAAGGATTCTCAAGGTAGGACTATTAAGGGAGTGCTTGAGTGTGAAAATCCTGAAGAAGTTCTCGAAAGAATCCATGACCAGGGATTGTTTTGCATTAGTTACGCTGAGGCATTAGGTAGTGCAAGAAAGAATTCTCATAAATTTAAGACGAAAGATCTTGCGTTTTCTTGTCGTCAGTTAGCGGCAATGATGACTTCGGGTTTGACAATTGTTAAGTCTTTGGATATTCTTTATAAAGAGGAAGAGAAAAAGGCAGCAAAAGAAACTTGGCTTGGCGTTTATGAAGACGTTAACAAGGGTTCTTCATTAGCAGAGGCATTAAAGACTAGAGAGGGAACGTTCCCTAACTTCTTTATAATGATGGTTGAAGCTGGTGAGTCGTCTGGTACTCTTGATGTTACGATGCAGAGGTTGAGTGATTATTATGCGTCAACAAACAAACTGAACAATAGAGTTAAGGCAGCTATGACTTATCCTATTATTCTTGGAATTTTGTGTTTGGTAATGGTAATTGGTATGTTTACATTTATTATGCCAAACTTTGCGGGAATGATGGAAGAAGAGGATATGCCGGCAGTTTCAAGAGCGTTGTTTGCATTTAGTGATTTCATTCGAGAGAGATGGTACATACTTATTATCATAATCGCTGTAATCATATTTGGTATATTCTTTGCAATGAGAGTTGAATCGATTAAACTGAAATGGGATTATTTCAAACTTAAATGCCCATTGGTAGGTAAGCTTATTGTTAAGATTTATGAAGGAAGATTTGCTAGAACACTTTCTTCACTTTATTCAAGTGGTATTTCAATGGTGGATTGTCTGGAACGTGCATCAAAAATTCTTGATAATACATATGTTGATAAAATGTTTATACAGGTTGTTGATGAGGTTCAGCAAGGTGCACCTCTTTCTCAATCACTTTCAAGAACAGAAATTTTCGAAGGAATGTTTTGTTCAATCATTTATGTAGGTGAGGAATCAGGTTCTCTTGATGAAATTCTTGAGAAAACTGCTGATTATTATGAGGAAGAAGCAGATGCTGCTGTTACAAGACTTGTAGGCATGATGGAACCACTTCTAATCATCGTAATGGGTGTTGCGATTGGTCTATGTCTTGCAGGTATATTCCCAGTACTATACGGTGGTATGGAGAATGTTGATAAGACTTAATAATTATAAAATTTTGAATGAGGTGAAGGAAAAATGCTATCATTTGATATATCTGATAGAAGAATTAATATTGTTAAAGGCGATAATACTGCGAATAAAATTAAAATTGATAAGTCATTGTCATTGGAAATTCCTGAGGACATGATTTCTAATGCTGAAATTGTTAACTTAACTGGAGTAGCTGATTTAGTTTTGAACGCTTTGAAGGCTGAGGAAATGGTTGATAAGGATGCTGTAGTAACTTTCTCATCTGCAAATATCGTGTTTAAGGAACTTGTAGTTCCAAAGGCTAAGGGATATGAGTTTTTGACAATGGTACAAAATCATATGAGCCAGGAGATGGGTATCACTGATGACTACTCTATTTCATATACTGTAGTAGGTGAGGCAGGCGAAGACAGCCCAGGCTCTGTAAAAGTACTTGCAACTGCTTGTCCTAGTATAGTTGTTGAAAGTTTCAGAAAGATGTTTAGTATAATGGGTATTAATTTGAGATCAGTTAATATTAGCTGTAACTCAATTTCAAGAATTGTACTTAGTGATAAGTCAAATCTTGATCAAATGCCTTTGTTGGTTTGTCAGCTTGATAAAAACTTTATTGGTTTGACTTTGTTTGAAAATGGACAAATGGCTTTTGCTAGATATGTACCTATTTCTGCTGAAGATTACGATACTGATGATTACGTAATTGAAGCTTTAAATGAGAATATATTTAGAATGGAACAGTTTAACAAGGCAAGAGGAGGCCCTGGTCTTAGCAATGTAATTCTTTACGGTGAGATTGAAGATTACATTAAGATTGTTGACTCACTTGATGGCTTGGAAATTAAGGCATCAGTACTTGGAGTTCCATCACAGATTACAGGTTATGAGAATTTCGATTTCACAGTATTTGCTAATGCGATTGCAGCTTTATATAAGAGAAACAAGCAAACAGAGCGTATCAATCTTCTTGAGGTTGATTCATCTACTGGTAAATCAAGTTCTGGCGTTAACTCAATGCTTATTACTGCTGGTGTAATAGTAGCTGCATCTATAATTGCAATTGGCGCTGTTACTTTATTTGTAAAACTAAAGATTGATGGTGTTAATAAAGAAATAATTGAAACTGAACAGCTGATTGCACAGCATGATAAGGTTTTGGCAGAAAATCAGAAGTGGAAAGATAATTTGCAGATTATTGATAATTATAAAATGATTGTAAATGTAGCAAATGATAACCTATCTGGGCTGCCAGTAGTCAAAAAGGAAATTTTCGACAAAATCGATGAGGTAATAGGTACTGATATAGAGTATACTGGTTTCTCATATGACCAAGCTAGCGGTGTGGTTACAATCACTGATGTGAAACTGCCAGGACAGCTTGAAGCTCCAGAGTTCGTTAGAAAAATGAAGGATTTGGATTATTTTGCTGAAGTTCAGTTTACTGGATATACAGGTAAGGGTACTGAAGATAGCCCAGTTATAATTTCTAGCCTTATACTTTATATGAAAGGACAGGGAGAAGAATAATGAAACTTACATATCGTGATAAAGTAATATTGATTACTCTTTTAGTAATTTTAGTTTGGGTAGTTGGTGTGATTAATTTCATAAAACCTAAGTTTGATGAATTGTCAACTGTAAACACAACTTTGGATGGAAAAACTGCTGAGCTTACGAAAAAGAAGCAGCAAGTAGAGGAAGAAAAAGACCTGCCTCAGCGTGTAAAGAAAGCTTATGAAGAAGCAACAGCTTTAGCTGAAAACTTCTATGGAAAAATGCCAAGTGATGATGTATGTGAGGCAGTTGATAACCTTCTTGATGACTTTAGTAGTGAAAGTGATAAGATTGTTAATGATCAAATGACACTTTCTCTTTATTCATCAAAGGTACTTAGCAAATATCAGTACAATGCAAATATTTTAGTAACTGAAATTGATAAGACTGTTGAATCTCAAAAGGATGTTATGACTTCAGCAACAACTTTGGATCCTGCGAACCCTGAGAGTGCTACAAATGTTGCAGATACTACTGATGGTGCAGAGATAGACCCAGCATCTTTGGCAGTTACAATTCCTAGTTATAGTATTAATTTTGGATTTGAATGTAAGTTATCTAGTCTTCAGGAATTTATGGATAAGCTTACAACAAACAATCAGAAGAGCTTGGTAATTTCATCATGTAATATCGCAGATGTTCATGAGGATACAGTTACTGGTACTTTGACATTGGATTTCATGATGATGCCAACACTTGAAGATCCAACTACACTTGAAGATAATTAATAAATAACGCATTTAGTAGGTAGAGAATGGAAAAAAAGTTCTCTGCCGAAAAGTGTTATATATTGATTAAAAGATTTATAATAATCGAAAACGTATTTAACCTATTAAAAGGAAAGGTGGTAATTATGAAAAAGCGAATACGAAACGAGCATGGTGCGGTACTTGTTACAGTAGTTGCAATAATGCTAATGGCATCAATTTTGATTTCTTCTGTTATATTTTTCGTAGGTGTAAACTCAAGCACTACTAATGCTAGTTATAGGAATGAGCAGGCATACTTGATGGCATCGTCAAGTTTGCAAAGCTATATTAATACTATTGAAAAAGAAACTAGTGGTGCTGGTGCAGCTGCTTATATAACAAATCTAAAAAGTTTAGCTAATGCAGGTGCTGAAACAACCATTGATTATGGTGATACAGATTTAAACAATAAAATGGGAACATGTAAGCTAAAGCTTGAGAATGATCCTGTAACCGCAAACCAAATAAAAATAACTGCAACAGCTGAGTTTGCTGGTGAAACTGAGAAAATAACTGCTTATATTGCAACGGGCAGCGGTTCAAAACCTGTAAATTTTTCAAATGCTATTGAGGTTTTGGGTAATTCAAGTAATACGTATAACAATACCCAGGTTATTGGTGACTTTGCTTCGTTAAATAACGGAAGTGGTATAGAATATACATTTCAAAATGACCCAAAGATAAACGGAAGTTTCCTGATATACGGCAGCGCGAAAATAAACACAAAGATTTATCTTAACTTGGGTGCTAGTCAAAGTTCTACAACAAGGGGATCACAAGTAACAATTGCTGAGAATTTTACTATGACGAACGAAACACAAATTTTCCAATATTTCCCTAGACCGGCAGGAGTAACTGACTTTAACTATGTGAATGTTGGTAAGACACTTACTTCCACTAACAATACTTGGATTGGTGAGAGTGGAAAAGATGTAGATGTTTATTGCTCAGAAGCAAAAATCAGTGGTGGTACATTTGATAATTATGGCAATTTTCATTGTTATAAACTTGGTACTAGTAATGGTGATGCTACATTTAATGTAACTGGTGGTGGTGCTTATATAGACGGAGACCTTTACGTTGAAGGCGATTTGAAAGTAGTTGGTGGAAAATTAAAAGTAAAGGGAAATCTTTATGTTGGTGGTACTGTTGCAGGTACAGTTAGGAATGGGGACGATACAGCAAACAAAACTGCTCTAAGTTTTCCGGCAAATCCTCCTACTAGACCAGCTATTGACCTAATCTCAGATGAATATGTATATATGCCTGAGGACTTTATGGTTTCTGATGTTATTGAAGGAAGCAATAATCCTATTGCTTCAATTTATAAAAATATGTACGAAGCCGATGGAACTACTATAAAATCAACCGTTAAAACATCACAGAACTTTGCATACAAGCCAAGTTCATTTGATTTAGTTGATCCATATGTTTTAACTGATACCACAACAATACCTGCAACAACAAAAACATCAACTTTTATGTTCAAAATTGATGAAAGTTGTAGTTTCACTAGATGGCTTGATTCTGGTGGAAACCCTAACAATATGAATGGAAATCCTAGAATATTGGTAGAAGTTCCAAATGATAAAGACATTGTAATTATTTTGTCAGATGATATTAAGAATTTCGATAAACAAATTAATTTTATTGTTAAAAACAATTCCGATTTTGTTAAGGTAGATGGTACTGCGCTTGCGGCGGATGAACTTGTTGATGCTATGGGCTATGTTACGGATCTTTCTGGTAATAGAAAAACAGATGCTTCAGGTGATTTCATTGAGGCAGGCCATAAATACCATTGCTATTTTGTTTCAGATTCTGGCGTAGGAACAACTAGTGCTCCAGTGGCACCAAGTATTAGAAGTAGCCATTCTGGATTTAAAACTACGACTTACAATTTTGCTAAGGTAAATGTTTTGGAATATAACACATATATTAGAATGTTTACAGATGCTTCTAGAAATGATGGCAACGGTCAAAATGAGCTTAAGCCAATTGATTTTGAGACATCCTTTATTTTTGATCCAACTATAAACAATGTGTATTATAAGCCTGAATGCTCTGATATTGTTTTCTTAATGTCTGAGGGTTCTAATTTAAAAATTAGCCAAGGTGGTTTCTTCCAAGGTTCTATCTATGCACCTCAAGCTACAGTTGAATTAGGAACACAAAGTTGGGAAGTAGAAACTTACACTAATTTGGTAGATGCATCTGGTAATTTTATGCATCAAAAACTGAAAATTAATATTATGGGTGTCGTTATTGCAAATGATTTTAAGCATGAAAATGAAAGCTGGTATGCATATCAAAAGCCTTCACCAACATCAATTTTGAAATTGAGTAAGATTCCGAAGTCACCAGTATCAACGGCATATAAGTTAGTTCGATATAATTATAATTAATCTCATGAAAGGAGTATACTTATGAAAAAAAATTATAAAGGTATGACTTTAATTGAGGTTGTTGTGGCAATGGCTGTTTTTGGAATTTCATCTGCAATGCTTTTTACAGCAATGAATTATGCGATTCAAGCGTCAAAGAAAAACAAATTGCGTTCAGAAGAGATGTATACTCAAGCAGTAAATGTTGGGCAATACAATTCTAATGATCCAACTTTGAATGTTTCTAACACACCAGTAAGTGGATATAAAGGCCTTGGGACTGATAATAAATTTAATTTGAAGGCGACATTTGTTGGTGGAGCAATATTAGAAAGTGAAGCTTATGCTTATCAAGCAAAGCGTACAGACCGTGTTGCTGGTGTTGACAACTCAAGTTATCAATTAAAGTTTTTTGAAACGAATTTCACTGCTGCTAAGCCTGATCCAGCTAATCAGGTTTATTGGGTAACATTTTTTAATTGTGATAGTGCTGATTTTAATTATTATGCCGTAAGTAATGGCGGAAAATTTTTTAACACAGATAATTTTTCGACAGGTTCAAGTATTGATGTATTTACATTAGGTGCTGGCGGAAAGAAAGAATTCGGTGTGGTTACACAAGGTCTTTCTGATCCTAACAACTGGATAGCATTTGCAATTAATGAAGATTGTTTTGCCGCTGGTGGAACTCCAGGATTTAAAGTGTTTACACAAACTGAATTTGAATCTTTTTATGAATTGGATGCTCTTGGCAACCCAACTGGTTATGTGAATATATACTATATGGGTACGGACCCAATGGGACAGGGCATATTCCAAAATACAGCACCATAAGTGAGAGGAGAGTATAAATAATGAAAAAAAATAATGAAAGCGGTTTTACTCTCGTTGAGCTGGTTGTTGTAGTTGCGATTTTCGGTATTATAATGGGTGCAGCTTTGAATTTAATGAAACCTATGAATGAAATGTATCGTAAAAATAAAACAACAATGGAAACCAACACTACCGGTACAGGACTTGTTAATTACATTGATAAGGAATTGAGATATGCAACAAATATTGTAGTCTTGAAGGATTATAAAGGTGTTCCTGTAGCAAGTAATGTTGGAAATCAGTATACTAATGTGCTTATTTTGGATAATAATAATCCAGCTGGATATAGCACAACTGGTTATACTCCGACAGCTATTATGGGTGAAACTGGTCAAGTAATAAAATGCAGTATAGTTTCTGGCGAGATTAATATAAAGGATTCGGCAGTTGCTATGGGTAAAGATGCATATGATAAGTATTTATATGATTTTGAAGCATATGCAAGTGATGCATCGGGAAAATCTTTCTTAAATTTTAATATGAAAACAAAATCAGCATCATATTATAGCGGTGCATATCATTTTGATAAAGTAGAATTTGAAAAAAAGAATACAACTGATTTGATTAATATTAATAGTATTCTTACATTTAAATCTGAGGGTACATTTGCATTTGATGCTACCGCACCAGATTATGGTGACTATTCTCCTGGTGATTATACTACTTATCCTATAGTAAGTACTCCACCTGCTGGACTTACAACAGAGCAGCAATCTTACTACGGCACTAGTAATGCATATACCTATGTTTTCTATTCGAAATATTAATAATAAGTAATTATTATTTTAACACTCGACCGTTTTTTGGTCGAGTGCTGAAAAAATCCCCTTAAATGAATAATTCAGTTAAGGAGATTTTTTCAGCAGTATTATATTCAATGGTATAAAAATCCCCCCAAAAACAAGTTGTTGATTGAGGGGGTTTTTGAAAGTATTTTAATCAATTATTGATTTAGATTACGGCTTTGCTTAATTCGTTTAAACCGGTGAAAGTTAAGTACCAGTTTCCGATTTCATTTGAATATAGAGCAGCTACAGCAACCCCTAATGCTAGCCAAGGACCAAATGCGAAAACAGAATTGCCGTTAGTTTTTTTGATTATTATGCCAGCAATAGAACCTGTTATAAGGGCTATGCCAACCGCCACTAACACGCCCTGTATTCCGAGGAATAATCCAGCGGCAGCCATGAGATATACATCACCTCTGCCCATAGCTTTGCCTTTTGATGCAAGCTCGATTAGCAAAAACGGAATGCTTACTATGAAAAATCCAATGATTTGTGATTTTAATGTAACACCAGTTAGGTCGCGGCAGAATATGTACTGTGGAATTGCTAGAATTCCGATGAATATTACAACGTATGTTGATATAAGTTGTGTGTCCCAGTCCATAAAGAAAACAACGATTAGTGCGGAGAATAAAAGTGCTGTGATAATACACTGCAATGGGTGCATTACTGCATCAAATCTCCAGAAAACTAAGAGCCAGCATAAAGCATTTAAAAGCTCAACAATTGTGTATCTTGCTGGAATTTTTTCGTGACAGTGTCGACATTTACCGCCTAATAAGCACCAGCTTATTATAGGAATAAGGTCGCGTCGTTTGATTGGTTCACCACATTTCATGCAGTGTGAGTTGCTTTTGATTATTGATTCGTTTTTTGGTAGTCGGTATATGCAAACGTTGAGAAAACTTCCGATTACTGCACCAAAAAGGAATACAAACAGATAGATTACCGCTATGTAAAAATAGTCTGTAGTGGTCAAATAATTACCTCCCTAAGCCAATTTATTTTGTATTTATATTTTAACATATTTATTATGTAAATACAAGTGCAAATTTTATATATGCAAAACTACCTATCCGTAGCAGGTGGTATTGTTAGCAAGAATCTTTCTGCGGAGAATGGAGCATTTTTATGAGAAACGGACCAATAGGTCAATACCTTGTTGAAAAGGAACTTATTACTGAAGCTGAACTAAAGCAAGCATTGGTTAAACAAAAGGAATCAAAAGGTAAGCTGTTTGGCGATGTTGTTATTGATATGGGACTTGTGTCTGATATTGATTTTGCAAAATGTTTGGGTGAAAGACTTAATGTAAAGTTTATTGATCTTGATAACTATGTGTTAATGCCTGATGTTGTAAAGAAAATTCCTGAGGCAATGGCTAGAAAATATTCGGTTATTGCTACTAATAAAATAGGTAAGAGAATTACTATTGCTACTAATGATCCTATTAACTTTTATGTTTTTGAAGATATTCGTGTTATTACTGGATGTACCGTTACTCCTGTTTTGGCAACTAAGGCAGCAATAAATAGAGCAATAGGTAAGATGTATTCTGAAGGCAAGGTTAATACCGTTGTTGATGAGGCGACAAAGCAAAAAGAGGAAGAAATTAACCTTGACGATTTTGCTAATGTTTCTGAGGATAGAATTGAAAATGCACCTATTGTAAAGCTTGCCGCTGCGATAATCGAAAATGCTTATCGTCGAGATGCAACTGATATTCATATTGAGCCGTTTCAGGATGAAACTAAGGTGCGAATTCGTGTTAACGGTGACCTTGTAGAGCTTATGTCGATATCGAATACTTTGCATGTTTCGCTGGTAACTAGATATAAAATTTTGAGCGGTATGAATATTGCTGAAAAGAGAGTTCCGCAGGATGGCCGTATGTCACAGTTTGTTGATGGCAGTACACTTGATTTGCGTGTATCTAATCTTCCGATGGTTTATGGTGAGAAGGTAGTTATTCGTATTCTTGCTACTGGTAATATGTCGCTTAGAAAGATTACTGACTTGGGTATGACTGAGTATAATTACGCGAGATTCCATTCTTGTCTTAAAGTTCCTCAGGGAGTTTTGCTAGTAACTGGACCTACTGGTTCTGGTAAATCAACAACTCTTTATGCGGCGCTGGGTGAGATCGCTAAACCTAATGTAAATGTTATTACTGTTGAGGACCCGGTCGAGAAGAAGGTTGAAGGCATAAATCAGTGTCAGATTAATGAAAAAGCTGGAATGACCTTTGAGGCTGCACTTCGTTCTATTCTTCGTCAGGATCCTGACATCATAATGGTCGGAGAAATGCGTGATGCGGAAACAGCTGAAATTGCTATCCGTGCTGCGATTACAGGACATTTGGTGCTATCAACACTACATACAAATGACGCGGCTTCCACAGTAACACGTCTTGTGGATATGGGAGTTGAGTCATACATGGTTGCAACATCACTAGTTGGTATTGTTGCACAGAGACTTACAAAGGTGCTTTGCCCTGTTTGTAAGAAAGCAAGAATGTCAACTGATGTTGAAAATGAGCTTATGGGAGTTGACCATTCAATACAGGTTTATGACGCACACGGCTGTAATAAATGTAATGATACTGGCTATAAGGGACGTACTGCTATTCATGAAATTTTGCTTGCAACACCTGAAATGGCTGTTCTTATTACTGCTGGGGCTAAGGCTGATGAGATTGAAAAGCTTGCAAAAGAGCAGGGATGTAAACTGCTTCGTGACAACGTTTCTGAACTTGTTCAAATAGGAAAAACTTCAATGGATGAACTTATCCGTGTAACTTATGCGGTATAATTTTAAATATAGAAAAATAAGATTATGGAGGTAAATTAACTATGGCAATCGATATTAATAAAATCTTGGATGAGTCAAGAGCTTTGGGATGTTCTGACCTTCACTTTACAGTTGGTATTCCGCCTATTGTAAGACAGGGTGGTAATCTAAGAAAGCTATCATCATATCCTGATATGACAGAGATTGATATTTTAAAAATCTGTGAGGATATGTGTACTGATAAACAAAGACAATCAATTAAGGACCATATTGATACTGACTTTACTTATGTATCAACTAGAGGTTTCCGTCACCGTGTAAACGTATATCGTCAAAGAGGAAATACGGCTATTGCTCTTCGTTTGCTTAGAAATGATATTCCGACTCTTACTGACCTTGACTTGCCACCAGTACTTGCTGAATTTGCAATGCGTCCGCGTGGTTTGGTTCTTGTAACTGGACCTACTGGTTCTGGTAAATCAACAACTCTTGCAGCTATGATTGACCATGTTAATCTACATAAATCTGCACATATTATCACTGTTGAAGACCCTATCGAGTATATGCATGCTCATAAGAGATGTATGGTAAATCAGCGTGAGATTGGTCCTGACGTACCTAGCTTTTCAATGGCTCTTCGTGCCGCACTTCGTGAAGACCCAGATATTATACTAGTAGGAGAAATGCGTGACTTCGAGACAATTGAAGCCGCTGTAACAGCCGCTGAAACAGGACATCTTGTAATGAGTACGCTTCATACAACTGACGCGGCATCTACAATTGACCGTATCATCGACGTTTTCCCAGCACATCAGCAGCATCAGATTAGAACTCAGCTTGCATCTGTACTTGTTGGTATTTGTACACAGACACTTTGTCGTACAATGGACGGAACAAGCCGTGTAGCTTGCTGTGAAATTTTGAATGCGACTGATAATATTAAGGCAATGGTTCGTGACGACAAGGTTCATCTAATTGGTTCTGCAATGCAGACTGGTAAGAATGTTGGAATGCAGACTCTTGACCAAGAGCTTGCTAAGCTTGTTGTTAGCAGAACAATTTCAATGGAAGTTGCTATTGAAAAATGTCTTAGTGTTACTGAGCTTAAGAGATTTATTACTGCTGCTAAGTAAGATTTTCATAGTTTTATTTACATATCATTGAATTTATTAGCCACTGAATTTCATTAGTTCTTGAACTTTGGAATTTAGTGGCTATTTTTAAATGAAAACACACCCTTGCTATAATTAAAAATAGTAAGGGTGTGTTTATTTACCTATTAGATTTATTGTGCCATACATTATTGTATAGAAAAGAAATTATTGCGGTTGAGATTATAATAATGTATCCGACAAAGCTATAGATGTCAGGTAACTGATTGAATAGGAATAAGCTTAGAAGTGCGGCGAAAATTATCTGAGAATAATCGTAAACTGAGATTTCTTTCGCTGGGGCGTATGTATAAGCCGCTGTAATTGAGAATTGTCCGCCTGCCGCTGAAAGTCCGGCTAAAAGAAGAAATACAGTTTGCTGAATTGTCATAGGATGATAGTCGAATATCAAAAATGGCAGTGTGACCGCACATGAGAATGCTGAGAAAAATGCTACAATAAAAGGTCCTTTTTCGCCATGCTGACCAAGATATCTAACAGCAGTGTAAGCAAGCCCGGCACACATTCCGCCTAAAAGTCCGCAAATTGAAGGGATGGCATCTAAATTAAAGGACGGCTTGATTATAAACAAACTTCCGACAAAAGCTACTATTACTGAAGATATTTGGAAAACAGTAAGATTTTCTTTTAAAAACCAGTAGGAAAAAAGTATAGTGAAAAATGGTGACATTTTGTTGAGCATGGACGCGTCGGATAAAACAAGCTTATCAACCGAATAAAAATTCAGAAGTATTCCGATAGTGCCAATGCCAGCCCTGATAAGTAAAATAGGATAATTCTTTTTGTTTGTGCATTTGAATGGAGTTTTGTTTTTTGAAAGAATTATTATGGCGAATATCAAAGCTATGAAGTTGCGAAAAAAACTTTTTTGTATAGCAGGCAGGTCGCCAGCAAGTTTTACAAAAGCGTTCATAAATGCAAAGCAAAATGAAGAAAAAATTATATATATTATTCCGATGTTTTTTTTGTTTTTTATAGGCATAATCTTAAACGTCCCTGTTCATAGTTTTGTGTTCGGCGCAAAGATGTGTAATTAAATCTTTAACGTTCCATGATTGGTTTGACGGAGTACAAACTGCTTTTAAAGTAACGATTATGTCATTTTGCCTAAGCTGAGAAATAATTTCATTAAGCGCCTGTCTGTCAAATCCGCTGAACACCAAACATTCATCCTCAGGTGGATTATCACACTTTTCATTATTTACAGAAAATCCTGAGAATTCAAGAAGATATCCAATCTGCAAATTAGCCTGTTCGATTGATATTGACTTTAAGTTTACTGCTTTATCAGAACAAAATTGTTCAAGTTTTAATATTTTGGCATTGTCAAGATTGTACGCTAAAATAGTTTTAGGCGCGACTTTTATACGTGATTTCATTTAATCATTCCTTATTTATAAATGTATAATTATATTAGTATTATACAACTTTTTTGATTTTTATGCAAGTTTAATAAAAAAATTCGTTGTTAATTGACAAATACACTAAAAAACGGTATAATAAATTATATAAAGATATAAAAAATGTAAAACGAAAGTAACAGCAAAGTAAGACGGAAAGGGACAAAATGACGTTTTTAGAGGTTTTTCAAGACCGATTCCCGCATTGGTCGCATAAAATTACACTTATATATATATGCAGTGTGGTTTTTATAATGATAATATTTGCAATAGTCAAAATGTCAGCAAAACGCTGGGTTATAGGCTTTGCATTGCATGCTTATGTTTATAATGTTTTAGTTACAGTTTTGCTAATGCGCGATAAATATGATTTTTACAGATTTGATTTTAGAGCGTTTTATCAATTTAAAGAGGTCTTTTATAATAACGATACGCTGCTTAAATATGAGCTTATATTGAATATACTTATGTTTGTGCCCATAGGTTTTTTGCTGTCGCTTTTTCTCAAGGGCTGGTCTAGATTTTTGATATCGGGTGCTTTGTGTGTTATGTTTACACTTTTCATTGAAACTACTCAGCTTTTTACAAGATTAGGTGAATTTCAAACTGACGATATTATTGCTAATTCTATGGGTGGTATTATTGGTGCGTTCACGGCATTTGTGTTCTATAAGATTTTTTTAGATAAAGAAGAGGAAGATAGTCCTTAAAAATACATCTTGTTAAGTTTACAGAAAGTTAACAAAAAGACTTGACAAGCGGATGTTAATATGCTATAATAAATGTACCTCTTTATGAGGTCTATTTTTTTGCGTGAATTTAGATGATAATATTTGAATTTAGTGGAAAAACATAAGTTACCTCATGGCTTGTATCTTTAATGGTACAGCTCGCGTGCATGCGTGGAGGGAGGCAGTCGCATTCTGTTTGTGTTCTTGCAGAATGTAAATTTCGTCAGGAGGTGCCGAAAATGAGAGTTAAGATTACACTAGCTTGTACAGAATGTAAGCAAAGAAATTACAACACTAAGAAGAACAAGAAGAATGACCCTGACAGACTTGAAATGAATAAATATTGCAAGTTCTGCAAGAAGCACACTCTTCATAAAGAAACAAAGTAATCGGGGGGCTAAAATATGGCTAAAAAACAAGCTGACTCCAAGACTACTAATTCGAAAAAGACTCCGGCTAAGGCAGCAGAGCCTGCTAAGAAAAAAGGCGGAGTAAAGAAGTATTTCATTGATTTGAAAGCTCAAATGAAGGCTATGGTATGGCCAACAAAGAAACAGGTTATTAATAATACAGGAGTTGTTTTGACTTTTGTTGCGGTAACAGGTTTGTTTTTGTTCGGCATTGATTCAGCGCTAACAGCTGCAATCAAGGCTTTGCTCAACATGGGTTCATAAGTTCATACTAGTCTGAAAAATGGTCTTAACGACTACAATATTACGGAGGTTTTATATTATGTCTGAACAAGCGAAGTGGTATGTAATTCACACATATTCGGGTTACGAGAATAAAGTAAAACAAAATATTGAAAAGGTTGTTGAGAACCGCAAGCTTCAAGAGCTTATCCCTGAGGTAAAAATTCCTATGGAACTTTTTACTGAAGTAACTAAGGACAATGAGCAAAAAGAAGCTGAAAGAAAGCTATTTCCTAGCTATGTGCTTGTGAAGATGATTTTGACTGACGATTCATGGTATGTTGTTAGAAATACTAGAGGTGTTACAGGCTTTGTAGGTCCTGCATCAAAACCAATTCCGCTTACTGAAAAAGAGGTTGAGGCACTTGGTGTTGACCTAGAAAGAAAGACAACTGTTGAGGTTAATTATAAAGTTGGCGACCGTGTTGTTATTACAGGCGGTTCGTTTGAAGAGTTTACTGGAACAGTTCAGGATATCGATATTGAAAATCAGACAGTTGATGTTGTTGTTTCAATGTTTGGTAGAGAAACACCTGTTAGTCTGCCAATTTCACAGATTAAGGCTGAGGATTAGCTAAGGGTATTCCCGAAATTCATACGTTTATAAGAAGCGACGTTAATATATTGGGTATTACGCTGGAAGTAATGCGGAATATCTATTGACATCTTGCTTCAAAAAGAGTGGGAGAGTTTTAGGCTCGCCTTACCACAAATTATGGAGGTGCGTAAGATGGCACAAAAGGTAGTAGGTTTTATTAAACTACAAATTCCAGCAGGAAAGGCAACTCCTGCACCACCTGTAGGTCCAGCACTTGGACAGCACGGTGTAAACATTATGGCATTTACAAAGGATTTTAACGAGAGAACAAAGAACGATATCGGTCTTTTGATTCCAGTTGTAATCACAGTATATGCTGACCGTTCATTCACTTTTATCACTAAGACTCCTCCAGCATCAGTTCTTATTAAGAAGGCTTGCAAGATTGAGTCTGGTTCTGGCGTACCAAACAAGACTAAGGTTGCTACAATTACTAAGGAACAGCTTCAGCAGATTGCTGAGCAGAAAATGGTTGACCTAAATGCGGCTAACATTGAAACTGCTATCAGCATGATCGCAGGAACATGCCGTTCAATGGGTGTTACTGTTACTGAGTAATAATTGTATTAACTAATTCGTGTAGCGTGTATTTTCACACGGCTAAATGGTGGGAGGAATTTTCCGCTAATTGATAACTGGTAAATGGTTGTCAATATTACCACTTATAAGGAGGAAATTTTAATGAAACATGGCAAGAAGTATGTTGATAGTTCAAAAACTATTGACTCAACTAAGCTATATGATGCTCCTGAGGCTCTTGATTTGGCTGCTAAGGGTGCAAAAGCAAAGTTTGACGAAACTATCGAAGCACACATCCGTCTGGGCGTTGACTCACGTCATGCTGACCAGCAGGTTCGTGGAGCTGTAGTTCTTCCAAACGGTACTGGTAAATCAATTAAGGTTTGCGTATTCTGTAAGGAAGATAAATATGAAGCTGCTAAGGCAGCTGGCGCTGACTATGTTGGCGGTATGGATCTTGTTGATAAGATCACTAAAGAAAACTGGATGGATTTTGATGTAGTTGTTGCATCACCTGACATGATGGGCGTTGTTGGTCGTCTTGGTAAGATTTTGGGACCTCGTGGACTAATGCCTAACCCTAAGGCAGGTACAGTTACTCCTGATGTTGCTAAGGCTGTTACTGAAGCTAAGGCTGGTAAGATTGAGTATCGTCTTGATAAGACTAATATCATTCATTGTCCAATTGGTAAGGCTTCATTCGGTGCTGAAAAGCTAGGTGAAAACTTTGAAACTCTTATGGATGCTGTTGTAAAGGCTAAGCCTTCAGCTGCTAAGGGTCAATACCTAAAGAGCGTTGTTATTGCTTCTACAATGGGTGTTGGTATTAAGATTAATACTGCTAAGTACGGCAATTAATTTTTGCTAATATTACAGGACATGTTGATTTCATGTCCTGTTTTTTTATCTTTTGAAATTGAGTGGTTTTAATATTGGACTCGTATATATAAGTGAAAGTACTTTTAATATGGCGGTGAAGTAATGGATGATAAAATAATTTTGGACCTTTTGAATGAACGTGATTCAAAGGGGCTTGAGCTTGCTATTGCTAAATATGGCGGACTTGTGAGAACAATTATTTATAATATGGTGTATGACAAAATGGACACAGAAGAGCTTGTTACTGACACATTTTTAAAGCTGTGGCGAAATAGTGAAGCTGTAGATATAAAAAAAGGCGGAATTAAGAGCTATTTGTGTGTAAGTGCCAAATGTCTTGCAATTGACAGATTAAGACAGAAAAAGAGATTTGATGATTTGTCAATTGAGGAAAATGACATTGGTTTTGATGTCGATTTTGAGGACGAGGTGGCAAAAAATCACAACAGTAAGGTGATTTCGGATTGCATAAATAATTTACCTTATCCTCAGAATCAGATTTTTATACATAGGTATTATTTCAAGGTGTCGATAAAAGAAATAGCAGAAAAATTTGATATATCGCCTAAAAAGGTTGAAAACATCCTTTACCGCAGCAAAAAAAAGCTAAAGGAAGCACTTATTAAAGGAGGAATTATTCTATGAGAAATATTGATGAGATGCTACAGAATATTCCTTTTGATGATTTTGCGGGAGATGATATTATGAATGAGAAGAATAATATTAGCAAAAACGATGTAGATAAAATCTTAGCAGAAACGTTAAAAAAAGATGAACAAATATCACAAACTTACGATTCGAAAAAACCTATATTTTTAAAGAGTAAAAAGTTTTCAGCAATTGCGGCGGCAGTTTTTGTTCTTGTGATTACTGGAGCTGCGTTTATGGCTTTATTAAAAAAGGACGATGATATAAGATTGGAGTCAAGACCGGATATCCCATCTTATAACAGCAAAATTGATGATTCTTCATATGAAAATAGCGATAATAGCAGTTCAGTGATTGATAGTGATCTAGATAGTGATTTGTCATCAAAGGAAAATAGCAGTAAGAGTGATGATAGTGACAGCAAAAAAGATGATTCATCTAAAGTAGATAGTTCACAGCAAAATGATGATAATAAAAATAATGATAACAGTAAAAATGATGAGCCTAACAATCAATCTGGCGAAAATGCTAATAATCAGAACATTTATGACAAAAACCAAGATTTGTTAAATAAATATTTCCAGCAAACAGGACAGAATTTGAGTTTGCTAAATTCTGTTGAAATTATTGAGAATGATAATGCGGTTAAGCAGTCGGGGTTTGAAGATTATAATATTAATTTAGTGGCAACGGTAAATTCTGACCAGTTTGTTTATATATTCTATTCTGTTGAAAGAACAGACGGTAAACCATTAGATGATGGATATGCATCAGCAAGTGGCGGAAATGATATGGATTTTAACTTTTATGTTAATGCTCCAACTCAATATCAAATACTTGAGGATGGAAATACTGCGGTTGGCGTAATTGCGGGTGTTTTTAGAAGTTATGATGATGATTTAAATCACCGTAACTATATTGTTGGCAGTAAAAATGAAATCACTATCCAGAATCTTTATAGATTAGGAGATGGTGAAGATAAATCATATGCTAGTGGTGAATATACATTCAGTTTTGAACTGCCTAAACAATCTGGAAATGATATGAGTATACCTAATGTTGGTGGCGAAACTGCAAAGTGGTCACATCCTGAAATGGTAGATTCAAGCGGCAATAAAATTAATGTAGAACTAAGTATAGGCGCTGTTAATTACTCCGCTGGAAGTATATCAATTGAATTTGAGGGTGATTCAAGTAACTGGTGGAATTATTTTTTCCCTGATAAAATTATATATCTGAATAGGGGTTATGATTATCAAGGCAATAAAGTTTCGTATACGGCAAATCAAGTGTCGGAGTATTACTTCGTACGTCTTAAAAAGTCTGACGGAACAATTGATAGTTTGCCGTTTACTGGCATAGTGTTCGGCGACGATGGCAGTACTAATAGGGTTACTTTTTCGACGATAAATAATCCAGTGGATTATAGCAAATACAAATCAATTATTGTGGGAGATAGGGAAATAGAAATTAATTAAATATAATTTTTGCCGACGGTTTTTACTGTCGGTAAATTTTTTATCTTGACAAAAGTGAGATTTGCATATATAATAAATATAGGTCATATTTTGACTAATGATTGTATATTTTAAGAGGGATGATTTATTTAAAATGAGTAATGATAATCAAAATAATAATAAAAAGAAGTTTTCTTTTCAGTCTAATAATGCTATGGGAATTGCTGCTATTGTAGTTGTTGGAATTTTCATTATATGCGTGATTTGGCTGCTTGCTACGGCTCTGTTCCCTAGCAATAATGGTAAGGTGGATAGCGGTTTGTATACTGGTACACAGTCACCTGAAAGCTCTGTTGCGGCTAAGGATAGTTCAAAGGCTGATGCTAATGACAATGATAAAGATAAAGATAGTAAGTCTGATGATACATCATCGGATGATACTTCAGCTGATTCAAGTGAATCTAAGGCAGAGGATGAATCATCAATTACTGATAGTTCAGAGGCTGATGGTGACAAGGCTTATGTTACTAAATATGAATACCTTGTAACTGAACCAAGTGAGGACGCTGAACATATCGTATGTATGTCACCTAATTTTGAGGTTACGGTTCTTGAAAAGCTTGATAACGGCTACTGGAAACTGAGAATTAACAATATGGGAACAATACTTGAAGGCTATGCAAATTCGGAATATTTGTCAAGCACACCTGTTTCATAAGAAAATTAATATCACGGGCGGAATATTCTGTCCGTGTATTTTAATATAGGGATGGAAGTAATATGGCTGAACAGTTTTTACGAGAGATTACGCTTTGTAATAATCATAAAATAGAATATATTCTTGATGTCAAAAAGCGCAAGAATATGTATATTTGCATTTCATCAGGCAGTGTAGTGCTGAAAATTTCGCCAGCAGTTACTGTTAGTCAGGCGGAAGAATTTTTAGTTTCAAAATCTGATTGGATAATGCAAAAGCTTGCGTCCAGCAATTGTGAGAAACGTTTTATTGAGGAGTATTCTGATAACGAGAATTTTATGCTTGCTGGTAAGAGATATATAATAAATCTTATTAATACTGATAAATATTTTGAGCCTTATTTTGATGACGATAGGCTTATAATATCAGTAAGAACAGATTGTATGGATGATTATGTCAAAAGTCAGGTTGACAAAGCTATTTGTAATGAGGCTAGCGAGATTATTGGCGAAAGTTTTCAGAGATTATCTAAAAAAACTGGTCTTGTGCCGAGTAAAGTTACTATAAAAAATCTTACTGCAAGCTGGGGTAGGTGTTCTTCAAAAGGAAATATTTCGATTAATTTCAAAATTGTTTTTTATGATCAGCAGTGTATTGATTATGTTGTTTTGCATGAGCTTTGTCATTTGAAACACATGGACCATAGCGAAAACTTTTGGAGCTTGGTTTTAGAATACTGTCCTGATTGGAAGATGATAAGGGCTAGGCTTAGATAAAAAAATAAAATGTTAAAATCAAAATCCGTAGGTTTACTGCGGATTTTTTGCTTTGTAAGTTGTATAAATTGCTAAGAAAATGTCAACATTGAATAATATAACAAACAAATATATATCCTTGAATCAAATAGTTTTTACCGCATAAAACGAGCAATTCAAATACTTTGTTGTGGTATTATAATATCAGTTTCTGTATTAAGAAAGACGTTTAATTAGACGAAAGGAATGACATTTATGAAAGCATCATTTAAGCAATTTGCGGCAATAATTTCAGCAGTATGTATTATTTATGCTAGCTCATTTAATTTGTGTGATATGCAGGCGGAGGCTGTGTATGTAAGTAATCAGCATGACATGCAGGTTGCATATGATGGACAGGTTGTAGATTCTTTTGATGGGATTGATGCGGAGTATGTAACTTATCCAAGCGATACAGGAACTTTTTGCTGTGCAACTTATGTGTCAAAGTTTTACATGGCTAAATATGGTGTAACAGTTTATGGAATAAATATGGGCGATTATAAGCCGTATGTTTATTTGGAGGGGCATGAAGTTGAGCTGCGAGAGGTGGATAACCCTCGACCTGGAGATATAATGCAGACTAAAACGTATTCGCATGTTGCTATAGTAAAGGCTGTAAATGGCTCAGAAATTACTTTGATTGAACAAAATTATAAGTGGGATTATGAAGATGAAATTTACACTAGAGTTAATAGAAAAACTTCGACTTGGGAGAATTTTTATTACCGATTATACATTGACGGAGTTGAACAAAATCTTGATTTATCATCTTGCCTTAACAATTCAAAAGTGTCAAATATCTCTAGCAGAGGATATACTGTGACGGCTGACTTATCAGATTTTACTGACGTTTCTTATGTGAAAATAGGAACATATACGAAGTCAGCGGGACTAGATAGTGCGAAATGGGAAGTAGTTTACAATCCAGAGCAGATTATATCGCAAGATGTTAAGGCATCTGATTTTGAAAATGCTGATGATATTTATTTAACAGTGATTGAAGTTTGTGATAAATTTGGCAATGTGTCAACAAAAGCTCTCAGTGCCTATGTTAACACAAATCCTCAGCAGATTTCTAATTTGCAAATCTCAGGAGTAACCGCAAAGGGATACACTGTAACCTGCACAGTGCCAGATTTTAAAGAATAGCACAAAAAACACTCGTATGAATTTTTCATACGAGTGTAAATTTTATTCTTTATCGCTTTTTTCAGTTGATTCATTAGCGGCATTTCTATCAGATTCTTCAGCCTGTTCTTCAATTTCAGCAGGAAGATATGGCAAGTCTTTGTCATCTTTTTTCTTGTTTTCAATCTTTTTATCAAAAGCAAGCTTCGCCTCAAACCAGAATGTTGAACCCTTGCCCTCTTCAGATTGAACACCGAAAGCAAAGTCGTGTTTTTTAAGAATTTCCTGACAAATGGAAAGTCCTAAACCTGTTCCAACCACATCACGCTTGTACTTTTCATCACGATAATATCGGTCGAAAATCATTGGTAAAAGCTCCTTTGAAATGCCTTTTCCGTTGTCAATAATTTCAATTCTAACACAATCCGGTTTGTTAATCTGTTTAATTCTAATAACCTTATTATCACCGCTGTAGTTGATTGCATTGTTGATAAAGTTGTATAAAACTTGGTCTAACTTGTTTATATCGGCACGAATAATCTTATCTTCATCTTCAATGAACTTAATATCATAACCCTCAGTTTCAATAAGCAGAGTGTACCTTGAAAGAGTATCGGAGATTTTCTCATGCACTGAGAAGTTCGAGAATTCAAGATCCATATTACCGCTTTCAAGCTTTGAAAGTTCAAGAAGATTGCTAACTAGATTTGAAAGACGGTCAGCCTCGTCAATAATAATTTGAATATGCTCATTACGTTTTTCAGGATTATCACCAGACAAATCCCTAATCATTTCCGCATACGCTTTAACCATAGTAAGAGGAGTTCTCAGGTCATGAGATATGTTAGCTATCAGGTCTTTTCGAAGATCAGAAACCTTTTGTATCTCGTTTTTGGCATGTTCCAAAACCTCAGAAAGCTCTTCAATTTCACGATATCCTTCGGTCTTAAACTCGACAGAATAGTCACCGTCACTAAATTTTTTAGCGGTTTTTGTGATGTCAACAATAGGTTTAGAAAGCCTCTTGGATATAAACATAGTAATAAGAAAAGCAAGTTCAAACAGAATTATTGTGATAAGAATCAACTGTTGACGAATAATATTTACAGTCGAATCGATAGGGTCAATTGAGCTTTCGATATAAAGATAAAGAGGGTCACTCCCACTGCTAGTTTCTATTCGCGAACAATAGAAAATCTCCTTAGTCTTGAACTTTTCATTTGAATATATTTTGGTTATATAAGGCTCTTCAGTAGTGTTAAGCTCTAACCTAAGCTGTAAAAGAAACATTCCGTAGTTTTCCTGCAAATCAGAATTAAAATAAGAAAAACTTCCCATATTATTTTCAAGAAGTTTTCTATTGCCCATATAATCAGTAACAATAATGCATAAGCTGTTGTCATATGCAGCACGTCGAGTTATATCTTGTATCTGATCACTGTCATAGTTGCCTTTAATCTGATCAGCAATTCTTTCAACACCGCGAATTTTTGCAGATTGATAATACCCAGTTAGAAAAAAGTATTGAAATAGCCAAATTAAAACAAGAATAAAAACAGTAAACAGAATAAACGACATCCAAACATAAGAACGAATACTCCGCTTGTCTTTTATAATATGCTTTTTTTCGGTGGCTTTTGATTTAACTTTATCTAATTTTTTCAAATTTATAGCCCATTCCTCTCAATGTGACAATTAAATTACGATATTGTCCTAAGCTATTTCTAAGCATTTTGATATGTGTGTCAACTGTACGGTCATCGCCATAAAAGTCAAAGCCCCAAACTTCTTCAAGCAATTTTTCGCGTGAAAGAGCAATGTTCATGTTTTTTACCATGTAGAACAGCAAGTCATATTCTTTTGGCGTCATAGCAACCTTTTCATCATCGATTGTAACTTCACGAGCGGTGAAATTAATAGTTAATCCTTCATAAGAAATTGAATCTTCGACTTTGTTTGAAGCCTTTGAACGATTCATAATAGCACGAATTCTAGCCATTAGTTCCTTAGGTGAGAAAGGTTTTACAACATAATCATCAACACCAATTTCAAACCCAAACAATTTGTCATACTCTTCACCACGAGCAGACAGCATAATTACAGGAATATCCTTAATTTTTTTTATTTCTTTACAAGCAGAAAAACCGTCAAGTCTAGGCATCATAATATCCATTACAATAAAATCAAAATCTTCTGCACGCACTTTTTCAACGGCTTCCATACCGTCCTCAGCTTGTGCAACCTCAAAGCCGTTAAATTCGGCGTATTCTTTAATAATGTCACGTATTCTTTTTTCATCATCAACAACAAGTAGCTTAGGCATAAATGTCACGCTCCCAAAAATATTTTGTTGCTTTTAGGATAACACACTTTTATGTATTTTGTGTGAAGAAACCAAAATTTAATAGTGAAAATGAGATATTTTAGTCAAGTATTAATGTAAAAATAAATTTTCTTGACAAGTGTCAAAAAAAATGCTAGTATTAAGATAAGGAAATGGATTGGAGGAAGATAAAATGGGCGAAATTGTAGACAATAAGTTTGACATAACAAAAAGATATACAGTTGGTGAAGAGATATTTAATTCAGTTACACATGGTACTGGAGGACTTCTTGCTATTGCGGGAACGGCAGTGTTAATAGTTTTTGCGGTGATGTATTCAAATTCGTGGGCAGTTGTTAGCTCGGCAGTTTTTGGAGCAAGCATGATAATTCTATACACAATGTCAACCTTGTATCATGCGATTACCAACAGAAAAGCGAAAACATTTTTCAGAATAATGGACCATAACACTATATTTTTGTTAATAGCAGGAACGTATACGCCGATAACGTTAGTTGCGCTTAGAGGAACCGTTGGTTGGGTGCTTTTTGGAATAGTTTGGTTCGCAGCGATTGTGGGGATAGTGTTAAATTCAATTAATCTTGAAAAGTATAAGAAAGCATCGCTGATTTGTTACATTGCAATGGGCTGGGTTATAGTGTTTGCTATAAAACCAATGCTTGCGTTAATGCCAAAAATTTCATTGATATTTATAATGGTTGGCGGAATTTTTTATATGGTTGGAGTAATATTCTACGTTATGAAGAGCAAAAAGTATTTTCATTCGATATGGCATTTGTTCACAATAGCGGGAACAGTTTTTCATTATTTTGCAATTTTGATTATGGTTAGAAATGCTTAAAATTAAAGGACAGATTTTTGATTAAATCTGTCCTTTTTGTTGCTTATTTTCTTTTTCGCTGCTTTTGAGCAGGATAACTTTTGTTTTGAGTGTTTTGCTGAGTATTCTTATTGTTTGAAGCTGGTTTTTGTTTATTAACAATAGACTCAACAAATGTAGTCGTGTTTGTCACGGTAAAGCCTTGACCTGTGTCATTAACTACACTTTCTGTGTTAACTGTTGAGGTATTGGTTCCTGGATTATTATCGATTTGATTTTTGCTGTTGCGATAGGCAACAATTTCACGAAGTAAAGCATAAATAACAGAGCAGATAGGAACGCTGATGAACATACCAAGTATTCCGCCGATTGAACCGCCGACGGTAACAGCGAAAAGCACCCACAATGATGGCAGTCCCACTGATTGACCAACAACTTTAGGATAAATGAAGTTGCCTTCAATCTGCTGAAGAATAAGCATAAATATAACAAACCAAATTGCTTGCTTAAAGTCGGTTACCATAATCAAAAAAGCACCGACGAAAACTCCTATAAATGCACCAACAATAGGGATAAAAGCAGTAACTGCTACTAGCATTCCAATTGTAACAGCGTTTGGGAAACGAAGAATTGACATTCCGATACAGCAAAGTGTACCTAAAATAATTGCTTCTGTGCATTGTCCTGAAAGAAACTTTGAGAAAGTGTTTTTGGACATATTAGCAACATGGCATAAAGTTTTTGCAGCTTTGCTAGGGAGAAATGCAGTAGTAATTCTGTAAAATTGGTTTTTAAGTTTTTCCTTGTGATAAAGCATGTAGAATGAGAAGAAAATTCCAATGAAGAAATTAATAAATTTTGAGAAAATTGAAGATGCCACACTTACAGTTGAGCTAACTGTATTTAAAATTAGAACACCGTCATTTAACGCATCTTGAATTTTGTCGATAACTAAATCTTTATTTATGTTCATTTCGTCAAGCCAGCTGTTGAGATTTTTTGAATTTTGAATTTTGTCATTTATATTTGACAAGAAGTCAGGAATGTCATTTGAAAGCTGAGTAAAAGTATTAATTAATGCAGGAATAACTAAATAAAGCACAAAAATAATAACACCAAAGCAAAGCACAAAGGTGATAAGCATTGAAATAGGTCGTTTTATTTTGGAAACAATTTTTGAGTATTCGTTATTCTCATTAGGCTTAAACAGATTTCTTTCAATTGCACTCATTGGAACGTTTAGAATTAGTGCGATTATTGCTCCGACAATAAAAGGAGAAAGAATTTTTAAAATGGCGGATAATAAATGGAAAACTTTATCATAGTTGAAAAGTCCCCAGCAAAGTAAAATTCCAATAACAATGAGCATTAAATTCTCTTTGAATTTATTAGATTTTTTCAATTTGTAGTCACCACATTCTTATAAAATTGTTCAAGAAAAGGCGACAATTATGTCGCCTTTTTTGTTAGTTCAATTCAATTTCCATAATAGGTTCTAACACATCAGCACCAGCTGGAACCATTGGTAAAACGTTTATATCTTTATTTATTCTACATTCAACAAGACATGGTCGTCCGCATGATAATGCCTTTTCAAGCATTGGTTTAATATCAGATTTCTTTTCAATAAGCACAGCTTCAATTCCAAAAGCCTCTGCAAGCTTAGTAAGGTTAGCACCGCGATCAATGTCAGTCTGAGAAAATCTCTTGTCATAGAAAAGTCTTTGCCACTGACGAACCATTCCAAGAACGTTATTTTCAAAAACAAGCTCAATCACAGGAATGTTATGCTTGTTAAGTGATGAAAGCTCGTTGCAGTTCATGAAAAAGCTTCCGTCACCTGCAATATTTATAACAGGCTTATCAGGATTTCCGCACTTAGCACCGATTGATGCTCCCAATCCATAACCCATAGTTCCAAGTCCGCCGCTTGAAGCGAAAGAACGTGGATTTTTAAAATTATAGTACTGAGCAGCCCACATCTGATGCTGTCCAACCTCGGTAGTAATAATAGCCTTGCCATTTGTAAGGCTGTCAAGTTCTTCGATAACATCCTGCGGAAGAACCTCGTCATCACTTTCAATAGGAACCATTTTAAGAGCGTATTTTTTCTTCCAGTCTGCAATTTCAGCCATCCACTCAGAATGTTTTACAGCCGGAAGAATCTCATTGAGCTTAGCGATTACATACTTCAAATCACCAGTAATGTGATTATCAACTCGAACATTTTTCCCGATTTCAGCCGGGTCAATTTCGATGTGAATAATTTTAGTATTCTTTGCAAAAGTGTTAGGATTGCAAAGCACACGGTCAGAAAAACGAGAACCAAGTACAATCATTAGGTCACATTCACCAAGAGCCATTGCAGCAGTTTTTGTTCCGTGCATACCAAGCATTCCAATGTAGTGATCCTTTGTGTTGTCAAACGCACACTGTCCCATAAGTGAAAGTGCAACAGGAGCATCACATTTTTCTACTAATTCAGCCATTTCATCAACAGCATCACAAGAAACAACTCCGCCACCAGCATAAATAAAAGGCTTTTCAGCATTAGCAATCAGCTTCGCCGCCTCTTCAATCTGCGAATTAACGTCCTCAGGATTGTGATTTATAATCTTTTTAGGTTCTTTTGATTCAAACTCAAATTTATTAGCAGTAACGTCCTTAGGAACATCAATAAGCACAGGACCTTTTCTGCCTTCGTTAGCAACATAAAAAGCTTCACGAATAGTATCAGCAAGGTCTGCAACATCCTTTACAATATAATTATGCTTCGTAATAGGCATAGTTATACCACAAATATCAACTTCTTGGAAACTGTCTAAGCCAAGAAGTGAAGTTGCAACGTTTCCAGTAATAGCCACCATAGGAATAGAATCCATATAAGCAGTAGCAATACCAGTAACAAGGTTAGTTGCACCAGGACCAGATGTAGCAATTACAACACCTGTTTTTCCAGTTGTACGAGAAAAACCGTCCGCAGCATGACAAGCAGCCTGCTCATGAGCAGTAATCACGTGCTTAATTTTATCAGCATACATATAAAGCGAGTCATAGATATTCAAAACAGATCCGCCTGGATATCCAAAGACCGTATCAACACCTTGTTCAAGTAAACATTCTATAATTATATCTGCACCAGTAAGTAACATTTTATGCCTCCGTTTTCAAATTCAATATCAATTAATTATACTATACTCCTACCAATTTGTCAACAATTAAAAGCCGAGTAAAAGCGTAGTTTAGTTTGAATCGTCAGAAGGAATTGTGTAAGTAATAGTGTTGCTTATTGGAATGGTTTCAAAGATAGTATATTTATCTTGTTCATCTGGGTAATTGAATACTTTTAGCAAGGTGATTTCATAAGTGCCTTCTTGTTTAAAGTTCTTTTTATCCTGCAGAAAATCTGTTATTACATAATGACTTGCAGTAATTGTATAAGGCTCAATACTATTGTCATACGGCTTAATTACTTCTCCGTCAAGTTTAACTTCCCAGGCGATATCACCATATTTATCCATGTTTTCAGGACGTGTAAGTATATAATTTTCATCCATAGTAACTTCAACCTTTGGGAAAAACTTTTCAATCTCGCTTTCGGAGAAATCATCCAAGGTTTTAAATTCTATATTTTTGATTATATTAGAGTTTTTGTAGCTTTGGATAGATACTTTGTAAGTTGGAATATTTATCTTGTCTCTAGTGTGTTTGCTTGAGACGCTTTTTATTTGTTGACTTATATCAAAATAATCCGCTTTTGAAATAGGATATTTGACTTTTTCATTGTTATCATTTTCACATGAAATATAATAAAAGCACTTTTTGTACGTTCTAGCTTTACCACGATGGTATTTATTTATGCTTTTCTTTTGATAATAGTCAATTTCACATGAAATATTATAGTATTCATTTTTTATAGTTTCATTATTTTTAATATCTTTATTTGTTTCTAGAAGTAAGTTATAATTAGATATAAAAATAGGTTTGCTTTTTGAAGTCATATAATCAGGACAATATAATCCAGAAGATTGATATATTGATATTACCAATATAAATATACCAAAAGCAGTTACAAAGTTAGTACCTATGTCACGTTTATATTTTTTGTGATTTGGGAATTCTTGTTTCATGAATTTGTAGTGTCTATGATTATTAATAGCACGATAAATTCGCCAAATTATTATTGCAGCAAAAAATAAAATTATAAATAATGAGTGTATGTTTATAATTATTAAATTTCGTCTGATTATATGTAATGAGTCCTCGCCAATATATGTTTTAGGCTGTAAAATCTTAAATGAAATATTGGGTAACAGGCAGACTATAATTAAAATTACAATTACAATAATTTTTAAAAAAGCTTTATGAGATTGTTTCTTCATTTTTATTACCCTATTTTAAAAATTCGGTTACACAATAATATTCTTCCTAACATTCTCAAGTTCATCAAGAAAAACTTGGTCGGTATGAGAAAGTCTGTAATTATTTTGATAAACAAGAAGGTCTTTGATAGTTTTTTGTACATCAGCACATGAACGCTGAACAAGTCCATATCTCTTTAAGATTGGCTTTGGAAGAGGCGAAACCCACATAAAAGCATCCGCAACAGAGCTTAGAATATCAAATTGACTTCCACGCTCATAAACGTAAATATGACGCTTGTTTACATTGATTTGGCTGTTCTTCTTCTGGAAAGTTTCGGAAATATTCGGAACAGTATTGTCTCCGTGAAGTATCTGTATGTAATTTTTAAGCATGTCTTCAGTAATTTCAGGAGCTTTTGCCATAGGATTATTTTCGCTCATAAGCAAAACGTAATCATAAGTCCAAATTTCCTGTGCCTTTAGATTTTTTTCCTCTAATATAGAAAGGAAAAATGCCTCGTAATTTATTGGATAGCGTATAATTCCCATGTTATATTCGCACTCAACAACAGCGTTTATAGTGTTCATAGAGTTGGTTTCTTTAAATTTAATTTCCATACATTCTGTTTTGTCAACCTTGTTGATAAACTCAGTAAATGCATAAGAAATATAGCTTGCTCTAGGAATTAAAATTTCAAAGTCAACGCATGATTCGGGATCGTCTTTATAAAGCGATTCCATTTTATCCATTTGAACAAGAATAGCCTTTGCGTACTGTAAAAATTCTTTGCCCTTTTCAGTCGCGATTACGCCCTTTGCCGAACGCTTGAAAATAGGAATACCTATCTCACGCTCCATTTCCTTGATTGCTTTTGACAAATTAGGTTGTCCCATGTATAAAGCCGCCGCTGCTTTGGTAATTGAACCTAGCCTTTCGACCTCAACTATGTAACGCAAGTGTGTTAAGTTCATTGAAAATCCCTCTCTTATTGTTATATGTTATAATTAATATACAGAAATCATTGCACATATATAATTATACATATAAAAGAAAGATTGTCAAGAAATTAACAATCTTTTCGTCGATTTTTGACAATCTCAACAATATTTCCCCCTAATTTAGTGAATTTTTGTTCTAGGTCCTAGCGCGGACGGCGCGATGCCCTCGCGAATAGTTTACTGGTGATTGTGGTGTTATGTTGCTCGGGGTCCTAGCGCGGACGGCGCG
>CAZJRQ010000003.1:0-7405 GCA_964548535.1 uncultured Oscillospiraceae bacterium
AATGAAATGAATTAATGATAATGTGATGAGATATCCCGATCAGACAAAGGTAAGCCCACTTGACAAATCGACTAGAACACGATATAATTGTAGGAATATTTTACACGATTTAACCAAATAAATATGGGGGTACTAATATGAAATATGAATACAAAACAGTTTCGATAGAGGCAAAAGGCATGTTTGGTCGCAAGGCTAACACAAGTGATATCGATGAAGTTCTAAACAAAATGTCCAAAGATGATTGGGATCTTATCCAAATGACTCCCCTTGCTCAACCCCATAGATGCTTGAAAAATCATACTCAGTATATTTGCGGGAGCGCTGAAGTTAAGTTAAATAAATACATTTGGTATTTAACATCACAAGGAGGTTAAACATGGCTTTTGATTACAAAAAAGAATATAAGGAATTTTATATGCCGAAGAATAAGCCAAGCATCGTGGAAGTTCCAGCTATGAATTATATAGCAGTTCGTGGTAAAGGTGACCCAAATGCAGAGGGCAGTGAATACAAGGAGTCTATCAGCTTGCTTTATGGTATTGCCTTTACCATAAAAATGAGCAAAAAAGGTGACCGTCAAATTGAGGGGTATTTTGACTATGTCGTGCCGCCTCTTGAAGGTTTCTGGTGGCAGGACGGCATACAAGGTGTTGATTATACCAGGAAAGATAAATTTAATTTCATATCCGTTATCAGATTGCCGGACTTTGTTACAAAAGAAGATTTTGAGTGGGCAGTATCAGAAGCAACACAGAAAAAGAAAACAGATTTTTTGGGGGTAGAATTTTTAGCTTATGACGAGGGCTTGTGCGTTCAGTGTATGCACATAGGTTCTTATGATGATGAACCGAAAACAGTCAAGTTAATGCACGAGTTTATGACCGCCGAGGGCTATGAGCTGGATATTACAGAAAAGAGATTGCATCATGAAATTTATCTAAGCGATGCTCGAAGAGTCGCACCTGAGAAACTGAAAACTGTTATCCGCCATCCGATAAAAAGATGTGGAGGTCAATGATGAAAAACGGTATGACGTCAAAGAAAACAGATTTAACTAAAATTCCCGGTATTGGGGCGAAGATGGCACAATATCTCGTCAGCCTCGGTTACCCCAACATTGAATCGCTCAAAGGGCAAGACCCGGAGGAACTTTATACAAAACACTGCTTGCAGCAAGGACCTGGAAATGAATCCTGCCGGTGCGTTTTGTATTGCTATCGTTTGGCGGTGTGTTATGCGGATAATAACGGTCAGTTACCGCCCGACAAGCAAAAATGGGAAGATTGGAAAGACTGATACGAAAGCATTAAAGTAATAATCGTATTTATGTTGTTTTACGAACTGAACGCAGTAACTTTGGTTGCTGTGTTTAGTTTTTCAAAAAAGTCATTTTTAGCAAAGGATATATATTAAAATTTCCGATCAAGTTTCGCTTACAAGGCTTTACCTTTGTTTAAAAGATTTGCGGTTTCCAAGACTTTCTTTGATGAATTTAGGTTGAGACTTTGGACGAAAAGTCATACATGGTCATGCTTGCGCAGAGTGGCAAAACGCCCATACGCTGGAGTTCTGTAATATAAAAATAATGGGGCGCTCTATGATAAAAATCGCTACCTTAATTATGCTATTTAAAAAACTGAACACTTCTCGAAATATCCGAAAGCATTAAAGTAATAACCGTATTTATGTTGTTTTACGAACTGAACAAAGTGATTTTAGTTACTGCATTATTAAGGCTAACTTTTATAAAGCACTTCATAAAAGTTAGCCGATTTTTGTGTTTTAAAAATTTATTCCTTGATATACGCTGCAACAATTTCGGCTACATATGCAATGTGATAGTCCTTATTTGGATACCACTGCTCATCAATTGAACCGTCAATAAAGCTTTCAGGATTAATTTCCTGTGCGAACATTTTTTTGCAAATTAAAACAGTCTTCGCCTGCTCAAATGTTGTTGTGCCGTCTGTAAATGCTGGAACAAGACCTGTTTCCTTTGCTTTATCTACATCTCGACCGCTGAATTTTCCACAATAAGCTAGAGAACTACGCTCAGTTTCGTCGAAAAAGCTTAGTGTAAATAGCTCTGATTTATCAATAAATTCTTTTGTATATCTCTGCGGACGAATTACTGTTACTGCTACATTTTTGCCCCACATTACGCCAAGTGAACCCCATGATGCTGTCATTGTGTTCCAGCCTTTTTCATCGCCTGCTGTTACTAACATCCAGTCCTTGCCTATCATTTTGAATGGATTTAAATTCATTGTATCCAAAATTGCTGGCGACACTTTTGTAAATCCCTTTGACTCTAAATTAATTTCATTACTCATTTTGTACACCCTTTCAAGTTGTTCATTAAAAATATTTTTACATACTATATAAAAAGTATATTAGATTTATTATATCACACATTTTTGTCGGTTGCAAGAAATTTATTTGGGTTTATAAAAGTGCGAAATTCAAGGATAAAATACTCATTTGCTATTGATTTTACAAGTTCTGTATGGTATAATTAATATGATATTTATATGCAAAATATCTAGTTGCTATTACTATGATTTTAGTTTTGCTCTCAGATTATATTCGGCTTAGAACAATTGTTCCACATGGAACAATTGTTCTGCGAAATCAAGATATACAGACAGACTGTATAAATACATTGGATTTGTATAAATATACGCATAAAAATGATGTTTATACGTAAAAAGTTTGAAAATTTGCATATTTTCAAACTTTTTATACAAAACCTATTGACATTTATTCATAATGGTGTATAATAGTGATTGTAATGATGAATTATTGCATAAATAATAATATAAATACTATCGTATCGGAGGAAATTATAATGGCTAAAGAAATAAAAAAAGTGGTTCTTGCATATTCTGGCGGTCTTGACACTTCTATTATTATTCCTTGGTTAAAGGAAAATTATAACAACTGTGAGGTTATTGCTGTTTCTGGTGATGTTGGTCAGGGTACTGAGCTTGACGGTCTTGAGGAAAAGGCTATTAAGACTGGCGCTTCAAAGCTTTACATTGAACACCTAACTGAAGAATTTATTAACGAATACGTTTTCCCAACTGTTCAGGCTGGCGCTGTTTATGAGAACAGATACATGCTTGGTACTTCTTTTGCTAGACCTATTATTGCTAAGAGAATTGCTGAAATTGCTATCGCTGAGGGTGCTGACGCTATTTGTCACGGCTGTACTGGTAAGGGTAACGATCAAGTTAGATTTGAACTTGCTATCAAGGCTTTTGCTCCTGAAATGGAAATTATTGCTCCTTGGAGAGTTTGGGACATTAAGTCAAGAGATGAGGAAATTGAATACGCTGAGGCTCACAACATTCCTCTAAAAATCAACAGAGAGACTAACTACTCAAAGGACAAAAACATTTGGCATCTTTCACACGAAGGTCTTGATCTTGAAGATCCTGCTAACGAGCCAACTTACAACAAGCCTGGTTTCTTAGAGATGGGCGTTTCTCCTGAGCAGGCTCCTGACGTTCCTACTTATCTTACACTTCATTTTGAAAAGGGCGTTCCTACTTCAATCGACGGTGTTGAAATGACTGGAACTGAGCTTGTTACTAAGCTTAACGAGCTTGGCGGTGCTAACGGTATTGGTCTTGCTGACTTGGTTGAAAATCGTCTTGTTGGTATGAAGTCTAGAGGCGTTTATGAAACTCCAGGCGGAACAATTCTTTATCATGCTCACGAAGTTCTTGAGACAATTACTCTTGACAAGGAAACTGCAAGAATTAAGCAGTATCTTGGAATCAAGTTTGCTGACATCGTTTATAACGGTCAGTGGTACACTCCTCTACGTGAGGCTATGAGTGCATTTGTTACTGAAACTCAGAAAACTGTTACTGGTGATGTTAAGCTTAAGCTTTACAAGGGTAACATTGTAAATGCTGGCGTTACTTCTCCATACACTCTTTATGATGAAGAAGTTGCTACTTTTGACGAGGACGAGGTTTACAATCAGGCTGATTCTGCTGGATTTATCAACCTATTCGGTCTTCCAATCAAAGTTAAGGCTCAGCTTGATGCTAAAAGAAATAACAAATAATAAATAAACTTGGGTATCCATTTCACTAATAAAAACAGCATATTATGATTGCTGGTTGTGATAATAGCTTTTTCGTATGTTCTCACCCTTCCTGCAGTGAGGGGGACAACTACGGATATTGCAACTTTTTTACACACGCTTTTTACAGTGATAAGTCAAGAGGATAACCATATAAATAAAAATGTTGAATATAAAATTTAGGGAGGTTTTTAATCATGTCAGATGCAAACAAGACTTTTGAAACTACTTCAGATAAGAAAGTAGAAATTTCATACGACAGCCTGCCAAATTCATCTTTTGAAGATGTAAACCTTGACGGTGCTAGATTTGATAACGTAAACCTTAAAGACGCTGAATTTGACGATGTCAATATGGATAACGCTCATTTTAACAATATTAGCATGTATAATGGTGACTTTACTGATATGTATATGGTAAACTCAAGATTTTTGGGGGTTAATTTAAGCAACACACGTTTTGGCTGCTCTATTATGAACAATGTTGAGTTTAAAAATCCCGATTTAAGAAACTCACAATTTGTTCAGTGTGACCTTTCAAACGTTGAAATTAACGATTGCAAGATTGACGGCTTGAAAATTAACGGCATTGATATTTGCAAGTTGCTTGAACAGATGGACAAGTGAAACTAATAAAAAACTGACACTAATTTTTTGTAGGGCAGAATAATTCATTTTAACTTTTTGTTGTGAATTATTTTGCCCATACATTTTTGTTATCGATATAACCAATTTGGAAAGGAATGAATGTAATGGCAAGCAAAATGTGGGCTGGAAGATTTACAAAGGAAATTGATGAAAAGGTAAACGACTTTAATTCGTCAATATCCTTTGATGCAAGAATGTATCAGCAGGATATTGAGGGCTCAATTGCACACGCTACTATGCTTGGCGAAAGCGGAGTTATTGATTCTTCTGAAAGTGAGAAAATCATCAAGGGACTTGAGGGGATTCTTGAGGACATTAACTCTGGCAAGCTTGAATTTGACCCTACTGCTGAGGATATTCACATGTTTAACGAGGCGGAGCTTACTGCTCGTATCGGCGATGCTGGCAAGCGACTTCACACTGCTCGTTCAAGAAACGATCAGGTTGCGCTTGATCTTAGAATGTATCTTAAAGTTGAAATTGCTGAAATTGAAGAGCTAGTTAAAACATTAATTGCAACTATCAGCAATCTTGCAGAAAAAAATCTTACTACTGTTATGCCTGGCTACACTCATTTACAGAGGGCTCAGCCTATTACTTTCGCTCATCACATGATGGCTTATGCGCAAATGCTTTTACGTGATTTGGGCAGACTTAGGGACACTTACAAGAGAACTAACATTATGCCTTTAGGCAGTGGTGCTTTGGCTTCTACGACTTATCCTATCAACAGGCAGAGAGTTTGCGATTTGCTTGGATTTGATGAGATTACTCAAAATTCTCTTGACGGCGTTTCGGACAGAGATTTCTGCATTGAGCTTGCATCTGCTATTTCTATTTTGATGATGCACCTTTCAAGATTCTCAGAAGAGATTGTTATGTGGTGCTCTTGGGAATTCAAATTCATCGAACTTGATGACGCTTATGCTACTGGCTCATCTATTATGCCACAAAAGAAAAACCCCGATATTACTGAACTTATCAGAGGTAAGACTGGTCGTGTTTACGGTGATTTGACTACTCTTCTTACTATGATGAAGGGACTTTCTCTTGCATACAACAAGGATATGCAGGAGGATAAAGAGGCTATTTTTGATGCTATTGACACTGTTAAGCTTTGTCTGACAACTTTTATTCCTATGATTGAGACTATGAGGGTTATTCCTGAAAACATGAGAAATGCAGCTGCTAAGGGATTTATTAACGCTACTGACTGCGCTGATTATCTTGTTAAAAAGGGTTTGCCTTTTAGAGATGCTTATAAGATTACGGGTACTCTTGTTCACACTTGTATCGAAAAGAATTTGACTCTTGAGACACTTCCGCTTGAAGAATACACTGCTCTTTGTGATATTTTTGATGAAGATGTTTTTGAGGCTATCAGTCTTGAAACTTGTGTTATGCAACGAAAAGCTGCTGGCGGTCCTGCTCCTGAATCTGTTAAGGCTCAGATTGAGTACGTTAGAGAAAAGCTGTCATGAGCAAAATAAAAAAGCATATTAACTTCGGCAAATCGTGGCACATTGCTTTAATTTGCGTGGCAGTTTGGGTGGTTGCTGTATACGCTATGTTTTACGTGACTACTCAACTTACTGCGAAATATCTTCCGTTTACTATTGCTTTTTTATTTATATATCCAATTATAACTTTGGGGCTTTCGTTTTTGTACACTAGAAATTACGGTGTGAAACTTTTCTTTTTTCTGCCGATGATTGCTGTTGTTATTTTGGAATATATTCTCCTTGACTTTAATTTTATTGTGCCTAATTATATTGTTATGTCTATTATTACTATGTTTTTCGGTGGGGCTTTCGGGAAAATTTTTACTAACGAAAATAAGCTGATTATTCATCAAGACAAGGATAGAGAACGTCAAAAGAAAAAGGCTGAGGACGAGAAAAACTACAAGAGCATAATAGACTAATTAACCCAAAAGGAACTGATTTAATGAAAACTAAAATTTTTATAGATGGCAAAGAGGGTACTACTGGGATTCAAATTTTTGATAGATTTAAAGACCGACGTGACCTTGAACTTTTGCTGATTGACGAAGAAAAGCGTAAGGATATTTCTGAACGTAAAAGACTTATAAATGAGTCTGACATTACTTTTCTTTGTTTGCCTGACGCGGCGGCTATTGAGGCTGTGGCTCTTTGTGAAAATCCTGATACTAAGTTTATTGACGCATCTACTGCTCACAGAACTAATCCTGCTTGGGACTATGGTTTCCCTGAACTTTCGGCTAGACATCGTGAAAACATTGCGAAGTCTAAGCGAGTTGCTAACCCTGGCTGTTATGCAAGCGGATTTATTTCACTTGTTTATCCGCTAGTTGAGGCTGGTGTTTTGCCTGAGGAATATCCGCTGACTTGTCACGCTGTTTCTGGATACAGTGGTGCTGGCAAGAAGATGATTTCGGTTATTGAAAGTGATGACAAGACTGAAGAAATGTACTCGCCGCGTCAATACGCATTGGGACAGACTCACAAGCATTTGCCTGAGATGCAGGCTGTTTGCGGACTTAAATACAAGCCTATGTTTAACCCTATTGTTGATGATTACTACAGCGGTATGGTTGTTACTGTGCCACTTATTTCAAGGGCACTTACTAAGAATTACAGTCCTGCTGACATTCACGAGATTATGTCAAGTCATTATG
>CAZJRQ010000003.1:7505-32753 GCA_964548535.1 uncultured Oscillospiraceae bacterium
CGGTTCAAAGCATAATGCTTATGCTTGGCATGAATATTATGCTTGGGATTGACGAAGCTGCTGGTTTAAGATAATTGCACTTTTCTATTTATTATAAAGGAGTTGATTTAGATGAAAAATTTTGATGGATACAAATATATTGACGGTGGTGTTTGTGCCGCTAGAGGTTTTAAAGCCAGCGGTATTTACTGCGGTATTAAAGAATCCAAAAATAAAAAGAACGACCTTGCACTTGTTGTTTCGGATGAAATTTGCAACACTGCTTGCGTTTACACTCAAAACAAGGTTAAGGGTGCACCTATTCTTGTTACTAAGAAAAATCTTAAAACTACGGGTGGTAAGGCAAGAGGGTTTATTGTAAATTCCAAGAACGCTAATACCTGCAATGCTGACGGTGAGAATAAGTCTAGTAGAATGTGCCAGCTTGCGTCATCATATTTTGGTGTTCAGCCAGAAGATTTTATCGTCGCATCAACTGGTGTTATCGGTCAGGTTCTTCCTATAGAGCCTATTGAAAACGGACTTCCAGAGCTTGTGAAAAAGCTTAGCTATGATGGTAACGAAGAGGCCGCAACTGCTATTATGACAACTGACACTTTCAAAAAAGAGGTTGCGGTTGAGTTTGAGATTGGCGGGCAAGTTTGTCATCTTGGCGGAATGGGCAAAGGCAGCGGTATGATTCACCCTAACATGGCTACTACTTTGAATTTTATTACTACTGACTGTACAATTTCTACTGAAATGCTCCAAAAGGCACTTAGTGAGATTGTAAAAATAACTTACAACTGCTTATCTATTGACGGCGACCAGTCGACTAACGACATGGTTTCTGTTATGGCATCGGGTGTTGCTGGAAATGTTGAAATTACTGCTGAAGGTACTGATTATGAGATTTTCAAACAGGCACTTTACATTGTTATGATGAACATCACTCGACTTCTCGCTAAGGACGGTGAGGGTGCTTCAAAGCTTTTGGAATGCACTGTTTGCGGTGCTGATAATTTGGACACTGCTATTACTGTTGCCAAAAGTGTTGTATGCTCTCCTCTATTCAAATGCGCTATGTTTGGCTCTGACGCTAACTGGGGACGAATTCTCTGTGCTGTTGGATATGCTGACGCTGAATTTGATATAAACAAGGTTGCGGTTTCATTATCATCAAAAGCTGGAGAAATTCACGTTTGCAAGAATGGTGCTGGTGTTGATTTCTCGGAAGATGATGCTAAAAAAGTTCTTCTTGAAGACGAAATTCAAATAAATATTTCAATCGGTGACGGTGAAATTTCCGCTACCGCTTGGGGTTGTGATTTAACTTACGATTACGTTAAAATAAATGGAGATTATAGATCATGATGAGTAAATTGGTGAGATATATAATAAATATCGTACTTATTTTAGCAATTCTTGCGGCTATAGTTTATTTTACTGTTCCTATTTTAAACGACACTAGATGCAAGCAAAGTCAAGATGATTATTACAACTCATTTGTCATGCCGGATAAAGCTGAATATGTCGCAAGCGGTTATGAATGCGGTAAGTTTTGGGCTGACAGCAATGGTGTAACTTATTTGAACACTATTGTTATAAAATCCAGCTACCATATTGATGAGGTTAAAACTTTCTATGAGCGCAAAAACATAGATGTTAGGGTTGAATCTGCTAGGGCAATAGACTTTATTTATGCGGATTATCCTACTTCTATTGTTTATCAAGAACTCAAAAATCTAAATAGTTTGGATGGATATTATATCATCTACCGAAATGTTGACACTGGTTCGAGTTTTCTTACAAAATTCGACAAGAGAGGTCATGAGAAATCTAACCAAAGGAATGAAGTAAATGCTAACTGAAAATATATCTAATAAACTTCGCTCGGAAGTTTTAATTGATGCTCTGCCTTATATTCAAAAATATCACAACAAAATTGTCGTGATAAAATACGGCGGAAATGCTATGACAAATGATAATCTTAAAGAGGCTGTTATGAATGACATTGTTCTGCTAAACATGGTCGGAATTAAGGTTGTTCTGGTTCACGGCGGTGGTCCTGAAATAAACGAGATGCTTGGTCGTGTTGGAATTGAAAGCAAGTTTATCGGCGGTCTTAGATACACTGACGAGGAAACTATCGACATTGTGAAAATGGTTCTTGCTGGTAAAGTCAACAAGGAGCTTGTTGCGGCTCTTCAGCTTCACGGCGGAAAGGCTCTTGGTCTTTGCGGTTGTGACGGTGAAATGATTATCGCTGAAAAAATGCAGGGTGATATTGATTTGGGATATGTTGGTGAGATTAAAAAGGTTACTACTAAGCCTATTATTGATGCTCTAAACAACGGATATGTTCCTATTATTGCTACTGTTGGTACTTCAGTTGACGGTCAGACTTACAATATTAATGCTGACACTGCGGCGGCTAGAATCGCATCATGCTTGCGTGCTGAAAATCTTATTCTTATGACTGATATTGCCGGACTTTTACAGGATAAGGATGATGATTCTACTCTTATTCCTACTGTGAATGTAAGTGAAGTTCCTTATCTAAAGAACACTGGAATTATCAGCGGCGGAATGATTCCTAAGATTAACTGCTGTGTTGAGGCGGTTAGGCGAGGTGTTAAAAAGACATCGATTATTGACGGTCGAGTTCCGCACTCGATTTTGATTGAGCTTTTGACTAATGAAGGCGTGGGTACTCAGTTTATATAATGTTAAAATAATCAGTGAAACGGGGTATTTCTATGGATTATATTTATAAACAGGAGATTAAATGTTCAAACAGAAATAGTTATTTATTTCTACTTATATCATGGACTTTATCACACTTTATCGCATATGTATACCTATTAACAACTCCAAGATCTAGTCAATGGTTTTGGGATAAACATCCTCGATTATTTTTCTTTTTACTATTTTATTCTGCAATTATGCTTTTGTTAGGAGGTATTGTGATGTCTAATTCAAAACGATATCAAAGACTATTCACATACAAACTAACTGCTATATATTACAGTGACCATGTTGTTTTAGAAAGCAAACATATCAACACGACAATTTTCTATCGTGATGTTAAAGGTGTTTATAATAAAACAATCAAAAGACACGAAGCTTTCACACACACCGAAAATCGATATACCGTGGGGTTTAAGCTGATTATTCATACAATAAATGATAAAATAGTGCTATCAACACCTATAGATGAACAATATCGCCACATTGAACATTGCACTTTTAATAGACTGCGACTTGCGTTATCAAGATATAAAGTTGTTGCTAAAGCTGATACCGCAAAATCTGCTTCAGACATAGATAATGATAAAACTGATTGCGAATTCAAAATTTATGCAGATACTTCAAAAGTTAGCAAAAAACGAGTTGCTATTTGGAGCACAATCTTGATTTTTGCTATTGCAATATTGCCGATAATCCTTATAAACTCTGACAAAATGGGTATAAAGCACATTGTTACAAGCGATGCAGGTGTTGTAACTATTTCAATGTTTTATATTATTTTAGCTGGAATATCTATTTGTTTCCTAACGGGCGCTGCAGATATGTTAATGAAAAAATCTCATGCTGAAGTGAATGTCAGCTTTTATAATAATCACATAGTTTTACAAATTGGCGATAGTAGTACTAAAATTAATTATAATAATATTGAAAAATGTTATATATTCACTTATAAACCAATGATAATGGAAATGCGTTTTAACTCAGATTGCTTTAGAATTGTTTCAAAAGATGATACTTATTACGAGATTAGATTAACACAATATGACAACAAAATAGTAGATTCTTTAAATAATGGGCAAAATGCTTGCTATGTTATTTTTGAACTAAATGAACGTATTGGTATAACACAAAAACCAATCAATTTCAATTATATGAGAGGATGATAGATATGAATACAATTGACCAGTTTAACGAGCATATCATGGGTACATACGGACGTTATGACCTTGTGCTTGAAAGCGGCAGTGAATGCTGTGCGGTTGACGAAAATAATAAGGAATACATCGATTTCGGCTCAGGAATCGGCACAAATTCACTTGGATTTTGTGATGACAATTGGGTTGAGGCGATTTGTTCTCAGGCTAAAAAAATTCAGCACACATCAAATTATTATTATACTAAAATTCAGGCTGATTTTGCAAAACTGCTTTGTGATTCAACTGGATACAGCAAAATGTTCTTCGGAAATTCTGGTGCTGAGGCTAACGAATGTGCTATAAAGCTTGCTAGAAAATACAGCTTTGACAAGTACGGCAAGGGCAGAAGTGTTATTATTACTTTGGTGAACAGCTTTCACGGCAGGACGCTCTGCACTCTTTCGGCTACTGGGCAGGACGTTTTTCACAACTACTTTTTCCCTTTCGTTGAAGATTTCGTAAATGTTGAGGCTAACAATATTGCTGACTTAATGTCTACTCTTGACAAATATGACGGCAAGGTTTGTGCTATTATGTTCGAGTTTGTACAGGGTGAGGGCGGAGTTATTCCGCTTGAGCAGGACTTTGTTGACACTATTTTTACTGAGTGTGAAAAGCGCGATATTCTTACAATTGCTGACGAGGTTCAGTCTGGCGTTGGTCGAACTGGAACGCTGATTACGTCGGCGCAATATGGTGTTAAGCCGAATGTTACTACTCTTGCTAAGGGATTGGCTGGCGGAGTTCCTATTGGTGTTTGCCTTGCTGACGAGAAATGCTGTGATGTACTTACTGCTGGAACTCACGGTTCGACTTTCGGTGGAAATCCTATCTCATGTGCTGGCGGAACAGCTGTTCTTGACAAGGTAACATCAGACGGATTTTTAGATGAGGTTACAAAAAAAGGTGAATACTTCAGCCAAAAGCTTATGGAAATCCCAGAGGTTGATGGTGTTGACGGTCTTGGTCTTATGATTGGAATCAGACTGAAAACTAAGAATGCTGGAGAAGTCTGCAAGGCTTGTTTAGATAGCGGGTTATTGATTTTGACTGCTAAGACTAAGCTAAGATTTTTACCGCCTTTGACTATCACTTACGATGAAATTGACAAGGGTATGGAAATTCTTAAGAACGTTTTAGCGTAAAATACACGCAAATTAAAAATACAAAAATAATTGGAGGATAAAATATGAAACATCTACTAAAAATGCTTGATCTTACAAAAGAGGAAATTATCGACATTCTAAATCTTGCTGACCAGCTTAAATATGAGCAGAAAAATGGTATCGAGCACAAGCATCTTGAGGGAAAAACTCTAGGTATGATTTTCCAAAAATCGTCAACTCGTACTCGTGTTTCTTTTGAGACTGGCATGTATCAGCTTGGTGGTCAGGCGTTATTTCTTTCAAGCCGTGACTTGCAAATTGGTCGCGGTGAGCCTATACAGGACACTGCTCGTGTACTTTCACGCTACATTGACGGTATTATGATTCGTACTTTTGAGCAAAAGGAAGTTGAGGATTTAGCTGAATATGGTTCTATTCCTATAATAAACGGTCTTACTGATTTCTGTCATCCTTGTCAGATTCTTGCGGATTTGATGACAATTCGCGAATACAAGGGACGTTTTGACGGTTTGAAAATGTGCTACATTGGTGACGGAAACAACATGGCTAACTCGCTTATCGTTGGTGGTCTTAAGGTTGGAATGGAAGTTTCAATCGCTTGTCCAGACGATTACCAACCTGCAAAAGAAGTTTTGGATTTCGCTAACAGTACTGAATACGCTGGCAAATTCAGCATGACAAATGTTCCTGCTGAGGCTGCTGTTAATGCGGACGTTGTTATCACCGATGTTTGGACTTCAATGGGTGAAGAGTCCGAAACTGAAAAGCGCAAGCTTGCATTTGATGGATATCAGATTAACGATGAAATTATGGCCGCTGCTAAGGCTGACGCAATGGTTCAGCACTGCTTGCCTGCTCACCGTGAAGAGGAAATCACTGCCAAGGTTTTTGAGGCTCACGCTGACGAAATCTTCGACGAGGCTGAAAACCGTTTACACGCTCAAAAGGCTGTTATGGTTAAGGTTATGAAAGGGTAATTTTCGGTTTTTCTACGCAAGAGGGGGATTTCGCCGCCGGCGGGCGTCGACCAAGGCGCTGCCTTTGGAATCCGCAACCCTTTTGAAAAAGGGTTGATCGAAAACTTTTAATATAGGGGTTTTTTGGATTGGATTTTTTAAGTGATATAACATTATGCCTTTTATCAGATACGGAATATCAATAGTTGATATAAAATTATAGTTTAAAAATAATGTTTTTCTACGCGATAAAAAAATCCTGAGTTTGAAATTTTTCAGACTCAGGATTTTTTATTTTTATTTCACGTACATAAGAAGTTTGCCGTTTTTAAGCAATTCTAACATTTTTAACTGCTGAGTACTAGTGCCAGAATAATTACCTATACCATTTACTTGAGCAAGCTTTATTTCAAGCTCTTTATCAAGCTCTACACCCAAAGTTTTAAAAGCCTCAGACAGGTTTTTTCCGTTATACGGACACACATCATAATACTCGGCACCCAAAGTTGCCACCGACAAGTTCGCTGAAACTGGTGACGGATACTCTCTATCCTCAATCTGTCTTACTGCACAAACTTTGAAACGATATCTTGCACCCTTACTTAGATTTTCAATCACGCATTCATTTGTATCATAGATATCGAGATTTTTTTCATACTGTGCACTTTCATTATTATACATAAGCACACGATAAAAATCAGCTCCGTTAACTGGTTGCCATGAAAGCTGGACAGAATTCTCTGTCTTATCACAAATCTTGAATTTTATCGGAGAATTAGGATTCATTCTTACTACTTCACCTGTATCGGCACTATAAATCTCAAAAGCATCATCAACTGCGCCGTCAAAATGAACTAGTCCGTCTTTAAGGTAAATCGCTCTACTGCAGGTATCCCTAATCAAATCAACCGAATGAGATACAAACAAAACTGTAACGCCAGACTTTATAACCTCATTAACCTTGCTTTTACACTTCTTTTTGAAGTTATTATCACCGACACTTAGTGCCTCATCTATTACCAATATATCTGGATTTATATTAATATTTATTGCAAATCCCAAACGCATTTTCATACCGCTTGAATATGTTCTAACAGGCTGATCGATATATTCTCCTAAGTCAGCAAACTCAATTATATTACCCTCAAGCACTGCCATTTCCTTATCACTTATACCAAGCAGATATCCCTTTAAAAAAATATTCTCTCGCCCTGTCATATCAAGCGAAAACCCAGCGGTAAGTTCTAGAAGTGCGGCAACCTTTCCGTCAACATAGATATCTCCGCTATTTGGAAAGCTTACACCTGTAATCATTTTCAAAATCGTCGACTTACCTGCACCATTTTTTCCAATAATGCCTACTGCTTCACCACGATTTATTTTAAAGCTTACGCCATTCAAAGCCTTATGACGCTTCACTCCCCTGTTATTTGTGAAAATAGCTTTGAATCTTGCCTTTTCATTCTTAAAAAGCAAATATTCTTTATGCACATTATTAAATTCAATAATAGTTTTTTCCATTCAAATTGCCCCTTTAAGACTTCATTACAAAATATCAGGAAGAATTTTTCTAAGCTTTTTATAGAAATGCGAACCTACTACAATCAGCAAAATAAACTCTGCAAAGAAAATCACCGTTTCCTTTGTATAATTGCTGTCGAAAATAAACGTTTCATATAAAAAGCATTTTCTATAGCCATTCACAAAATAGTTTATAGGATTAAAATACATAAGTGTTCTAAGTATTGGGCTCTCAATTGTATAGGTATCCCAAAAAATTCCTGAAAGCCAGAATAGTCCTGTAATAATCGAATTTATCAGATTTTCAAAATCCTTACTAAATGCACTCAGCGGTGCGGTTGCCCATGAAAGCACTAAAAAAAACGCGAACATCAGCGGCATATAATAAAAATACTGCAAATTATAAATTGTTGGCCCATAACCAGCAATCAAAATGACAACATACATTATTACTGACAGCAAAATATGCACATACAATGTTGACAGTGATGTAAAGGTCATTATATTTGAGACTGGAAAGGACAGTTTGGTTACAAACTGCTTATTTTGTCTAATCGACCTTGAACCGCCAACGATGTTTTCGCTGATAAAAAACCATGGAACATATCCGCTTAGCATGAATATAAACCTTGGATATCTGCTTACATCACCTGACGCTCTAAGCCCTACCGCGAAGGCAAACCACAAAATAAACAAGGTAAAGCTAGGCTTAATTAACGCCCACAAAGGCCCTAAAACCGCACCTTTATACTTTCTTTTAAGCTCATTAATTGACAAGAGATAGATTTTTCTCGCTTGTCCCTTATGCTCATCTAAAATTGTTTTAAGTCCAAAAAAATCAAATTTCTGCTTGCTAATGTTTTTCAACCCCTTTTGCTAAATTTCTAAAAGGTCTATAATACGTTTTGTTGAATGTCCGTCACAGGCGGACATATATTTATTGATAAATTCATCATACCGCTGTGGATTACAATTATTATAATCATCTACAACAGTCGAAAACAGCTTATCACCGTCTTTTACCAGCGGACATGGAATATCATTTTCAAAGTCAAGATAAAAATCTCGCCCTTTTGTATACTCATCCAAATCTGGAACCCAGAGCACTAACGGTTTTCTAAAAAGTGCATACTCAAAAATCAGAGATGAGTAGTCGCTAATCAAGATATCCACAACTGCAAAAAGCTCGTTTGTCGGAAAATCACAATTATTCAAATTGCTTTTAACTCTTGGGTGCATTTTTATTAGCACAACCCAATTGTCACCTAACTGATTTTTAAGCTTTAAAATCTCATCCTCACCAACAGAGTAAGCATCCCCTGCAACACCTCTAAAAGTTGGCGCATACAGCAAAAGCTTTTTACCTTTATACTCAGGATGTTTTTTATAAAATTTATCTTTGCAAATCTTGGCAAAATCACTCTGAAAATACTCATCAGTACGGCTAACGCCAATAGGTTTTACGCGGTCTTTTTTGAGCCTAAAAGCCGACCCAAAAACTGGGACGCAATACTCACTGCTTACAGTATAATAGTCAAAATTTCGCGACACACTGCCTTTAAAGTGGGCAGAAATATCATCTGGTGCATCATAGCCAAACTTTTTCAAGGCTCCGCACGAATGCCAAAGCTGTATGACCTTTGTTTCATCACGCTTTTGGCAGGCAGTGCACGGCACAAAATAATTGCACACAAACACCGAACCAGCTTGAGCATATCTCACCATAAACTTCATCATGAATTTTAGCGATGTTGAAAGTCCAGCATTTGAAAAGTCGCAAAAATGCTCTTCTACATCATATCCCCTAGCCAAAAGTTCATCACGAACAAATCGCATAGAGTCTGGAATGCTATCGCAATTGCTATCGGCAAGCAGTGCAAGGTTTGCATTAACAGGTTTACGCTTACCCCACCAATAGCACACTGGCAACAAAGTTTTTTGCAAAAAATGCTTTATATACTGACGCAAAATTTGTTTTTTGCTTTCCATACTTACCTCAGAAATCTCTTGTAAATCTTACCTGTCAAGCTGCTTGGCAGAATAAAAATTCCAATTTGCATTACGCACGGAATAATAAAATCTATCAAACTAGAAAATCCAGAACGATAAATTCTCCACCTTACACCGATAAATGACTTAGTATTTGCTAGGTTTCTACGGCGTTTATAGTTACTTTGCGAAACTCTATAATCAACAAGAATTTCAGGTATGTTCTCGCCAACTGCGCCGTTTTTAAGCATTCTGACTACAAAATCATAATCTTCACAACGCTTAACGGTATCATATCCGCCAATCTTTTTGGCAAAAGACTTTCTAAACACAAGCGTTTGGTTATTAAAAGGATTGCGGCGTTTTGCATAGCTATAAATTTCGTCATTCTTAACCGGCGTTTTCTTAACAGCAATTTTCTCACCAGTATCAGTATCAAACTCTTCAATGAACGCTCCGCACATTGTAAGCTTTGGCTTGTCCGCCATTAGCTTAAGCTGACGCTCACATCTATTAGGCTTTGCAATATCATCCGAATCCATTTTTACTACAAACTCGTTTTGACATACCTTTATTCCAGCATTCGCACAAGCACCTACTCCGAGATTTTTTTTCATTCTCAAGACATGAAAACTATCAGGACGAGCCTTTTCATACTCACCAACAATCTTATCAAGCGATTCATTCAAAGGTCCGTCACAGACCAAAACAAAATCATTGGTTGGGTGCGTCTGAGCATACATACTCTCAAGACTTTCTCTTAAATATTTTGCCTTTTCACCTGCATAAACAGACATAAGCACGCTATATTCTGGAATACCAGCCCTACTACTATGCTCCATTAAACATCCACCTTTTCGGTTGTTAAAATTACAAAATTAACTAACCTTTTTATTATATCACCTTTAAGTGTTTTTGTCAATTTTCCGCATATTGTATGTCATATATTATGCTTTGTCACTATTTAAAAATCTTGCAAACAGCGATTTTCTGCACTCGTTTTCAAGCTTATCATCAATCGTTGAAAGCTTAATTTTTTCATCACTTTTTCGATTAACGCAATACTCAATAACATAATCGGCTAGCTTTGGATTTTTTGAAAGCAGCGGTCCATGAAGATATGTCGCAATGACGTTCTTTTCAAAATAGCCTTCTTGCTGACTATCAAAACAATTTCCGTTTCCGAACAGCACCTTGCCGAAAGGTTTTTTCACGTCTGTTGTTTGTCCGCCATGATTCTCAAAGCCGATTACTTTGCTATTTTCTCCGCCGAATTCTGCTTCTATAATAATATTTCCAACGCAACGCTTGCCCTTATCATTCGACGCATCCGTATGATAATCAAACAGTCCTAAGCCTGGAATAACCTTATCGTTTGAGTCATTATAATACTGACCCATCAGCTGATATCCACCGCAAATCAGCAAGAAAAATGCTCCCTGCTCGTACGATTTGAATATACTTTCCTTATTGCTTAGCAAATCGTCGGCTAGTAATTGCTGCTCAAAATCAGCTCCTCCGCCTAGATATATAATATCATATTTTGAAAAATCTACATTCTTATTTTGCAAGGTATAACTGTCGACGCTAAACTGGATATTCCTCTTGTCACATCTATATTTCAAAACCTCAATATTTCCATTATCGCCATACAAATCAAGCATATCTGGATACATATGAAGTACATTTATCTTATGCATTTTTGTTTTCCTCCCCATTAATGAACTTTTTCAAAGCTGTTCTTGTTGGCTGGACTGCTGTATAATTTGCTACTGCAAACTTCTTTCCGCCTGTTTTGAAAAGCTCCTTAACTGCATCATCTAGGTTTGGCAATGCCATTATTTTTTCTGGATTATAGCCTGCACATTTAATTCTTACGGCTATATCATATGCTCTTGTACCGCTTGTTACAACTCTATTTACATTATTAAATATACTAAAATTAATATCCCAAATCCAAGAAACATCATAGCCATCAGCTAGATTATCATTAAGCACAAAAAGCATTTCTTTATCGCCCTCACACTCGTTAATAATACGAACTGTCATATTTGCACCAACTGGGTTTTTGGCTAGATTAAGCATAAGCTTACTGCTATTATGCTCAAAGGTTTCCATTCGACCATTGTTCACCTGAAAATTCTTGAAAGTATCACGAATTGTTTTTTTGTCAAGATTATAAAGCTTAGCAACTGAATACACTGCGGCTAGATTATACATATAGTATATACTATTATTAAAGGTATCATACTCTTCACCGTCAACTTTAAATGACGGCTTATCAAGATTTACATCTTCAAGCTTCACATACGGTTTGTTTTTTCCGTAACAGCAAGCTGGACACGCAAATTTTCCAATATGCGAATACTGATAATATTCATACTCAAGCGCTGTACCGCAGACAGGACAAAAACGTCCCTCTCCTGCCTCATGCAGGCTATTTGTTGCATACTTATACTTATCCACACTAAAATAACGCACATTTTGATTATGCTTATTTGCAAGCCCTAGACGCGCAACATTTGGGTCATCACCATTTAGTATCAAATTGCCCTCAAACGTTTGGCAAAACTTATTCACCTTTAATATAAGAGTTTCAACCTCACCATTTCTATCTAACTGGTCGCGGAAAAAATTCAGTACTACCAAAGTTTCAAGCTTTAGATTTTTAAATATTACCGGAACATGAGATTCATCAATCTCTAAAACCAAATAATCTGCATGAACTCTGCCTTTCATATCACAATGATTAAGCAAAAGTGAACATATTCCAGTATCTAGATTGTTGCCTTCACGATTTGTTATAATCTTTTTATTATTACCCTGTTCAAACATATGGCTTAGAAAATTTGTAACGGAAGTTTTTCCATTAGTACCTGTACAAGCGATAATTGGACAGTCAACATCAAAAGCTTTTAGACAATCCTTATTAACTGTCCACAGCACGAGTCCTGGAAAATTTCCAGCATCCTTGCCAAATAGCTTTAGAATTTTAACCATTATCTTACCAAAAAATATAGTTAAAAAATTTTTCACTCTCATTTTGTCTCTCTCTTTCTAGTCTTTTGTTCATAAACATCTAAATAAATCTAAGCAAAAAAATGTATCAAAATTGCATATTTTTTCTCTCTAAACACAATTTTAACTATACCTTAAATATACTTTAAAAAAATTAGACATACTATTATAATATTACATTATTTTTACCTTGTCAATGTTTTTAAGATTACTTTAAGATTTTTCCTTATTATATATAATTTGCAGCGCATTTTATTACTGATTTTTGTTTTTTTGAACATTAGATATATACAAAAACGACGGAATATTGCTTTAAAACACTCGTTTTTTTGACACTATTCGACAGTTGACTTTTAACACTTATGGTGTTATAATACATTGATATAAGCATAATGAAATATTATGCTTAGTTGATTTTTAAACAAAATGAAAAATACGAAAGGTGGGAAATGCCTTGCTTAATTTTATTCTAAATTTTAATAAATATAAATTAAGTGCTAAGGCAAAATAATGTTAACACATACCAAAAACTACCTTCAAAGAATTCCTTTTACCAAACTTATGCTTTTAAGCTATGGTACTTTGATTTTGATTGGAACTTTTCTGTTATCAATGCCGATAAGCTCTCGTGATAGAGTTTTTACCCCTATTGAAGAATCTCTTTTTACAGCAACCTCTGCTACATGTGTAACTGGTCTTATTGTACACGACACATATACGTACTGGTCGCTATTTGGACAGATTATTATTATCATCCTTATTCAAATCGGCGGAGTTGGGCTGATGTCTATTGCAATTTTTGCTTTGTCTCTTACTAAGCAAAAAATCGGTCTTAAACAACGTTCTACTGTTGCTGAATCGGTTAATGCTCCCAAGCTTGGCGGTATAGTTAAAATGACAAAATTCATTTTCATAGGTTCAATAGCGTTTGAACTTATTGGTGCAATTTTGCTTTCGTTTAGATTTATTCCGAAAATTGGAATAGCAAAGGGTATATATTTTTCAATATTCCATTCAATATCCGCTTTTTGCAATGCCGGATTTGACCTTATGGGATATTTCAGCCCGTTTTCTTCAATAACTACTGTATACAATGACGTTGTGATTAATTTAACCATTATGCTCCTTATTATTATAGGCGGTTTAGGCTTTTTTGTTTGGGGAGATATTCGTGAGCATAAGCTAAAGGCTCACTATTACAGACTTCAAACTAAAATTGTTTTAACTACAACCTTAATACTTGTTTTTGGCGGCGGATTGTTAATTCTTTTGTTGGAATTTAATTCACCTGCATATGCGGGAATGAATTTCGGCGAAAAAGTTATGTGCTCGCTCTTCCAATCAGTTACTACTAGAACGGCGGGCTTTAACTCTGTATATTTACACCAATACAGTCAATCAAGCATTTCGCTTATGTCTGTACTTATGATTATCGGCGGTTCGCCTGGTTCTACTGCTGGTGGTATTAAGACTACTACATTTGCTGTACTATTTTTAAGTATTGTTTGTGTTTTCAGAAAAAGAAAATCAATCGAGTGCTTTAAACGACGTATTGTTGATGACATCGTTCACAATGCTGTTTGCGTATTTATGCTTTATTTACTGCTTACAATTTCTGTTTCACTATTTATTAGTGCTTACGATAATGTTCCTATGCTGGAGTCAGTTTTTGAAACATCTTCTGCAGTTGGTACTGTAGGAATTTCTCTTGGTATTACTCCGAATTTAAGCCTGCCTTCACATCTTCTTTTAGTTGCACTTATGTTTATTGGACGAATAGGCGGTCTTACTGTATTAATGGCACTTAATTCATCAACACAATGCTCTAAGTCACAGCTTCCGACTGAAAAAATCACTGTCGGTTAATATAAATCAAGTTAAAAATTCCGCTCTGCGGTTAAATTTAGAAATGGAGAATTTTAATTACTATGAGATCGTTTTTAATTATTGGTCTTGGACGTTTCGGAAAACACATGGCAAAAATGCTTACACGCCAAAAAAATGAAGTTCTTGCTGTTGATATCAGTGAAGACAGAGTTGACGCTGCTTTAAAGTATGTTACCAACGCACAGATTGGTGACGCTACTGACCCTCAGTTTATTGAAGAGCTTGGTGTTAGAAATTTCGATATTTGCATCGTTGCAATCGGTGATAATTTTCAGAGCTCGCTTGAGGCAACTTCTTTGCTTAAAGACATGGGAGCTAAGTATGTTTTTGCTAGAGCTAACCGTGATATACACAAGAAATTTCTGCTTAGAAACGGTGCGGACGAGGTTGTTTATGCAGAACGTGAAACTGCTGAACGTTTTGCAGTAAAATTCAGTTCAGAGGGCATTTTTGACTACTTCAAGCTGAATGACGAGTATGCTATTTATGAGCTTTCTGTTCCTGAAAGCTGGGTGGGCAAGACACTTGTTGAGAAAAATCTTCGTCAGAAATTCGGCATTAACGTTCTTGCAATTAAGGATGGTGAGGCATTTGACACTTTACCTGGACCTGACCATATTTTCCTAGCTGACGAAACTATTTTGGTTTTGGGAAATAAAGAGACTCTTAAGGCTTTGAAAAAATAGATTTAATTTAATAACAATTTTAAAGACGGAATCCGTCTTTATTTTTTTTGCACAAAAAAGCTTTCACAGATTATTTTCTGTGAAAGCTTAAATAATTTATAATGTTATTTTATTCCTCGCCCGGTTCTTCTGATGCAACTGGCGGCTCAGGCTGCGGTGTAGTCACAGGAGGCTGTGTTGGTTGTGTTGTAACTACTGGTGGCTCTGTAGCTGCCGGAGTAGTTTGAGCAGGGGTTGTATTAGTATTTTGACTAGTTTGACTCGACTTTGTAGTTGTCTTTATAGTTGTAGTTGCATATGACGAACTAGTAGTTGATACTTGACTGCTTGACTGTGACTGCGTTGTGAACTTAGTTGCTGCAGTAGTCTCCTTTGACGAATCCTCCTCACTGCTCTCTTCTTCTGCTGTTTCAGCTAGCTGGATTACTCCCCATAGACCATTTTTTCTCACCCACGCTCTGCCGTTATGCACAGGTCTTGCCTGCTCAAATTCTCCCGGCTTTACAACACATTCGCCCTCCATATCATAATAACCATACATAGAATCAATACTTACAGGTACAAATTCTTCAGTAAACAAATATGGATGCTCAACATCTATATCATCAACTAGATTTCCGTTAAACGAACTCAAAATACTATCGCACTTAAAATCTACAATAGTATCGCCCTGTGAAGATACATATCCCCACTTTCCATCCTTCTGAAGTGCAATAGCAGTTAAGCCAGAACCCTTAAAAGCTGGTGCATAAAAATCTGAATACTCAAAATCTAAAATCAGCTTGTCTTCCTTTGCAAGTGCGTAAACTGAATCATCAACATCGCTGATTGTATAATAGCCATTTCCTACATCAGAAAACTTAGCTTTAGTAACAACTACAGTTTTCTTACCGCTATATTTTGTTGCCCACTCTTTATTTTTGTTTTTTACATAAACAGCCTTTTCTTCATTGTTCCAATAATAAACCGGCGAATAATCCTCTTTTGTTCGAGTATAATTCAAAACCTGTCCTGCACTGTCTAGTGTACAATACTCATACTCATTTGTTTGTTCATTAATTACATTGTACAAAACCATTTCACCGCACGCACTAGTATAATAGTCATCATAGGTTGGCTCAACAACAATGTTTCCTTTATTATCAATAAAGCCATATTTTCCTTTTTGGTAAATAATAGCCATATTCAAATAAGCCGTACTCTGCTCATTTTCAGGATCAATTTGACTTGAATCAAAAGATATAATATTATCTGCTTGTATGGTAGGCTCAAGCACCCAACTATAACTTTGATCTTTATTATTCTTGTCCGAATCCGAATAAGACGTATCTAATAGAAAATCATCATCATCATTTGTCTTATCAGAAAAACCTGGCAAATCACAACTTGCCAATGCAAAACAGGCGACAAAACAGATGCATGTAAGTTTCAAAGATTTCTTCATAAGCGCCTCCGATTTTTTTGTTAAATTTCTTTATATATATTTATATTTCTACACATACCAATATTATACTTCAAAACACTCAATAAGTCAATGATATTAGCCATAAAACAGTAAAAAAGCACAAAATATTTTTGTGCTTTTTTGCATAATGACTAATCCCAGTCCTTCCAAACCTCTGGCTGATAACCAACTGCTGCTTGTTTTCCGTTCCTAACAATTGGTGTTTTTAAAAGTTTGGGATTATCTAAAAGCTTATCTTTTTTATCAGCATCAGAAGATAAATATTTCAAAAGCACAGCATCTTCTGATGTGTTTTTTTCGTCTATCAGCTTATCAAGTGAACCAACTGCTGACAAAACACTATTAAATTCACCTTTGCTCAGTCCTTTAGAGTCTATGTCAATCGACTGGAACTTTATACCTCGTTCCTTAAAATATCTCTCTGACTTTTTAGTGTCAAAACACTTTTTTCTACCGAAAATCTGAATATTCACTGCAAAATCTCCCCATTCACACATTCAAGGATCACAGTAAATGGGCCGTCATTAAGCAAACTTACTTTCATGTCAGCACCAAAAACACCATTCTCCACTTTTCCATTTATATGCTCTGCACACAATTTCGAGAAATGCTCATACATTTTATTTGCATACTCAGGCTTGCCAGAACGCACGAAACTTGGACGATTTCCTTTTTTACAATCAGCATAAAGTGTGAACTGCGAAACAACTAAAATATCTCCACTTATATCATTTACCGACAAATTGATTTTATCATTCTCATCCGAAAAAATTCTAAGCTTTGAAATTTTATCAGCAAGCTTTTCACAATCCTTTTCAGTATCGCTATCGGCTACTCCTAAAAAAATCAACAGTCCCTGCTCAATTTCACCTGTGACAGCATTATCAACAGTAACAGACGCATTTTTCACCCTTTGAACTACCGCTCTCATCAAAAATCTCCTGTCTTAACCTACAACAATAGAATACTCATAAGTATAGTCAGCACCAGCTGATAGCTTTATAGCATGAGGTTTTTCTTCAATCGCAAAAAACTCATCATCAGCATAAACAGGCACAGAAGTCCAAGGCTCAAGGCAGACAAACTTCGCATTATCATCACCAGTCGGCGACCAAATTGCAATACAATTGCTCATTGGATACTCAACAGTAACAAATTTATCCGACTTATCCGACTTTAAAGTTACTGCATTTGACTTAGGGCTATCCTTCATGAATACGTCAAAATCAAAAAGTTCTCTTGCCAAATCAACTCTCTTTGCATTGCTAAGAATTGTTCTATCACCATTTGGAGTAGGCTGAGTTATAGTTTCATCATTTGAGAATTCTACATAATAATCATCAAACGCAAGTCCATCATCAAGCGGACAATTAAACGCAGGATGACCGCCGACATAGAAGTACATTTCAGTATTGCCAGTATTGACAACTTTATTCTGAACAGTTACTCTATTATCATCAATAATATATTTTACAACAAAATCAAAATCATATGGATATGACTTTTTAGTTTCCTCAGACGATTTTAAAATAAACGCTGCCGATGTTTCATCAGACTCAAGAAGTTCAAACTGGCTGTCACGAGCAAAACCATGATTGCCAGGCATTTTATAATTTTCACCATTTGCAGAATACTCATTATTTTTAGGTGAGCAGATAAATGGGAACAAAATCGGCGCATATCTCTTCCACGCATCGCCGCTTTGCCACAAATATTCAGTGCCGTTTAAATTCACTGAGTGAAGCTCTGCACCATTTGAATCGGCCGAAATTTCAAAATTATTTTTCTTCAATTTAATCAACATAACATCATATCCTTATTTCATTTTTTTATTTAAACGTAATAATACGTCTATTAACATCTTTTTAACCTAATACTAAAACGTGCTCTTTTTGCTTAATTTTCTAAATAATATATTTAAATTATCGAAACATAATAAAATGTGTCAGCTTAATTCATATTGACGTCATATTACAAATATATAATGTAAATCAGTACATTGTAATAAAAATCACATGAAAAATGTTTTTGAAAATAGTAACATTAACCATAAAATAAATTAATTACAATAACAAAACAAATACGCAAATCTAGCATCTGCAGAATAATATTATTCAGCTTTAAGAAGTGAGTCCATAACCCAACCGCTTGTTCCTTTATATGTTACGTAAACCCACTTCTCATCCTTATTATTTGGATTTGACGTTAAGGCTGTGCCGTATATGTACTCTCCGTCAGGAATCTCAAGCTGAACGTTATATTCCTTTGACGGTCCGTATCTAAGATTCAAATAAGTTGTATCCGATGTAACTTTATACTTCTTTTTTGACTTAAATTTGTCCGACTTTCCAGGATTGTATAACTTGTCGGCAGTAAATTCTGTTGCTGCTGTTGTAGTTTTCTTTTTTGTCGTTTGCTTTGATGTTGCCTTATTCTTTTGAGTTGTCTTAGCCGTAACATCATCTGGAACCGTATATGCAGTTGTTGTTGTTGACCATGTCGCAAGAATATCTTCATCAGGGTCATCATTTGTATTTGAATAAGAATTTTCCAAACTACCCGTAACTTCTTCAGTTGTAGTATAGCCTTCAATATCTTCATCGTCATCATCAACATCAATTTCTTGAACTGCTGTTTTAATGGTTTTTACATGTTCTCTTGTTGTTACAGTTGTCGTTGTTTCAACCTCAGAAGAATCATCATTAAATCCGCAGCTAACAAATGATATCAGTGCAAACGCTATACAAAAAATTAATTTTGAATTTCTAATCATTTTTAAATTTTCCTTTCAGGCATAAGTTTTATCCGTTTTAATTTAAGCCTAACAGCCTTTGTGCATTTCTATAATAAATGTTTTCTTTCGCATCATCAGAAATTTTCAAGCTATCAATCTTATCAGCAATAACTTTTGAGTTGTCCCATGGACAATCACTCGCAAAAAGTATTCTATCACTGCCATGTTTATTTATTATTTTTTCAAGCACTTGATTTTCATACTCAGTAACAGAAACTGTACTTGTATCAAAATAAACCTCACCGTCAACTCCGGCTAGGTTATCTAAAACCTCCTGCCACTGCAAAAGTCCGCCCATGTGCGCAAAAATCATCTTCATGCCCTTATGTCTATTAACAACGTCTCTTGAGAGCTCTGGCGGACAATGAATTAAATCAGGTGACACATAATCAAATCCTGCATGAAAAACAACTGGCAAATCTAGTCTTTCAACTTCATCATAAATGAAATCAAGCTTTCTATCATTAACCATAAAATTTTGATAATCAGGATGAAATTTCAAACCGTGAAGTCCTATATTTTTAATTCGATTTAATTCATCTATGACGTCATCAGCTTCAGGATGAACAGAACCAAATGAAATTAGCCTTTCACCATCCTGCTCTTTAGCCCAATCATTGATAATTGTTTGTTGAGATGGTTTTGTAGCAATCGGCAGCAAAACGCCTTTGTCAACTCCCCATTCATCAAATCTTTCTAACGTTTGATTTACAAAACCATGAGTAAAAGGCTCAAGCCCTGAAATATCCTGCATTTTCTGCACCGCTATTTCCGAAACTTTCTCGTTAAAAGCGTGTACATGAAAATCAATAATCATAAAATGTCATCCCTTAATTAAAATTTTGGATTTTCAATGTAAATCCAAAATTTGTTATTTCAACCACGTGATGTATTAACTAAAAAGTTAAAACACGTTTATATTCTTAGTTATTATACCACACCTTGAAGTTTTTTTCAAGATTTCAATTCCTTTTTTCATTTATTTCTCACAGTAATAACACACATTTTATTTATTGTGCGGAGCTATTTTATCCGCATTTTATATTTTCCCACAATTATCAAACATGATAAAACATATTTTTATTTAACAACTTATAAACAATATAAGCAAAAACATTAAAAAAAGTTCATATTTTTGGTGGTTTTCACAATCAGACCGCTATTGCATTTCACAGTCAAATGTGTTAAAATATGAATAGGTTTTAGCACGTTTATTGTTTAAATTATACTAAATATTTCTAATATAGAAGAGGAAGAGGCCTAAAATGAATAAAAATTTATCAGCGGCAGAGGCTTTGTCAAAACGTAAAAAACATTCCTATTTCAGCGGTAAAAAGCCACTATATTATCTGCTTGGATTTATCGTAATATTAACAATCGTCATCATTGTATTAATTGCACATCAAATAAAAGAAAATAACCGTATAAGCAAAGCAATGGCTATTGTTGAGCAGATTGATATTAATGCTACATACAAAGAAGCCGAATTTGATGACAATGACGATTGGGATAACGACGGGCTTAGCAACGAAAAAGAAAAACGTCTTGGAACAAATATTCAAAATCCTGACACTGACGGTGACGGAATCTCTGATGCCGACGAGGAAAAGCTCGGCACTGACCCGCTAAATGAAGACACTGACGGTGACGGTTTGATTGACGGCTATGAGATTATGGCTGGACTAAATCCACGAATGAGCTCTACAGACGGTAAAACAGACGATGCTGACAGAAAATTCACTGCCAAGAAAAGCAACGACCAAGTCGCTCTTGAAATTTCCGGCAACGCAAATGTATATAATACTACAATCCAAAAACTCGAAAACTTCGCTATTTCTTCAAACACAAGTATCGTTAGTGAGGCTTATGATTTTTATTCGGACTACGGATTCGACTCAGCTAAGGTAATTTTCAATCTTGACATGAACAAAATAAAAAAACTTGGCTATTCATATGGTGATTTAGATATACTTCAATTTGATCCTTCAACTTTGAAATATACTAAGATTGAATCAGAGGTTGACAAGAAAAATAATACTATTTCGGCTAATATCAGTGTGCTATCCACATATGTTGTCGGAGTTGAAAAAACTATAAATCAAGAAATTACTACTCGAATTGGATTTTTAATTGACAACTCTGGTTCTATGTATCCAAAATCACTTTGTCCTACATCTTCTGAAAATGATGTTGATTTCAAAAGACTTGATTTCGCTTCAAGCCTTATTGAAAAAATCGATGGTGAATACGAATTTGCTATTTCAAAGTTTACAGCAAGATACACTAAGGTTCAAGGATTTACAAGCGATAAAGATAAGCTAAATAAGTCAATAAAATCTATTCAATACGACGATGAAAAATTTGACGGAACAAAAAGTCAGCAGGCACTTGCTAAGTTTATAAATGAATTTGAATTTGACGCTAATAACAAGTATCGAAATGTTATAATTATGCTTACTGACGGCGAATCTGATGAAACTAATCCAAAATCTGTTGAAGAACTTGCACGTCTAGCAAAAAGTAAAAACATAGTTATTCTTACAGTAGGTTTAGGTCGTGAAATTGACCGCGGCTGGCTTCAGGAGCTTGCTTATAAAACAGGCGGAAAATATTATTCTGCATACGATGCGAACGCTTTAAACGATGCTCATAAGCAGATTGTTACTACTCTTAACTATGACATAGTACCTTATGCAACTGCTACATCTACATCAAACAACAACGGATATTCTCTTTATAACACAGGATTTTCACCGAAAACTAACGGTTTTGTATTTAGAAATTTTAGAACTACAACTACAACAAGCGTTGACTTTGGAATGGCTGTTTTTGCAAGAGATTGGTATTTAGGAAATCTACAGACGTCACTTGGTGACATTTCCCCAACAGATAAGAGCGAACAAAAACATCAGGCTGACGGTTATGATTTTTCAGACACGCTTCTATCAGACATGTACGGCAGAAATGAAACACTGAGCAAAGTTAGACCTGATGCTCTTACCGGAACTTTTGGCGATGTAAAAAGCTATTTAGATTACAAAAGCAGTGGTGACACTCTGAAAGTAAAAGAAAAATATGCCATTGAAGCATTGAACAGCGGTTGGAAAATTCAATCTGTTCCGGTTACAAGTAATAATCTGAATTGGCAATTTGTAGAGCTTTTATATATGGATATTGAAAATAATTTCGGCGATATTGAAAACAGCTATATCAAATGGGAAGCGCAGTTTTACAAGAGCCTATACAGACTAAACGCACTGCAATGGGATAATGCAGACAATGTATTCAAGCTTATAGACGGCGATGAAAGCTTTAACAAGCTTAAAAGTTTGCTTAGCCGAGGAGAGCCAGTTATAACGACTATTGATGATACACATACTGTAAATGCTATCGGACTGATTCAGGATACTTCATGCCACAGAAAATATATACTTCAAATATATGACAACAACTATCCTGGACAAACAAAAGAAATTTACATAACAAAATCACCAATCGGTTCATATCAAATAAATGGCGAGAGTGCTTTTCTAAAAGGCACAAGCGATTCATACACTGCAACTTATGAAGGCAAACAGATTGGACTTTCATTTACAGATATGAGCACACATTAAATTTTACTTAAACATCAAATTATTTCACACTTAGGAAGTTTTATCGGAGAGGTAAAACTTCCTAAATTTTTTGTGAATTTTAAACAAATGATTGCCATGTAATCGTTTTCTATAATAAATGCACAAAAACAGACAAGCAAAATTGTTTGAAATTTCACTGGTTTATGATGATTTTTTTCACAAAACACTTGATTTTCTGTAACCAATCTGTTATAATGAGAACAGAATTGAAAAATGCAATTCGTATCATATAAACAATATGGAGGAGATTATATTATGAAACTTAAGAAAATTATTGCTGGTCTTTCAGCAACTACACTAGCTCTTTCAATGGCTATTGCTGCTTCTGCTGCAAGCGGAGTTATTTCTGCTGTACCAGAAGGTTGGTCAGGTGAAGGTACAGGACTATCTAAACGCATTCTTATCGGTAACGAAGATGATACACCTTTATTTGAGCGTTCAGATGTTTCAAAAATGGCTGAAATAACTAAGGTTGTTGTAACAATCAAAGATTCTACTGCTGGTAACGAAGATTTTGGTACTAACGGTTCAATCGTTATAACTGGAACAAAAACTAGTTGGGATCAGCACGATTGGCACGCAGGCACTCATAAATATGATGAGGACGGTAACCTAGACCCTGAAGTAAATACAGATGTAGATGTTAGTGATCCAAGTGGCGATGAGTTTACTATCACTTTCACAAATGACGCTGGACTTTTCAATGCTGAAGATGCTACAAATGAAGAAAACTACTATGGTATCGCAGTTCAAAGTTTTGATGATACTCACGAGTGGGAAATTGTTGGTCTTTCACTTCAAGATGCTAACGGTAACGAAGTAAAACCTTCAGAAAATTCTGGAACTGATTCTTCAGAGGCTGAATCATCAACTGCTGAATCATCTTCAAAGGCTGCAAGCACTTCTTCAGCTGCTGCAACTTCAAGCAAGGCTTCTGATAACACAAGCAACCCAAGTTCAGGTTCTGCTGCTGGTATCGCTCTTGCAGGTGTAGCTGTTGCTGCTACTGCTGCTGTTGTTGTTTCTAAGAAGAAGAAATAATTCGACTTTTTAAATAACAATATATTTAAAATACTTATTAAGGACTTCCTGATACGGGAAGTCCTTTTTTTGGTTTAATAATTACAAATAATCACTTATGTTGTCGAACATTACGATTTAGGCAAGATTTTCAACAATCAAGTTATTAAAGTTGCACAATTATATAGGCTTTTATTGTGCAAATAACATATTGATTTAGTGTTGGAATAATGATATAATTATCTTGTTAAGTTAATATTGTTTTATTAAGTTAATATTTTTTTACGATATTCAAATTACTTTTTGGAGGTTATTTATTTATGAAGAAGATATTAGCATCTGCACTTGCACTTATAATGACTGCATCAATTATGACCGCTTGCGGCGGCACTGACGATTCATCGAGTGAGCCAGCTGCAACAACTAAAGACACAACAACTGCAGCAGAATCTAAGGCTGAAGAGGAATCTAAAGCTGAGGAAGAGTCTAAGGCTGAGGAATCAGAGGCTGAAGCTGAAGAGCCTAAGGATATTTCTGAACTACCTGCTACTTTAGAAGGTTATGAAGCTGCTTCACTTAAGTTCACTAAAGATATGGACGTTACTGCTTTTGCAGAGGCTCTAGGCAAAGACTATGATAGTGACGAATCACACACAAATCTTACAATTGAAGAACTTGCTGGCATTCCAATGCTTAAGATTGAAACTCTTGATAAGAACGGCAATGGTGATTACAAGGTTCCTAAGCTTAGACTTGATATGTCTAAACTTTTCGAAGGCGAAGAAGAAAAATTGCCTGAAATTTTCTCAGTTAATATTGAGTTTGTAACTAAGGCTGTTGGTCCTTTCACTGATGATGACGGCGTTGAAAAAATGGTTCCTGGTAACTTTATGGGTAAAATTTCCACTGAACCTTCTGATGATAACGGTTCAAATTCTTGGAATGAGCTTTCTGAGTTTGGCGAAGCTGAATGGCTTTCTGAGTGGGGTTACTTCCCTATCACTATCCGTCCTGGTATTAAGGATAAGGCTAAGTTCAGAAATACTACTGATCCACAGTACATAAACGTTATGAAGTGGTCTATTCCTAACCAGTCTGATTACTATATCGCTGACATCACTTTCTTGGATGAAGAAAATAATGTTATCGAGTGCAACTACGGTAAATAATTAAATAAATTTAGCTGTTTCACAATTTCGTGAAACAGCTTTTTTGTGTCTATTT
>CAZJRQ010000003.1:32853-119067 GCA_964548535.1 uncultured Oscillospiraceae bacterium
TTAAATAAATTTAGCTGTTTCACAATTTCGTGAAACAGCTTTTTTGTGTCTATTTTGCTTTATAATTCGAAAACTCAGCTGTGATTTGATTTGCTATATTTACATTGCTTATCGTTTTTTCGCTTATCTGTGCTGTATAATCTGCACCTTTGATCGTACCCTTTTGTAAAAAATCTTCCCCTTTTTGTGAAGTTTCAAGATTTTTGCCAGATATGCAATTGTCAACAGATGAAGTCACAAGCGACAAAAATCCATATTGCGGTAGTTCTGCTCTATCTACTGTGTATGTAAGATCTTTGAAATTCACTGTGCATTTGTCATTTAACAGCGACACTTCCATGCCTTCTATCGTTTCTGGCGACGTGAAAACCGCGTTCCAGCCCACTCCGTCAACGCGCTCCAAATTTGCTTGATACTTATTATCATTCTCTGAAAACACAGCTTCACAAGTGAAATTCTTATCGAGCTGTTCTGGCTTTCCTATAGTTTTTCCACATGAACTTAATCCTACTAACATTACAACAGCCGCTGACAATAAAATTCTTTTTTTCATAAAAACCTCCAAAAAAATACTGCCTTTCAATCGAAAGACAGCAAATTATTATAACCAAAATGTTTCTAGAGATTACGCAATTACACCACGTTCAGCCTGATAAAATGTTTTGGGAAAAGCTGAAATTATGTCCGTTGCTAAAACACCTCTTGCTGAACCGCTTTCACAAAGAATTCTGGCTGCTCTGCCCATAACATAGTCTGCCAAAACACAGGCCTCGACAGGTTTAAGCCCTTGTGCAGTCAACGAGCCAATCAGACCTGCAAGCATATCACCCGAACCGCCTTTCGCCAATGCTGAACATCCAAAATCAGTCAAAATACATTGGTTTTCCGAAACTGTAAGCGTCTGGGTATTCTTTGCATGAACTGTTACGCCGTATTCATCAGCAAGCTTGTTTGAATAGCCCAACGTGTCTTCTAAAATATCAGCCACCGAAACTTCGCAAAGCCTTGCTAATTCTCCCACGTGAGGTGTTAAAATAATCTCCGATTGTTTGTCTTTCAATATATCTATATGCTCGGACAGACAGTTTATTCCGTCGGCGTCAATAATTATTGGAGATTTTGAATTTTTAATAATTTCATGCAAAATTTCGGTAATATCATCAGTTTTTCCAAGTCCGCAGCCAACTACTATGGATGTCGATTTACTCACCTTTTCGAGAATTTCAGGCAAGTTATCTTTTGATACAAATCCATTTTCATCTGTATTTAGCGGTGTAAATGTACATTCAGGAATCTTGCAAGCGGCAGTATAAATAAGCTCTTTAGGCGTACAAAGATTAACAATTCCTGTACCAGAACGCAGTGCTGACATCGACGAAATTATCGCGGCACCTGGATAATTAAGCGAACCGCACAAAAGCATACACTTTCCATAATTACCCTTATGGCTGTCCTCTTTTCTAAACGGCAGCAATGAAACGGCGTGAGCTATTGTTGCAGATGAAATTTGAATTAATAGATTTTCGTCCCAACCATCGGGAATTCCAATATCAGCAACTCTAATTTTTCCACAACACTCTTTCGCTGGTGACAGATGAAGTCCTATTTTACTTCGATGAAAAGTAACCGTTTCATCAGCTTTGAAAGCATTTTCACAAACTAGCCCGCTATACGCATTTGCGCCAGACGGCACATCACAAGCAATTTTGTAAATACTCAAATCATTTACACGCTTAAAAAGCTTTGAAATATCATCATCAAGCGAGCCATGAAAACCTGTTCCAAAAACACAGTCGACTATTAATCCGGCTGAAAAAATAATATTAAAAAGCCTTTCATCATTTTTATCAATAACCAAAATGTTTTTATCCAAATTGTCGAAAGCATTTTTAGCAAGCTCAGTTTTAGGATGTCCGCAACATAAAATTATGGTTGGTGACAAGCCCTCTTTAATAAGATGATTAGCCGCAACCAGCCCATCTCCGCCATTATTTCCACTGCCCACCAAAATTACGACACGGTTCATATGCTGTCGTCTAGCCGACAAAAGAATTCGAAAACTCAATTTTTCACCCGCATTATTCATCAGATTCTGCAAATCAACACCAAGCCGTACCGACGCCGATTCCGCGTCACGCATTTGGTTTGGAGTAAGAATTTCATACATTACCATTCACTCCTCATTAGATTTTCTAAATAAATTTTTACACTAGTGATTTTTAAATGCAATACAAACCGCCTGAGCATACTCCTTTGTATGAGTAATACTCACAGAAAACTCAAGCTGATTAGACTTTACAATATCCATAGCTTTTCCGCTGAGTTCATAGTAAGGCGCACCCAACTCATCGCGCAAAACTGACACTTCACTTAATGAAAAATTCCGAATGCCAGTTCTCAAAGCCTTAGAAAACGCCTCTTTCGCTGCCCAATTTCCTGCCATAGATTCATATGGATTTTTCTTAGTCGAAAAAAGGGCTATCTCCTTTTCAGAGAAAACCCTTTCCACAAAATGTTGGCTTTGTACACTTTTTTCTATTCGGGCAATCTCAATCATATCAATTCCGACAGTATACAAAATAATCATCCTTTCAACTTGAAAAACTACATCTTCGCCTTAATATTTCTTGGCAAATAAGGTTTAAGATTTTCAAGCATATCATCATCAGGTGTGAAATATATTACAGTATCACCCAAATCTTTATGATTAAATCTAATAAAATAATCTGTAAAATTTTCATCACAAGCATTTGCTTTAACATTTGTTTCAACGCCATCAAGGTTAGCATGTTCATCATAAACTCCAAAATCAGTTGCGGAATTTATTCTAACTGTGCAAAGACGTTTTCTCTTTCTTTGAGCAATTATTTTATCAAAATCAATCTCTCCGTTGGTAAAAATATACTCATACTCAACATCTAGATTCGTAACAAGATAATATCCGCCGTAAAGCACTGCGGCAGCAAAAAGCAAGCCAAACAAAACAAGTTGTGTTCCTAATGTAAACAAAAAACACATCATCGCCAAAGCAACAGAAGCAATAATAATTAAAATTTTTGACGCCGTATCATTCCCGCTCGGCTTTTTTCTAACAATCTGCTCCTTAAATACATCCATTTTTCAAACCAAACCTTTCTTATTTTAAATCATAATGTTATATTCAACATAGTTGATTATTTGTTAAATAAAAATTAATAATTTGTTTTAACATTATAATCTATTTCTAATAGCAATAAAATTATTATATCATAAATATAACTATTTTACAAGTACTTATTATGATTTATTTGTGAATTTTACCCTAGTTTTCTTTCTTTCCATTTTGTATATACGCTATGCAAATTCGTATAATTAATAATTTGTTAATATCAAGTTCAAACAAATTCAATGGGTAAAGTGCTATAATAAAAACATCGGACAATATATTTTATTGTGCATATTTTACATACTGTTTACTATTTATAGTAAAAACTTATTATTTTGTAGGAGGAATTTTCAATGGCAAGATTTACACTACCTAGAGATTTATATCATGGTAAGGGTTCTTTAGAAACTCTAAAAACTTTCGAGGGAAAGAAAGCAATTGTATGTGTTGGCGGCGGTTCAATGAAACGTTTTGGATTTCTTGACAGAGTAACTGAATATCTTGCAGAGGCAGGATTTGAAGTTCAGATTTTTGATGGAATTGAGCCAGATCCATCAGTAGATACAGTTATGCGCGGTGCTGAAGCTATGCTTAAATTTGAGCCTGATTGGATTATTGCAATCGGCGGCGGTTCACCTATTGATGCTGCTAAGGCTATGTGGATTAAATACGAGTATCCTGACTGCACATTTGAAGATATGTGTAAGGTTTTTGGTATTCCTAAGCTACGTAAAAAGGCTCACTTCTGCGCTATTCCTTCTACATCAGGTACTGCTACTGAGGTAACTGCTTTCTCAATTATCACTGACTACGACAAGGGAATTAAATATCCTATCGCTGACTTTGAAATTACTCCTGACGTTGCAATTGTTGATCCTGACCTTGCTGAAACAATGCCGCAAAAACTTGTTGCGCACACTGGTATGGACGCTATTACTCACGCAATTGAGGCTTACGTTGCAACTTGCATGAGCGACTACACTGACCCTCTTGCTCTTCACGCAATTGAAATGATTCAGGCTGATCTTATTGATTCATACAATGGCGATATGGATAAGCGTGCTTCAATGCATAATGCTCAGTGTCTTGCTGGTATGGCTTTCTCTAATGCTCTACTAGGTATCGTTCACTCAATGGCTCACAAGACTGGTGCTGCTTTTGCTGATCTTGGAAGTCATATTATTCACGGTGCTGCTAATGCTATGTATCTTCCAAAGGTTATTAAGTTCAACGCTAAGGATCCTGCAACTGCTAAGCGTTATGTGAAGATTGCTGACACTATGAATATCACTGGTGATACTGATGAGGCTAAGATTGATAATCTTTGTGAGTACCTACGCGGTATGAGCAAGGAGCTTAAAATTCCTATGTGCATTAAGAACTACGGTGCTGACAGCTATCCTGTTGAGAATGGATTTGTTCCTGAGGATATTTTCCTTGAGAGAGTTCCTGAGATTGCTAAGAATGCTCTTCTTGACGCTTGTACTGGTTCTAACCCTCGTCAGATTAATCAAGAGGAAATGGAAAAGCTTCTTAAAGCTTGTTACTATGATACTGAGGTTGATTTCTAATAAAATAGATAAGCTTATATTTATATATTTTAATTCCTGCCGAATTTTTCGGTGGGAATTTTTTTGTTTTTTTGAAAAATGACTTGACAAATTAGATAGTTTGTTATATACTCAGTTACAGAGGCAACTAACCGATTAAGTTAAGCCTTAAATGCACTATGTGCTGAACAAAGGAAAAGAGAGAAAACAACAAAACAAATTTTCAGAAAGGAGTGACTACTTATGAATCTAAATCTTGAAAACGAAAAGCCTATATATATACAACTGGCTGATTGGATTTCTGATAATATTCTATCTGGACAATTCAAAGAAGAAGAGCAAATTCCGTCAACTACTGAGATTTCAGTAACCTACAAGGTAAACCCTGCTACTGCGCTAAAAGGTGTTAATTTGCTTGTGGAGAAAAATGTAGTTTACAAGAAAAGAGGTTTGGGTATGTTTGTATCAGACGGGGCTGTCGAGATTTTAAAGAAAGAAAGACAATGTGAATTTTATGACAACTTTGTAAAAGTCATGATTTGCGAGGCAAAAAAACTAGGTTTAACAAAAGATGAAATAATCAAACTAATCGAAAGGGGGATTTCAGAATGAGCAATATTGAACTAAAAAATCTTAGCAAAATATACGGTAATCATTTTGCACTGCATGATGTTTCGCTATGCTTTGAGAAAAATAAAATATACGGACTTCTTGGCAGAAACGGTGCTGGAAAATCTTCTATGCTGAATGTAATTTCAAACAGGGCTTTCCCTTCAAGCGGCGAGGTGCTGATTGACGGAGAAATGGCTACTGAAAATGACTCTGCTCTTTCAAAAGTTTACTGTATTAGTGAGAAAAATATTATATCTCCCAATCTAAAATTCAAAAAAGCAATTGATCAGACAAAGTTTTTTTATCCTGATTTTGATGTCGATTACGCTTTAAAACTAGCTGAAAAATTCGGACTTGACATAAATAAAAAGTTGAGCGATTTTTCAACTGGCTACAACTCAATTGCTAAAATAATCCTTGCTCTATCCTGCAACGCTGAATATGTACTGCTTGACGAACCTATTTTAGGACTTGATGCTAATCACAGAGAATTGTTTTACAAGGAACTTCTTCAAAAATATATTGACGACGGCGGTACTTTTATTATCTCAACTCATCTAATCGACGAGTGTGTAAATTTATTTGAAAAAGTGGTAATTATAAACAACGGTCAAATTGTAGCTGATACAGATACAGAAACTCTTTTAGAGGGCTACTACACAATTTCAGGCAATGCTATTCTTGTGGACGAATATTGCAAGGAAAAAGACGTTATAGGAATTGACACAATAGGCGGACTTAAATCAGCATACATAAAAGGCAAAGCTTACAAAATACCTGACGGTTTAGAAGTTTCAAAGGCAAGTTTGCAAAATATTTTTGTTCAGCTTACAAATTCTGATAAGTAAGGGGGGCTTAATTATGCGCTTAAAGGAAATGCTTAGATACAATTTTAAGTATTTATTGAAAAAATTTATTGCATCCTCACTAGTTATTTATTTTTTGCTGTCTTTGATTTTGGCAATTAAATTAAATGATTATAACACAACTGGTGCTACTGTAGAAGTAGTCCCTTATGCTATAATTCCAGCTTTATTCTTATTCATTTTTGAAATAATCTTAATCTATTATGTTAATTTCAGATTGTCTTTTGCTAATCAAATTTCAAGAAAAACCACTTTTTTTACAACACTAATCAGCTCACTTATAATCATAACTTCACTTAGCGTTTTTTCGCTTTTATTTGAGTGGATCTGGGAACCTTTTTTTGGAACACTCTCTTATTATAGAATCATCGACTACATTAGCGAGATTTTCTATCTAGTATGTATCGGACTCACAATTGCATCAATATTATATATGTTTTTATCGTTACATAATTATTTATCCAAAAATAAACATGCTATTTTTTTAATCATAATTTTAATATTTTTATTGCTATGCACAATTGTTCCTAAAAGAATTGTTTGGTATATAGAAGATAATGAATTCCCAATCGACAGCTGGCTTATTATAAGTATTTTATGCCTAATAGTTAGCTTGGTCACACTAACTATACACTATATCTTTTTCAAAAAACTCAGCACAGATAAATGCTCAATAATTAAATAGCATGAAAGGAAGTGATTTTTATGCGATTAAAAGAAACCCTTAAATATAACTTTAAAGTTATTTTTGCAAAACTAGCTTTGTTTTCAGCTATATTTTATATCACTATATTTGCAGTTATATGCCTACTTGCATACTTATACGAACATTTTGACATTAAAGCAATGCTTGGTCAAAGCCAACTAGTATTGTCTGGTTTGTTCAGCACTCTATCAATTCTTTTGGTGATTATTGTATGCATAAACATTTATACAGAAAATTTAAGAATATCTCTTTCCACTGGAATTTCGCGAAAAACGTCAATTATTACAACTACCATCTGTACACTTATTTTCACTGTATTCATAAGCATTTTATCAATACTATTTGAAATTTTTGCTGAATACTGGTTCGAAGATGTAATTAACCTTAAAAGTTCAAATTACATATATGGTGGCATTTATAATCTTATAAAAACATATATTGATAATAATGCGCCAACGATAAATTGTTTTTACGATTTTTTGTTTATGTTTTTGATTAGCATTTTAATAATATCAGTTATATATTTAGGATATTCACTAATAGGTTTTTTAGGAAAAAAGCAGATTTTAGTCTGCGGAGGAATTTTCGTTTTGTGCTTTATAATTGCAAATTCAATTTATAAGATGAACAAACTCAAAAAATTCGACCATGATGTTCTGCTTATAATCGGCATTATATATTTGGTGTTAAGCTTAATTACATTTACTATACATTTTATATTTTACAGAAAACTTGACATAAACAAATCCATAATAATAAAATAATATGAAAATTAAACTTCTCGATAGTATGCCAGACTATCGAGAAGTTTTTTGTTAATCAAGTCTAAATATTAACTTGAGATTAACATTTTAAGTTAATCTACAAAAACACCTTGTAATTACCTCAAAATATGTTATAATTTTATTATATATGTGTGATTGGACGTGAGTGTAAATATGGATAATGATAAAAAATTCGAAAATAGATTACTTAAAAAACTTCGCAACCGAATGATAGTTACTTATACAATAATTGCTGTTATTGCTATAATCGCAATTAGTGTTTTTTTAATTCAGGAATACAGTCTTTCTCAAAAACAGCAAGCCGAAACGTTTGCGTCTTCTATGAGTGTTCAAATAAAAAAGAATATTAACAGCTATCTGCATTTTATTAAAAATTCTAGTATGATTATATTTGAGAATGAAGATTTTATTAATTATTCGCCCGAAAATGCACAGTCAAAAACCAAACAAGAACTTGATATTGAAGAGCAAATTTCTGATAAAATGAATGGAATTGCTATCACTCAAAACTTGAGCGATTTTGGTATTATATATAAAAACGGGGATATTTCCGGAAAAATTTCTAACGGAACTAAAGAACTTTTCGGGGAAAAAATCTTCACCGAATTATACTCGCTAATAAACACTAACGAAAACGGAACTTGGCTTACTAGCTATGAAAATAACTACAACAGAGTTTATTATATTCAAAAAATAAATGCAAATGCAATAATGCTCACTTCTTTTTACAGTACAGAATTTGACAAGGTATTTGTTAAAGATTCACTTATTACTGAATTATATATCTATTTAGTTGATAATGACGGCAATGTTTTATACGCATCTGAAAATACTGAGAAATCAACTGGTGATACTCTTGAAAATGAATCACTTGAATTATTTCAAAATAACATAAATAAATCTTTCATAAACGACAAGTATATTGGTGCTATTACTAGCTGTGATGATTCTATAAATATTATATGTTTTTTCCACACCGACAAAGTTTTAGCGGATAACGCCGACAAAACAACCTGGCTTTTATCAGTTATACTTGGAGTGACAGTATTATGCATTTGTGCTGGATTTGTTTTTGCTGGAAAATACACAAATGACTACGAGGGAATTATCAAGAAATATAAAAAAAATAATGACATTGATGAAGTTACTGGTCTATACAACAGCATGGGAATTGATGAGCAGATTTCTGAGAGAATCGAAACGTCACTTATGGGAAGCACCTACGCATTCGCACTTATTAAGATAGATGATTTCGATGAGATTGGCTCTCATCTTGGAACTGAATTTGTCAATGATACTTTAAATGAACTCGCAAAACAAATCACTTGTGCGTTTAAAACTACAGATATTTTGGGAATAAACGAAAAGCATGAATTTATAATATTTGCTGATTTCTCAGATTTCGACCTCTTTAAGGCTCACAACATGCTTAAAGATAGATGTAACAGTGTTTGCAACAGTTTCAAAAACTTCTGTGTTGGCGATGACAAGAGTGTTAAAATAAACATATCGATGGGTGTTTGCGTTTATCCTGACAATGGAAAATGCTTTGACGAGCTTTACGAAAATGCAAAAACTGCACTTGACATTTCAACAAAATCTGACCAAAGTATCTGTATTTTTTATGATACTCTTAGAAATAAATAGCAATATTTTCTAACAAATGAAAGGAACGGTGGCATGAGAAAAAGCAACAAAAAAAAGGTGCTGGCATTGCTCGCTGCATCTGCAATTTTATTATCATCATGCACTCAAAATGATACTATAGATAAAATTTCTACTCCTAATATCGTTACTTTTTTATGGTGGGGAAATGACTATACACATAATTATACAAACAGTGCACTTGACGAGTTTGAATTGCAAAACCCTGAAATTAATGTTATCGCTTCTTATTATGAATGGTCTGATTTTGAAAAAACCTTGTCCGCTAAAATGTTTGGAGATAACGAGTCTGATGTTATGCAAATTAGTTATCAGCAGCTTGAAAAATTTTCTTCTGACGGCAAAAGTTTTTATGACTTATCTACGCTAAGCAATCAGATAAAGCTTAACAACTTCACTACAAAACAGCTTAATTTCGGTACTGTGAATGGTAATCTGCTGGCTATTCCAATCTCTCTTGACGCACCAGCTTTTTTTTATAATGAAACAATTTATGAGCACTATAATGTTACTACACCAAAAAATTGGGATGATCTTTTTTATGCTGCTTCTGTAATGTCACCTCATGAAATTTATCCTCTTGAATTAGATGAAACTGCAATGTGGTTTACTTCTCTCGCATATGAAGAACAGCATTGCGGTGTGCAAATTCTTAATAACAAAAATAAGCTTGCTTTTAATCAAGGAAACCTTGAAAGTATGCTCACACTTTACTCTTCGCTGGTCAGCAATAAGGTCACAAAATATGCTGACGAAATCGGGATAAATGATTTTGCATCAGGCAAATCAGCTGGAAAAGTTTTTTGGAGCACGCAAGCTGATTATTACTGCACTCCTGCTATGGAAAAAGGTTACAGCATTTCGACCGGCAAATATGTCTATCTAAAAGGCTCTCCAACTTTTGGATGGTACGCAAAACCTACTGCACTTTATGCTATAAAAAAAGATACAAAGCATGCCAAAGACTCCGCAACGTTAGTTAATTTTTTACTCAACAGCGAGGAAATGTCGTATAATCAAGGCACTGACAAAGGGATACCTCTTAGCAAATCCGCTCTTGAGGTTCTTGAAGCTAATGATTTGATTGACGGAATTTCTGCTAAGGCAAGTGAAAATCTTATGGAATGGTGCGACAAAATGCAAAAAATGTATTCTGTTTTGGAAAGTCCTGAAATTATATCTGCATACAAATCCGCTTGCGATGAGATTTATTACAACAATGCTGACATAAGCGTCGCTGCAAGCCAGCTTTATGATGATTTAAATGAACTATTAAAATAGTAAAAACTGTCCTAAGTTAATCTACAAACTTAGGACAGTTTTTATTTATATGAGCACAATGTATTAAGGTTATTTTCTTTTGAGTCTGCCGAAAATTCCTGACACAATTGGTATTGCAAATGAAAATCCGACCGCAATTAGCCACTCTATAAGCCCTAGCTTTGACAGCATGAATACACTGCTTAGAACTGGAATATACATACAAAGTCCTAAGCACAAGCAGGAAATAAGCACCGAAAAGAGTAAAAATTTATTTGAGAAATAAGATACTCCAAAAAGACCTTTCTCTTCGCTCTTGCACTCAAAAACATGAATAAGCTGCGAGGCAATAAGTGTAATCAGTGCACCTGTTCTTGCTATATCAAGTGTGCTGCCGAATTTCAAAAGCATTGTGAATGTTGCAAGTGTGCAGATTCCAATTAATGCTCCGCGGATTACAATTCTTGACAGAAGTCCGCCACTGAAAAAGCTGTCATCTTCTTTTCTAGGAGGCTTTTTCATTACTGATTTTTCTGGAGGTTCAAGCCCCAATGCTACAGCCGGAAGTCCGTCAGTTACTAGATTTACCAGCAAAATTTGTGCAGGCAGCAGCACCATTGGAAGTCCCATAATTATTCCGCCTAGCATTGTCAAAACTTCGCCGATGTTGCATGAAATAAGATATCTTACAAACTTTCTGATGTTTTGATAAATGGTTCTGCCCTCTTCGACAGCGTTTACAAGTGTTGCAAAGTTGTCGTCAAGAAGTATACAATCAGCCGCTTGCTTTGTTACATCAGTACCGGAAATACCCATAGATACGCCGATTGATGCCTCTTTAACAGCTGGTGCGTCATTAACTCCGTCACCTGTCATTGCGCAAATATGTCCCTTTGATTTAAAAGCTTTTATTATTCTAAGCTTGTGCTGCGGAGTAACTCTTGCAAAAACTGCTGCATTCTCAATAACCTCCGAAAGCTGATTGTCAGACATTTTATCAAGCTCTTCACCTGTAAAAGCCAATCCTCCCTCTTTTAAAATGCCCACTTCTTTTGCTATTGCCTGTGCTGTTAGCTTGTGGTCACCTGTAATCATTACAGTCTTAATTCCTGCCTTTGCACACTCACTTACTGCCTTTTTAGCCTCTGGTCGTGGTGGGTCAACAAGTGCCATTAGTCCTAAGAATATTACGTTACCGTTGTAGATTTTTGAAAACGCCATTACGCGCAATCCCTCAATCGCAAGCTGGTCATTTTTCTTTAAAACCATAATTTTTTCTATTGGTGTAAGCTCAACTAATCTCCCCGTTGAATCAACAATTTTGTACTGACATTCACGCATTATAATGTCAACTGAGCCCTTTTTGTATATGTACTTTTCACCTGAATTATCAACGCAGGTCACTGACATATAACGTGTTTCGCTATCAAATGGCTGTTCATCTATACGTCTTAGTTGGAAATTCTCGGTATCTATTCCAGCTCTTGCACTTGCTGATAAAATTGCCGCCTCTGTAGGGTCACCCTCAGCTGAATATTTCGAATAAAAATTACCTTTGCGATTTCGCTCACCAATAGTTTTTGCTCTAGCCATTCTAGCATTATTGCAAGCTGTTCCACAAATAAAAAGCTCGCTTAAAACTGTGTTATCCCATGCCATCAAGCGACGTCCGCCCTTTGTAATAACTCCCTGAGATTCTCTATCATCACCAAATGTATATTCAGTTTGGGTGTTATCAAGCGTGAAAACTTTTTTAACTGTCATCTTATTCATTGTGACTGTTCCAGTTTTATCCGTACAAATCACTGACGCACAGCCAAGAGTTTCAACCGAATGAAGTTTGTTAACCAAAGCATTTCTCTTGAGCATTTTTCTAACGGCCATTGCAAGAGCAATTGTTACCGTCGCTGGCAGTCCTTCAGGAATTGCAGCAATTGCAATTGTAATTCCTGTCATTAACATATCTAAAACTGGCTCTCCCCTAATAATTCCAGCTACAAATACTAAAATACAAACACCGATACATATTAGTGCAAGGGTACGTCCTAGCTCGCCTAGCTTTTTCTGTAAAGGCGTTGGACCTGCATCAATGTTTTCAAGCATTTTTGAAACCTTGCCCATTTGAGTGTTCTCGCCAGTTGCGACAACCTCCACACACGCTACACCCTTTGTACATACGGTACCCATGTATGTCATGTATGGTAAATTTAACGAACCGATTTCTTTCTCTGCGTTGTGTGAAAGTTTTTCAACTGGTACTGCCTCACCTGTTAAAATAGCCTCGTCACAGGTAAAGTTTTTTGATGATAATATAATCGCATCAGCAGGGATACGGTCGCCTGCTTCAATTTCAATTACATCACCAGCAACAATCTGTGTTGCTGCAACAACTGCAAGCACGCCGTCACGATAAACCTTTGCTGTTGGTGCTGTCATTTGCTCGAGCTTTTCTAAGGTCTTTTCACACCTGTATTCTTGAATAAACCCAAGCATTGCATTGACAACAACAATTATCATGATAGGAATTGCATCGATATATTCGCCCAAAGCAACCGAAATTACTGTAGCCGCCAGCAAAATCATCACCATTATATCATGAAACTGTCCTGCAAAAATTTTCAGCGCACTATTTTTCTTTTTAGACGCTAGTCGATTTTCTCCGCTAATTGCTAATAACCTTTCCGCTTCCGCACTAGTCAAACCCTTTTTGCTTGACTGCACTTCAGACTGACTTTCCGCTTTCCTTTCCAGAACCTCAATCATAAATTTTGTTCTCCCTTCACTGTTGGCTTTTTTAGATTGTCCGTATATCTAATTCTATTCTGCTTGCTTTTAACTTATGCTCATAATATATTTGAATAAATATTTGAACATCAGCGCAAATTGATTCTAATTCACAAAAAATTATTAATTAAGCTGTATATAAATTGCACAAAACAGTTGATTTTTGATAAATAAAATAGTATAATATATATAATTAAAATTAATATTCTAGTGAAAAAGTGTCAATTAAATATTAACGAGGGAAATTCCGTAATAAATTAATGAAAATAATTATATATAATTTAAGTGAATCAAAACATTTCGGCCGCTAAAATTAGGAGAAGGGAAAGGAGCGTAATAATGATTAAATTAAGCGGTAAACCAGTGTTCGGTGGAATTATAAAAGGTAAAATCATATTTTACAACCGTGATGAAACTGTCGTAAAAAAAGAAGAAGTCGAAAATCCTGAGCTTGAACTTATAAAATTTGAGTATGCAAAACATGCGGCGATTTCCGAACTTTCTGAACTTTACGAAACCGCAATAAGAGATGTCGGACAGGATGATGCAAGCATTTTTACAATTCACCAAATGATTATAAATGATATTGACTTTAACAACTCTGTCGAAAATCTAATAAAAAACCAACATCTTAATGCCGACTATGCAATTGCTAAAACTGCTAATGAATTTTCCAAAAACATAAGCTGTTCAAACTCTGACTACATAAAAGAACGTACAATTGATGTTAAAGATGTTTGCGATAGGCTCATTCGTCATATCCAAAAAAGAGAAGAGGACGACTTTACTATTTTAGGTAAGGCGATTATTTGTGCTGATGATTTAGTTCCTTCTGAAACAATCAAGCTTGACAAATCAAAGGTTCTTGCTTTATGCACACGATTTGGATCGGGAAATTCACACACTGCAATTCTTGCCCGAAGCATGAATATTCCAGTAATTATGGGACTCGGTAAAGGACTGAGCGATAGATATAATGGATTTGATGCTATTGTCGACGGCTACAGTGGTGATATTTTCATTGAACCTGACCAAGTAACCTGCAACAGACTTGACAAAAAAGAGGTTTCTAAGCTGAAAAAACGCGAGCTTTTAAAACGTCTTAAAGGAATGAAAAACATTATTCTTGACGGCAAGAAAACTGAGATTTATGCTAATATCGGTCAGGTAGCTGAAATTGATCAGGTTATCGAAAATGATGCTGGCGGAATTGGACTTTTCAGAAGTGAGTTTTTATATCTTGACAAAGATAAATTTCCTAGTGAAGATTTACAATTTATCAACTATAAAAATGCTCTTGAACGCATGAACGGAAAGGAAGTCGTAATTCGCACAATTGATATCGGTGCAGATAAAAACGCCGAATATTTTAACATTGGCAAAGAGCAAAATCCCGCACTTGGACTTCGCTCAATTAGGCTTTGCTTTGAACGTCCTGAGGTTTTCAAAACTCAGCTTAGAGCTTTGCTTAGAGCGTCAGTTTACGGCAAGCTTTCGATAATGTTTCCGATGATTACTGACATTTCAGAAGTGCGGTTAGCTAAACAAATGATTGAAGAAGTCAAGGACGATTTACACAGAAATTCACTTCCATACAGCGACGACATATTGGTTGGCGCTATGATTGAAACACCGGCAGCCGTAGTTTTGAGCGATATCTTAGCCAAAGAGCTTGACTTTTTCAGCATAGGAACCAACGACTTAGAGCAATACACTCTCGCTTTTGACCGCAATAATGAAAGCCTTGAAAAATATTATCCAAAGCATCATCTTGCACTTATGAGAATGATTAAGCTTGTATGTGACAATGCTCACAAGCATGGTATTCCCGTTGGAATATGCGGTGAATTAGCGTCTGATTTAGACTATACCCAGACTTTTCTACAGCTCGACATCGACTATTTTTCTGTTGCTCCGCAAAATGTTTTACCGCTTAGGAAAAAAATTCGCACTATTGACCTATCAAAAAGCGAACCTGCTTTTTCGAAAAACCATGTATAAAAGCTAAATTCAGGGACGGTTAAAGCTGTCCCTTTTTTCGCGTGTTTTTTCACGAGATTCAAAATATACTATAATAAATAGCACAGCAAAAGATAATTGAATCTCAAAAAGAAAGGTGGGACGAGCCTGTGTAAATTAATACATAGGCATAAATATGAAAAACCACATCCAAATAATGCTTGTATTTGCAGCATTTTTAATTCTTATTCCATGTATTGCATTTTTCAACAAGAAAAGTGTTCCGATTCCGACAGGTACTGACATCAACAATCAAACAGTCAAATTCTTGTTTACTAACGAAGATAAAGTAAAAGAAATCTCCATCGATGATTACATAATCGGCTCAGTTTTAGCGCAAATGCCTGCTGATTTTGAGGACGAAACCTTAAAAGCTCAAGCGGTTTTAGCACATACATACATAATCAAGCGCCAATTGATCGAAGCAAGTTCTCCTACCGAAAATCTAAAAGGTGCTGTTATTAGCGATGACACTAGTATATATCAGAATTATTTTACAGAAGATCAAGCCAAAAAGCTTTACGATAAGGATTATGATACTGCATACAAGAAAATTTCTGAGGCTGTAAAATCTGTTGAAAATGAGATTTTGACATACCAAGACCAGCCGATTATAGTAGCTTTTCATGCAATTTCATCAGGTAAAACCGAATCGGCAAAAAACGCATGGAACGAAGATATTCCATATCTTATTGCCTGTGACAGCAGTTGGGACTGCGATATTTCAGGCTATGAAAAACAAACCGAAATCTCTGCCGATGAACTTTCAGCAAGACTTAAAACTGCATATCCTGATGTTAGCTTTGACGGTATTGATGAGGACAAGTGGATTACACCCGATGACAAAACCGAATCGGGGACAGTTTTATCAGTCAAACTAGGCAAAGATTTTTATATAACAGGTCAGCAGTTTGCACAAACGTTATCACTTCCATCACCTTGCTTTGATGTCAATGTTTCAAACGGAACTTTCACAATAACTACAAAAGGCTACGGTCACCTAGTCGGAATGAGTCAATATGGTGCAAACAAACTTGCACAGGACGGCAAAAGTTACAAAGAAATTCTCACTCACTACTTTCCTAAAACAGAACTCAAAGACCAATAAAACTAAAAATAAACAATAAAAAACATGATGAGCAAATGTACCAAACCCACTTGATACATTAAAACTCATCATGTTTTATTTTTTATACTAGATTAAATGTGCTGTGAATTGTAAAGATTATAGTAATCTCCACGCTTTGCAATAAGCTCTTCATGCGAACCGCATTCGGTTATACCCTTGTTGTTGATGTACATAATCTTATCGCAATTTTTAATAGTTGACAGTCTATGTGCAATGATAAATGAAGTTCTGCCCTTCAAAAGCTCCTGCAAGCCCTGCTGTAAAAGCTTTTCAGTTTGAGCGTCAATTGATGATGTCGCTTCATCTAAAACTAAAATCTTAGGGTCTGAAAGCAATGTTCTCGCAAATGAAATCAGCTGTTTTTGTCCGCCTGAAAGAGTTGAGCCACGCTCCTTAACCTCTGTCATATAGCCGTCCTTCATATCACTGATAAACTCATCAGCACAAACGGTTTTGCAAGCTTTTATAATCTCGTCTTCAGTTGCATCAAGCTTGCCGTACCTTATATTATCCGAAATTGTTCCGCTGAAAATAAAGCTGTCTTGAAGCATTATTCCCATTTGTGAACGCAATGAATTTAGTGTTACCTCACTAATATCCTCACCGTCAATCGTGATTTTACCGCTGTTTACATTGTAAAATCTTGACAGAAGTGAAACTATAGTTGATTTTCCTGCTCCTGTTGGTCCAACAAGAGCAATACTCTCACCTGCTTTAACGTCAAACGATACATTTTCAAGTACATTTTTTCCCTCTTCATAAGCAAAAGTAACATCATCAAACTTGACATTTCCCACAATTTCTTTCATAGTGCGGGCATTTGGCAAATCGTCAACAGTTACCGGTTCATCAAGAGTTTCGAAAATTCTTTCAAGATATGCAATATTATTTATGAACACATTGAACAAATTTGACAAGTTCAAAATTGGCTGCCAAAATCTATATCCATAACTTGTCATCGCCGCAATTGTTCCCAGAGTTATGGTAGCTGGCGACAAAACTAGCAAACCGACTGCATAGATTGCAACAGTTACCCATGTCGAAATATTTTCAACACTTGGCCAAACTAGGTTTGAATACTTAACTGCCGTCATCCAGCTACCGCGATAGCTTGTTGAAAGCTTGTCAAATATCTCTGCATTCTCCTCTTCACGAGTGAAAATTTGAGTAACCTTTGCACCAGAAATATTCTCCTGAAGATACGCATTTAAGTTTGAGCTTTTATTTGATACGTCCTGCCAAGCCTTTCTCTGACGCTTTTTCAGTGCCATCATAACAAGCAAGAAAAGCGGAACTCCAGAAAGTATAACAAGCGACAGCTGAACATTAACAAAGAACATAAAAATCATAATGAACAGCATATTCAAGAACTCAAGTATAACATTAATTACGCCGTTAGAAAGCATATCCGAAACTGAGTTTACATAGTTTACTACACGAATAAGAATTTTTCCGTGTGGTCTGTCGTCGTAATACTGAAACGGAAGTTTCTGCAAATGTGCAAACAAATCTGTTCTGATATCATAAATCATATCCTGTCCAACAACAGTCATAATTCTTGAACGTATTGTTGAAAACACAATTGCCACACCAATAGATAAAATCAAAAGTCCTGTAAGTAAAAACAGCTGTGGAACATCCTTATTTGGGATTGTATTATCAAGTGCATACTGTGTAATCAGAGGGCCTACAAGAGCCGATATTGCGGCAAAAACGCTCAGCACTAGTGCCAAAATCATTTTGCCTTTGTACTTTTTCATGTATTTGAATGATCGCTTTAGGTGACGAAAATCAAATGGGGTTTCAAGAACTTCATCAACATCAAATTTGTTTCTTGCCATTTACATCGCCTCCTTTTCGAATCCTTCGTTTTGGAGTTGGAATACATCATAATAATAGCCTTTTTTCTCCAAAAGCTCTTCATGCGTACCCATTTCTTTAATTTTTCCATCTTCCAAAATAATAATCTTATCAGCGTCCATAGTCGAAGAAACACGCTGTGCAATTATTATCTTTGTACAGTCAAAGTCAAGATTATCAAGACTTTTCTGAATATGTTTTTCGGTTTCTAAATCTACCGCCGAAGTGGTATCATCTAAAATCAAAACTGCTGGTTTAATTGCCAAAGCTCTAGCAAGCGAAATTCTTTGTTTTTGCCCGCCTGACAAACCAACTCCACGCTCGCCGACAATTGTTTCGTAGCCCTCAGGCATTTTTTCAACAAAGTCGGCCGCCGCGGCAAGCTCAGCATATTTCTTAACATCCTCAACCGGCATATCAGAATCACCATATGCAATGTTGCCGTCAATCGTATCAGAATAAAGCAAAACGTCCTGAGTTGCCATTCCTATATTTTGTCTCAGCTGCTTAAGCTTTCTATAACGCACATTAACTCCGTCAACCAAAACCTCACCCTGTGCAGTATCATAAAATCTTGGAATAAGATTTATAAGTGTAGTTTTTCCAGAGCCAGTTTCGCCCATAATCGCAACAGTTTCTCCTGATTTTACAGAGAAATTAATGTCGTCAAGAACAACCTTGTTGCCGTACTTAAAAGTCACGTTCTTAAACTCAACATCACCTTTAAATCTTCCATCCGACTCAATAGCCTCCTTGCGGTCGACGATTATTGGACGTGCATAATAAATCTCAATAATCTTCATAGCAGATGCCATAAATCTTTGAAGGTCATTTACATAAATGCCCAAGCTTCGAACAGGGTTTGACACTGCCCAAATAAGACCAGATATAGCAACAAACTCACCCATTGTAATTCCGCCGTTCATCAAGAAAAGTCCTCCGCCAAGCAGCATTACAACTGACAATGCATTCGCAAACGTTTCCATATAAGGGAAAAATTTCAGCCAAAGAAGTGCGGCTTTCTTGTTTGATTGTGAAAACTCACTATTAGCCTTTTGAAATTTTTCTTTCTCGTAATCCTCACGAGCGAAAGCCTTTACAACACGATTTCCCGCAATATTTTCCTGAGCATCAGTATTCATTTTCGAAAGTTTTTCACGCAAGTCAACATAAACCGGTCCAGCAACTCTCTTAAATAAAATTGTCACCAAAAAAATAAATGGTGTTACCGCTAAAAGTAGTAACGCCATTTTCCAGTTTATTGCAAAGAAATATATCATTGCCGCCAAAAATAAAGATGACGACTCAACGATTCCCTTTATTACCCATGAAACAGTATGACGAACCATGTCCAAGTCACCAGTAAGTCTTGTCATCAAGTCACCAGTTCGGTTCTTATCATAAAAATCCATATCCTGATTTTGAATTCGCTCAAATAATTCGCCGCGAATTTTATAAATCATTCCTTGAGATGATACTTCATAAGTCATATTGCAAATATACTGTAAAATAGTTCTAATTAGCGTTATTCCTACCAGACCAACTAAAAGCATAATAAATCCATGTCGGTCATTTTCAAGATTAAAAGCTGCATTATCATTAGTGATATACTTATCAACTATTTCTGAACTAAAATATGGCGTTGTTAAATACAAAGCATTACACAAAACTGAAAAAAGCAACGCAGTAATATACATCTTGCGATAACCCTTCATATTATGCCATAACCATTGAATTTGAAACATTAAAATCCTCCTTCCAAAATTCACTTAAAAACGTAATAATTATCTTGATATTAGCCAATATATAAATATATGAAACTCAAGCTATTTTCAAGACTATTGGTATTATATACTCATATTTGACCAAAGTCAAGGGGTTATACAAAATTTTTAATATTTTTCTTTCTTATTCGTCAAACTATAAAACATATAGTAATTTGTTTATATATTTATACTATAGCTTGTATTTTTTAAAAGCAAATGCTATAATGATTTTAAAGCTTATTTTAGGTTAATTGATTAGAATTATTATAGTATATTTTACACACTTGAAAGGGGGAGCAGAAATGAGATTACTGCTTGCTGAAGATGAAAGAGAGCTTTCGAATGCTTTAGTTGCGATTTTTAAGCACAAGAATTACTCTGTCGATGCTGTTTATAATGGTGAAGATGCTTTTAATTATGGTCTGAGTGAGAATTATGACGGAATAATTCTTGATATAATGATGCCTAAAATGAATGGAATCGAGGTTCTTAAAAAACTGCGTGAAAATAAAATCGACACTCCGGTTTTGCTGCTGACGGCGAAGTCTGAGCTTGATGACAAAGTTTTGGGACTTGACTCTGGAGCTGATGACTATTTGACCAAACCTTTTGATATGAAAGAACTTCTTGCTCGTGTACGTGCCTTGACTCGACGCAGAACTGAGTTCTCACCAAACACTCTATCAATCGGAAACATCACGCTCAATCGAGAGAATTTTGAGCTATCAACTGAAAATCACTCGGTACGTTTAGGCAACAAAGAATTTCAAATGCTTGAAATTTTGATGTCAAACCCTAACGTACTTATTTCTACTGAAAAATTCATGGATAGAATTTGGGGATACGATTCTGAGGCTGAAATCAATGTTGTATGGGTATATATTTCTTACCTTAGAAAAAAACTTACAAGTATAAATTCGAATGTTGAAATAAAAGCCACAAGAGGAGTTGGCTACACTCTTGAAGAAAAATCGTACTCTTAAATAGATTTAAAAAATATAACTATATAGAAAAGGGGGGAAAAGTCCACGCTAAAATTCGTTAAGATTTTATGAATTTGAAGCATGGGCATACAAATATGATAAAAAAACTACAGCATAAATTTGTTTTTATTGCTGTGCTTTCGCTATTTATTGTTGAGTTTGTTATCATCGGCTCGATTAATTTCATAAACATATATCAAATCAATGAAAAGTCAAATCGCATGCTTGAAATGATCTGCAATAACGATGGTGTTTTCCCTGATTTTGACAAATCAAAGCCGAAAATCAATAATGATAACAATCCACCTCCAGAAAATCAGCAAATTGGTTCTAATGATAAATTCTTTAATGATAAAGATATTAATGCAGAAACTAAGTACGTAACTCGATTTTTTACTGTAAATGTAAATGATTCGAACGAGATTACTAAAGTTGACACAAGCCAAATTGCAGCAGTTACAAGTGATAATGCAAAAGAATACGCCAAGGAGGCACTAGATTCAAAAAAAGAACGTGGCTGGTGTGGAAATTACAAGTATCAAATCGCTGAAAAAGACGACGGTAAACTTATTGTGTTTATTGATGACAGACTTCAGAATGATACTAAATATCAATTTCTAGGAATATCATGCGCCATTGGTTTTGCTGGACTTTTGGTTGTAGGATTTTTAATTGCTATTTTTTCCAAGCGAGCTATACGTCCAATAATCGAGAGCATGGAAAAACAAAAGCAATTTGTAACCGACGCGGGTCACGAAATTAAAACTCCGCTTGCAATTATTTCAGCAAACACCGAAGTTTTAGAGATTGAAAACGGTGAAAGCGAATGGACAGACAGCATAAAAAATCAAACGAAACGTCTTTCAGATCTTGTAAAAAATCTGCTGACTCTTTCAAAAATTGACGAGGACATAAAAATGGTTTTCGCACAATTTAATCTTAGTGACGCAGTTTATGATGTATCATATCCATTTGAAACGCTCGCTCAAACAAGAAACAAAAGCTTAGCTATGGATATTCAAAACGACCTAAATTTCATAGGTGATGAAGGAATGATAAGACAGCTTGCTTCAATTTTGTTAGACAACGCAATAAAATATGCTGACGAAAACAGTGAAATTAAACTGTCCCTGAAAAAAGAGCTAAAATCAATAAATCTGACCGTAATGAATTTCTGCTCTAAAACACCAACTGGGGACTTGTCAAAATTGTTCGAAAGATTTTATCGTGCTGACTCGTCACGCGCAAGAGAAACAGGCGGATATGGAATTGGTCTATCAATTGCAAAAGCAATTACAGATTCACACGACGGAAAAATATCTGCAAAAATGATAGAAAATCAGATTTGTTTTGAAGTTGCATTCCCACTAAAATATAGAACATCAGGTCTTGAACAATAGCATAATTTAAAAAAATCAAAATATATAATTGCATACAAAAAAATGACAGAACCCACAAAGTTCTGTCATTTTTATTTTTATATTGTAAAACAACTGCTAGTCAACAAGGTGCCAAATGTCACGAGCATAATCCTCAACCGAACGGTCAGCCGAGAAAATTCCTGCATTTGCAATATTAGCAAGCGACATCTTTTGCCACTTCATCTTATCTGCATAGCACTCAGATGCGTACTTTTGAGCCTGCTGATATGAATCAAAATCAGCCAATGCCATATAAGTGTCAGTGTTCTTTAATGAACTTGCAATCTCAGCAAATACCTCACCATTAACACCCTTTTCAATTGTATCAATAGCATCACGGATTACTTGATTAGAATTGTAAACATCAATCGAATTGTAGCCATGCTTAGCTGCCTCAACCTCGTCAACATTCATACCAAATAGGAAAATATTATCATCACCAACCTGCTCATGAATCTCAACATTAGCACCGTCAAGAGTTCCAAGAGTGATTGCACCGTTTATCATAAGCTTCATGTTACCAGTACCGGACGCCTCAGTTCCAGCAAGTGAAATCTGCTCTGAAATTTCAGCCGCTGGCATAAGAATTTCAGAAAGTGAAACGCAATAATCCTCAAGGAAAATTACATTAAGCTTTTCATTAAGTTTCTTGTCCTTTTTAAGTTCCTGTGAAATATTCCAAATCAGCTTGATAATCTGCTTAGCCATGTAATATCCAGGTGCAGCCTTAGCAGCAAAAATATATGTCTTTGGAACAAAGTCAGCATTAGGATTAGCCTTTAGATAATTATATTCAGCGATAATATTTAAAGCATTAAGCTGCTGTCTTTTATATTCATGCAGACGCTTAACCTGCACGTCAAAAATTGAATCAGTATTCAAAACAACACCGTATTCGTTCTTAACATACTTCGCAAACTTCTGCTTATTTTCAAGCTTAATCACAGCCAATTGCTCAAGAACCTGCTTGTCATCACTAAACTTATTAAACTTTTCAAGCTCTGACGCGTTCTTTAGGAATCCATCACCGATCTTATCTTTCAACAAATCAGTAAGACCTTGATTTGACTGATAAAGCCATCTTCTGTAAGCAATACCATTTGTAACATTCTTGAACTTTTCAGGAGTATACTCATACTCATCCTTGAAAGTTTCTCTCTTAATAATTTCAGAGTGAATCTTAGCAACACCGTTTACGCTATGACAAGCATGAACACAAAGTGTAGCCATTTTAACCATATTATCAGAAATAATTGACATTCTTGATACCTTATCCTGGTCAGGATATTCTCTCCAAAGCTCACGACAATATCTATCATTAATCTCAACAATAATCGAGAAAATTCGAGGTGTAACGCTCTTAAGCATGTTACAATCCCATTTCTCAAGAGCCTCAGGCATAACTGTATGGTTAGTGTACGCAAAAGTATGCTGCACAATATACCAAGCCATATCCCAAGAATAACCGCAATCATCAAGCAAAATTCTCATAAGCTCAGGAATTGCCAAAGTAGGATGTGTATCATTAATATGAATTGCAACCTTTTCATGAAGATTATCAAGAGTTCCATAAACATTCATATGATTATTTACGATATCAGCAACGGAAGCTGCACATAGGAAATACTGCTGACGAAGACGCAATGACTTACCCTCAGCATGATTGTCATTAGGATACAAAACCTTTGTAATAGCCTGAGAAAGAATATTCATTCCCAAAGCCTTAGAATAGTCACCCTTATTAAACATATTCATATCAAATGAAGGACATTCAGCCTTCCAAAGTCTTAGCTTTGATACAGCGTCGCTGCCATATCCTGAAACAAACAGATCGTAAGGAACAGCCACAACTGATGTGTAATTCTCATGAGATACAAGGTGATGGTCATCATCCCAATACTCTCGAATATTACCGTCAAAGCGAACTTCAACTGACATGCTAGGAGCGGCAACAAGCCATGCCGAACCACCAGGAAGCCAATTATCAGGAAGCTCAGTCTGCCAGCCCTCATCAAGCTTTTGCTTGAAAATACCATACTCATAGCAAATAGAATAGCCAGTAGCATGATATCCGTCAGCAGCAAGCGCATCAAGATAGCACGCTGCAAGTCTGCCCAAACCGCCGTTTCCAAGACCAGCGTCAGGTTCACATTCATAAATGCCGTTAATTGAAATACCAAATTCTTTTAGCATTTCAGCAGTCTGATTAATCATTTCAAGATTATAAAGACTAGTTTTCAGCGAACGTCCCATTAGAAATTCCATAGACAAATAATACACTCGCTTGTTACCAGCAGACTGTGTTTTCACCGAAAAATGACGACGTTTTGCCTTTAAAAGGTTAACTACAATCTTAGTCAGTGCTTCATAAACCTGTTGGTCTGATGCCTCATCGGTTGTTGTCTGAAAATCATCGCGCAAAATCTTAACAAATCTTTCTTTCAATTCCGACTGTGAAATAACTTTCCAATCGTTTGAAGTTGCTTTTGCCATATTTTCTACCTCCTAAAAGTTATGAAATTATTGTACTTAATTTTATATAACTCAAATCAATACTACATTTTTAATTATATCATATTAAGTCTTTATCTTCAACTTAAAAATGTGAATAGGTAAAACGTTTGTACATATAATTATAGTTTTATAACTAAAACACACTTTATATAATTATATGTCACTCTTTCCAATATGTCAAGACTAAATTTGTACAGTATAGCTAATTCAGAGTATCACACTATAGTAACATAAACAACCAAGTGTTTTTAAGCATTTCTCACAAATCCACTTATTGACTTACAAAAATCTCTACATTTCTCTTACAAAATCTTTATATACATTTATCATAACCAAAAAAACTCACATTTTTAAGATATTAAAATACTTTATCATCCTTTTTTCTTATCAAACCAAACATGAACGCAAAAACTGCACGAGCAAGACGGACAGCGTGTTCCGTGCTTACCCTTAACTCTTGGAAGTCTTAAAACCTTTCCGCAATTAGGACAGCGTTTAAAACAATATGTTTTGTTCTGCTTAAATCGATTAACACGATTAGTAAAAAAACTCGAAATCTTACTAAAAAAAGCCAGGAACTTTAAATTCTCCATATATCTTTTCTGGATATTTCTTGAGAAAATTCTGTAAAAAGTATACACGAAAACAACCAAACCCAAAATATACAAAAACCATGAATTAATAAACACATTGACAAACATAAGAAATATATAAACAATAGACAATACATAAAACAATTTATCCGTGCCATATCGACCAGTCATAAATCTTGCCATTCTATCTCTAAATCTCATAAAACAAACCATCCTTCTTGATAAACAATCAATATACTATAAAAAATAATTGTCAATCGAATACAATGTCCGCAGATATAATTTTCAAATAAAAAAATGGGGCAGTCAATAGACTACCCCACAAATTTCATCATCCATTTATAGACTTATAGTATTTATTCTGCTTGTCGTAAACTACTTCAGGAGTATAACGCTTTATAGCCTTTTCGTTACTTACAAAATTAATTTTTGAAACCCAATCATCAAGCTTGCTCTGAAATTCTTCAGACTTCATTTGCTGAAGTAAGTTTGTACGATTATCTTCCTTATAATCAGTTCTTTCAGTAACGTCACCTTTTATAAGTATATAATAAGCAGTATCATTCTCATAAGCTGTTGCAACACCTTGCTCTAGACCGTCAATCTCGCTTAGCATTTTAGCATAGCTGCTCTCCTCGTCAGCATCCTTATAAGAAGCGAAATTTGCCATTGTTTCATTTTTATATGGATCATTTTCCTCATCCGCACTGCTAGAATCATCACTTGCGTCAGAACTATCATTGCTATCATCGGCACTGCTGTCTGAATCGTCTGAGCTGTCAACATCACTGTCAGCAGTTGAACTTGTATCATCTGTGCTATCAGTATCAGAATCAGCATTAGAATCATCTGAACTGTCAACATCAGAATTAGAATCAGCACTTGAGTCAGAGTCACTTGAACTAGCACTATCATCAGCCTTCAAAGACTCCTGATAAGCAGCATATTCATCAATCACACTATCAAATTCTTCGAAAGACAAGTCCTTAGCTTTTTTAAGATATTCATCTCTCAAAGCCTTGTTTTCTTCGTTTGCAGTCTTGTCAGCGTCATCATCGTCAGTAGATGCCTTTGAAATAGAAATCTGCTTATATCTTAGGTAGTTATCATCAACATATTTCTGCAAATCTTCGTCAGAAACAGCGTCAGTACCGCCTTCTTCATAAAAGCTATTAAATATCTTCTCACGCTTTTTGATAGCAGTATAAACGTCCTTTATAGACTCCTTGCTTATACCCTCAATTTCAAAAAGCTCACTTTGACCTTCCCAATCTGATGCAACAGAAGAATTAATCTCCTCAATTTCATCATTAGTAAGCTCAAGACCAAGCTCGTCAAACTTCTTATTTATAGCAACATGCTCCTTAGTATTTTTCAAAGCTGATTCAGAAATATACTGCGAGAAAGTTTTATCATCAATCTTTTGATCAAAATAATTCTCAGTAACACCCTGCATGTAATAAAGCATTTGAATTTGATATGACATTTCACTCAGCATGTAATTGATATAAATGCCAGCACGAACTTCCTCCGAATCTGCCTTAATAGTATAGCTAGTATCTGCACAACCAACCGCCGAGCCTGCGATAATTAGAGCAGTAAGAAGAGTTGCTGCCTTTTTAATTATTGCCATATTTATTACATTCCTTTCACGAAATTCATTTTAATTTATGTGCTTAAACGAGTTAACACACCCCATTTTGAAAACACAATTTAACTTATACATTATACTACTTTACAGCTAATAAGTCAAGTATTTTAAATGAAAAGCAACAAGACTGAAACAATATCAACTTCGCAAAACAAGCAAGTAAACCAGCAATTTTCAATTATTTATAAAATTTTGCTAACATTTTGTATTAAGCAATGAAGTTATTTTATACTTTTGATGTGAAAAGCATGTGACGTCCCTATCAAATATTGATGAAAATCAATAAATCACAAAAGTCAACAAGTTTCGATAAAGCGAGAATAACAATATAAAAAATCCGCCTTGTAAAACAAAACGGATCATTATGAATTATAAAAACTATTCTGCTGAGTTTTCCTCACCAACGCTATCAGCATTACTATCGATATCACTATCACTTGCCGAATTTTCACTGTCATTTATACTTTCTAGAATGCTCTCATCATTTTTCGATTCATCTTTATTAGCCGAATCAAAAAATTTATCAAAACGATTTTCGCCGTATGTTGACATATAAACCTTTTCAAATTTAATCTCATCAATTGGCTGGATAGATTCTTCATCCTTAACATCATAAGTACAAATTTTATTATAGATATCCAAGCCGTCATAAACCTGTCCGAAAATTGTATATTGCTGCGAGAAATTCGGAACACCGCCATGTTCCTTAAATGCACTGACAACTTCCTCATTTCCGCCAGCTGAATCCAGTTGGTCATTAGTTTCATCATCAAACTTAATTGAGTTTACAAACAAAATTCTGCTGCCAGCCATAATACTTTTATTAAAAGTCGACTTCTGACCGCCATAAGCTATCAGCGAACCGCCAAACGGCCACAGATTTTTAGAAAGCTCCTGATCAAATTCCTCTTTATTAGTATCGTCATCATCAACACCAGTACTAGTTTTTGAACCGCCCATAAAATACACACTATCTTGAACAGCAAAAACCTGAGTACCGTTATAGTATCCGTCATTAACAAGATTTGTAAAATACTCACAGTAATTAGGTGCTTCATCAGGATAAATAACAGCTTTGAATGTACCAAGATTAGTTTCAAACACTACAACAGGTGCGTCATCCTTAGGAACTTCAAACTGAACAAGCTCAATACCCGTTGCCTCAAAAGGAGTTTTTTTAGATGCCTGACAAGCATAAAAAGCCGCAAAAACTATAACAAACAAAATAGCAATTAAAGACATTTGAAAAAAAGTGTGCGTTTTTCTTTTCTTGTACGGATCGCGAAGATAATCGTTATTTCTACTCATTTTTAAATCCTTTCAATTACTACTTCTTAGTAATTTTTGTTCCCTGACGTGTTTCTTCAATTACGAAACCTAAATCAGTAATCTGATCTCTTAACTGGTCAGCAAGAGCAAAGTCTTTAGCTTTTCTAGCCTCTTTTCTCTTTTCAGCCAACTCTAAAATCTCAGCAGGAAGTTCTTGCTCTGCGTCAGAATTCTCAGCAATCTTTTTAGCCTGAGCTAGCAAATCAAGTGATAAAACCTTATCAAAATCCTCAATAAGTGCAAGCTTTGTCTTAGCATTTGTAGTTGATTTCAGCACATCATATAAAGCAGTAACACCCAACGATGTGTTCAAATCATTATCCATAGCATCAGAAAAAGCTTTCTTTAGCCGGTCAAATTCAGCGCTATCAATTTCGCCGCTGTTATCTAAAGTCAAAGGTGCGATTTTAGCAAGTAGCTTATCAAAAGCAACCTTAGCGTTATCCAAATTTTCATAAGAAAATACAAGTGATTTACGATAATGAGAAAGCAAACAGAAAAATCTGTAAACTAAAGGAGAATAGCCCTTAGACTCAAGCAGCGAAACAGTCAAAAACTCACCCTTAGACTTGCTCATCTTTCCGCTGTTAATATTCAAATGATGAACATGGAACCAATAATTACACCAATTGTGTCCGATTAAAGCCTCACTCTGTGCAATCTCGTTAGTATGATGCGGAAAAGCATTGTCAACTCCGCCGCAATGAATGTCAAGATATTCACCGACATATTTCATACTAATACAAGAACACTCAATGTGCCAGCCAGGGTATCCAACACCCCAAGGGCTATCCCACTTTAACTCCTGTGAGTCAAATTTTGACTTTGTAAACCACAAAACGAAATCAGCTTTATTTTTCTTGTTGGTATCCTCAGTAACACCCTCACGAACACCAACAGCCAAATCTTCTTCCTTAAAATCATTAAACACATAATACTGCTCGATTTTTGAAGTATCAAAATAAATATTTCCGCCTGCCTCATAAGCATATCCTTTTTCAATAAGATTAGAAATTGCCTTGATAAAATCACCAATGCAATTAGTAGCAGGCTCAACATATTCAGGTGTTTTGATGTTTAGTTTTTTGCAGTCATCAAAAAATGCGTCAGTGTAATACTGTGCAATCTCCATAACAGTTTTATGCTCTCTTTTAGCACCCTTAAGCATTTTGTCGTCACCAGTATCACCGTCACTAGTTAAATGTCCAACGTCAGTAATATTCATTACACGAGTAACCTCAAGACCAGTATATCTAAGATATTTATCCAAAACATCTTCCATAATATAAGTTCTTAGATTACCGATATGAGCGTAATGATAAACTGTTGGACCGCAAGTATACATGCTAGCCTTGCCAGCTTCATTTGGTAAAAACTCATCCTTTGAACGTGTAAGCGTGTTATAAAGCTTCATAAAAATTTCCTTTCATGGTGTGTTTATTTAAATTCCTTTTTAATTTTCTGATAATTCTGCAACCTTTTTCTCAAGCTTATCCAAACGAACCCTGTAAGCACAAAGTTCTGATGCAACTGGGTCAGGAATATGAATCTGGTCAAGGTCATTCAAATCATTCTTGCGACCATTTCGACGTACAATTCTAGCTGGAACACCAACCGCTGTGCAGTTTGGAGGAACTTCCGCCAGAACAACCGCATTAGCCGCAACCTTAGCACCGTCACCAACCTTAAAAGGCCCGAGAATTTTCGCTCCGCATCCTACCATAACATTGTTACCCAAAGTGGGATGTCTTTTACCGTTTTCCTTACCAGTACCGCCAAGAGTACAGCCCTGATAAAGCAAACAGTGGTCACCAATCTCAGCAGTTTCTCCAATTACAACTCCACTACCGTGATCGATAAGCAACCCCTTACCGATTTTTGCACCAGGATGAATTTCAATTCCCGTAAAAAATCTCGACACTTGAGAAATTATCCTAGCGATTGTTTTATGATCTTTAACATAAAACCAATGTGCAATTCTATGCGTAATAACCGCATGCACACCAGAGTATGTTAAAACTACTTCAAGCGAGCTATGAGCAGCAGGATCTCGCTCTTTAACCGACTCTATATCATCTTTAATATTCTTTATAAAAGACATTAAACTCCGTCCTTTCCAAAAAATCCAACAAATAAAAAACTCCTGAAATCACAAAACTTATGATTTCAGGAGGCAGTTTTCACACTACGGTTCCACTCCGAATTTTTCTCAACAAAAACATTGAGACTTGAAATCTTTAACGCAGAAATACGGAATGTGGTACTAAAGCTAACTTTTTCCCAAACACTCTGCTAGCAGCCGCACTTCACAAACCCTGTCATAAAGTCTTTCACCAACCGACTTCTCTCTGCAATGACACCGCGATGCTACTCTTGCTGTTACGCATTTGATACTCTTTAATTATATGCTGAATTTTAAAAATCTGTTACATAATATAAGCTATTTACTTGAATCAATATAACCCCAGTAAGCTTTTAAATAAATTCCGCCTGAAATAATAGTCAAAATAGTTGAAATCCAAATCAGCACTTCATTAATAATAAATGTAGTGTCATTAAGACCTGAATATCCCATAATAAACATAATCGCAACTAATGCAATCATAGTAAATGCAGTTTTCAGCTTGCCCCAAATTCCCGCAGCGACAACAACACCGCCCTCAGCAACAACCAATCGAAGTCCCGAAACCATAAACTCTCTAGCAAGAATTATTACAACCGCAACTGGGTCAATCCAGCCAAGAAATGTAAAACAGCAAAGTGCCGCCATTACAAGCATTTTGTCAGCCAGCGGATCTAAAAACTTTCCGAATGTAGTTACAAGATTATGCTTTCTAGCAAGCTTACCATCAAACCAGTCAGTAATTGAAGCAACAGCAAAAATCAAAAGTGCAATATAAATGTTATATGGTATTTTATCAATTAAAAGTGCCACAAGAAAAATAGGTATTAAGCACACTCTCAAAACAGTAAGTTTATTTGGTAAATTCATTAAATTAGCCATCCCTTTCGCCGCGTTAAACCGCAAGTTTTATAATAAAAACAAAGTATAACACATTAATATAAACTGAATTTAAACCCTAGTTCCGATCAGGTCATAATCCATTACATCATCTATAGCAACATTTACATATTCGCCTTCTCTAAGTTTTGTGTCACTAGTAAAGAAAATCTTGCCGTCAATTTCTGGAGCGTCCTTAGCACTTCTGCCATACCAACACTCAGCATATCTGTCAAAGCCCTCAGTAACAACCAAAACTGTCTTACCAATCTCTTCTTCATTAAGCGAATCAGCTATATACATTTGATGTTCCATAATAATTTCAGCACGCTGTTCTCTAGTTTTAAGTGGTATCTGATTATCCATCTTAGCCGCTGGAGTACCCTCCTCAGGAGAATACGCAAAACAGCCTAATCGGTCAAACTTAATCTCATTGACAAATTCACAAAGCTCCTCAAACTGCTTTTCAGTTTCACCAGGGAAACCAGCAATCAGAGTCGTTCTAATAGTAACACCAGCAATTCTTTCACGAATTTTATTAATAAGAGCCGTCAAAACTTCTCGGTCACCATGACGATTCATTCTCTTAAGAACGTCCTTGTTACAGTGCTGCAGCGGAATATCAAGATACTTAACAAGCTTGTCCTCAGTCGCAATAACATCAATCAACTCATCAGTAATTCTTTCAGGATAAGAATAAAGCGTTCTAATCCACTTTAGCCCGTCAATTTCGCAAAGCTTTTTCAAAAGCTCAGCAAGCATGGATTTACCATACAAATCCTCACCATATCGAGTAGTATCCTGAGCGATAACAACAATCTCAGTAACTCCATTTTCAGCAAGCCACTTAGCCTCATCTAAAACATCTTCAATTTTTCTGCTTCTAAAATGCCCGCGAATTGAAGGAATTGCACAATAAGTACAGCAATTATCACAGCCCTCTGCAATCTTCAAATAAGCATAAAAAGGCTGTGTTGAAATAATTCGTCCGCCCTCCATAGAAAGCTTTTCATTATCCTCAAAAGAAGTCAAGCTCTGTCTTTTAGACATAACATCACGAATAATATCAACTAAATTATCATTTGAACCGATTCCGATAACAGCATCAAGCTCAGGAATTTCTTTCAAAACCTCGTCACGATACCTCTGTGCAAGACAGCCAGTACAAATAACTCCCTTAATTCGCCCCTCCTGCTTTAGAGTGCAAAATTCAAGAATAGTCTCAATAGCCTCTTGCTTAGCGGCCTCAATAAATCCGCAGGTATTTACAATAACAATATCAGAAAGTGCCGCATCAGACACAATTTCAAAACCCTCTTGCTTTAGATTATAAAGCATGTGTTCAGCATCAACTTGATTTTTAGGACATCCAAGTGAAACCATACCAATTCGTGTAGACATTTAAAAACTCCAATCATATACAACAAAATCTAAAAGCAAGAAAGATAAATTTCTCACTTAAACAATCTAATATATTATCGCACTTTTACTATGAATTGTCAAGTGTTTTCAACGATTTTTAACACTTTAACAAAAAATGCAGGAGAAAAAATCTCCTGCATTAAACTACCATCATGATTTTCACTATTTCTCGACAGGATACCTAACAATTACATTACTTTTAGAATTTTCGCTCCACACAACATAATCCAAATTTTGGTCTTTCATAAAAACAGTAAAACTGCTGTCCTTTAAATCATCAGATAAATTTTTCTTAATCTCATCAACAAACTTATCCTTTTCAGAACTTACATAATTCAGATAATTAAATTCATACTTGCCATCCAAACTTTCACAAGCTTTTTGAGCAGCATTATACACGCTTTCCGCATTTTTGATAGCCTCTGCCGACTTCTCATCTTCAATTATTCCGGCAAAATACGCCTGGTTTTTATCACCGATAAAAGCAATCTGCCAGTTATTTTCTTGCGTTTCAATCAAAATAGCATAAACATCATCAGCCTGTTCCTCGCCCTTATCCTTAAAAAGCACATATCCCACAAGCTCAACTGCTGTTTTATAATCCTCTTCAATATTTATCTTATCCAAAATCTTCGAATTTTCCTTATCAGCGACAAATGTCACACCAGTCAGCATATCCTCGTCATGCTCATCAAATCCATGGTCGTGAGCCTCATTTTCCATAGCATCCTTGTAAGATTTCTGCATCGTAGGAGTCATAAGCTTTAGCATTGACTCATTAAACTCAAAATTCGCATACTTCATATACTGATCAACAACATAGCTTGCATTTTCAATCGGATCGTCAGAAACAGCGTCGCTTTCATATCCAACGTTAGTTTCAGCACTGCTTAAATCAGCATTTCCGCTCTCCTCCGCATTGGAATTATTACCATTATTTGTTTTATCGTTACATCCAGCCAAAGATAATATCATAATCAAAGCAGTCGCCGCCGCAATGTATTTTTTCATACGCAAAACCTTTCCTTATCATTCGTCATCTTCTTCCATAATCTCGTCGATAGCCGCATTAATATCACCATATGAATATCCATACCTAGCTAACGCGTTTTTAACTTTCTTTATCCCACCATCATCATAAAGATATCTGGCATATTTTTTCTCTATAAGTTCAACTAATCGATCAATCGTACTATCGTCATACTCGCTTAAAACATCGTCAATCAAGTCCTTTGAAAGACCTTTAAGACGCATTTCCTGCACCGCGCGATAATATCCAAACCGCTTTATTTCCATATATTTTCGTGCCAAACTCTCAGCATATCGCCTGTCATCAACAAACCCAAGCTCCGAAAGCTTGTCCAAAACAGCATAGCAAATATCTTCGTCATAATTATTCAAAAGCTTTTTGTAAAGCTCAACATAAGAATAATCGCGATAGTCAAGCAAATACATAGCACGCTCTCTTGCTCGACGAAAATCATTTGCAAATATAACCTCTTGCCATTCTTCTTCAGTAAAAGCCGAGTCTGCTCTAACGTGATACTGTGAAATAATTTCCGCATTTATAAATGCCGGCTCACCGTCAGTAAAATTCACCTGATATGTCCTGCCCTTATACTTTTCAACCGAATGAATTTCAAGCATAATCATGCCCCCGAATCACAAAAAACAATTTGGGCATGGTAGTATAATCCTGCCAAGCCCTATTGTTTTTATTATTAAAAAATTACTCACCTAAGTCAGAAATATCAACTGGTGCAAACTCTTCAAAATCATCCTCAGCATTAACTGTTAAATCAGGTTTAGCAGTTGAAGACTTTGACTTCTTAGCTGGAGTTTTTTCCTCACTTGCAGCCTCAGCAGCCTTTTCTTCAAGCTTTGCTGCTCTCTTATTCTTCTTTGATGCCATAACAATTTCAGTTTCACTAGCCTTGATTTTCTCTTCAAGCTCAAGCATAATATCAGGATTTTCTTCAAGGAAAATCTTTGCATTATCACGTCCCTGACCAAGCTTCATCTCATTATAGCTATACCAAGCTCCGCCCTTTTTGACAATATTAAGTTCAGCGGCAAGATCCAAAACTTCACCAGTACGTGAAATTCCCTGACCGTACATAATATCAAATTCACACTCCTTAAATGGAGGTGCAACCTTGTTCTTTACAACCTTACACTTTGTGTGGTTACCAATTACTTCAGCACCATTTTTAATCTGCTCTGCACGTCTAACCTCAATTCTAACTGATGAATAGAACTTCAAAGCACGACCGCCTGGAGTAGTTTCTGGGTTACCATAAATAACACCAATCTTCTCACGAACTTGGTTTATAAAAATAGCACAGCAGTTAGATTTCGCAATTACAGATGTAAGCTTTCTCATAGCCTGTGACATAAGTCTAGCAAGCTGACCTACATGAGTATCGCCCATTTCGCCGTCAATTTCAGCCTTAGTAACCATAGCCGCAACCGAGTCAATTACGATACAGTCAATAGCGCCAGAACGTGCAAGAGCCTCAGCAATCTCCAAAGCCTGCTCACCGCTGTCCGGCTGTGAAACTAGCATGCTGTCAATGTCAACACCAAGCTTACTTGCATAAATAGGGTCAAGAGCATGCTCAACGTCGATAAAAGCAACCTCTCCGCCAGCCTTTTGAGCCTCAGCAATACAGTGAAGCGCAACAGTAGTCTTACCAGATGACTCAGGTCCATAAATCTCAACAATTCTTCCGCGAGGAATACCGCCAATTCCCAAAGCCAAATCAAGTGTCATCGAACCAGTTGGAATTGACGCAACATCCATAGCCTTAGCGTCGCCAAGTTTCATGATAGCGCCTGCACCGAACTGCTTTTCAATAAAAGCAATCGCAGTTTCAAGAGCCTTTTTCTTTTCTTCCTTATCAACAATCTTTACAACAGCCGGAACCTGCTTTTTCTTCTTATCAATTGCCATTATTAAAGCCTCCTATTTTCTATACAACTTATTTCCTTTGACTATATTATAGCATATATTTTTTATTTAACTGTGTCTTTTTTTGGACTGTTTTAACTTTTTCGCGATTTACAGTCCGTTTTTTAGTACTCAATCATTAAAATAATAGATTCAATCAATCTTGACTCTTATAAACACCCGTAACGACTCTATAAACTCCGCACAAATCTTTCTTAGCACGAACATTTATAAAACCATTCTGTATCATAATCTGCATTACATCCTGCTCTTGATTTATACCAATTTCAAACATAAGCACTCCACCAAACTTAAGTTTAGTTTTCCAAAGCCTTGTAATATCACGATAAAAATCAAGACCGTCGTCACCGCCAAACAAGGCAGTTTCGGGCTCATACTCAACTTCTGTCTGAAGATTTTTCATATCATCTGAAGTCAAATAAGGCGGATTGCAAACTATCAAATCAGCACCAAGCAACTCCTGCATTGTACTCTCATCCAGCACATCGCCCAAAACAGCCTGCGCACTTGATTCATTTAGATTTATATTTTGCTGCAAATACTTAAAAGCAATTGGCGATTTCTCAACACAAAAAACCTTATCACAATCAAGATTTTTCTCAAGCGACAAAGCAATACAGCCAGAACCTGAGCACAAATCTAAAACAGTAAGATTTTTCAGATGGCTAAGCTTATTAATCGCAATTTCAACTAAAGTTTCAGTGTCCTGTCTAGGAATCAAAACTCCGTCACCAACCCTAATAGGCAGACCGTAAAATTCCCATTCACCCAGTATATACTGCAAAGGCTCACCATTTTTTCGCCTGTCAGTAAGTGCAATAAACTGTGCTGCAACATCACCGCTTACAGAATCATCAAGCAGTTTAAAAAACTCACCGCTCCTGCAATCAATATCAAGAGCCTTACCCATAAGCTCACGAATTTCATATTCTGCATTATCAAATCCTGCTCTATCAAATTCCTTGCAGATAATGCTCATTAAATTTTTATAAGTACTCATAAACTAACCTTTCAGTATTAACAAATAAAAACTTATCTTATGTAAACTCTAACTTTAACAAAGCTAGGCATAAACAAATTCTAAACTTCTAGCTAAGCATTCTAACCTTCGCCACCCTCGGGAATAACTGCCTTGAGCGCCTCTATAGCACATTCAATTTCTGACGCGTCCGGCTCTCTTGTAGTAATTTTCTGTATAGCCATTCCAGGGGCTGAAATTATTCTTGTAACAACGTTATCATACTTTCCAGCAAGACGAATAAGCTCATACGCAATACCCATTACAAGGGGCAAAAGTGCAAGCTTGCAAAGCATTCTAAGTGCCACATTGCTCCAAGGCAGCTTAAAAATTGTATTAATAAAAATACTAATAAAAAGCACTAGAAATATAAAGCTAGTTCCGCATCTAGGGTGAAAACGCGAATGCTTTTTTACGTTTTCAACAGTCAGCTCCTCACCATGCTCATAGCAGGTAATCGACTTATGCTCCGCTCCATGGTATTCATAAGTACGGCGTATATCAGACATCAGTGATGTCAGTGCTGTATATCCAATAAAAATCGCGATTTTTATAATACCCTCAACAACATTCTTCCAAAATGAATTCATCGGCACCAGATAATTTACCCCTTTTGAAATCCAAGACGGCAGCATCATAAACAGCACCATTGCAATTCCAACGCCAAAAATCACGGAAATTACCGAAACAATCGGCATTAGCTTTTCGCCAAACTTATCATCAAGCCACTTCTCAAACTTAGTAGGCTCTTCTTCTTCCTCACAATCCATCTGCTTATTCGCAGAACGCATAAGACATTTATATCCATCAATCATTGAAATAATAAAATTAAAAATCCCTCGCACAAATGGGCATTTTCTGTACCACGGAATAGCTTTTCCAGCACCCTTCAAATCCCAAACCTCGAGGTCAATCTCACCAGACGGCAGACGATTTGCCATTGCAGCTTTGTCAATTCCTCGCATCATTACGCCTTCAATTACTGCCTGTCCTCCAATTTTCGACTTGAACTTTTCCTTACCGATATCTTTATTTTTGCGCTCACTCATCTATATCTATGCCCATACTCTATTTTACACAAATTCCAAATGCAATTTAGCATGGACTCGTCCCACCTTTCCTATCGTTTATAATCTACTCTAAACTGTCAGCCTCATCATCTAAATCATTTGAAGAAATAAGCTCAACATTCACAATAGGCTGACTATCAGGCTTTTTCTTTTGCTCAATACATGGAAGAGTGATCATAACAGTCGTACCAACATCTTGCTTACTATCAATCAGCATTTCTCCGCCATGACGCTGAACAATTTCATTTGCTACCGCAAGACCAATTCCTGAACCGCGTCGTGTATGATTCGCCTTAAAGAATTTTGTCTTAATCTTAGGCAAATCGTCCTGTGAAATTCCTATTCCAGTATCAGAAATAGATATGCAAATCTCATTATTTTCCTCATAAGCCTCAACCAAAACGGTGTCGCCCTTATCAGAATATTTTATAGCATTATCTACAATATTGATAAACACCTGACGAAGCCTGTTCTTATCACCATAAACAAACGGAAGCATTTCAGGCTCATAGTAATCCAAAGTAATTCCAAGTGCCCTTGCTCTTTCTTGATAAATCAGTACCGTTTCACCAAGCTCAGCAAGAATATCAATAGTATCCTTAACAAGAGTAAGCCTGTTATCCTGAATACGAGAAAAGTCCAAAAGCTCCTCAACCATTTGTGAAAGACGCTCAGTTTCCGACGTAATAACTCGCATACCCTTTTTGTAAGTTTCCTCATCATCGATAGTCGAAAGCGTTTCACTCCAGCCCTTAATCGCCGTAAGAGGTGTTCTAAGCTCATGAGAAACAGAAGAAATAAACTCGTTCTTCATACTTTCACTCGCCGAAAGTTCTGAAGCCATATAATTTATTGAGTCACAAAGCTCACCAATTTCATCGTCACTAGATTTTTCAATACGCTCCGAAAAATCTCCAGTAGCGAATTTTCTTGTAATCTGTCCAATTTGAATAACAGGATAAACAATAGACTTAATGAAAAACTTTCCTGAGAAGAACATAAGAAGTATAATTCCAGCAACAACGCAAGAGATTATTATAAAAATAACAAAAATCTGATTATCAATAGCCTTCATAGAAGAAACCATTCTAACCGCTTCATACTCACATCCGCGAGGTGAAATTACAGAAGTAATAGCCAAAACTTTCTCACCAGTCGCAAGCTTGAAAATCTGCGCCGACATTCCGCTTGCATCTTCCTTAGCAAGTTCATAATCCACCATATTAGTAATCTGGTCAGGAGAAAACCCTGATGATGTGATATCAATAGTTCCGTCAATCTTAATTGCCATAAGTTCAATTTTATCCTTGTCATCAAACTTTTCAACAACCGAGCGTATCTCAGAATTATAGTTAGTAGCAGCATTCTCAGAACTTTGCTTTATCGCATTTGTAACAATATTCATTTTAGAGGTCACATATTGCTTTGATGCACTGTAATAATAATTACGCACCACCAAAACAAGCAATATTTCAATAATAAGCAAAATAATTACTACAACGCCCAAGCTATTTCTAATCCAGTGCTGTGCAATACTATGTCTGCCATATTTGTTTTTGATTTTGCTCACAAAAGCAAACTCCTTTTCAATGCACCAGAAATCTAAAAAACTAGTGCCGTAATTTTTTATTACTGATCTAACAAGCTAAAATCTTAGTTTACAGACCACTTATATCCAAATCCCCAAATAGTCAAAATATACTTAGGGCTTGATGGCTCGTCCTCAATTTTCATTCTAATACGTCTAATATTAACATCAACGATTTTATCATCACCATAATAGCTTTCGCCCCAAATGTGATTTAATATACTTGTTCTGTCAAGTGCCGTATTCTGATTTTTAAAGAAATACTCCATAATTTGATATTCAACCTGTGTAAGGTCAACCTGCTCACCATTTTTATAAACAGTTCTGCTCTTCAAATTTAAAGTAAAAGGACCTGAAACAATAGTCGATGTAGCCTCTGGCTTTGCGTGCGACATGCTAACACGTCTGCAAACAGCGTCAACTCTAGCAACAAGCTCTGAAATCGAAAACGGCTTTGTAATATAATCATCCGCACCATTCATAAGCGACGAAATCTTATCCATCTCCTGTGATTTTGCAGAAAGCATAATAATTCCCATAGTATCAGAATGCTCACGAAACTTTTTGCAAACCTGCTGTCCGTCAATTCCTGGCATCATAATATCAAGCAGTGCAACATCAAAATTACCTTCTGCTTCTTCAAAAACACGAATTGCATCTTCTCCGCAATTTACATCTACCACGTCATAACCGCTTCTAGTTAAATTCAATACAACAAATTCACGAATTGAATCCTCATCTTCGCATACTAAAACTCTTCTCATAGCGTCTTCCTCCGTTCAGTTTTATTTTCAAATTTAATAATCAATCTTATAGAAATTATTTTGAACTTCATCAATTGTCAAAATAAGCTTTTCACGTTTGTTAGTAGGAAGCTTTACTAAATAATCAAGCTGTCCTCTACTTTCAATAAGCTCATAACCGTCATAAGTATAATCCTGAGTATCGTTACGTGAAACAACGGCAATTCTCATAAGCTCGGTCATATAATCATTTATATTCCCCTCATACTTATAAAAAACAACCTCGTTTGAATCCGTATCTCTCTTAACAGTAACCTCATCAGTCCACCTGCTAGGAAACATCAAAGCATACCCGTCATAAATAGAATAATATCCAGAATACTTAGCCTCCAAGCTGTAAAAATCCTTATAAACAGACCAAGTAGTCAAAAGCAGCTGCTCCTCAGCAACAGCATTTTCATAACCCATCATTGGCTTAGTTGTCGGAATTTCCACCACGCCGTCATCATCAATATCCTCAGAATAATATCCAGCAGGACGTGTGCACAAAGGCAAAAGCTTTGAAGGCATTGCTTGCATTGGGTTTTGCAGCTTTGAATACCTATAGTAAACAATTTCAGTCTGCCAATCACCATTTGCAGTCACACCGTCAATATATATTCCATAATTTCCATTGCCTACCTTGCCCGTTGTTGCACTAATATAAGATGTCACCGCATCGCTCATATCAATACTTTCACCACGGCTTATCTCACCATTTTTGACGTTCAAAACCGATGCCTTAGATAAAACCTGACCAGATTCTGCATTAACATTTCTTTGAATAGTTACGAGTTCATTATACCCGTCATTATTAATATCAAATGCTTCAAGAACAGAATATGTATCAGTACCTATTCTAGTAAAATCATTATTCTCATACTTATAAATCTCAAGTGTTTTATCCTCACTAGCAATAGTTTGATAGCCTATTAAAACATCAATCTTATCACTATCACCCATTGTCGAAATAATAACCTGATCAACTTCAGTACCAGCACCAGCAATTTCTTTTACAGAATACCAGTTGCCGTTCTCATCCTTATCGAGAATATTTACACGCAAGCCGTTATCTTCACTAGCAGTTCCAGTATATTCATAAAAAACCAAAGCCTCGTCAGTTTCATCATTATCAAGATTAGCGATAACATAAGCAGATCTATAGTCACCATTTTTAGGATATTTCAAATTAATATTATTTCCGACTGCAGAAATCAGAGCCTCGTGAATTTCCCCCTGCTCCTCAGTCAGCTTAGGTGCGGCGAACAAATTATCAACACTAAAATTTACAGAAGAACAAGATGTCATAGTAAGCATAGCAATCAATGACAAAATTCCCATTCTTTTTTTCACTCAACCACTCCTAACATTACCTCATTTAAAAACATATACACATATTATAACATAGTACAGCCCCTTTTTCAAGACAATTGCACAAATATTTTTACACAAAAAAACAGCACCGATTTCTCAGTGCTGTTAAGCTATTAGCCAAATAAATTTTTAAACTGCTCTGTTTTTTCCTCATCAAAGTCGCCGAACACTTCGGCAGTTGACGAATCAAAATCATATTTATAAGAAAACTCATAATATGCTTTTTCTTTCAAAATCGCTTTTTTACCATCAGGTGTTTGAGCAGTTACAACGAATGTCGTATATACTTTGTTCTTATCATAGTCATATTCTCTAGGTGCGATATAACAATCAATTATCTTAGTATCATCTGACATAAAACCGATAATATTTTTAATGCAATCTTTATCAAATCTTTTCCATGTAACAGATTCTGGAAAAGCATCAAGACTATCTTTAAAATCATCCCACTTAAAAATGAATTCAGTAGTTCTATCAAAAGCCTCAGCCATTTGATAATAATTACAAATAAATTCAAATCTTTCACCAAATTCAATTAGTCCTTCGTCATCCTCAACATAATCACCCCAACTATTACTTGGATAAGCATACATATTAAACTGATTGCTTGAGCCATCTCTCCACGCCTGAAAATGAATACAAAAATCATTCTCAAACGAAACTATAATTGATGAAGACAGCTGGGATTTCATTATTTTCCCTGAATTATCCAATTTATACATATTGTTATACACATCTGAATATTCTACAATTTTATAAGTCTTTCCCTTTATATACTCATCATAAAGTTCTTTAATCTTTACTTTGTTATCATTATAAACATACTCATAATAATATGGTCCATCAAATCCATCTAAACAACTAATCTTTGACATAAATGTATCAATATCACCATCTAGAAAATCCTTTACAAGCTTTTTGCTTTCATATCTCATTTCAATTCTCTCAAAATTCGGAAGGCCTGAATCTTTATATACTTGACCAACAATCAAAACACCTAAAAATCCCAAAATTGCAAGTATTAAAACAGATAATATTATTGTTGCGACTAGATTTTTTCTCATTTTCTTTCTTATCTTCGCAAACGGCTTAATTTTCTCTTTATCCGACAAAGGTTTAAGTTCTGACGTTAAATCTGCCTTTGCATTTTCAAATAGTTCAGAGCATGATTCACAAGACTCCAAATGCTCATCTATCTCTTTTCTTGTTTCTTCACTGCACAAATCATCAGCATACGTTGGCAATAAGTCTTTTATTACACTACATTTCATCGTTGCTCTCCTCCTTTAATTGTCTAATCACTTTCTCTTTTGCTCTAAAAAAAGTTACTCTCGCCCAGTTTTCCGTCTTGCCAAAAACCTTTCCGATATCGGCAAAACTAAGCTCACCCATAATTCTAAGAGTAAATATTTCTTTATATGGCTCAGGAAGAATATGTATAGCCCTATGAATTTGCAAAGCCTGCTGTTTGTCTTCAAACATATCTTCAACATTAAAATCATCTTCATAAACGCTTAAATCATCTGACGCAAGATTGTTATTATCTTTCTTCTTAGCGTAATTCAAATATTCATGCCTAGCGATACTGCACAGCCAAGTTGAAATCTCACACTTTCCGTTAAATTTATTCGATGACTTTATTGCCTTATAGAAAGTTTCCTGCATTATTTCTTCGGCAATATGCGTGTTACCGCATAGCTTTAAAATAAAACCATATACCTTTGCCGAATACAGCCGATATATTTCATCAAACTCCTGCATATTCTCCCCCCCTTCACTTTGTTAGACAACTAAAAAGCATTTTCGTTACAACGAATTTTAAAATATTTTTTAAAATTAAAAAGGCGGAACTAATCCGCCTTAAATAATAAAATCTAGCCCTCAAAATTTGACTGCCAAGTTAGCTGATCCATAAATTCATCAAGCGTCATTTTTCTTGAGCAATCTGATTTTTCTACAAAAATCTTCACACTCTCATTACCATGAATATCAAACCAGTTGTCTGAAAAAATACAGTCATCAGCTTCCAAGTCAAGACATACCGATTTAGCGTAATCCTGCGCCTTAAATTCAAGTGCAAATCTACCATATTCTTCTTTTGCAGAAACCGCAATGTATGGATTCAAAAACTCAAATTCCTTAGGTCTTACAAAAATAGTAGTACCCTGACTAACAAGTTTTTCTCCCTCAAAAAGTTTGTATTCAAGATATTTCTGACGTTTATCCTGCATAGTTACAAGCTGATTGCCCAAATCAAGAGTTACAACATCTTTAGCACTCAAAGCCTTTGACGCAAATTCTCCACCGCCCTCAAGCAAAATTTCAGATTGATTATTTCTCAAACTCCAAGTATATCTAAGTTGACAATCCTGTAAAGTTTCATTGCAAATATTTATAATCGGTGCTGACGAATTAGTATCATCAACCGAAATCAACAGCGGATTATAAAATCTCTTAGCATAATAATGAAGTCCCTTCCAGCGATTATAGTAGTCAATACTCGACCACGAAATCACAGGATTTGAATCATTAACCTGCCAGTAAACTGAACCCATACATCTTCCCCTAGCACGGCGCATATGCTCAACGTTTGAACGAATACAGTCCGCCTGCAAAAGCTGAGATGAATATATAAGTCTTTCAAATGTATAAGGATATCTAACCATTTGTGCAAGATAAAACATTATTTTTTCATTGCCTTGAACGCACTTTTGATGAGCCTCCATAACTGGTGACATCAAGTTGAAATCGCCAAGCTCCTCATCAGCAACAGTTCTCATTGTCTTTAAACAAGGAACAGACTCAAATCCATACTCCGAACAAAATCTATAGTAAAATTCTCTAAACGCCTCAATAGGCTTTAAACAATGCCAAACGTCCCAGTAGTGCATATCTCCCGCATGATTTGACGACGAATTTTTAAAACCTCCACCCGACGAAGGCGACGAGCACCAGTAGAAAATATCAGGCGAATATTCCTTTGCAATCTCAGGAATAATGTCCTCAAATTGTCTTAGATAATCAGCCTTAGACTCAGGGTCTTCCGGAAGTCCCCAGCCCTCCCAAGCTGACTCAATCTCATTATTTCCGCACCACATTCCAAGCGACGCATGATTTCTAAGACGAATTATGTTGTCCTTAATTTCCTCACGAACAGTCTGCTCAAATTCTTCAGTAAGCAAATATGCCGAGCAAGCAAACATGAAATCCTGCCATACAATAAGTCCGTTCTCATCACAAAAATCATAAAAATACTTATCAGGATAATATCCTCCGCCCCAAACTCTAATGCAATTATAATTAGCTTTGATACATTGCTCCAAGAGTTCACGAGTACGTTTTTCTGTACAAGTAGTAACGATCTGATCCTTAGGAATATAATTCGCACCCATAGCAAAAATCTTTTTACCATTAAGCTTAAAGCAAAACTCCTCGCCCCACTCGTCCTTGTCCTGACTAATAGTAAGCGTTCTAAGACCGATTCTCTCTACAATCTCATCGGCAACATCATCACCGTTCATAATCTTGACTGAGCAAACGTACAGAGGCTGCTGACCGTATCCATTCGCCCACCAAAGCTGAGGATTAGTTATATCGCACTCAAATACGCATGAAGTATCCCCAGCAGAAATTTGACATTCTACAGTGTTAGAAATTATTCCGTTAGGATTCTTGATTGTCAAAACTGCCTTGTCACAATTTGCATTCTTAAAATTCACCTTGCAAGAAATCCTAACCGAATCATCACCATGCTCTTGACTATAAAGACAATCCTCAAGCTTAGCGTCCGACCAGCACTCAATTGAAACGTCGCGCCAGATACCCATATCAGGCAATTTAGGACCCCAATCCCAGCCAAACATACAATGCGCTTTTCTAAGGTGAGTATATCCCGCCATAGTAGAATCAACACCCCAAAGCGGACGCTCCTCCTGCTTTTTCGCAATATAATTATTAGGTGATAAAATTTTCACCAAAAGCTTGTTTTCGCCAGAAACAATAATTCCCTTTACATCATACTTCCAAATTCGGTGCATATTATTTGTAGCCCCAAGCTTTTTGCCATTTAGATACACTTCAGACAAAGTATCAATTCCGTCAAAAACAAGCGAAATATTATCATTTTCCAAAACATCATCACCCACAGTAAAGGCAGCAGAAAAATCATAATTATCATCACAAATTTCAGTCGAAACATACTCGTTTTCACGCAAGTATGGATTTTCAATTTTATCATATTCAAGCAACGTCTTATAAACCGAACAAGGAACATTACAAGCTAGCTTCCGTGAATCGCCTTCCTTATTCATCAGCCAATTTCCATTTATTTTTATCTTCATAACTGCACTCCATTTCATGTTATATATTCTTAGTTTTTGAAAATTAAAAGTCTGTAGTCAAATTTTATTATTTCTATCTTACTTAATATTATGACTATTTTTGTCCTGCAAGTCAATGAATATTCCATGAACAATGCTAAATTACAAAATAAAAAAGAGCATTGACAAAACATCAATACTCTATAAAAAAATCAAATTAATCTAGCACAATCTTACCGCTGACTTTGCCGTTAACAACATAATAAGCAGCTCCATCTTCAGGCTTAATATAAATCTCAATCTTTCTGATTGCGCCCTTGTTGTTAGCCTTAAAATCAATCTTTGCAAGCTCAGTGATAGTGTCAATATCATGCTCTCTGCCATCAAACTGAACAAAAACAAATTCTTTTTTAGCAGCAGGCTTTGCAGCCGGTTTGCTAGTCTTTGCAGCGGGTTTTTTCTTTGCAGGAGCTTTCTCTTCAGCCTTTACCGCAACAGTTTCTTCTGCACTCTTGGTTGTCTTCTCTTCTAATGTGCTTTTTGGTTCACTAATTTTTTTCAAAGCCATGATTTTTCTCCTCCTATTAAAAAATAACTGTCAAATTATTTATTATCAACGATTTCCTTAAGAGCCTTGCCAGCCTTAAATGCTGGTACTTTCTTTGCAGGACAGTGAATTGGCTGACCAGTTGCAGGATTTTTTGATTCCTTAGCCGCTCTATCACGAACCTCAAAAGTTCCAAATCCAACGATTGATACTTTTTCACCCTTAGCAAGTGTTTCAGTAATAGAATCAATAACTATTGAAAGCAATTTCTCAGCATCTTTTTTAGTTGTGTCGCTGCGCTCTGCAATAACATTAATAAGTTCTGATTTTGTCATAATAAAAACCTCCGTATATATTAGATTATGCTTGTATTATAGCCTATTTACGTTAACTTGTCAACTTTACCCATGGATTTTTATTCTATTATCACAATCTTTGTAGAAATAAATAAATAAGCAGTCTAATAATAGATGAAATTTTGTATTTATTCACACAATATCAATAGCTGTGTTTATATATTAATTTTACATAAATATCGCAAACCACGCATTTTAAATATGTAAAACGTTATCATTACGTATTAAATCAACATCAATCCCATCACTAAATTTTCATCAAATATTCACATATACATACTATTGTCTTAATGACGAATAATATGCAATGACGTGACGATTTTCACCAGTAGCCAAATCTATGCCTTTGATATCAACACCATTATTACTCATAAGTTGAGCCGCCACCGCACCCTTAGCCGCACACCTAAAAACCTCACTGCCATCGCATACGATTATTATTTCACTATCAGACACAGAAATTCCACCAATTTTACCAAGCACAAATTCCTCTCCATTTTTTCGTTCGACAACATAAGAAAGCCTTTTACCATGCAGCAGGCTAATATCCTTCATCGAAGTTTTATCCTTATTTTTTCTTTTAAAAAACATTTCAATCTCCAATCACTCAACGATTACGTTCCTCAGTAGTTATATTCTGAAAATTTTCCAATTCCTCTTGTGTAGCCTTAGTTGACGCAATCATATCCAAAGCGTCAGAAACCATATTAAAAAAGTTCGACATCACAGCAAGCTCGGTAACACTCAATCCGTCGGACAAAGCATTAGCGAGCGATACAGCCATAACATTCAGCTTTTGTCCATTACAATTATTCAAAAAAATCACTCATTTACATATTAGTAGTTTACAACTTTATATTATGCTAAACTTGTCATTACTGTGAATAATCAGACATTGTCAGGTTAAAATAAATCTAAACAAATCACTTGTGAAAGGATATTTTCCATGTTTATTTTAACAACCATTCTAACATCTCTAGGCTCAATTATCATAATGTTTTTTATATCAAAACTTCTTGGAAACAAGCAAATAAGTGAACTTAGTTTGTTTGACTATATAAATGGAATCACAATCGGCTCAATAGCCGCTGAAATGGCTGTCACCAACACTTTAAAAGATATGACACAAGCAATCATAGCTATGGTTTTGTACGGTATGACAGGAATTCTGCTTTCATACATGACTATAAAATCCATAAAAGCCCGACGTTTTTTATCAGGTACTGCTCTAATTCTTATGGAAAACGGTAAAATATATCCCGACAACCTAAAAACAGCAAAGCTAGATACGGACGATTTGCTAACTCGTGCAAGAAATGATGGATACTTTGATCTATCTCAAATAGCTTACGCAATACTTGAAACGAACGGAAAAATTTCTTTCCTTCCAAAAAAAGCCTATACGCCTTTAACCCCTAATGATTTAGGTCAGAAACCTCAAGACGATAAGCTTTGTATAAATGTAATTCTCGACGGTGAAATCATGGAGCAGAACCTTCGCCATACAGGAAATGATATCAAATGGCTTTCAAAAGAAATGCACAAAAAAGGATTTTCATCTCCGTCAGATATTTTCCTTGCCATAGTAGATGGAAACAATAAAGTAACATTCTATGCTCAAAATCATGAGAAAATCGAAAAAAACTTATTCGACTAATCTTGTTCCAAAAAAGTTCCAAGTATCATAGCCAGCTTAGAAACAGGAAGTCCGACAACATTAAAATAATCACCGTCAATCTTGTCAACAAGCAAAGAGCCAAGTCCTTGTATTCCATAACCGCCAGCCTTGTCAAACGGCTCACCAGTAGCTATATAATCAGCAATATCCTCTTCGGTTAAATTTCTAAACGTAACCTTAGTCGTCACAGAAAAAGAGTGAATTTCGCCGGCATAATAAAAAGCTGTACCACTGATAACCTCGTGAGTTTTTCCAGATAAAGCTGAAAGCATAACAGCAGCTTGAAACGGGTTTTTAGGCTTACCTAATATTTGCCTGTCAAATAAAACAATTGTATCACAGGCAATAATAACATCAGCATCAGATTTCTCTGAAACCTCCTTGCATTTTTGAACAGCAAGAAATTCTGCTGAAAATTCAGGCTTTGTCCCCAGGGTAACAATTTCTTCCTCTGTTGCAGGAATTATAGTGAAGTTACTGCAAATATTCTTCATAAGTTCTTTTCTTCTAGGCGAACTTGAGGCAAGTACCACCTTTTTATCGCTAAGCAATCTATAAATTTTCATATAATAAATCCCCCATAAAATACACAAAAACAGGACTGAAATTTTCCGTCCTGTTTTTAATTTTCAATAAACTCGTGCCATAAATTCAAAACATCGAGACATATCAAACACTATTCCATTTTACTACCGCATTGTGAACAAAAACAAGTACCAATCTCTTCTTTGTTTCCGCACTGATTACAGAAAATAAATCCATTATCATTACCGGATTTTTGAGCATCGCCATTTTGAACATCAGAAATCACATCAGCCAGCACCTGCTCTGGGACTAAATCAATCGCCGCGTCAGCTTTCTCATCAACCTCATGAATATTCTTATCATGCACAGGCTCAAGCACAGCAACTTCAACACTCTCAGGAGCATCACCCTCAACACTAACAGCCGTATTCTCATTCTGCTCATTTTCGCCAAAGATAGGCTGTGCAATAGGCACTGAATTATCATTCAAACTTGGTTGTACATTTTGTACAGCATTATTCTGAATACCAGGCTCTGGCATTACAGCTGGACTTTGCACCTCTACTGGTGCAGACGCCTGAACAACTTCTTGAACCACCGGCTGCTTAGTTCCGCAATTTGGACAAAACGCAACGTCCAAATCAAGCTCAGTTCCACATTCAAGACAATATTTTCTCTTTTTAAGTGTATTAATCTTCTTCTGAATTTCTTCAGCCTGTGCTAGTTTATCATCAATTTCCTTTAAAAGAACCAAAACTTCATCATCATCAATTTTATCACTAAGACGCGTTTTCACTATTCTTCCAATTTGAGTATATTTTCTATCAATTTCAACCAACAACTTTTTATTATTGCTATTAAGTTTATTCGCCTCAAAAGTCCTCTGTGTCGTGTCGGAAATTGAGTGCGTGCCCTTAGAAATCTTATCGAAAAATCCCATCTATTGAAACCTCCAAATTGCAAAAAGTATTTTATTGATCTTCATTTGAATTTGCATCAGAGTAACCCTCTGAATCGCCCGATGAACTACCATCATCTGTACTAGAACTATCGCTTTCTGGCTTAGACTGTTCAGAACTTGAATCAGCCTGCTCAACCTTTGAGTCAGCATTCAAACTTGACTCTTCATTTTCTTCACTGCTTGAATCTTCAGCACCGCTTGACTCTTCTTCAAGCTCTTTCTTATATTGCTCGCCACGCTCTACAGCTTTTTGATTAACATCAGAAACCTTCAAATAAGTATCTAAATAATAATGTCTCAAAATTTGATCGTAAGTATAGCCGTGATTAGCATACAAACAAGCACCCCATTGAGACATTCCAACACCATGACCCCAGCCATAAGTTGTAAAAGTAAAAGTACCATTTTCGTAATCAATAGTAAACGCGTTTGATTTAAGACCAAACAAGCTTACAATTTTATTTCCAGTCATTTTATGCTGACCGTCAATTGTCATATTCTCAATATATTTATCACTGAAACGAGAATCAATCTTAAACCAATTTTGAATATCGTCAGACAATTCAATATCAGCCTTATTCTTAAATATATCCTTTACCTGCTCTTTCGAGAATTCTTTCTTGACGCCATAATGCGGGTCTTCCTCATCATAAGCACTAACAACAGCACGCAAATATGGATATGTAACATTCCAAATCTTCCCGCTCTCTGTCGAATATCCAGCAGACGAAGCCGAATAAACAGCGTTAATAATACTGTTGTCATAATAAACAGCCTGACCCTCAACAGCACTCACGCACGAATCAATTTTTGACGGATACCCAGCCTTAAGACCAACCGACGGCTTTTGTCCAATCATATCATGAAATCTCAAATAAGAATAAGCAGCAACAGCCTGAGCCTTAATAGCATCCTCTTTCCAGCCAGAGTTAATTTCACTATAAACAATCTGACAAACAATTTCATGACCGTTAAGCGTTACAGTCTTGCCAGAAATCTCATCATAAACTGTATAGTACTCATCAGCGGTGCTTCTAGTTTCATTATAGTTCATAGCATCAGGCATAGAGTCGTAAATCTGAGTATGATCTTCTGGAAGTTCCACAGAAAATTTGTCAACTTCCTTATCCTCCTCATCATCAGAAATCTTTTTAGTCTTAACTGACATATCATATTCATCAATTGATGCTTTCATAAAGTTAATGAAATTCACCTGCTCTGTTTCAATATCCTCATCAGAGTCAGAAACAGCCAAAGCAGACCTCTTTGTATTCTTCAAACCAACAGCATTACTTTCCGTTTCAATACCGCTGTCACTAAAAGCAGCAGCACCAAAAGCACCAACCACAACAAGTCCAGTTAAAGCGATTCCTATTTCAGTTGCAATCTTTTTAAATTTCAAATCCATAAGCTACCTCATAAAATCAATTTATCAACTTATCTTTTGCATGTAAAAAATCAGATGTTTCCAAAATCAGCCATAGCAAAAATAGCAACACCTATATTAATTTTAAACTATTATAGAAAAAAGTCAAGACATAATATGAATTACGTCTTGACTTTTGTAAAATATCACAATTTATATGAACAAATTTAGTCACATTGACAAATTAGTTCTTAAAGAATCTCTGTCCCTCAAGTTCCATGCAGAAAGTTAGTGACTCAAACCAAGCAGCAGATGAAGAACTGCAATATTTTGGTGCATAATAATAAATAGCTCCATTTGATTCACTAGCACCCTCACCGTTCAAAGCACGCTTAGCACAGTCCATAGTGTTCTGTGAAGGAGGGTTTGTACGATTATAATATGAACTAATAGCTGTAAACTGATTTGGAGCAGTTAGAACGTCGCTAAGAGAACTGCCAAATCTACCAGTCTTAACTCTGTTAATAATAACATTAGCAACAGCAATCTTACTAGCCTCAGAGCAGTTACCAACCTCGCTCTGCAATACATAGCCCATCATTTCAAGCTCATCATCAGTATAGCTGATTACAGCATTATCACTTGAATCATTGTTGTTAGGCTCGTCTTTTTTAGCTGCTGTAGTTGTAGCAGGAGCATTATCAGTCAAATACTCAGCCATGCAATAACCCTCAACACCGTTATAATTTACACGGTACCAACCGTCATCAGTTTTACCATTACACTCTACCTTAGCATTCTTTGCAAGCACCTGAATAACATCCTTGCTCTTTGAAGGACCTTTTCTCATGTTAACGTCCTGCTTAACATACATAGTATTTTTGTCAATTGACTTAATGTCAGAACCCTTTTTAGTAGTTGTAGTTTTCTTTTCTGTAGACGTTTCAGTCTTTGTTTCTTTTTCAGTAGTAATTTCTGTAGTCTTTGATGTTTCAGACTCAGCCTTTGTAGCCTTTTCAGCAGTAGTTTCAGCCTTTAGAGCGAAATCATAATCTTCCACTCCAGCCTTCCACCAAGATACAGTTGCGCTGGATGTATTATTTTCTGCCAAATAATTTTCCGCTTTTCCAGAAGATTGAATAGCTGTAGTTTTACCTTCCGTTGCAGTTGTTGTTCCAATGTCAGAAATCTCAGTCTTGCCTACCAAAGCATATACACTCATTGTGCCGATTGATAATACAACCATAGCTCCAGCACCTAACATTGTTCCTACTTTCTTAATAGATGGCTTTGCGTTACGTTTGTCGCCCTCCAAAGATTGTTTCTGCTTCATTATAGTATCACTTTACCTTTCCGACAATTTAAAAAATCGTCTCCTCCGCGAGCGTGAGAATTACGCAGAGTAAATTTCATCATTTCGTATATATAAAACATATGATGATTTAAACTTTAATATGACCAGCCAAGATATTTCTTGTTATTGCCCCAAACATTTCTCCAAACCTTAGGGAAATAGATGTCCTTGTCTGCTTTTTCTTTATATGACTCAGCAATCAAATCGACATTATCATCAGCTGTAACTTTCTTAGCAACAATTACCCATCGCATATCAGCAACTTCATTTGAACAAGTAGACAACGTTATGTAATCATCATCAGCGGTGCACTCAACATCGCTTGAATACCATGAATGCTTTCTTACGTTATCAATCCAACTATCAAATGAATACTCACCGTCATCAAAATTACGATATCTCCAATAATCAAAAATTGGAATATCATCTTGATTATCACTCTCCGCAGCAACAAAACAACCAACAATAACATATTTCTGATTATTATCATAAATAGTGTTAAACTCGACAACAGGGTTTTTCTTTAAGAAATCAACGCCCTCTTTGTATTGTGCAAGATGTGTGAAAGAAGTTCCTAAACTTCTCATATGGTGACCATAAATGGTAATATTGTTTGCTTGACCATTATCATCAATTGGTACAATACAATCCGCATAAATACTTCCAGATTCATACCATTGATTATCAATATCCCTCTTAAGATACCAGTTATTTCCTACCTCAGGGTTATCAGAAACATGCTGCAAAACAGGAAAATTAATATATTCATCTCCGCTGCTGTTAGTGAAACCAGGAATTTTAATCCAGCCCACTACTTCGCTGTTTCTTTTTAAAAGATCCTTTGCCCAGTTTTGAACTTTTCTTTCCGCCTTATCAGCATCAGGGTTATCATCACCCTTTTGAGCATCACCGCTGTTATCATTAAGATTTACCTCATCATCAAAATCAGGCTCATACTTAATAATCTGCTGAGCATAATTTAACTCAGCCTCATCAGTCTTAAGAAAATCAGTAAGTTCATTAAGTGAAAAAACAAAGAGGAAAATTGAAAACATAAATACAACTTTTCTCACTACCTCAGATGCCTTATCACCTTTCCAAGGAACAAAGTATTTTATAAATCTGATAAAGAAATTTGTGTTATCTTTTTCAGTAATATTGCATATTTCATTTGCCATAGACATAATCAATCCTCACATTCATGTTTCTGAACAATCTCATGAAGCATTTCAAAAGATTTCAGCGTGGTTATTTTGCGAATGAAATTTCTGTCCATATTCTTATATTCTTGATAAAGTTTCAAATTAACAACCTGCTCGTAATCCTTATACCTAACCGAAACATAAACTGTTCCAACTGGTTTGCCATCAGTACCGCCACCAGGACCTGCCAGACCAGTAACACCAATCGCAGCATCAGACCCCGTAAGCTTCATAACTCCCAAACTCATTTCAGAAGCAACCTGACTAGAATAAACAGTAAACTTATCAAGCGTTTGTTTGTTAACACCTAACACTTTCATTTTCATATCTTCAGTATAAGTGCAAACGCCGCCAATGAAAATCTTTGATGCCCCTTCAACAGAAGTTATCATCTGACTTAGCATTCCGCCAGTACAACTCTCAGCCGTACTAAGCGTTACGTCATTGACTAACATATATTTTACTACACTGTCTGTAACAATGTCAATAGTTTTTGTTACCACTTTGTTATCTTCGGCAAATTTAACAGTATTCTTGCCCTCTTTCTTTTGTATAATGCACATAAAAATGCTCCTCTTTTCTTATAAAAAATGAATTGTGTAAATTTATTTAACTAAAAAATACTGCTTTTTTCAAGCTGAAAAGTAACCATATTGTTACTCATTATGCATAAATTATATTACATATAAGCACAATAATCATATGAATCCAAGCGCATAAAATCACGCAAACGCCCTAAAACAAAGGATTTCATCATCATTCGACAACATACTACACATTTAAACTCTTACTCAACTGTACACAAAAGAGTACTATTTATTTAGAAACAGTAACAATTTTAATAAAAGTGTAACTATTAGACATATCAAATAACTTCAGTTTGAAAGTGTACAAAATTGCTCCAAATCAAGAATACCAACGCCAAATTATTTTACAATAAAATCCAGAACAAACTCATTCATTTCTGTCTATTTTCTTGTACAGACAACGTAGTGTAAAGCTTTATTACTTTACCGACCTATTTTTTGAATAAAATCCCTGTAATTTTATTACAAGGATTTTATTTCTAATTTATTTGACTTTTGCTTCGCATTTGCTGCAATCAAGTAAAAATACTTGACACTATAAAACCGCGAATTTGCGTAGTTTACAGCACTTTTTTAAATTAATCTGTATGATATCTAATAATTTTCGCTGTGGTGTTATCTATTGCCTTTTGGATAAGCGGTTCAAAATCATACAAAGCTTGAGCATCTTCAACCTCTTTCAGACTAGGTTTTGTCTTAGGATGTTTTGGTGTAAAGACTGTACAGCAATCCTCATAAGGTAGAATTGAAGTCTCAAAAGTATCAATTTTTCTTGATACAATAACAATTTCTGACTTATCCATTCCAATGCAAGGACGAAAAACCGGCATTGCGCAAGCGGCATCAGTACACACCATTGCGTGCATAGTTTGACTAGCGACCTGTCCAATACTTTCACCAGTTATCAAGCACTGAATATTTTCTTTTTCACAAATTCTCTGTGCAATTTCCATCATCAATCTGCGCATAATAATCGTAAACAATTCTTCAGGACATTCATCTTTAAGAACCTCTTGAATCTCAGTAAACGGAACACAAAAGAATTTTATATCGCCACAATAATCAGCCATTTTTTTAGCAAGAGTTTCAACTTTAAGTCTTGCTCTCTCGGAAGTGTAAGGAGGCGCCTCAAAATGAATAGCCTCAATCTGAACTCCCCTCTTAGCAATCATATAGCCAGCAACTGGTGAATCAATTCCGCCAGATAAAAGCAGCATACCCTTTCCGCTAGAACCAATTGGCATTCCGCCCGCACCGTCGATATTCATAGCATGTACAAAAGCTTTTTCCTCGCGGATTTCAACAGTAACTGTAACCTCTGGATTATGAACATCAACCTCAAGATGCGGATACTTCTCCAAAATCTCATGACCTAATTCGCGACATATTTCAGGAGATTTAAGCGGAAACTTCTTATCTGCACGTTTAGCATTAACCTTAAACGTTTTTGCACCATCTAAAGCATCCTCTAGATAATCCATCGAATCATTTATTATCGACTCCATTGTTTTCTCAACCATTAACGCCCTGCAAAGCTTAGCGATACCGAAAATTTTCGAAAGTTTTTCTACAACATCGTCCATATCAACATCTTCTGACAGCGGCTCAACATAAATCGTTGACTGAGCCTTAGTAATTTTAAATTTTCCAGAAAACCTCAAACGCCTTTTTATAGTTCTCAACAGCATACTCTCAAATGTACTTTTATTCAAACCTTTAAGAGCAATTTCTCCATATTTACACAAGACAAGTTCTCTCATAATTAATCCTCACTTCATCAAATTTTTCTTAGGTTTTTATACGCCTTTATATATATAATAGTATAAAACATTTGTACTTAGCATTTTACTTGATTTTGCATAGTGCTTTTTGTGCGATTTTTATAGATTCAAACAGCTTGTCAATATCACTTTTTTGAGTATCGCAGCAAAAACTAATTCTTATTGTCGAATCAAGATATTTTTCAGCTACTCCAAATTCTTTTAGCACTGCACTCTTCTTTCCCTTTGAGCAAGCTGAACCGCTGGAAATATAAATCTCACGTTCCTCAAGAAAATGCAAAAGCACTTCAGATTTCAAATGTTCAACAACAATGCTATTCACATATGGCGAGCATTCATCGTCAGAGTTTAAATAAACACCGTCAGTTTGACTACATTTTTCAAACAGATATCTCTGAAATTCCTTAACGTGTTCATATCTATCAGAAATGCTACCCGAAAACTTTTCGACAGCCTGTCCAAAACCGCAAATCAACGGAACAGACTCAGTCCCCGAACGGAAATTCTTCTCTTGTCCACCACCTAAAATCAGCGACGGAATATGCACACCTTTTTTAATATAAATCGCACCAATTCCCTTTGGTCCATGAATTTTATGGGCACTTAGCGAGATAATATCAGCATTAAGCTTTTTTGTTTTAACAGGAATTTTCATGTAACCTTGAACACAATCACAATGCAAAATCGTCTGAGGAAAGCGTTTTTTTATTTTAGAAAAAGCCTTTTCAATCGGCAAAATTCTACCCGTTTCGTTATTCACCAGCATACAAGTCACAAGACAAGTATTGTCATCAACAGCATTCACAATGTCTTCAGAATAAATTTTTCCGTCATCGCGCGGTGAAATTCTCACGACCTCAAACCCTTGTTCAGCCAATTTTTCACAAGGTTCTTTCACCGACGGATGCTCAACAGCAGTTGTCACAATACGTTTTTTTCGTTTACCAACCGATTTTGCAACCCCGAAAATTGCAGTGTTATTACTCTCAGTTGCTCCGGATGTAAAATAAATCTCATCAGCGCTAGCACCAATTGATTCAGCAACTGTTTTTCTTGCAGCAACCAAAAGCTTTTCCGCTTCAACTCCCAAGCCGTAAAGCGACGATGGATTTCCGAAATTTTCAAGTCCGTTCATAACCGCTTTTATCGCCTCAGCACAAGGCTTTGTCGTAGCTGCATTATCTAAATATATCATTAAAACATCTCTTTCCAAAGGTTTTTTCCTAACTTATGTGTGTCGTTTTTAATTATATCACAGTTTTAAAAATATTGCAAATTCTTTGGTATAAACATATATTTTTTTGACATAATAATTTTAAATGGATAATTTTATCGTACAGATAAATGTACTGATATAACAAACTGTACTTTTATACGTACTAGTTATCATTCTTTATTATTGTACTTAAAAATGTACAAATAATCATTTAAGTACAAAAATATGTACTGAAATGAGATTTTCAAGGAGGCAATTATGACAATCACAAAAAGAACACTTGTGCGAATTTGCTCATTTGCAATTGCTATCGGTGCGACACTAATCGTCCGAAACATTCAGCTAATGAATCAAAACACTGCAAATACAAGGGCTTTACAAAACAGCTATATGCGTGCTGTCGAGGATCTCTCAACAGCTGCGGACAACATCAATAATACTCTTGAAAAAGAAATTTACGCAGGCACAGCTGATATGCATGATAACCTAGCTTCAAAGCTTTGGCGAGATTCATCCACAGCCAAGGCCGCTCTATCACAGCTTCCAGTGGAGGAATTACAGCTGCAAAACACATACAAATTTCTGTCCCAGGTAGGTAACTATTCGCTTTCGATATCTGAAAAAGCGCGCAACGGCGAGCAAATTACTCAAGATGAATATGATAAGCTAAAGAGTCTGCATGAATTTTCTCAAAAGCTTTGCGACGATATGTGGGCACTAGAAAACAGCATTTCAAGCGGTGAAATTTCACTTTCTAAAGTTGCATACAAAATCGACCAGGCGGCTGGTGAGGAAAGCACACCTCCAAGTGTAACCGAAGGTTTTCAGGATGTTGAGGAAGGTTTCGACTCCTACCCAGCACTAATTTATGATGGTCCTTATTCAGACCATATTCTTGAGAAAAAACCGTTAATGACCCAAGACGCAGCGGCAGTTACACAAGACAAAGCGCTTGAACGCTGTACTTTAGCTTTGGGAATTAACTCGACCGATTTCACACAAATCGATGAAGAGGCAGGCGATATGCCGTCGTGGATTTTCTCAGACAAAGACAACACCGTTTCATGTGCAGTAACAAAAAATGGTGGATATATCTCATATTTCTTGAAAAGCCGTCAAGTGAACACAACATCAATTTCTCAGGATGACGCCATTAATTCAGCAAACAAATTTCTTGATAATCTTGGAATCTACTCAATGGAAAAGACTTATTTCGAAGAATACAATGGTGTTCTAACAATAAATTATGCTTATAATGACAACGGAGTTTGTTGCTATACAGATCTTGTTAAAGTAGCGGTTGCTATGGATAACGGCGAAATAATAGGCTATGATGCACGTGGTTTTCTTGTAAATCATCAAGACAGAACATTTGAGGATAACCGAATTTCAATACTTGATGCTCAGAAAAAGCTATCTCCAATGCTTACAGTAAAATCCCGCGGACTTGCCCTAATCCCAGTAGAATCGACCAAAGAAGAGCTTTGCTACGAGTTCAAATGTGAAACCGACGAAGGCTCACACGTATTAGTATATGTCAACGCATACACAGGCAAGGAAGAACAAATTTTAATTCTGTTCGAAAGCGAGAGCGGAACACTAACAATGTAATTTGAGAAAGGATGTTTTTATGCCAACTAATTTTAATACAAGCAAGACAAAAGAAAACCTAATGCGCGCATTTGCCGGTGAAAGTCAAGCAAGAAATCGCTACACATTTGCAGAATCTCAAGCGCGCCAAAGACAGCTTTTTGTACTTGCAAATATATTCAAATTCACAGCCGATCAAGAAAAAGAGCATGCCGAAATCTTCTACAATCACCTATCCGAATGCGCTGGAGACACAATCGCTGTTGACGGTGATTATCCAATTGACATTTCAAACAAGGTTGAAGATTTGCTGAAAATGGCTCACGCAAACGAATACAACGAATATGATGATGTTTATCCAGCATTTGCGGCAGCTGCACGTGCAGAGGGTTACACAAAAATCGCACAGGATTTTGAGAATATCGCGAAGATAGAGAAAACTCACGGTGACCGATTTAACAAATACCACAATCTAATGCAAAACGGCAAGCTATTTTCATCAGACCAAAACGAAACATGGGTTTGTCTAAACTGTGGATATATCCTAGAAAGCACTGAAGCACCAAAAACATGCCCAGTATGCATGAAACCACAAGGCTACTACATCCGCAAGCCCTAGGTCCTAGCGCGGACGGCGCAAAGCCCTCGCGGATAGTTTACTGGTTATGGTGATGTTGTGTTGCTCGGGTTGGAGATTTTGGAAAGTGTAAAAAATATAACTGCGTAATTAGTGATAATTAATCTGCCACCACGCGGATTCAAACCTAAAATATCATCCAAGTAATAACGTGATATGGGGTCCAGGGGTACGCCCCTGGGTGCTAGCGCGCGCGGCGCAAAGCCCTCGCGGATAGTTTACTGGCTATGGTAACATTATGTTGCTCGGGTTGGAGTTTGTGGTTTTATGCGGGGTGTGACAATCAGTGAATTTTTTGATTTGTGTTAGTCAAATAGTTACCACGCGGGTTGAAACTACTCAAATCGCTGTTTAGACTCCCATGCTGACTCTAAGCAACGCGGCGACTTAATGATTGCCAAAGCGAAAGAACATTAACAATACAAACCGTATATAATACAAGATTAGTAATATCAGTAATCTTAAAATATACAAATCAATAACAACGACCGCAGGATTTTACTCCTACGGTCGTTTATTTTACATATGAAATTAAACTAATAGCTCAACCGACTTCCACCAGTAAATTCTCTTACAAGCGAATCCTCAGGCACACTATCTAAATCAACTCCGCAAAGCTGGTCAAGCACCTCAAGCATCAAATCAAAATCTTCAAATTCAGAATATTTATCAGCAATGCCCTTTAAATCATCAAACAAAAAGTTCTTGTAAACCGAAAGCTCATACGGAATAAATGTGTCAATCGAATACTCCGCCCTGCTCTTAAAAGGTGCAATATACTTGTTTACACCAGCTTCAACGCTCTTAAACATATTCAAAGTATCCTCAGGTTTTCTTGCTCTAAAGAACTTATCACGAATAAGCCTTCTCATAAGTCTTATGTGTGATGGATGTAAAAGTATTCCTGATTTTGACTCAATTCTCGTTCTCACACTAACATAAATAAAATTAGCAAAACCATTTGTAAGCCCTGTAACCTCAGGATTTAGAGCATGAATCCCCTCAAAAATAATAATCTCGCCCGACTCTCTTTTCAGAGGCTTACCCTCATTTCTCACCTGATTTTTAAAGTCAAATCTAGGCAGAATAATCTCCTCTTTGTTTGCAAGCTTTATTATATGCTGATTCAAAAGCGGAATATCAAGCCTGTATGGCGACTCAAAATCAATCTCACCATTCTCATCCATAGCCTCATCATTGTCACTTATTGGATGAAAATAATCATCCATTGAAATTGTATGAGTTTTAATTCCACGATTGTTAAAATGCTCCTCAAGACGCAAAGCGCTCGTTGTCTTTCCAGCGCCAGACGGGCCTGACAGCAATATTATCGGCTTAGTTTTATGACTGTCAGCAATTGAATTAGCCACCATTTCTATCTGCGCTTGATAATTATACTCATTTCTGTTTATAAAAGCTTTCTCGTTTTCTGAAAGCTTTCTGTTTATTGATGAACAATGTAATTTTCTCATGGTTTATTTCCTCCGAATGTATTTGTCCACATAATATTATATTATATGCACTTTTCGCGAAAAATGTTCCTATTCCCACTTAGAACATAAATTATTTATTGAATCAGTAAGTTTCGAAAGCTCTTTATTTGTAAGCCCCCTGCTAGATGAAACAAGTGCAGAAAGTCTGTCAAGCGATGCAGTCAAGCGCTGATAAGTTGTTGACAATCTTTCCTTCTTTTGAGTAATAACAGGCTCAGCATTTATAAATTCTCCAGTAATCAAATCAAGCACTCCTCCGCTGTAAGGACAGTAAGCGTCTATATTTAAATCGTCACGCAAATGATTTGTATACTCCTCTGAAACATTACTTTCGCCATGAATTACAAAAACCTTTTTAGAATCTTTAATATTTGTAATCCACTTATCTAAACCAGCCTTGTCAGCATGCCCGCTTATTCCAGGCAAAATCTCTATTTCAGCTAAAACAGTAATGTCTTCGCCAAAAATTTTCACCTTTTCCGCACCCTCACAAAGACTTCGCCCAAGCGTGTTAATCGCCTGATATCCAACAAAAAGAACCGTACATTCCTTTCTCCAAAGATTATGCTTTAGATGATGTTTTATTCTTCCCGCCTCGCACATTCCGCTTGCCGAAATAATCACCTTCGGTTTTTTATTAAAATTTATCGCCTTTGATTCATCACTAGTAACAGCGATGTTAAGTCCATTAAAGGATATAGGATTTATTCCTCTTGAAATCAAATCCCTTGTTTCTTCATCACAGCAGCTGTCCTTGTTTTTCTTAAAAATCTCAGTCGCCTCAATCGCCAGTGGCGAATCTATATAAACTTCAAAATCACTATGATTTTCAATCAGTTTCTCACTCTTAATTCTCCGTATAAAATAAAGCAATTCCTGCGTCCTGCCGACTGCAAATGATGGAATTACTACATTTCCACCCCTATCGAAGGTTTTCTGTAAAACCTCAGCCATAGCAGTCGCATAATCAACAGGCTTATCATGATTTTTAGTACCATAGGTCGACTCCATAACAACGTAATCAGCATCGTCAAGATATTGCGGATCACGAATCAACGGCTGATCCGTATTTCCAATGTCACCAGAAAAAACAACTTTTCTAGTTTCATTATTTTCAGTAATCCAAACTTCAATGCTTGATGAACCCAAAAGATGTCCCGCGTCAATAAAGCGAATCATAATTCCGTCAGCAACTTCGCGAATTTCATCATATTTGTGCGGAACAAAGCATTTTATTACACCCAAAGCATCCTGCATAGTATAAAGCGGTTCTACCTCTTGCTGTCCCTTGCGCTTGCCCTTACGGCTCTTCCATTCAGCCTCAAACTCCTGTATGTGCGCCGAATCTCTAAGCATAATATCACAAAGATTACAGCTAGCCTCAGTACAATGAATCTCTCCAGAAAAACCTCCAGCATAAAGCAGTGGCAGCAAACCCGAATGGTCGATATGAGAATGAGTAAGCAATACAAAATCAATATTTGACGGAGATGTAGGAATTTGAACATTCTCATACACATCAAATCCCTGCTCCATACCAAAATCAACAAGAAACTTTTTGCCATTTGCTTCAATATAAGTACAGCTTCCTGTAACTTCATGTGTTGCACCAATAAAAACTATTTTCATAACACAGACCCCCTTTACTAATACTTTCATTATAACATATCATCTATATATTTTCAATTGTTTTTCCAAAATTTTATGACAATTTAACAAAGAACTAATTTCGCAATAAAAATAGGGCAAACAGAGTTCACCCTAAAATTACATGAAACTAATCTAAAATACAATTTACGTTAATCTCAAAATCTATATTTTTAATTAATTCGCTAAAATCGTCCTCATTATCAAGATAGATTTGCGGATAATAAAATCTAACTAGATGTAAAACGCTAGCAACATCTGCATTATAAATACCATAAGCCTTATCAATTAAAGCCTGACAATTATCCTCGATTTGATCCTCAACAGCTTTAGTAATCTCTTTCTCACTAGCAGACGGCATTACATTATCCTGCCTTAAAATAACAGCTTTAATATCGGCTACAAAAACAAGCTTATCATCTTTTTTCTCTACACGATTATTTATACGCCTGCTTTTTACAGTAACATCAAAATAAGAATCCTCAGCCATTGTATTTATTACTGCAAAGTTTGTACGCTTTGTCATCCAGTTCAGTCCCTGAACTTCATGTGGATTAAGCGTTCCAAAAATTTTGCCGTCACGAATTACAGCTACTTTTTTTATCTCAATAAGCTGTTGTTTTTTTGTTTCAGACTCTATTTTTTCCATATCAGCCACTGGCTCTGACCAGCCTATTATCGTGTGTTCTTCCGATTCATCAGCAACAGATTCATTATTTTGAGGTGAACTTTCATCAACATTTGAAGTATCATCTTGAGCCGAATCGTCATCATCCCCAACTGAATCCTCTGATGTGTATCTTGAGTCGGGTCTTTCCATTTGACTTGAATCGCCCTTAAACGTTTCACCTGGCTTATTATTAACCGCACTTGATCTAACCGAAACAATTGGTATCACTGCCGACTTATCTCCGCCCTCTAACGAGTTGATTAAAGTAAGCATATCAGTAAACGATGTTTCACCATTATTTTGATACATATCTATAACGCTTATAAAATTTTCTGAAGACACAGCACCAGTTGTAAGCTCTGCCTGCAAAAGTTCTTTAGCTGTTGTTTCAGCAAGAACAACATTAACTCCTAAAAAATTATCTTTATTTTGCAAAAAATAACTGAAATCTCGCTTCGGATTGTCAAAATTAACGCCAGATCCAAATACAATAAGCTGATTATGACCAATAAAAAGATAACTTCCCAACTGATTTTCACATTTAAGCATAGCATTATCAAAATTATCAGCAGTGTTTGAAACAACAAAAGTATTAGACGTGCTCTGATCAATATGCGTATCACCACCAGGACCTGTTGCTCTAAAAACTTGAAGTGTTATTGTTACTTCATCATGTTCATAGTCAATTCCAATAGCATGAACAATGGAACGCTGTGTAATTTCAAGCGATTGTTCATTATTAATAGAAACCAAAACGAGTGCAAGAATTGTCAGCCAGAAGAATATTCGCTTCATTCTGCACCTCCTGATTTTTTACCTATATACCTTGTTTTAACGCAAAGCATTATTATAGGAATTACCACCATCAAAAGTATAGCAGGGTATATCTCCCATTTGTAGAAAAAATGTTTTTGCCAATTACCCTTAGATAAAATCCAAGCTGAAACAAATCCACATATTGCCACTAATGAATAGCTAGCATAATTTTTAACTTTATTTGAGAATAATTTTTTACAGCATTCATGAATACATAAAATCTCAATCGTTGATTTGATAATAGTACACAGTGTCCAAAACATTATGAAAAACGCCTCAAATCGCTCGTTATTTTTAGTTTTGGTGTAAGATGTTATCAAGAAAAACGGCAATTTAGTATCAAGTGCATAATCTCCCAGAATAACACCAATAGATACTATAATTCCAGTAGTAATTAAAACTTTTGCCGCAAGGTAGGTATAGATAGTCTTTGCTGGCTTTTTCACGATATAAGGTAACAGGATTATCAAAAATATAAAATCCTCCGATCTTGAAATCCCCTCTAATACACCCTTTGCCACAGTCTTTGTACGACCTTCAGCAGCAATGTTCAGCGATCTAAAATCAGAAAAACCGTTATAACTAATCACAATTAATATAATCGCTACAATCGTTGTAGCCGCAATAAGCGACGCCGTTCTTGCACAAGAAGATAATCCCATCGATGCAACATAAACTGAGGTAAGCATAAAAACTAATATTACTGCCCAAGATGAATAGGTTTCCGAAAAGCAGTATTTCAAAAAGTAAGAAAATATTCCTGCTGTATCAAACAAAGCGAATACTGCATAAAGCAAATATAATGTAGTTATTGAAATACCAAAAACTTTATTTTTTGAATACGCAACATCCAATATACCCATTCCATCTGATTTTTTGTGAAAAATAATAACTGGAATCAATAAAAAAGCCTGCAAAACAACAGTAATAAATTTTGAAATTATTATCAATACCATATTGTCACCCTCAACAGGAATGTACATCATCAAGCGTGATAATAAACAGCATACCATTATTGAAACCATTTGCAACGACGAGATTTTTCTCATATATATGCCCACGCTCCAAATTCACAAATAATCACAATGAATTTAAGCAAGGGCTCATCCCACCTTTCCTTTGATTTATTAGATTGTCTAAAAAACTATTTGTCCTCTTTATAATCCTCAACCACAAACTGATCTTTCTCCATACGTTGATATGTCTTTCTTGAAAGCACGTCAATAATGTTCTTCGACTCAAAAGGAACTAGCGGAGAAGTATATGGAATTTTAAACTCATCCATTGCACAAACATTTGACATAACCATAATTAAGCACATAGCAATGCCTAAAAAACCTGCCGCACCTCCTGCAAAAATAAACATCAGCCTAAGCACCGAAGTCTGCTGATTCATGCTAGGAAGTACAAATGAAGCAGTAGCTGTTAAGCCCACAACAATAAGCAATGGTGACGAAATAATTCCGCTCTTTACAGCAGCATCACCAATAACAAGTCCTCCCACGATTGAAACCGCACTTCCGACAGCAAGCGGCAGTCGAATACTCGCCTCACGCATAAGTTCAAACAAAGCCATGATTATAATCAGTTCAACAAAAAGCGGATAAGGTGTAGCCTGCTCTGAAACGGATAAATTTAAAAGAAGTTTTAAAGAAAGCATTTCAGGATGATAATTAGTAGTAGCAACATACATTCCAGGGAAAATCATCGCAAAAAAGAAAGCTAAATACCTAACCCAGCGCATGTTTGTCGCAAAATATGCCTTTGAGCATCTATCATCAATCGTCCAAAAGTTCTCAACAAAAAGTGAGGGAATAATTAATACAAAAGGTGTTCCGTCAACGATAATGCCAATTTTCCCTTCAATCAACTTAGTACATAAAGCATCAGGTCTTTCAGTATGGCCTACTCCTGAAAACAGATTTTGACTTCCCTTTTCTTCAAGAAAAGGTTTAATATATCCGCTAGCAAGTACTGATTCAAGCTTGATTTTCTTGAGTTTTTTTCTAATTCTGTCAACCATTTCAGGCGGAGTCCTGTCAACCATGTAAACCATGCAAACATCTGTCATAGTTTTCTCACCAACCTGCATCATTTCAAAACGAAGTGCAGGATCTTTCAAACGACGTCTAACCATTGAGATATTCGTGCGTACAGTTTCAACAAAAGCCTCCTGCGAACCTAAAATAGTATGCTCACTGGTAGGATAAGAAATCGAACGGCTTTCAAATCCCTGAACACCATAAGCAACTGCTTTGTTTATGGTGTCAACAAATATTAGAGCAAAACCTGAGAATAATAATAAAAAGACATCGCCATATTTGCAGACAACATTTCGCTCAGTAGCCATTAAACTCTGCTTAGTGCAATAATCAAAAAATTCTTGGGACGGGTTATCACTTGAAGCCTCAAAACTCATTACCGGTCTAAAAACCAAGTTAGCCATAGATGCCGTTGAAACCATAGATTCAATAGTAACAACTGAGCTTTTAACACCGCTTATATTTATATCCATTACATTGAGTTCCATAGTATTTCCGCAGATTGTGCGCAAATCAATGAGAATTTGATTTAAATCATTAGGCAAAAGCTTTTCTTTAAAGTTCGAATAATCAGGAAAATCAGCCATAAAAAATCATGCTCCTTTCTTTGCCTTTTATTTCTTATTTTAAATATTATCTGCACTAACTTTCTGAATATTCAGTATTTTTAGTGATAAAATAAAATCAAAGTTATTTTTAAAGCAACTAAAAATGAGAAAGGTGGGACAAAACCATGCTGTATTCTGCTAAAAATCAGCATGGATATAAACTATGCTGATTGTATTTTTGCGAGCAATAATACTTTATTTTATTATAATAGTATGTATCAGATTAATGGGAAAACGACAAATTGGTGAACTTCAGCCGTCTGAACTTGTGATAACTATTTTAATGTCAAACATAGCCACACTGCCGATTGAAGATATTAATATTCCAATGCTTATGGGGATAATACCGATTTTCACATTGGTATGCCTTGATGTTTTTATGTCACAGCTTTCTATGCGTTCAAGAAGAATCAGACGCTTTTTTTCTGGAACGCCAAAAATAATAATCTCAAACGGTGCGGTAGATGAAGAGGCAATGCGAAAGCTTAGATACACAATTGATGACCTATTAGAATCGCTGCGTGAAGTTCAAGTTTTTGATATTGCCGAAGTACAGCTTGCAATTGTCGAAACCACAGGAAAAATTTCTGTCTATCAAAAAAAGCAGCACCAGCCCGCGACAGCCGAAACTTTAGGAATCGATATACAAAGTATAAATCCGCCAAAGCTAATAGTAGCAGACGGTGAAATTATAGAGCATACTCTTAATTACATCGGCTTAGATGAGCAGTGGCTTATGAAAACTCTAGAAAAAGAAAACTGCTCGATAGAAAATGTATTCATCCTAACCTGTGACGAAAACAAGCAGTATCATCTAGTAAAAAAGAAAAATTAGAAAGGACTGATATATCTTTTATGAAAAGAGTTTACATCTGTATGGGAATTTTCGCATTGATCATTACCCTTTCAATTTTTTCATTGCATACACTTGACAAGAACAATCGTGAGCTAAATTATAGAATAGACGAGCTAATTACACTTTACGAATCAAAATCCCCCGACACTTTAAACAAAGCATTAGAGTTTGAAGAATTTTGGCATGATTACTATAAAAAAATATCATTTATAGAAACAACCTGCTCGCTCAACAACGTGTCAAATTCAGTAGCGAAATTATCACAGCTTATTTCTCAAAATTCTGACGATCTAATAGTTGAATGTGATACGATAAAAAAGTGGGCAGAACTTACCTATATGAACCAATTTCCATATTTCCACTCCATTTTTTAAGGTTCATAAAACCATATAAAACGGTTTGCTCAACGTGTAAAAAGCTTGAATAATTATAAAAACACGCTTTTTTTGTGATTAATGTCATAAAACTTCAATAAACAGCGTATTTATTGAGGTTTTTTTGTTCAGTTATAACATTGACAAAAAACTTTAAATATTATATAATAATTAAATAACATTTGTGCAATATATAAAATCATATTTATACATCATTTGGATATTTCTTCATTATAATATAGATTTAATGATGAAGTTTTATTATATAAACAAACGACAAAACATGGTTATTGTATGGGGTTTTTTGGATTATTATTTAATAGATGCTATACAAATACTGCAAACTAAAAATTTGCAGTATTTTTATACATATAATAAAATCTTAAAATTCAGTATGATATTCAAAAGGGAGATTATGGAGGAGTTAAATGGGTAATCTAAAATTCTGCGCCGACTGCGGTGCTAAACTTGAAGAAAACACAAAATTCTGTGGCAGCTGCGGTGCTAAAGTTGAGTCCGCACCTCAGCCAGAAAACAACTCAGCTGAGCAGGCAGTACAGTCTGTGCAAGCAAGTGCACCAGTTCAAAATACTGAGTCAGCTGTACCCCCACAGCAAAATCAAAATCCACAACCACAAGTAAATCAAAATATAAATCCACAGCAACAGACAAATGCTGAACCTAACTACAATCCACAGCCAAATAATGGATTCGCAAATCAAGCACCTCAAAACAATCAGCAGTTTAACTCTGCACCAGCAGCCGCGACTTCAAATGTTGGAACTGTAGTAAAAGAAAAGAAAAATCTTATAATAGCAATAACTGCAATAACTGCCGTATTAATTGTTGCACTAATTGTAATTTTAAACATCACAAAGTATCAGAAAATTGATGCTCAAGAACTTTTTAGAGTCAATTTCGTTGGATTGAATGGTAAAGGTACAGCGGCGTATACTTTAAATCGCGACCCAAATTCAAGCGATTATATTAGCAATTTTTCAGATTATCTAGATATTGACCTAGATGATTATGACCTTGATATTGACGATGATGATGAGCAAGAAGATAAATACAGCAATTATTTGTCTTCAGATAAAAAAGTCCTTGAAAAAACTTTCAACAAAGCAAAGGATGCTGACGAGGCTGTACAAATGCGTAAAGCATTAACGAAAAAGAACTCAAAGGGTGAATATAAGCTTAAACTTGAGTTTAGTGCAGATAAAAATCTAACCAATGGCGACAAAATTACATGCACAGTTAATTATGATGAAGAGTCTCTTAAAAAATCAAAAATCAAGCTAAAAAACACTACTTTTGATGTTGAAGTTAAAGACCTAAAAGAAGGTACTGCAATTGACATTACAAAAGCATTTAAAGTAGAATTTAAAGGATCAGACGGTTCAGGCACAGCTGAGCTTACTACTTCTGAGGACTACCCATTCATAAAATCAGATATTAGTAAATCCTACAATCTTTCAAATGGTGATAAAGTCACAGTAACATCTTTTGTAAGAAATGTTGATAACTTAATTTACATAAACGGCGAAAATGAAAATGATGGTATTTGCTTTGATTATGAAGACAAAACTTACATACTAGAAAAGCAAACAATCTCAACTGAACTTACCGTTACAGGACTAAAAGAACTTGAAGAAATTGATGTTTTTGAGGGTATCGAATTTGTAACAGATGGTGTTATGCCATACCTAAAAGTTACAGGTGTTGATAGCTCTGCATGCTCAAGTGAAGTACAAAACAATGTTACATTTACAGTTGAAAACAGAAATCAATATCTAAACGTCGGTGATAAGGTAACTATAACTGCTAGAATTGATTCCGGTTTCGCAACTGCTGGCTATAAAGCAAAGGATATTCAAGCTGGTGACAACGCTGTACGTAAAGAATTTACAATTGGTGATAACTATTCAAAATATCTAGTGAATGACGCTACTTATGAAGATGTTTCAAAACTAGATGAAGCTTTCAATACTGAGGTTGAAAAATTCAAAACAAAATATACTGGTTCAAAAAATATTATAACCAAAAATTCTTTCTCACTTGATGGCAAGATTAAGAAATTCAAATCTTTCGATGAAGTTGGAAGATACATTACAGTTTACGATGGCCTTCAAGATGGTACCGGCGGTACTTTCTCTAAGAAAAACCACTGTATTAGAATATATAAAGTAGTTGTTGAAATTGATAATGATGATAAAAAAGAGCAAACTTTCTATATTTCTATAGCTGCTCATAGTGTTTATATTAATCCAGATGAAACTGCAGTAAATGACGGATTTGAAATCATATCAGCAAAGGAGAAAAAGGAAATAGTTGCAGAGTATGAATCTATCTCTGATTCAAAAACTTACGAATTAAAGTCTGCTGATGCTAAAGAAGATGATAGCTCTTCAAAAGAAGACACATCAAGCAAATCTGACGATTCAAGTAAAAAAGAGGACTCTAACGAAAAGTCTGACGAGTCATCAAAGAAATCAGACGAATCAAGCCAAAAGAGCGATTCAGCAGATAAAAAAGATACATCAAGCGAAGAAATAGTTCCTTGATAGAATATTTTCAAAAGACATACGGCAAAAAGCTGTGTGTCTTTTTTTGCAAATAATAAAAAAAGCGATATGAAACTTATAATTTCATATCGCTTATTATTTTATAAATCAACAGCTAAACCAAATCAACCGCAATCTCGCCATCTCGTTCAGTAATGCCCAAAGCACTAACCGCTGCGTCACCCTTGTCAATCAAAATCTCAGCAACCTTATCCTCAATTTCGTCACGAATAATATGGCGAATATCTCTAGCGCCAAGCTTTTTACCGTGTGACTTGTGTGCAAGATATTTCAAAACCTTGTCATCGTAAGAAAGAGTAATACCCTTTTCAAGCAATGGCTCCTTCATCTCATCAAGCATAAGTCCAGCAATACCAGCGTAATTCTCCTCTGTCAACGGATTGAACACAATAATCTCATCAACTCTTCCCAAAAACTCAGGACGCAAGAACTCACTAAGTGCCTTCATAGCCTTTTCTTTTGAAACTTCCATGTCAGTTTTGTTAAATCCAACACCAGTGTCCTTATCAGTAGAACCAGCATTTGAAGTCATAACAATAATTGTATTTTCAAACGAAACATTTCTTCCCTGTGAATCCTTAATACTTCCCTCATCAAGAATTTGAAGCATAATGTTCATAACATCAGGATGTGCCTTTTCAATTTCATCAAACAAAACGACAGAGTAAGGACGTCTGCGAACCTTTTCAGTAAGCTGTCCCGCATCATCAAACCCAACATATCCAGGAGGTGAACCAATCAGCTTAGACACCGAATGTTTCTCCATATATTCAGACATATCAACTCTGATAATAGGCTCAGTAGCATCAAAAAGCTCCTCGCCCAAAGCCTTGACAAGCTCGGTTTTGCCGACGCCAGTAGGTCCGACAAATATAAACGATGCCGGTCTGCGACGCTTTGTAAGCTGTACCCTTGAACGCTTAATCGACTTCGCAACCTTGTCAACAGCCTGCTCCTGACCAATTACACGTGCCGATAAATATTTCTTTAGATTACGAATTTTAGTGTATTCAGTTTCAACAATTTTGTTAGCAGGAATACCAGTCCAAAGTTCAATAACCTTAGACAAATCATCATCGTTAACATAAATATTTTTGATAATATCTTCAACCTCAGCAAGACGATTTTCAATTCTTAAAATCTCGCCCTTTTCAGTTGCAATAATCTCAAAATCAGGATTTTCCTTACCCTCATAATCTGCCAAAAGATTGTTATGCTTCAAAAGCTCCTGATTTAAAACATCATACTCCTCAAGCTCAGGACTTCTAATGCTAGCAACAGCACAAGCCTCGTCAAGCAGGTCAATAGCCTTGTCAGGTAAAAATCTGTCATTAATATATCTCTCTGAAAGCACAGCGCATTTTCTAAGAGTTTCATCAGTAACCTTAACTCTATGATGATTCTCGTAATACTTAGCAATTCCCTCAAGAACACCAACAGTATCTTCAACAGTAGGCTCAGAAACAGTTACAGGCTGAAAACGTCTTTCCAAAGCCGAATCCTTCTCTATGTGCTTTCTGTACTCCTTAAATGTAGTAGCACCAATAACCTGAACCTCACCTCTTGAAAGTGCAGGCTTAAGTATGTTAGCTGCATTCATTGTGCCCTCACTGTCGCCAGTTCCAACCAAATTATGCACCTCGTCAATGAACAAAATAACATTGCCCTGACTTTTAACCTCTTCAACAAGTCCCTTACATCTGCTCTCAAACTGACCTCTAAATTGAGTTCCAGCAACTAAAGCAGTCAAATCAAGCAGATAAACTTCCTTGTCCTTAATGTGAAAAGGCACTTCTCCGCTTACGATTTTCTGAGCAATTCCCTCAGCAATAGCAGTCTTACCAACACCAGGCTCACCAATCAAACAAGGATTATTTTTCTGTCTGCGTGACAAAATATGAATAACACGAGAAATTTCCTTATCTCTGCCAATAACATTATCAAGCTTTCCATCTCTCGCACGTTCAGTAAGATTAGTGCAGTAGTTAGTCAAAAACTTAAGCTTCTTCTGCTTTTCTTTTTTATTCTCTTTAGTCGAAGTATTAGCATTATATGAGTTATTATCTTTAGGTGTAACCGACTCAGAAACGTCGTTTTTATCATCGCCGAACGAAGGCATTGCACCGCCAAAAAGATTGCTCAAAAAGCTAGGCATCGTCCCGCTGCCGCCAAGTTCAAAATCCTCACCGTCAGTCAATTCCATAAGCTGGTCAGACATAGCCTGAACTTCTTCTTCGCTAATCCCCATTGATTTCATATAATCATCAACCTGAGAGATTCCCATTTCCTTTGCACAAACCAAGCAAAGCCCCTCGTTGTGCTTTTGGTCGGGATCCTTAGCGTTCATTTGAGAAATAAACACTACCGCAGGTCTTTTTTTGCATCGTGAACACATCAACATAATTTTTGTTCCTTTCTTAACCGTAAATACGGCTTTTATTTATAGAATATATAGAAAATATGCTTAAATATATACGTTTTGTCAATTACGCCCGTATTAAAGCTCATCAGCTGTGAATTATCAGCAGTAACCGTAATTATAGCAGAAGCGATATAAGCCATTAAAACCAGATAAATTGCCGCATTAACAAGACCTAAAAGCAATCCTAAAATTCTGTTCAATCTATTTACAGCAGGCATCTTATCAAAAATCTTAGCAATAGCAAAAATTATAGACATTATAGATTCAGCAACAATTAATATTAAAATGAACAGTACATATCTAACAATAGTTACCAAAAAAGGTTCAGCCAAATTCTCAGTAATATAAGTAGTAGCGACCGATTTATCATCGTCAGCCAAAGCCTTAATCAAATCATATACAACCCCATCAGAAAAACCAAAGCCTTTGTTAATCCTCTCAACATTGTCAATTCCGATCTTTTCATTAACAGCCTTAGTAAATTCACTAGTGATGTAATCATCAATTTCATCTTTCAGCTGATCAGCCTTATCTTCAGGAATTCCAGCCTCCATTGAAGCTTTCTTAACCGCCGTTGAAAGATCTCCGCTGTGTTGTAAAGCTTCCCTCAACTGATTGTCAGTAAAATAAGCATCAATTCCCTCTTTAGCAAGAGCTTTACGGGTAAAATCCACAATATCAAAATCAGCAAGCTGGGATTCAATTTCTGTTGCAATCCTAGGCGCAACAAACTTTTCATAAACCGGTTTTGCAGTCATATCAGATATAATAAACGCCAAAATAATACAAACAATTGTACCAAGCAATTTAATAACATACCTAATAAAGCCTCTGTAATATCCAACGAAAGCTGAAATAATTACAATTAAAACAACCGCAATATCTAATGCTAAGGCCATAATATAATCCTTTCAGACGATACTTTAAGTTTTAAACAGTATCTTGTTAATTTCTCTATGTGACATCACATATAAAGCTTCATTATAATATAGAAAATCAGAATATTCACTCGAAATCTTTGCAGTAGCAAGTAAATTTCCTTTTCTATCATAAGCATCAACCGAAGTTGAGTTCAAAACAAAAATCTTATTTTGATCACAAACCACTTTTTTAGCATTACCAGAATCCGAATCAATAACCGCTGGCTCAAAATTTTCAGAATCAGAATTAAAAATCACAGTTTCATAAGACTCGTGCGACAATCCCTCAACAACAACAGCAGCGCACTTACTATTCATATCATAAGAAACCAAATCTGATTGATACTCATAACTTGCAACAATTTTACCTTCACTGTTAAGAGTGTAAAAGCCCTCGTCACCGACAGCCCAAATTTTACCGTTGTTATTTACATAGCTGTCAATTATAAGAGAGTCAATCTTATCACTAACCATCAAATCTTCAGTCTTATCAAATTCAACATGATAAATCTGCGAATAAATCTGACCGTCCTCAGATGAGAATGCGCTAACATAACATCCAGCGCCACCGCTTGTAAAATTAATATTCATAATTCTCTGTCCGCAGCTCCAGCGATAAATCTCAGAACCGTTGGAATCGTAAACAGTCAAACAAGCGACATATTTTTCAGTTTGAGTAATCACAGCAACATTGCCATTATCAGCAATTTCCGCGTAAATTATTTGACTTCCGACATTATTAGAATAAACCTCGCCGCTGCGATTATAAACCTTAAAATCACTTCCGCCGTTGTCATAAACCAAAACTCTCTTGCTAGATGTCTTGACCATAGGAGTAGCAAAATTATGTTTTAATGTATTGCGAATTTTACCGTTAATATCATAAAAATAAATTTTCGAATCATCGGTAATAAGTATATTATTGTCAAGTCTTGACATAATATTTGACGAGCTGTCATTCAAGCTGATTGGGAAATTTCCAGTTTCAGTAGCGCCGTCATTTACGATAGTATCATGCGGCTTATCCAAAATCCCCTCAAGCTTAGGAATCCAGATAAGTCTAGTCAAATATATTCCCAACCCAATAATCAAAACAATCAAAATAGCAATTATACGCTTTACTCTGCGGCGAGTTTTTTCCTTTTTCCTAGCCTCACCAATATCAGTCAAAGTCGCCGGATGTTGATCTCTGCTCTTCTTTTTGACCTTATTTTTTTCCTTAGTATTTTGTTTAGATTTCTTAGACTTTCTTTCTTTTTTAGGTGCCTTGACCTTCTTAGTTTTCTCAGTTTTTAAATCTTCACCACTCACATTACCGCTTAAACTAGTAATTTCTTGAGTACGCTCAAGGTCTATGTCCTTATTATCCTCAGCAACATCTTTAACTTTTTCAGGATCAATCTTGCTGAAAACTATCGTCTGTTCTTTTTTATCATCTTTATTCATTTTCAGTCAAATCCTTTTCATCATAAAAAACTTTGTTCAAATACAACCCCTGCGGAGGTACTGTTTTACCTGCTTTTGTTCTATCCTTAGACTGAATTATCTCAGGAATCGCATCATGAGCAATTTTACCCTCATTTATAAAAAGCAGAGTTCCAACCATAATCCTCACCATGTTATATAAAAATCCAGTTCCCGCAACATTAAAAATAACCAAATCACCCTCACGTCTAACGTGAAAATAGCTGATATATCTAACCGTATTTTCCTTGTCGCACATAGTCGAGCAAAATGCTTTAAAATCATGCTCTCCTACATAATCCTGAGCCGATTTATTAAGCAATTCAGCGTCAATCGGATACCAGCTTCGATAAGCCGTGTCCTTGTAAAACGGATTTTTAATCTCGCTGTTGTGTACAATATATTCATATTCCTTGCCAACGCATTGATACCTAGCATGAAAATCAAGAGGCATTTCACAGCATTCAAGCATAGAAATATCGTCAGGCAGTTTAGGGTTAAGCCCAAAAATAATCCCCCTGCAATTTATATTACAATCTATTAAAAAACTAAAATAATACTCCCTAGCATGAACACCAGCGTCAGTCCTCGAACAGCCGTTGATTACAACCTTTTGACCAGTCAAAAACTCAATTGTTTCCTCAACAACCTGCTGAATTGCCAATGCATTATCCTGCCTTTGATATCCATGATAAGCAGCACCATTATACGCCATTTTAACCAAGAAATTCTTCATACTAATCCTTATATTTTTATACTAAATTATCTCGAAAGATTCTATATTTTCCATTCTAATAATCTCAACATTATCTTTTTTCTTATCGTGAACAAGCAATTTTATCCACTCATCATCAACCTCAAGAATTTGAGCTTTCAAATCAAAATAATCGTCTGCTGTAATTTTACATTCCTGTCCAATCAAATTAGAAAGTATATTTGACATTTTGTTCTCTCCTTTACAAAGCATTTTTTCTAGCTTTTTTATTTTTTTCTCTAACTTTTCAAGTCTGTCATTATGACTCATATCAGTCATAATACTCATAATAAACACCCCTTATTATAAAAACTTATTTGTCAATATAACTAACGCCATAAACACTGCCATAAAACCCATTCCAACAAAATCAACAGCAGTAATCTTAAGCTGTTTCATTCGAGTTCGACCCTCACCGCCGTGATAGCATCTGCATTCCATAGCCAGTGCAAGCTCCTCCGCACGTCTAAATGACGATACAAAAAGCGGGATTAATATAGGAATCAAAGCCTTTGCCCTTTGAATAATAGACCCCGTTTCCAAATCAGCACCCCTAGCCTTTTGAGCCGACATAATCTTGTCAGTTTCCTCAATCAGCGTAGGAATAAATCTCAAAGCAATAGTCATCATCATAGCAAGTTCATGCACAGGCACTTTTATTTTCTTGAGCGGTGAAAGCAGCCTCTCAATCGCGTCAGTCAAATCAATCGGCGAAGTAGTGTAAGTCAAAAGCGACGTTCCAATAATCAAACAAATGATTCTAACTGTCATAAAAACAGCATTACTCAACCCCTCATAGGTAATCACAATAAACTTCCATTTCCACAAAACATCACCAGTTCTAACAAACAAAATATTCAGCAAAGATGTGATAATTACAATAGGTAAAATAGGTTTAAGACCTTTTAGGATAATCTTTACAGGGATTTTAGATATTAAAAAAACCAGTATAGTAAAAACTACTCCAACAAGAAGTCCGTAAATGCTCGACGCTGTAAAAAGCATGGTAATATAAACAATTGTCAAAACAAGCTTTACTCGTGAATCCATACGATGAACAGGCGATTTCCCAGGGAAAAACTGTCCAATAGTGATATCCTTTAACAAAGGTACATCCTCCTCTTTTTAAGCGAGACCTACTAAAAATCCTGCACTTTTAAAATCTAATCAAAAAATTCATCTTGTATATTTTTTTCTTTTTCTTTATCAATAAACATAAGCATAAGCACTGTCAACAGCAAAAATGCAGTAATAAAAACAGAATACTGTCCTAAAAATTTAGTTGCATTAGCACCAACAATTACGCCTAAAAGGAAAAATCCAACTATCTGATAAACTCTAATACCTGACTTTAAGTAAAACTTATCGCCAGTAATTCTATATCTGTAAATTTTCTCAGTCGCAGTCCTCAAATTACCAGTACAAATAGTAGTAGAATAACCAACCGAATCAATTTTACGAAAACTTTGAATCTGCAAAGAAGAAACAAAAGTTATCATAATATTAGCAACAACGTTAAACTTGCCAATCGGAATAAAACCTACACCAATGACAACTAAAATTTCAATAGCAATTATGTATTGACGCCAGTGAAAACGAGATTTTGATAATTTCTTTTTTGCAATATCTGACATAGTAACTCCAACGACAAACATAAAAATCTGAATAATATATTTTAAACATCTATACCATTCACCCTCAACCACGGAAATACCGAGTAAAACTACGTTTCCCGTTTGAGCATTAGCAAAAACGCCACCACGAATTACATAACTGTAAGCATCCAAAAACCCGCCGACAACAGCCAAAATAAAAGCCACCAAATAAGTTTCGGACATCTGAACCCTCTGAACCTTGCCCTTCAAAAAATCATTCCAATCATAATATTTATCTTCCTAAAGCATTAAGCAAAAGCTTTTTTCCGAAATTAACAGTATAAACTTCCTCGTGAAAATCATAACCCATAGCAGTCAAGCGATTGAACACTCGTGTTATCTGCGGAACAGCAAGCCCCATATCTTCAAGCTCTTTTGAGCGATGAAAAACATTAACCGGAGTGTCATAGCAAAACACCTTAGCATGATTCATCACAAGAATTTTCGAGCAGTTTTTCGCCACATCTTCCATAGAATGCGAAACAAGCATAACCGTGTTTTTCTTTTCCTCGTGATATTCACGAATAAGCCCCAAAACCTGCTCTCTGCCCATAGGGTCAAGACCAGAAGTCGGCTCATCTAAAATAAGCACCTTAGGCTCCATAGCCATAACACCAGCAATAGCAACACGCCTCTTTTGACCGCCCGAAAGCTCAAAAGGCGACTTATCTAAAACCTCAGCGTCAAGTCCAACAAGCCTAGCCGTTTCGCGAACTCGCCTGTCAATTTCAAACTCATCAAGTCCCATGTTCTTAGGACCAAACGCAATATCCTTGTAACAGGTTTCTTCAAAAAGCTGGTATTCCGGATATTGAAAAACCAAGCCAACCTTAAATCGAATATCGCGAAGTCTAGACTTATCCTCCCAAAGCTGCTCACCGTCAACAAAAATCTTGCCAGACGTCGGCTTTAAAAGTCCATTCAAGTGCTGGATAAGAGTTGACTTTCCAGAGCCAGTGTGACCAATTACGCCAACAAGCTCACCCTCATCAATATCCAAATTAACATTGTCCACAGCAACCTTTTCAAAAGGAGTATTCTCACCGTAAACGTATGATAAATTTTCAGTTTTAATTATTGCCATAATTTTTTCCTTCTTCTAAACTATACAACAACTATAGTAATTGTAACACAAATCAGTCGTTTTTTCAAGACAATTATTTACATTAAATGCTAAAATAGCAGTAAATTCAGTACATATAAATTAATTTTTCAAAGATTTTTCAGCCAAAAGCTTAGCAATTTCTTGCACACATTCATCTTCTGAAATAATCTCGTCAGAAATATTATATCCAGCTACCCTAAGTCCATACACAAGTTCAGTAACCTGCGGAACGTCAAGACCTAGATTTTTGAGCGTTTCGACCTGCGAAAAAACCTTTTTAGGAATGTTGTCCATAACAATTTCTCCGCCGTCAATAACAACAACTCTGTCAGCCTGAGCCGCCTCTTCCATGTAATGCGTAATCAAAACAATAGTGACACCGCTTTCACGATTAAGCATTTTTATAGTTTTCATAACCTCCGCCCTGCCCTTAGGGTCGAGCATAGCAGTAGGCTCATCAAGTAAAATACAGTCAGGACGCATAGCAATAATTCCAGCAATAGCGACCCTCTGCTTTTGACCGCCCGACAGCTTGTGCGGAGCGTGCTCTCGATATTCATACATGCCAACAGTTTTGAGCGCGTCGTCAACTCTCCTGCGAATTTCCGTCGGCTCAACACCCATATTTTCAAGAGCAAAAGCAACGTCCTCTTCAACAATAGTTGCTACAATCTGATTATCAGGATTTTGAAAAACCATTCCCACACGCTGACGAATCGACAGAAGATTTTCTTCAATCTTAGTGTCCATGCCGTCAACAGTAACCTCACCCTCCTGCGGAAGATTAACAGCGTTAAAACACTTAGCCAAAGTCGATTTTCCCGAGCCGTTGTGACCCAAAACAGCCACAAATTCGCCCTTTTGTATATCAATATCAATCCCTTTCAAAACCTCAGTAACAACTGGAGGTTCTTCCACGTCATTGATGTATGAAAATTTAAGATTTTTCGCTTGCAAAAAACTACTCATTGGCTTTTCCTTTCCATTGAATCAAAAACTTTTTCATTGCACTCCTGCCCTTTATGACAAGAAATGGTTTATCATTATATTTGCTATGTAAATCTAATATCAAGGGCTTACGAACCTTAGAAAAATTCCATAATCCTTTACAAAGCTGTAAAAAACCCTTATCAAATTTTTCTTCAAGATAACAAGGAAAATCACAACGCCCTTTACCTGTTCTTTTTATCACGCCAGCTAAACATACAAAACGATTAACATCAAGGAATATAACCAAATCCGACGCTTTAAACCTAAGTTCCATTGTTCCGCCATGATTAACATTTCCGTCAATGATCCATTTATCATTTGATATAAGCTCAAAGTTTTTATTTTTCCATTCATCATATGACGGCATTTCCCAGTTAGTACGCCAAAAATGCAAATCAAGATGAACAAGCGGCAAGTAAGTTATAGAAGATAATTCTTTAGCTAAAAAGCTTTTACCGCTGCCGTTATTACCAACTATAATAATACGATTATAATCAAATATATTCATATTTGCCACCTATAATAAAATTAATCTAATTCATCAAAGAAAGCTTTCAAATCTTCCCTGCATTCTGCCGAAAGCGTTTTCTTAGGAATACCCTGTACAGCACCCTCAATTGCAAGTAACTTGTGCATGCAAGAACCGCTGTCATAAGCCTTTAGCTTGATAAAAGCCTCTTTAGTGCCAACCTCTCGAAGTTCATTAGGAGTATTAATCCCAACAGCCTTAAGCTGACTCTCCAAAACTGCTCCAATATTCGGCAAATCATGTAACTCCATAGTATTCCCCCTTCTATTCAGTCCAAATCGCAGTAGAACCGCAAGGCAGTGCCATGCCTGCTTTTTCAACTGGCAAACCAATTTCATCAGCAGTAACCTTACCACCGAATTTTCCGCCGATAACGTCATTTAAAATGTAAGCCATAACTGACGGAGAAAGTCCAGTAGTATAACTGTTTAGCAAGAAAAACAAAGGATTATCACTCAAAACTCCACAGCAAGTTTGAACAAGTTCATATATGCAATCTTCAAGCTTCCAAATCTCACCGCCAGGTCCGCGGCCATAAGACGGCGGGTCCATTACAACAGCGTCATATCTGTTCCCACGCTTAATCTCACGTCGAACGAACTTTTCACAATCGTCCACAAGCCAGCGTATAGGTTTGTCAGAAAGCCCCGACACCCCAGCATTTTCTCTAGCCCAAGCAACCATTCCCTTTGACGCGTCAACGTGAGAAACGCTCGCCCCAGCATTAGCACAAGCAAGAGTTGCACCGCCAGTGTATGCAAATAAATTAAGCACCTTAATTTCTCTGCCGGCATTACGAATTTTATCAGCCATGAACTCCCAGTTTACAGCCTGTTCAGGAAAAAGCCCAGTGTGCTTAAATCCAGTAGGACGAATAATAAATTTCAAATCACCGTAAGAAATATTCCAGCTTTCAGGCAGTTTCTTGCGATATTCCCATTCACCGCCACCCTTAGCCGAACGATGATAAACAGCGTCAGCCTTTGTCCACAAATCAGTCTTATAAGCCGATTTCCATATAATCTGAGGGTCAGGACGAACCAAAACCTTACCGCCCCAGCTCTCAAGCTTATCACCGCCTGAAGTATCTATTATTTTATAATCCTGCCAATTATTCGCAACACGCATATTTATTTTCCTTTACATTAAAATTTATTTCCAAGGTCTAGCCTTTTGTGTCCAGCCTTTATCTTTCCAGTAATCAGTATCTATCTTTAACATACTCTTTTTATTATGTACAGTCCTCATAACATTAAAAAACGCCTTAGTCTTTATAGATGGCTTAACTCTACCATAATTAGCCTTAACTTTTCGAGCAATACTATCAAGCTTTTTCTCAGCAATTTCTCGCCTTTGGTTAGGAACTTCATCCCACTTAACCGCATGAACTCCCACACCGCAAGTGTATATTTTCCCAACTCCCCAAAAGTACATGCTATCTTTCATATCCTTGCAAGTCGACTTCATTCCGCCGCCTGCCGCCGTAGATATGCAAACAGCCTGCTTTGAAAACATTTTCTCTTCAGGACGATGAACCAACCAGCGGTAACCATAATGGTCAAGAAAAGCTTTCATAGAACCAGTACAGTGATAAACATAAACAGGAGAAGTAAAAATCAACAAGTCAGCACTATCCATAGCCTTATTAATCGGACTAAGCTTTTCATAGTGAGGACAAGTCTCTTCACCGTTCAAAAAACAGCTGTTACACCCAACACAAAATTCACCAAAATCACGCGGCAGAAAAAACTCAGTAACCTCTCCGCCAATTTTCTTCGCTAAATATTGCCCCAAATGATATGTAGAACCCTTGTGATTTTGCCCATTTACAATGCAAATCTTCAAATTAATCACCGCAATTCTTAAAAATTAAAACCTAAAACTAATCAGCTTTTAACGTCCATAACAATTACATCTCTTCAATCAGCTTAGCAATATTATTCGCATATTCAGTAATAACGCCAGTCTTCTTACCCTCAAGCATTACACGAACTAAAGGCTCAGTGCCAGATTCACGAACCAAAATTCTACCCTCATCACCAAGCTTTTCAGAGTAAGTTTTTATTGCCTGCTGAACATCCTCGTTAGTTTCCCACAAACCCTTTTTATCAGCAGTAATTTTAACATTAACAAGCACCTGCGGATAACACTCCATACAAGAAGCAAGCTCACTAGCCTTCTTACCAGTCTTTTTCAAAACCTCAAGCAACCTAACTCCAGTCAGCTCACCGTCACCAGTGTTTGCCTCATCAAGAAAAATAATATGTCCCGATTGCTCTCCGCCAAGATTATAATCAAATTTCTGCATCTGCTCAAGAACATATCTGTCACCAACAGCAGTCTTAACAGCGTCAATATTATTCTCCTGCGCAAACTTGAAAAATCCCAAATTACTCATTACAGTAACAACACAAGTGTTAGATTTAAGCTTGCCCTGAACCTTCATAAACTTTGAGAAAATAGCCAAAAGCTTATCTCCGTCAATCATCTCACCGTTTTCATCAACGGCAAGACATCTGTCAGCGTCACCATCAAAAGCAAGACCCAAATCACATTTTTGTTCAACAACAGTTTTAATCAAATCTTCCATGTGAGTAGAACCGCACTTTTCGTTGATGTTATTTCCGTCAGGATCTTTGTGAATAAATACACAAGTAGCACCAAGCCCCTCAAACAAATTAGGAGCAACGTTAGAAGCCGCACCATTAGCACAGTCAATAGCAACCTTAATGCCCTTAAAATCACAATCAACATTTTTCATAATATGTCTAATATAATCCCACTGAGCATTTTTCTCATAGAAAACTCTGCCGATATCACAACCGTCTTTAAGAGTTACTTTCTCAGGATTATCCAAAATCAATTCTTCAATTTCATTCTCAATCTCGTCCGAAAGCTTAAATCCAGTACCAGAGAAAAGTTTAATTCCATTAAACTCAACCGAGTTGTGTGAAGCCGAAATCATAATACCCACATCAGCCTGATATCTCTGCACAAGCAATGCAACAGCCGGCGTAGGCACAACTCCAAGAATATGTACATTAGCACCAACCGAACAAAGTCCAGCAATCAAAGCCGCCTCAAGAACATCACCAGAAATTCTAGTATCCTTACCGATAATAATTTTTGGTGTGTGCTTATTTTCCTTAGCAATAACCAAAGCTGCCGCCCTGCCAATATTCATAGCCAGCTCACAAGTCAGCTCAGTAATAGCAACTCCTCTTGCACCGTCAGTTCCAAATAGTCTTCCCATAATAAAAATTACTCCTTGTCAAAATTACTTATTTTATATAAAACTTAAATCTTATAATCTAATTTAAAATTCATGATAGCTAACTTAAATCCACGTCAATATATTTCACAACACTGCCACTGATTTCCCTATAGTCATATCCATCAAACATACTTTCTGAATTCGGTACTGACTGCACAAAAAAGTTCATCACCAATTACTGGTTTGTAGTTTGAATCAATCATATCATCAGTATCAGTTTCAGCATTATATCTAAAAACTTCAATTTCATCATAATGAACATCAACCTTGTATCCGCCGCGCTCCTCAGTTATTTGCAGCAAAATAGTGTTATCATCTTTTATTTCAACAACATCACCAGCATAAATATCCATATGTGTATCTGTAGTCAAAAATTCTGATGAGTCCTCTTGATTTTTATTTGAACAAGCCGAAAGCACCAATAAAGCAGATAACGAAGAAAAATCCAATAATTCCCTCATGAATATTTGTCCCTAATATTTCTTACAACTATATTATTCCAAAAAAACGATATTTATTATACAAGAAAACATTCTCCAAAGCAATGATTCAACGCATATATACAGCATTAAATTATACCATATATTTATGAATAAGTCAAACAGCGCACTATTTCAAAAAAAAATCCAAAGTGTAGTATATTCAACAGAATTCATCAAATTTCTATGCTATAATAATTGCACAGCTATAAATAAACACAAAATACAAATTAAGGAGGATATCACAATGAAATATGTATGCGATGTATGCGGTTATATTTATGACCCAGAAGTAGGCGAGCCTGATAGCGGTGTTGCTGCTGGCACAAAATGGGAAGATGTTCCTGAAGATTTTGTTTGCCCAGTTTGCGGCGTTGGCAAAGACAGCTTTTCAGCTGAATAAATTAACCTACACAAATACTGCTTTGATGAAAATATCAAGGCAGTATTTTTTTTATAAAAATTATCTGCCTGCCGTTACGCTCAATAACACCCTCATCAGTTAAAATTCTAAGCTCACGCATAAGCGAGCTTCTTTCGACATTTATGTAATCAGCCAAAGCGTTGTAATGTATAGGCACAACACAGCTATTTTCGGTATTTTGAATATGACACAAAAAATCAAAATAAGTTATCAGTTTTTTCCGAACACTGCGTCTAGTAAGCACATTAATATGCATTTCTTGATTACGCGAACGCTGAGCCATCATCTGAATAAAGTTATTTGCCAAAACGCTATGATGTTCACAAGCCTTTTCACAGCGCTTAATTATGCACTGATAGTCAACAAACATAACTCTGCATTCGTTTTGTGCTTCAGCATAATATTCAAATCCACAAGACGAAATAAAGAACACATCACCAAAAATGCCATTATTCTCAATATCCTCAAGAATACACTGCTCTCCGTCATAATCAAGACAATAAACCCTAGCCTTACCGCCCAAAACCACGCCAATGCGATTTTTTGACATATCAAAACTCATAATAGTTTCCCCAGCCGAAAACGTTTTCTCGGTTGGACTAAAGCATTCATACATCTTTTCCCTTTGAGCACTGCTTATGTCGTTAAAAATTCCGATTTTTTCCACCAAATTCACCTCAAGAGCATTATATCACACAAATGTTGAATATGCAACACTTTTCACCAAATTCCCCAAATTTTCACCCCCCATCACCAGGGGCGTGCCCCTGGACCCCTATCACGTAATCGCTCGTACCTCGCTCGACTTGCCATGCGTAGTTTAAATACGCGTGGTGGCACATTGATTAGGATAACTTTTTCATTCATGATTACCACTCACCCAACCCCGAGCAGTCCTAGCGTGGACGGCGCAGTACGCATCATCGCTCGTACCTCGCTCGTGATTGGTATTCATACCATAATCAGCGTCATTACCCTATGATTTGGGAAAGTTTATTGATTTTTTGCAAGCCCAAATTACCACTCACCCAACACCGAGCAGTCCTAGCGCAGACGGCGCAATACGCACCATCGCTCGTACCTCGCTCGTGATTGGTATTCATACCATAATCAGCGTCATTACC
>CAZJRQ010000003.1:119167-125017 GCA_964548535.1 uncultured Oscillospiraceae bacterium
CTATGATTTGGGAAAGTTTATTGATTTTTTGCAAGACCAAATTGCCACTCACCCAACACCGAGCAACATAACGTCACCATAACCAGTAAACCATACGCGAGGGCATCGCGCCGTCCGCGCCAGGACCCGTCCGCGCTAGAACATAAAAAAGGACGTATAAACTAATACGTCCTTAAAATTTATTCAATTATTAACAGCATTCACCAGTCCTAATTCGCTGAATTCTTTCATGACTAACCTTTGAGTGTTCAGCCTCTGATCTTCCGCACATTGGGCAAACATCGCCGATAATTCCAGTGTATCCGCAAACCGGATCACGATCAACAGGATGATTTATTGCACCGTATCCAATACCCTGCTCCTTCATGCAGCGAATCACCTTTTCAAAAGCAGAAAGATTTGATGTAGGATCACCGTCAAGCTCAATGTAACTAATGTGACCAGCGTTTGTAAGCTCATGATATGGAGCCTCAATCTTGATTTTCTCAAACGCATTTATCTCATAATAAACCGGAACATGGAACGAATTTGTGTAGTAATCTCTGTCTGTAACCCCAGCAATTTTGCCGAAACGCTCCCTGTCCATGCGAACAAATCTGCCAGACAATCCCTCAGCTGGTGTAGCTAAAAGTGAGAAATTCAAGCCAGTACGCTCAATTTCCTCGTCCATGCGATTTCTCATGTGAGTTATAATTTCAATTCCTAAATCTCTAGCCTCTTGCGACTCACCATGATGCTTGCCAATCAATGACTTCAAAGTCTCAGCAAGACCAATAAATCCTACCGACAAAGTTCCGTGTTTTAAAACCTCTGCAACCTCATCATATTCGCTCAGTTTTTCAGAATCAATCCAAACACCCTGTCCCATTAGGAATGGATAGTTCTTCACACACTTAGAGCACTGAATTTCAAAACGGTGCATAAGCTGTGCAATACAAAGCTCCATCATCTCGTCAAGACTCTCAAAAAAAGTGCCGACATTTCCCTGTGCCTTAATAGCAAGACGCGGCAAATTAATTGATGTAAATGACAAGTTTCCTCTTCCAGTAACAATCTCACGAGTTGGATCATAAGCATTACCAATAACTCTAGTTCTGCATCCCATGTACGCAATCTCAGTGTCAGGATTACCCTCATGATAATATTTCAAATTGTAAGGAGCATCAATAAATGAGAAATTAGGGAACAATCTCTTAGCCGAAACTCTGCAAGCAAGCTTAAACAAATCATAGTTAGGATCAGTCGGATTGTAGTTTATTCCGTCCTTAACCTTAAAAATATGAATAGGGAAAATAGGTGTCTCACCATTTCCAAGACCAGCCTCCTGAGCAAGCAAAATGTTCTTGATAACCATTCTGCCCTCGATTGTATAATCCGTACCATAGTTGATTGATGAAAAAGGTGTCTGTGCTCCAGCGCGAGAGTTCATAGTATTCAGATTATGTATCAAAGCCTCCATAGCCTGATAAGTAGCACGATCAGTTTCCTTTACAGATGTAGTGTAAGCAAACTTCTGAATTTTCTTTACTGCCTCATCATCAACAAAAGCCTTAAGCATTTCAGCCTCAATCTCTTGATATCCGTTGTCGTTAGCAAGATTAGGAGCAATTCCGTTATCCTTTTCAATCTTGTCGCAAATCTTCCTAGCAATATCATAAGAATCAGATACATCAGCAATAAAAGAAAGTGCCCTGTGAATGTTATCACGATAACGATGCTTAAAAGTTTTCTTAACACCGTCAGCCATGTCGTAATCAAATTTAGGAATAGATTGTCCGCCGTGCTGATCGTTCTGATTAGACTGAATAGCAATACAAGCTAAAGCCGCGTAGCTGGAAATTTCGTTAGGAGTTCTCAAAAATCCATGACCAGTTGAAAATCCCTTTTTAAAAAGCTTAGTAAGATCAATCTGAGAACAAGTAGTAGTCAAAGTGTAAAAATCCAAATCGTGAATATGAATATCACCCTCAGCATGAGCATTAGCATGAATAGGGTTAAGTACATACATCTCATAAAATTCCTTAGCACCAACCGAACCGTATTTAAGCATAGTACCCATAGCAGTATCGCCGTCAATGTTAGCATTTTCACGCTTCAAGTCAACCTCTTTTGCTGACTTGAAAGTAAGGTCCTCATAAACCTTCATCAAACGAGTATCCATTTCTCTAGCACGAGTTCTGTCAGAACGATAAAGAATATAAGCCTTAGCAGTAGCAGCGTGACCCTCTTCAATAAGAACCTTCTCAACACAGTCCTGAATCTGCTCTACACTTGGAGAAGATGCATTCATATTCATAAGTAAATCGGCAACCTTACCTGAAAGCTCCAAAGCCTCTTCATAGTTAGAACCGCCAACCGATTGTGCCGCCCTATATATAGCATTTGCAATCTTCTCGATATTAAATGTCACATTTCTTCCATCACGTTTTTTGATTTTTATAATCATTTCCCATACCTCCATATATCTATAAGCTATCCAGCGAAATCATAATATTACATGCTAAAAAAGCATATAAAATTACAATATAAATCGTTTCAATCAATTAACTATTTAATAATTCGCCCCACAACCCAACCACAATATATTGTGGTTCAAGTTCAACATTAACAAGTATATAGTATTTACAGTTTTTTGTCAAGTGAATATATAACTAAAAACACCTACAACTTTTGTATACCATGCACAAACGAATATAACATTAAAAAAGTATCAAAATTCCCAAAAACTCAGACAACTTGCTGTAATGATTTTTTGCTTTCAGAGCGAAAGTACAAAACCCGACCGTAAAGCTTTATCACTTTACAACCATCAAGCTAGTAAATACCGCCACTTGACAAGCTGTAGTAAATAAAATGCACTTCATAGCAAAATTTGGAGTACAAAAACAACACTCCATTTATTTGGACAGCTATTTTCGCACCAAAACCACGCCATACGTGTCAAGTGCAAAAGCATTACACCAACACAAATATTCCTTTTTTCACATGCCAGTATGCAAAAATCAACATGTCAGCACACAAAAAAATAACGCCACAACATGTAGGTGTTATAATCACACAAACAAATACTAAAAATCACTCGCCAGAACTTTCCTGACTGTCATCAAAAGTATAATCATGCGTAACAACTTTCTGCCCTCTTTCAGCACTTAAAGTTTCCTCGAGTGTAGTATTTATCATATAAGCACAAAAAGTAAACAGCAAAATAAACAAGCTTGCATAAAAAAGCAAATCAAGCCTGTATTTTTTTAACTTTTTTGGTTTATTATCATTATTCATTAGAAAACATCCTTTAAAACAGTAACATTTATACGCCATTTTTACTAGTATATAATATAAATTATTTTTACCACTCTAATATTATAACGCATTTTCGTCCACCTTTCAAGAGCAAAGTCGAAATTTCAGATTTATTGTACATATTGCTCATATCAACACAACCATTTTTATTAAATTTTTAGTTAATGCCCTTGCAAAAAGTGCGTAATTAGTGTATAATTATATAGTATTATTTAATTTTTATGTGACTATTTAAAAAGAAATGAGGCTTTTATAATGTGCGGTTTTGTAGGATTCACCAATAAAATCGATGATGCTTCGATTGTTCTCGGCAGCATGATGGATAGAATTAAGCATAGAGGACCTGATTCTGAGGGTAAATATGTAGATGAACAGGTAGCTATGGGTTTTCGCAGACTTTCAATTATTGATCTTTCAGAAAAAGGCAGTCAGCCAATTTTTAATGAAGATAAGTCAATAGTAATCACTTTTAATGGTGAGATTTATAACTATCAGCAGTTGCGTGCAGAGCTTATAGAGAAAAATCACGAGTTCTATACAAATACTGATACTGAAGTTTTGGTACATGGCTACGAAGAGTGGGGCGTTGATATGCTTAACAAACTTCGTGGAATGTTCGGATTTGTTATTTTTGATAAAAATAAAGATCAAGTTTTCGGTGCAAGAGATTTCTTTGGAATCAAACCAGTTTACTATGCTCAAATGGGCGAAACTTTAATGTGGGGAAGTGAGATTAAGAGCTTTCTTGACCACCCTCATTTCAAGCGTGAACTTAATGAAACAGCGCTTGAAAACTACTTAACTTTCCAATATTCACCTACAACTGAAACGTTTTTCAAGAATGTAAATAAACTTCCAGCCGCTCATTATTTCATCTATAAGGACGGAAAAATGGACATCAAGCGTTATTGGGAAGTTAATTTTAATGCCGATAACGAGCCAGAGCTTGAAGAGTGGGTTGACCGCATTACTGACACTTTCCAGGATTCGGTAAAGGCTCATAAAATTGCCGATGTTGAGGTTGGTTCATTCCTTTCAAGCGGAGTTGACTCAAGCTATGTTGCCGCAGTTGCAGATGTTGACAAGACATTTACAGTCGGATTTGGTGAGGACGAAAAGTATAACGAAATTGGCTATGCTAAGGAATTTTCGAAGTACATAGACAAGGAAAATACTTCAAAAGTAATTTCACCAGAGGATTATTGGGGCAACTTTGCAAAAATCCAGTATCACATGGATGAACCCCTTGCCGACCCAGCAGCAGTAGCACTATATTTTGTCTGCCAGCTAGCGTCTGAAAAGGTTAAAGTAGTTCTTAGCGGTGAGGGTGCTGACGAGATTTTCGGCGGATACAACATTTACCATAACCCAGCAGATATGGCGGCATATAATAAAATCCCTAAGCCAATCAGAAAGGGAATCGGCTCAGTTGCAGAAAAACTACCTCATAAGCATGGCGTCAACTTCCTAATTAGAGGTTCAAAGGATTTGCAGGAGCGCTTTATCGGCAACGCGTTTATTTTCACAGAGCAAGAGCGTAAAGATCTTTTGAAGATTAAAACTAACGCACCGTCCTTTACAGAAATTACAAAGCCTTTCTATGATAAAGTCGAAAATCAAGATCAAGTTACACAAATGCAATATCTTGATTTGCATCTTTGGATGACTGGCGACATTCTGCTAAAAGCCGACAAAATGAGTATGGCGCATAGCCTTGAGCTTAGAGTACCATTTCTTGACAAAGAGGTGATGGCATTAGCTGAACGAATCCCAACAAAGCATAGAGTTACGTCAGACCAGACAAAATATGCAATGAGAATTGCGGCTCTAAAAGCTTGCCCACCTCAAACAGCTAACAAGAAAAAGCTAGGTTTCCCAGTTCCAATCAGAGTTTGGCTTAAGGAAGATAAGTACTACAACATAGTGAAAGAAAAATTCACATCAGAGCCAGCTAAGAAATATTTCAACACAGATAAACTAGTAGAACTTCTTGATACTCACCGCAGCGGCGAATATGACTACTCAAGAAAAATCTGGACAGTATTCACATTCCTAGTTTGGTATGATGTTTATTTTGGCGAAAATGTTTAATTAATATTTAATATAGAAAAAGCGTACTGTACAAAATATCGTACAGTACGCTTTCTTTATTACTTATAATACAAAAGAAAAATTCACCAATCATCAAAAGCCAAAACCCGAGCAACACAACGTCACCATAATCAGTAAACTTTACGCAAAAGCTTTGCGCCGTCCGCGCTACGACCAGGGGCGTACCCCTGGACCCCAGTCGCATCATCGCTCGTACCTCGCTCGTGATAGGTGCTTATAGCATAATCAGCGTCACGACTTTATGGTATGGGGAAGTACAAGTTTTTTTGTTTTTTAACTTAAACTTACAGTAACATAATTTTTTGGTTTATTTAAAGTTAACCTAAACCCACACCCGAGCAACATAACGTTACAATTACCAGTAAACTTTTCGCGAGGGCTTTGCGCCGTCCGCGCTAGGACCCAGGGGCGTACCCCTGGACCCCTATCACGTAATCG
>CAZJRQ010000004.1:0-30557 GCA_964548535.1 uncultured Oscillospiraceae bacterium
ATATTTTCGTATGTGTCTATATTCTCTTGGCATAAAAATTCCTCCTATGATATTTATTATACCATAGGAGGTGCTTTTTTTCTATGTCCGTTTTTACTGGACTTGTGCAATATAAAACGCAGATGTTTTTCTTTTCGGATTGGTTTGTTCTGCTATGCACATGGCTTTTACAAAATATTTTTGTGGTCGATTAGAAATGAGATATAGATACTCTGGTTCATTGATTTATAATAATCTTATTATGCCAACAGTTACTTATGAGCAACGAAGCAAGGTAGAGCATTTAGCTAATAAAATAATTAAGTTGCGACGAAACTATGGTAATACTTATTCGCTCGGGCAATTGTACTCGTCATTACCAAATGATTTAAGTGTTGTTCATCGTCAGTTGGATTGTGAAATAGACAAAATCTATAATAATGGAAAATTATTTTTATCAGATTCAGAAAGAGTGAATTTCTTATATTCTAAACTTCAGGATATTAGGAGCGTGTCACCGTGACAGGGTAAGAACATACTTTTTTTACATTTATTTGCTTGATAAATTAGGCAAATGTATGTATAATAATATTAGCAGCAATAAGGGTGATTTTATTGCTGAGCAGCAGACAATGGTCTGTGAGCAACTCACGATGCATAATAATATGCTGGAGGGGAAGCTTGGCGATGAAGTTTTGTATTGAGTCAAGTCTGTGCAAAACTAAGCCTCATAGGTTTATATGTGATCCTTGTCTTGACTAGGTTTAAATTAACTGAATTTAAAATATGTTTAAGGAGTCTTGATTTATTTCAGGACTCTTTTTTATTGTATAACTAGATTATGGATGGTGCTCTATGGGTAAATTCAAATTGTTTGATCTTCTTAAAGTCAAAATTAATAAAAGTATAATAGAAACTACAAAAAAAGTGTGGTGGCTCAATCTTATGCTCCAGTAGAAAATTTTTCATTTGCAGAAATTTTTGAAATAGGAAGAATTATATCTGAATCGGAAAAACCAATATATTTTCATGGTTTACAGGTAAATGGTTCTTTAGATTAAAAATAAATTTATTTTTAAAGGCTAGTTTTAATACTAGTCTTTTTATTTTATAGAAACATATTGGAAAGTAGGACGTTTATGAATAATAAAGAGTTTGAAAAAATAGCAAATGATTATAATGAACTTACAAAATATAATTTTATCATTAAAGTAGGTAATAGTAAGAAAAAAATAATTGATTTTGTAATATCCTTTAATATTAATGATTTTTCACATATCATAGGATTAGATCATTTAACAGATATTAAGTGTTTTAATACACATAATTCCTACTATAAGCAAAATAATTTTCAAAAAATCAAATGTGGAGATATTTCATTTGAGTATATAGAAAAAACAAGCCATAAATTATTTGAACCAGTAACAACAGCAATTAACCCTATAACAAATTTACCTTATACAATTGTAGATCGTATCGATAGTTTATCAAATATAGAAAATTATGCTGATAATTTTTATAGTGGTCAATTGGCAAAATGGAATTTGAAAAAAGCCAATAAACTTTCATCAAATATAAATATTAGTATCAGAGCTGATTATGTTATTTCAATACCTTCAGATAATCATCTTAATGAGAAGATATATTTTTTTATGTATCAAACTAATAAAAAAGCTGATTGTAGAGAACAGCCAATAAAACTTCAAGTTTTTTCAGCATTTCCAAATTCGTCAAACTTAATTCAGGGGCAAGAAAAACCTTTTACAATACTTCAGCTTACTAAAAAAATATCAAGACACAGGCGGAAGAGCTGCTATACATTCATCCATCTTATGAAAATCAAATATTTAAAGAACAGTGGGTCCTTTACCTTCAGCAAGTTGAGAAGGTGAAGGACTATTTTTGTCGAATTAATACTGACTCAGTAAGAAATAATAACTTTTACAAGGAATATCTTAAAAAGCTCAATGACTTGCCTTCCGATAAGAAAAAACAGATATCTGTAATTCTTGTAGATCAGGAAAAGGACCTGAGAACATTATTAATGGATTCTGATACAAAAATTGTAGTTCAAGAACAAACTAGAGATAAAACTCAAGCAAGGTCAGAAGATCTAATATTGGAATACATACAGCAAATGTTTTTAGAAAATAAACTGAAACTAAATCTAGATCTAGATGAACAAGACAGTCTTTCTTTCGGAAAGAAAAAAACATACAATAAAGCGGATCTAAAAGAAACAAAAAAACCATGCTTACCAGGGCTAGGTAGATCGAAATAATATAATACAATATGCTTGTAAAAGAATTTATTATATGCTATAATATTAATCATCAAAGGAGGGAAGATAGTGAACATAATAGAATTTATTAAGAGCAATAATGATTATTTTGAAGATTTTATCACACGCAGCACATATCATTCAAACAGCATCGAGGGCAATACTCTTTCTTATGCTGAAACGTATGCTATATTATTTAATGATAATACTCTGACTGTTAAAGCACAGCCACGTGAACTGTATGAAGCAATAAATCATAAATATGCGTTAAATGTTTTATTTAATAATATATCGGAATGTTTATCAGAAAACTTAATTAAACAGCTTGCTATTTGTATTAATAAGAACATAAATGAAATTGAAGGTTATAGAAGTCAGCAAGTTTTTATTCGTGGTGCAGAACATCTTCCTCCAGCTCCGCAAATGATTCCGCAGCAAATGATGTACTTTGTATATAATTATAATAATACTGTTTATGATAATATTTTTGAAAAAACGGCAGTAAACCATATAGAATTTGAAAGAATTCATCCTTTTAGTGATGGGAATGGGCGTACTGGTAGACTTCTGATTAATTTCGAGCTGTTGAAGAACAATATCGCACCCGTTATTATTTCAAAGGATGATAGAACAGAGTATTTTGAAATGATTGCGAATCAGGATACAAGCAAACTTGCTAATTTCTTTGAAAAGCTAAGTAATCTTGAGAATGCTAGAATAGATACTTTTAATAGGGATACTAATCAAGCAAATACTATCACTAATAATAAAAGCAAAAGTAGGTAGTAGCTTATTTTTAATAGAGCAAGTTAAAAATAAGCATAATATAGTTAATTGGTTAAAGATAAAAATTTATTGACATAGTGAAAACTGTGATATTCTAATGGACAGAGGGAGCTTATAACAAAAATAAACACCCTCAAAGGATAAGTTTTCCGGCAAGAAAGCTTATCCCAGCAACACAGATGTCCCAAAACAACTGTGAAACCTTTAGAGGATGCTTAATATCGTGTACTATTGTAACACGTTTTTAATACATTGTAAAGAGCGCTTTCAGTTTGTTTTGACCGACATCTGAAGACGTTCTTATTTTTTACAAAATTTTAGTTCGTTTTTTTGTTGCTGAAATTAATCAGCTTGACAATTGAATACTAGTACTCCCTCCTAAACAGAATGAAAATGGAGGATTTTTTATGCGGACCGTATGTACAACAAAGTTGTTTGTTCGACTTTTAAGTTGTGTGTGCCATGAAAAATATTTGTTTACAATCTAAATTCGGCTGATTAAGCTTTTATAAATTCAAAGAGATTTAAAACAAATGAGCCACAAGCGTATCAGAACGCTGTCTATGAGCAACACAGAAATGTCACACAAGTTCACAAAGCCTCTTACAGACTTAGAATTGTCGTTTGACACGGTGAAATTGTGTAATGGTAAATAAATATAAAATTTATTATTACTTGAAAAAATAAGACCATAGCATAGAACTATGGTCTTATCTTTTTAAGTAACCTTTTAAATTGGCTGGGGTAAAAGGATTCGAACCTTTGGAATGCCGGAATCAGAATCCGGTGCCTTACCACTTGGCGATACCCCAATGGTATAGAAAAAAAGGTTTTGGTTGGGATAGATGGATTCGAACCATCGGAATGACGGAGTCAAAGTCCGTTGCCTTACCTCTTGGCGATATCCCAGTATCTTTCCCGATTTGCCAATCTTTTTTGGTACTGCTTTCATACAGCTTTTATATTATATCAGTTTTCAAAACAAAAAGCAATAGTTTAGTATGTGAATTTACAAATTATTAATAATCATCTTGCTAATAATATGTAATGCGGGATTATGTTCCCGCATTATAAAAATCTAGAAATTAGCCTTGATTTGGATTTTGAACATTAGTAAACTGATTGTTCTTGTTGTTTTGGTTATTTTGATTGTTTTTAACATTTTGAGCCTGTGCGTTTTGCTTGTTCTGTTTCTTGTTTTGACGGCTCATTTCATTGGCATGATTTGGGTTATGATTATTCATAATAGCACCATCCTTTTTAATTTTGCCGAAATAATCGGCGTTTTTATTTTCCCCAGATTTTTAGTAAATATTCGTATATTTTAATATTAAAGAATACTAAATTTGTTGATTTAATTGTTGCTTTGTGCCGAAATATGTGGTATAATTTCTTTAATGTATAAATGAAGGGATTGTTTTGTTATGTCAAAAGAAAAAAAAGAAGGCAATTTTGCAACCAAGTTTTTAGGTGAGTTCAAAGAGTTTATATCAAGAGGCAATGTTCTTGATATGGCAGTCGGTGTTGTAGTCGGCGGAGCGTTTACATCAATTATTAATTCTTTGGTTGATGATATCTTAATGCCATTAATTGGTATGATTTTGCTTGGCGTAAACTTTAAAAATCTAGGTTTTCATATTCCATGGGGAAATAATCCATATATAAATATCGGTGGCTTTCTGTCTACTGTAATTACATTTTTGCTTACTGCTTTTTGTGTTTTTGTTTTTGTAAAAGTAGTTAATGCTTTTCGCGATTTACATAAGCCTGTTGAAGAGGAAGAGGCTGTTGAAGAGGAAGTTTCTGACGAAGTTGCTTTGCTTGTCGAAATTCGTGACTTGCTAGTTGCTCAAAATGCAAAGAATGATAACGAGAGTGACAAAGCAGAATAGTTTTTGATTGAAAATGACGGTTGACAAAATTCGAAAAATATGATATATTATTATTTAATATGTAAATGCGTTGATGAGAACAAGTAGCGTTATCGTGCCTTTTAAGAGAGCTTTCGGCTGGTGTGAGAAAGCATTGAGTGCATAACTGTGAATACATCTCTGAGCTGATTGTCTTAGAAAGTTTAGATTTTTTCTAACACAGGGCAGTACGGGAACACCCGTTATAGTGTAAGAACTTCGCTTTTGCTGAGTTTGATGAGGTTGGGATTTATCCTGACAAACTGAGGTGGTACCACGAGTAATTTCGTCCTCTGACAGATTTTTTCTGTCAGAGGACTTTTTGATTTTTATGAGGTTTTTATGAAAAGTATACCAGCAAAAACGATATTACAGCGCAATAAGTCAAATGATTGGTTTGGAAATGATTATAACATGAACTTGTATCGCGGATGTTGTCATGGCTGTATTTATTGTGATAGTCGTAGCGATTGCTATAGGATCGATAATTTTGATACGGTTCATAAAAAGGAGAATGCCTTAGTAATTCTTCGTGATGAGCTTAAAAGAAAGGTTCGAACGGGTGTAATCGGAACAGGCTCAATGAGTGACCCTTACAATCCATTTGAGCGTGACGAACTTTTGACGCGTCATTCGCTAGAGTTAATTGATGCTTTCGATTTTGGGGTGACGGTGATTACCAAAAGTGATTTGATTGTACGTGATATTGATTTGTACAAAAGCATATCTGAGCATTCGCCTGTGCTTTGCAAGATGACGGTGACGACTGCTGATGATAATCTTTGCAAACTTGTAGAACCTAACGTTTCGGTGTCATCAAAACGTTTTGAGGCGCTTGCTAAAATGTCTGAAAGCGGACTTTTTACTGGGATTACAATGATGCCGATTTTGCCGTTTTTAGAGGACACTGAAGATAATATACTTGCTATAGTCAGAAATGCTCATGAGTGCGGAGTTAAGGCGATATATCCAGCATTTGGAATGACATTGCGAAATAATCAGCGCGATTATTATTTGAATAAGCTTGACGAGATTTTCCATGACAGTAAGCTGTTTGATAAGTATAATCGTTATTATGGAACTAGATATCAGTGCACAGATTTGAATGCAAAACGTCTGTGGGCAATTTTCGCCAAAGAGTGCGATAGGTTTGGAATTTTATATACAATGCGTGATATTATTTCTGCGTATAAGCAGGGATATGGAGATACACAGCTGTCGTTTTTCTAACGGCAAATATTTTGAGAGGGGTGGTAACAGTGGAGTTTGCAGTCGTAAATTTCATTGCTTATTAAGCCTAAGGTTTGCTTTTTGGAGAATAATAATTACATCAATTTTGTAATGGATTTTAATAATTTTAAGGAGAATTTTTATGACAATTTTTGAAGAACTAGAACGTCGCGGACTGTTAGCTCAGCTAACTAACGAGAAAGAAATTAAAGAGCTTGTGAATGCAGGAAAGGCAACTTTCTATATTGGTTTTGACCCAACAGCTGACAGCTTGCACGTTGGTCACTTTATGGCACTTTGCCTTATGAAAAGATTGCAAATGGCTGGAAATAAGCCGATTGTACTTCTTGGCGGCGGTACTGGAATGATTGGCGACCCATCAGGAAAATCTGACATGAGAAAGATGATGACACCTGAAACAATTCAGCATAATGTCGATTGTTTTGTAAAGCAAATGAGCAGATTTATTGATTTTTCAGAGGACAAGGCTATTGTTGTAAATAACAAGGATTGGCTTATGGATCTTAATTATGTTGAGCTTTTGCGTGATGTTGGACCGCATTTCAGTGTAAATAGAATGCTTTCAGCAGAGTGCTACAAGCAGAGAATGGAAAAGGGACTTTCATTTTTAGAGTTTAACTACATGATAATGCAGAGCTACGATTTCTATATGCTGTTCCAAAAATACGGCTGTAATATGCAGTTTGGCGGAGATGACCAGTGGAGTAATATGCTTGGCGGTACTGAGCTTATCAGACGTAAGCTTGGCAAGGATGCTCACGCAATGACAATCACACTTCTTCTAAATTCTGAAGGAAAGAAAATGGGTAAAACTGAAAACGGTGCTGTTTGGCTTGACGCTGAAAAGACTTCTCCTTACGATTTCTTCCAGTACTGGAGAAATGTTTCTGACGCCGATGTTATCAAGTGCCTAAAAATGCTTACATTTGTTCCAGTTGAAGAAATTGAAGAAATGGAAAAGACAATGGAGGGTGCTCAGTTTAACGTTGCTAAGGAGCTTTTAGCTTATGAGCTTACAAAGCTTGTTCATGGTGATGAGGAGGCTGACAAGGCTCGTGACGCTGCAAAGGCATTATTCTCTGACGGTAAGGACGATTCAAATATGCCATCAACAGTAATTACTGCTGACAATTTGACTGACGGAAAAATTGGAATTTTGGATCTTCTAGCAGTAACAGGACTTGCTCCGTCGAAGAGTGAGGGCAGACGCCTTGTAACTCAAAATGGTATCGCAATTAATGATGAGAAATTTACCGATCCAAAGGGCTTGGTTGATTTGTCAGAGCCTGTAATTATCAAAAAGGGTAAGAAGGTTTTCCATAAGGCGATTGCTGAATAATTGAAATAAATTTGAGTGAAATTAAGACTGTATCATAAAATTGATACAGTCTTTTTTGTGCATGAAAAATGCACAACAGCCAAATTAGCCATTGTGCAAAAACTATTTTTTATCATTAGCAATCAGTATCTTCAACGCACCGATTACGCAGTTTATCGCCCTTGATGAATCGTCAGTTATGTTGTCTGACAGATTAGCCTTTGAACGCTCGACGTTCCACAGAGCAGTCAAAACTGCACCCGCTCTAACTTTTCGAGCGGCAGATACTGCAAATACGGCAGCACATTCCATTTCAGAAGTCAAACATCCGCATTTAAGATAGCTGTCCCAGCGTTGCTTTATGTCAGCAGACATTGGGGAGTCATCAGGCTCAACTTCGCCGTAAAAGCTGTCTTTTGAGTGTACAACGCCAACGTGATATTGTTTTCCAATCTCGCTGGTAGACAGTTGCTCAGCAGACTTTGCAAGAGCAGAAACAACTTCAAAGTCAGCAACGGCAGGGTAGTCGATAGGTAAATATTCGGCAGTTGTACCCTCACCGCGAACAGCCGCAGATGCAATACATAAATCTCCGCCGCTGACTTTTAAGTCCATTCCGCCGCTTGTGCCGATTCTGATAAACGTATCAGCACCGCACTTTACAAGCTCCTCAACCGCAATAGCCGCTGACGGTCCGCCGATTCCTGTAGAACATACAGTGACCTTTTCACCGTCAAGAACGCCAGTGTAGACGTTGTATTCTCTGTTGCTTGCCACCTGAATAGGATTATCCAAAAGCTTAGCAATCTTAGGCACTCTGCCAGGGTCGCCTGGTAAAATAACATATCTGCCAACTTCTTCAGGAATAGTTTTTATATGAAATTGTCTTTCAGTATCCATAATACTTGCCATAAAATCACCTCAAATTTATTTTGAAATAAACGAATCATCGCCGTTAAAATAATCATTCTGATTATTTTGATTTTGATCGGACATGTTGGACTGAGTTTGCTGATTGGTCAACTTGTTCTTCTTTGAGAACTTAAAACCGGCAATAATTATTACTATTCCCAAAACCACAAATGATCCGCCAATTATACCAAATATAGTTGAAATCAAAGAATAAGTATCATCACCCACAATGTAAAAAACAGTTACGTCGTCAGGATTATACATAATTTCAACCTCTTGATCAACGTAATAATTGCATGGAGATTTGTATACACCAGTACCTTGCAAAACATCATTGCCGTTCGCAGAATATGAGACAACTGGCATATAGGAATCGTACTCTGAGTCAGAATTGGTTTTAAGTTCAGTCACAGTTCCGATGGTGGATTGTGTGCATGAATTTACTTTATTGTTTGATGAAACTCCTAAGAATATTGCAATTATTGCAAAAATTAACCCTACAAATGCGAAAATTGAGCCAGTGAGTTTTAAAACATGTGATGAATAGTCATACAAATTCTGCGATTGTCTTTTTGCAGTTCTGTACGAATTGGATAATTTTGAATAGCTCATAAAATGTTCCCCTTATATTTTTCATTGTTTCTGTAAAGTTTCTTGTTATTCACATAAGAAACTATGCCGAATATAACCGAAATTCCTCCGATTACTAAAGCGAAAAGAAATTTGCCGTAAACATCTTTGTCCTCTTTTACGTGAAATTCAGTAGGGACCATAAACCAGTGTACAATCTTAACCTAGCATAATCTTTACACCGTTCATTATGTAATAAAAATTCTTGATAAATATATTATACCAAGAATTTTTAGAGAATATTACATTTTAATTGCTTTACGGCTTATTTATCAATCTTCATAGAAATATCAAAAGCCTTAACAGAGTGTGTAAGCGCACCAAGAGAAATAATATCAACGCCAGTTTCAGCTATACCTCTGATAGTTTCAGCAGTAACATTTCCAGATGCTTCAAGCTTAGCTCTGCCATTTGTAATCTTGACAGCTTTTGCCATATCCTCATTTGACATGTTGTCAAGCATAATAACTTCTACACCAAGTTCTAACGCCTCGTTAAGCTCGTCTAAATTAGCGACCTCAACCTCGATTTTTACAGTGTGTCCCATTTTATTGCGCAATTCGTTTACAGCATTTGTCATGCTTCCATAAGCGTCAAGATGTGTGTCTTTAAGCATTGCGCAGTCAGATAAATTATATCTGTGATTGCGTCCGCCGCCGACAGTAACAGCATATTTTTGCAAAACTCTAAGCCCAGGCAAAGTTTTTCTTGTGTCAGCAATTGATGCTTTTGTGCCGTCAACAAGCTTTACGCATTTGTTAGTGGCAGTAGCAACACCGGACATGTGCTGAAGAATGTTAAGAGCAGTTCTCTCGCCCTTTAGTAAAGCTCTAGTTTTTCCTGAAATCTTTGCGATGATGTCGCCTTTTTTAACTTCTTGACCGTCCTTGATGAATACCTCAAAAGTTGTGCTGTCATCAAGCAAAGTAAAAACTCTAAGAGCAATATCAATTCCGCAAAGCACACCGCTGTCCTTAGCAACATATTTCGCAGTAGTTACAGCGTCTTCATCAACTAGATAATCTGTAGTAACATCAACATAGTTAATGTCCTCAAGAAGAGCATTTTTTATAATATCATCAATTTGAAATTGCATTAAATTCATGTTAGAAATTCCTTTCAGTAACTGTTTAATCTATAGGATCAGGTGTTTCAAATTTTGGCTGCGGCATAATATCAGTATTCTCAATCGAGATTTTATAAGCCTCGCCTAAAATAATACATGCAACAGTAGCTAAAGATTTTGCCTCGATATAGTCCTTGTCAATTTCGAATCGACCAGAATCCAGAACTTCCTTAATGTGGAGCATATGCTCATAACCTTCGGGCAAAGCTTTTACCTTTGGAAGAACAAAATATGTCGACTGCATAATCTGACGAGTTTCAGTACGAATACCACTAGGAATGTGCGGAGCGTTTTCGTTAGTTTCAAACTCATAAGGCATAAACGATTTTTCACACTGACTGTTTTGATGATTTATGTTAGCAGCAGCACGACGTGAGAATACCAATGCCTCAAGAAGTGAATTACTTGCAAGACGATTGTTTCCATGCACTCCAGTATGCGAGCATTCGCCGCAAGCATATAGATTTTTTATAGATGTTCTTGAATTTATATCAACATTAATTCCGCCCATTAGATAGTGCTGACATGGATAAATTGGAATCAAATCGGTAGTCATGTCATATCCGGCATTAAGTAGATTCGAGTAAATCATAGGGAATCTGTTTTTTATAAACTCAGGGTCTTTGTGAGTAATGTCAAGATAAAAATTATCCGACCCAGTTCTTTCAGATTCAAAAATGATAGAATGTGAAACAACATCACGAGGTGCAAGCTCAAGACGCTTGTCGTATCTTTGCATAAAACGCTCTCCGTCACAGTTTTTCAGATAAGCACCCTCACCGCGAACAGCCTCAGAAATCAAAAAGCATTCACGAGTTTTATGATTACTAAAAGCAGTAGGGTGAAATTGAATATAGCTCAAATTCTTAATTTTTGCGCCCATGTCGTAAGCAAGGGCGATTCCGTCGCCGGTAGCAATTGCAGAGTTAGTAGTGTATTCGTAAACTCTGCCGATTCCGCCAGTTGCAAAAACTGCAAAGTGAGAATTGCAAGTAACATATTCGCCATTTTTAAATACTAAAAAAGAAAATCCAGTTGCAGTTTTTTTGCAGTCACACATAAGTGTGTCTTCCCAAATTTCAACATTTTCAAGTTCCTGAACATTTCTTAAAAGAGTATTTTCTATTTCAGAACCGGTTGCATCCTTGTGATGAAAAATTCGGTGCATACTATGTCCGCCCTCAAGCGTACGATGATAGTCACCATCAGATTTTTTGTCGAAAGAAACACCCATTTTAATAATCTCATCAATATCAATAGCAGCTTCATTTACAAGCACATCAGTTGACTCGGGATCATTTTCATATCCACCAGCGACAAAAGTATCATGCTTGTGTTTTTCGGGATTATCCTCAGGACTATTATAAACACCAGCAATGCCGCCTTGAGCAAGAGAAGAGTTGCATAAAGTGAGCTCTTGTTTTGATAAAATCAATACACGAAGGTCACGAGAAAGATTGTAAGCATTATAAAGACCAGCGATACCGCATCCAGCGATTATTACATCAAAATTGTTCATCTTTTAAACCTCTTTTTGTTGACTGTCCTAAAACAGCCACTTTAATATACTTATTTTAGTATATCACATTTTTAACTATATTTCAATAACAAAATGTAAAAATCGGAAAATTAGCTTAGCTTTTAATTATATATGATTTAAAAACAAAAAAATGGCTAAAGAATAATCTTTAGCCATTTTATATAGAGGTTTATATTGGAATTATTTACCGTAATAAGTCTTTAGGTAAATTTCCTTAATTTCGCTCATTAGAGGGTATCTTGGGTTAGCACCTGTGCACTGGTCATCAAATGCATCCTCAACCATTTGGTCAAGAGACTCAAGGAATGCCTTCTCGTCAACGCCATACTCAGCAATAGTCTTCTTGATACCAACAGTAGCCTTAAGCTCTTCGATAGCATCAATGAATTTAGCAAGAGTATCTTCGTCGTTCTTACCTGAAATACCGATAAAGTTAGCACACTCAACATATCTCTCAAGAGTATGAGGATACTGATACTGTGAGAAAGTACCCATCTTGCGAGGAGCAGTTACAGAGTTGAACTTCATGATCTCAGTGATTAGAAGAGCATTAGCAACACCGTGAGGTAGGTGGTGATATGAACCAAGCTTATGAGCCATTGAGTGACAAACACCCAAGAAAGCGTTTGCAAATGCCATACCAGCAAGAGTTGAAGCGTTAGCCATTTCTTCACGAGCAATAACGTCAGTCTGACCATTCTCATAAGCATCAGGAAGATACTTAAAGATTAGCTTGATAGCCTTAAGAGCAAGACCGTCAGTGTAGTCAGTTGCCATTACTGAAGCGTAAGCCTCAAGAGCATGAGTAAGAGCATCGATACCTGAAGCAGATGTTAGACCCTTAGGAGCTGACATCATGTTGTCAGTGTCAATAATAGCCATGTTAGGCATTAGCTCGTAGTCAGCTAGAGGGTACTTAGTACCAGTCTTTTCGTCAGTGATAACTGCGAAAGGAGTAACCTCAGAACCTGTACCTGAAGATGTAGGAACAGCGATGAAGTAAGCCTTTTCACCCATCTTAGGGAAAGTGTAAACTCTCTTACGGATATCGATAAATCTCATAGCCATATCCATAAAGTCAGCCTCAGGATGCTCATACATTACCCACATAATCTTTGCAGCGTCCATTGCAGAACCACCACCAAGAGCGATAATAGTATCAGGCTCGAAAGCTGTCATTGCCTTTGTACCTTCGATAGCACAAGCAAGAGTTGGATCAGGAGCAACATCAAAGAATACGTTGTAAACAATACCCATCTCGTCTAGCTTATCAGTAATTGACTTAGTGTAACCGTTCTTGTATAGGAACTGGTCAGTAACAATAAATGCTCTCTTCTTGCCCATTACATTTTTAAGTTCGTCAAGAGCTACAGGTAGACAACCCTTCTTAAAGTAAACCTTTTCAGGTGCTCTGAACCAAAGCATATTCTCTCTCCTCTCAGCAACAGTCTTGATGTTCATAAGATGTTTAACACCTACATTCTCAGAAACGGAGTTACCGCCCCATGAGCCGCATCCTAGAGTTAGTGAAGGAGCAAGCTTAAAGTTGTAAAGGTCACCGATACCACCCTGTGATGAAGGTGTGTTTACAAGAATACGGCAAGTCTTCATCTTAGCCTGGAATTTGTTTAGCTTATCCTGCTCAGTAGCAACATTTAGATAGATTGATGAAGTATGACCAAATCCGCCATCCTTAACAAGTCTGTCAGCCTTATAAAGAGCATCCTCAAAGTCCTTAGACTTATACATAGCAAGAACTGGAGATAGCTTCTCGTGAGCGAACTCTTCTTCAAGCTCAACAGAAGAAACTTCACCAATAAGAATCTTAGAATCAACAGGAACGTCAACGCCAGCAAGCTTAGCAATAGTGTGAGCTGACTGACCAACAATCTTAGCGTTAAGTGCGCCATTGATGATGATTGTCTTTCTAACCTTTTCAGTTTCATCCTTATTAAGAATGTAGCAACCACGAGTCTTGAATTCCTTCTTAACAGCATCGTAGATTGACTTGTCAACGATAACTGACTGCTCAGAAGCACAAATCATACCGTTGTCAAAAGTCTTAGAATGGATGATTGATGATACAGCAAGCAAAATATCAGCAGACTCGTCGATAATTGCAGGAGTATTACCAGCACCAACACCTAGGGCAGGCTTACCGCTTGAATAAGCAGCCTTAACCATTCCAGGACCACCAGTAGCAAGGATGCAGTCAGCTTCCTTCATTACAGTGTTTGTAAGTTCAAGTGATGGAACGTCAATCCAGCCGATGATTCCCTTAGGAGCACCAGCTTCAACAGCAGCATCAAGAACAATCTTAGCAGCTCTGATAGTACAGTTCTTAGCTCTTGGATGTGGGCTGATGATGATACCATTTCTAGTTTTTAGTGAAATCATTGTTTTGAAAATTGCAGTTGAAGTTGGGTTAGTTGTTGGAATAACAGCAGCAATAACACCGATAGGCTCAAGTACCTTCTTAATACCGAAAGCCTTGTCCTCTTCAACAACACCACAAGTCTGAACATTCTTGTAAGCGTTATAGATATATTCTGCAGCATAGTTGTTCTTGATAACCTTGTCTTCAACAACGCCCATGCCTGATTCTGCAACAGCATCCTTAGCTAGTGAAATTCTTGCCTTGTTAGCAGCAAGTGCAGCAGCCTTGAAAATCTTATCAACCTGCTCCTGAGTGTAAGTTGAGAAAATTTCTTGAGCAGCTCTAACTTCAGCAATCTTAGCTTCTAGAGCTTCAACAGTGTCAACCAATACTGGTGTTTCATTCTTTGCCATAAAATAAACCTCCAATAAATTTTTAGCATTTAAAGTGTTTGAAAAATAGATACACATACAAAACTTTGTATATAATATCTGCTATATTAATATTATATATGATTGTTATTTTTTTGTCAATCTGTTTTTCATACAGCTTTTTTATTTTTTTTGACAACTTTCTTATACAGTATACACAAATAATGAATATTGTTTTATATAATGTAAACAAATATATTTTGTATATGTAAAGCAATATGGTGGATTTACTGCTTTAAAGCACATCGTAAATGTATTTTTTATTAATATATCAAATACAAATAGTAAACTATAGTAAAACATACAAAAAGTACTTGACATTATTGAAAAATGTGGTACAATATATACAGAGGGAAGAAATGCGAAACAAAGATATAAAATTTTGATAAAAATTGGTATTTGAATCGTTTTTCACAAATCAATAATAGTTTTTACTAAAATGGCTAAACTATACTAAACCGTAAAGGAGAAATGAGTTATGGAACTAAAAAAACCAGTAGCAAGTAATGAAATTTATGATGTATACGAAAGTGCAGGGCTTGCAGTACGAGTGTACAAAAAACCTGAGTATAAGGAAAAATGCTTGTATGCCGCATTGACACACGCCAGAGTAGAAACAACTTTGAATCATTCTCAAATTAAGATACCAGTATTGCAGAATGTATCCAAAATTGATAATAAATGGGCGATTTCAATTGATTGGGTTGAGGGCAAGACTCTAGAACAGTTAATGGATGAAAATCCAGAAAAGGCTGATGTGTACTTGACTAAGTTTGTTGAAATGCAGTGTGAAATTCATTCACAGTCAGTGCAGTTGCTTTCAAAATTGAAAGATAAAATGGCAAGACAAATTAAGGAACTTGCTCAAATTGACGATATTAGAAAGTATGAGCTTTTGACAAGATTAGATTCGATGCCTAAGCATACAAAGCTTTGCCACAACAATTTTGAGCCAAAGCATATAATAGTTAATGATGAGGGTACTTACGTTATTAACTGGGGTTCAGCAAGACAAGGTAATGCATCAGCTGATGTTGCGAAAACTTATTTGCTTTTCAAGCTTCATAAACCTGAATTTGCTGAAAAATACCTTGACCAGTACTGTATTAAGAGCGGTACTTCAAAGAAATATGTACAGGCTTGGTTGCCAATTGTTGCAGCTGCACAGCTTGAAAAGGCAACATCTGCTGATGAACTTGAGTTTTTGATGAAGTGGATTGACGTTGTTGATTACGATTAATCTCAGTCAATGACTGTAAGTGTTAATAAATTGCACAAAAAAGCACGACTTCGATTTTTTGAAGTCGTGCTTTTAATTTTTTGATTAATTTTTAACAAAAGCAATAGTATTAGTGCTAGCCCATGATGACTTATCCTCATCAGGAATTTCAGCCTTTTCAAATTTGCTTTCGTCCTCGTTATAAAGGTAAAGAGTATCGTTTTTTACGGATTTTGCAACAGTACCTTGCTTTACATGTGCGCCATCATCGAATGTGTATACTATAAATATATAACATTCCTTGTCATTTACCTTTTTAGTTTCTTTATAGCCATACATCCACTCACCCTCTGCATCAGGGAAAAGTTTCTTTGACTTTTCAGCAACAAAGTTGAAAGAATCATAAGCCTCGTCAGGAAGTTTATTGAAAATTTCACCATCAAGAGCCGAAGTGTCATTCTTATCAGCCTCTATAGCATCATTATTATTTAACTTTACAGTATCATTTTGATTTTGAGAATTGCCGCATGAACCAAGCATAAATAGAGTGCAGATTGCTAATGAGCATAAAATATACCTTTTCAAAATGTTTTCCTCCTCAAATTTTGTTATCTTGTCTTTGTCTACATTTACACACGTTATATATATCTAATATTTAAACTTCACGTCATTTTTACATAATTGTCTTACAACAATTTCATAGTATATCATAACATCTATTATTTGTAAATGCTTTTTTTTATTTTGTAATTGAAAATAAACCTTTAGTACAAAACAACCACAATTGAAAACCTTTTCTTAGTCATTTTTAACAAAATAGATTGCAAATCAGTAACAAAGAGAATAATGTAAAATAAATAATTTTTTTATTGTTTGCACATTTAAGACTTGTCAGGAATATAATGTAAATGTAAGAAGGGCTGAGCGATAGGAGGATTTTTATATGAAAAAAACAGTTTTTTTATGCGTAGGCGGAGATGCAAGACAGATATATATGAGCAGAAAGCTTTCTGAATATGGTAAAGTATACACATACAAAATTAATGATATATCTGATAAAGTAACAAGTTTAAGCAGCCTTGATATGATGCCTGAAAAAGCAAACGTACTTGTTCTTCCGATGATGACAAGTGAGATGACAATTATTTCAAAGAAAGGCGAAGAAATTGAATGCAGTGAGTTAGTTCCTTGTCTTCGCAAAAATGCCATTGTTACAGGGGGCAGACTAAGCACGACGTTAATTGAATATTTTTCAGCACTAGGTTTTGACGTTACCGACTTTTTTAAGCGGGAGGAGCTTGTTATAAAAAATTGCATTCCAACAGCTGAGGGTGCTTTGCAGATTGCTATGCAAGAGCTTGCTACAACTATTTTCGGAACTAAAGTACTTATTATTGGATTTGGCAGAGTTGCAAAAGCGACAGCAAAGCTATTTTCAGCATGCAAGGCTGATGTTACTTGTACAGCAAGGAGTTTTTCAGCACTAGCAGAAGTTGAAAATGCAGGCTATAATGCTTTTCATTCAAAGGAGCTTTTGAATCAAATTGAAAAATATAATGTGGTTATAAATACAGCACCAGCCCTTGTGATTAATGCCAAAATGCTCGAGCGTGTTTCAAAAGATACATTAATAATAGACCTAGCTTCAAGACCAGGCGGAGTAGATTTTGAAATTGCGGCGAAAATGAATAAGCGTGCTATTCAAGCATTAGCATTGCCAGGAAAAGTTGCCCCTATCACCAGTGGAGAGATAATTTCAGATGCGGTGAACAATATAATAATTGAAAGGGGTGGAAAAAATGTCACTTAAGGGAGTTAAGGTTGGCTTTGCTTTGACAGGTTCATTTTGCACATTTGAAAAAGCATTTAAAGCCGCACAAGCCTTGATAGATACTGGAGCAGAAGTTTTTCCGATTATGTCGTTTAATGCAGCAAGTATTTCTACCCGATTTGGTACATCAGATGAACATGTAAGTAAACTAGAAGAAATTTGCGGACATAAAGTTATAAAAAAAATAGAGGATGCTGAACCAATAGGACCGAAAAAAATGTTCGACATACTAATTATTGCACCATGTACAGCAAATACGATTGCAAAGCTTGCTTTGGGGATTACAGACGGTCCTGTAACAATGGCGGCAAAATCACATCTTCGAAACGGCAGTCCTGTGGTAATTGCGATTTCTACTAACGATGCGCTTGCTGGCTGTGCAAAGAATATTGGCATTTTGCAGAATTATCGCAATTATTTCTTTGTACCGTATACTCAAGATAACTATAACACAAAGCCTAACTCTATTGTATCAGATTTTGATAAGATTGAAAAAACATTAGAGCAGGCACTAAAAAATCGCCAGTTACAGCCAGTTTTTATTTCAATTGAAAATTAATAAATTATAAAACGGAGCTTATTTTATAGGCTCCGTTACTTGTTTTTATTATAATGACGAATTAGAATTTTCGTTGACTTTTACATTTTTTTATTGTATAATTAAATTAGTTTAGAGAAATAGACAAATTGTAAATTATACGTTTTCATTTAAAAGCAAAGGAGATAAAACATGAAAAATAAAATTTTCCTTGCGGCAATAGCTGCATTAACAGCAGTAACTCTTACCGCTTGTGGTGAAGTTGATACAGACGACAACAACTCAAAAGCTAGTTCAAAAGCTGCACAAAGTACAACCGATACTGAAAATGTAACAAGTCAAGTTGTAACAGATGCAGACATAAACACTGATATAACTAATGTTTCCGAAGATGATACTACAACACCAGATATAACTAGTGATGAAAATTCTTCTGATGAAATAGATTCTCAGACTTCTGCACAATCTACTGATGTAAAGCTAATTACAGGGATTTTCCTTGAGTCTATAAATGGTGCAAAGTCAAATTATGTTATTTATAATGATAGTACAAAGAGTATAATTTCAATTGACGGTTCATATAACGTACCGATTGATATTGCTCAAAAGGATACTGGAATTTTGGTTAGTCGTGGCGGAGTAAGTGACGAAACTGAGTATGTTCCATATACTGATGACGGTACTTCAATTGAGTTTACATACGGCGACAAAACTTATGTGTGGACTAGAATTGATTATATCCCAGTTTCAGGTTCATTCAATGAGGTCGACTCAGAGGGTACAATTTTAGGTAACTGGACATTCAATTCTGACGGAACAGGCACAGTTACAGATTCTGAAACTCAAACTTCGGAAGTAGTAACATATACTCAAACTGCATCTGAATTTGTTGTTTCAAAAGTTTCAACTGGTGATAAAACAACATATAGCTATACGTTTGACGGAACTACTCTTGTTTTAACTAGTAGTGATGAAACAATAACACTTATGACCAGTGGATCATAAAATGAGTTTTAGACACATTGTTATAGTACTTGAGTTAGCTTTGCTTTTTATTTTCTTTGCACCATTACCAATTGTAAATGCTGGGAATATATTTGGAATTATAGTGTCATTGATTTTGATAATTATTACAGCAAATTGGAGGGGATTCAAAGATTTAATTTGCAAAATATGGCAGGTGACAGGCGGAAAGATTAGCTTGTTGGCAGTAAGTCTTTTAATTGTGGCAGGACTTATTTATGTTACTGTGCTGTCTGTCAATATGTATAAAGCAATGAGAAATAAGCCTGAAAAGTGTGATATTGTGGTAGTTCTTGGTTGCAAAGTTAATGGAGAGACACCATCTAGAATGCTGCGGCGACGTCTTGATGCGGCGTATGAATATATGGATAAAAATTCTGATGTTATGTGTATCGTGTCAGGCGGGCAGGGTAGTGACGAGGCAATAAGCGAGGCGCAGGCTATGGAAACCTATATGTTAGGTAAAGGAATTGATAAGTCACGTATTATAAAGGAAGACCAGTCAACATCGACTGAAGAGAACATTGAAAACTCAATGAAGATTTTAGATGAGCTAGGTTTAAAGCACAACATAACAATTGTGACGGACGGTTTTCACCAGTACCGAGCTAGTCTAATAGCTAAAAAGCATGGTGTTAATGAAGTTCACGCAATTTCAGCAGAAACTGAACCGAGATTTATTTTCACATATTGGGTGAGAGAATGGTTTGGCATAGCAAAACAGCAGATTCTAGGTTAATAAAAAATAATAGCGACCTTTTGATTATAAAAATCAGAAGGTCGCTTTTTTGTAATATTATTGAAAAATACATCGTTATTTATATTATAAAAAAATTTTAAAATTGGGGTTGCAATTCATTTTATATCATGTTATCATCTAAGAAGACCGGTCAATATAATAACTTGAAAGGATAAAATATGAATTGTATAATTGAAAAAATGCCATCGTATAATATAGTGTTTATTAGAAGAGTTGGCGAATATGGTATTGGCAACAATCAAACAATGGAGGAGCTGAAACAATTTGCGAAACAAAATAATCTTTTGAATGATAAATCAATAATATTAGGAATAGCACAAGATAATCCTGAATTAACAGAAGCAAGTGAATGCAGATATGATGCTTGTTTAGTTGTAGCTGATGATTTTGAGTTTGATAATAAAACCTTACAGAAATCTGAAATTTCGGGAGGAAAGTATTTAGTTTTCACAATTAATCATACTCAACAAGAAGTTGAGAAAGCATGGAGTATGATGTTCATAGAGTTAGAAAATTTAGATTGTAAGATTGATGTATCAAGACCGATTTTGGAAAGATACGCATCTGAAAAATTAAAAGAACATAAATGTGAGATCTGTATTCCTATATTATAATTATAAAAATAAAAAACAAGCTCAGTCAAATTTAATTTTGACTGAGCTTGTTTGTGTATAGATTTTCGAAATTCAGGCTGAAAAAATTCGTGCTTAAAACACAGCTTTAAAATGTTAATCTCTTAAAATATGATTAATGGCAGATAGCAAAGCGTTGATTGAGGATACAATAATGTCAGTATCTCTGCCAGCACCCCAAACAGTTTTTCCGTTAGCCGAAATTCCAACATAGGATACAGCTTCAGAAGTTGAGTGACGCTCAATTGCGTGTTCTTGATAATTCTCGATAGTAAAATCTAGTGGGATTGCCATTTTCAAAGCACTTGCCACAGCGTCTAGTCTGCCGTTTCCGATAGCCGAGTAAACTTTAGTTTCTTTGCCAGGAATTTCAACAGTAATTTCAGTAGCAATTTTGCCCTCAGGCTGTTGCTTAAAATGAGATTCAATCACGTTTATAGGTGATTTTACATTAAGATAATCTTTGTTGAAAATTTCAAAAATTTCATCAGGCATTAATTCCTTGTGCAAATGATCAGAATGTCCCTTAATTGCATAACCGAAATTCTCTCTCATCTTAGCGGGCAAATCATAGCCATACTTAGTTTGCATTAAATATCCAATTCCGCCTTTGCCTGACTGTGAATTAATTCTGATAACATCAGTTTCATACTCGCGTCCAACGTCCTTAGGGTCAATTGGTAGATATGGTACATTCCAATGTTCAGGATCTTTTTCTTCACGCCATTTAATACCCTTAGCAATTGCGTCTTGATGTGAGCCAGAAAAGGCAGCGAATACCAAACGTCCAGCATAAGGACTTCTATCGTAAACCTTCATACGAGTAACTCTCTCGTAAATTTCAACAAGAGCAGGCATATCTGTAAAGTCAAGCTCAGGATTTACGCCTTGAGAATACATATTCATAGCCAAAGTAACGATGTCAACATTACCGGTTCTCTCACCATTTCCAAAGCAAGTACCTTCGATTCTGTCAGCGCCAGCCAAAATTCCCAACTCAGCGTCAGAAATTGCACAACCTCTATCATTGTGCGGATGAAGTGAAACAATGATGTTTTCACGATTGTTTAGATTTTTGCACATATACTCAATCTGCGAAGCGTAAACGTGAGGCATTGACATCTCAACAGTTACAGGCAAATTCATGATAACCTTGTTGTCAGCAGTTGGCTGCCAAACATCAATAACTCTGTTGCAGATTTCAAGCGCGAACTCAACCTCAGTTCCAGTAAAGCTCTCAGGTGAATATTCAAACGCAAAGTTACCCTCAGTTTTTGCCTTGTATTCATTAAGCAATTTTGCTCCAGTAACAGCAATTTCAATAATTTCTTCTTTGGATTTTCTGAAAACCTGCTCACGCTGAGCCACTGAAGTAGAATTATATAGATGTACTATAGCGTTTTTACAGCCCTTTAGTGCCTCAAAAGTCTTCTTAATAATATGTTCTCTTGATTGAGTTAGAACCTGAATTCGAACATCATCAGGAATCATATCACGCTCAATCAAAGTACGGCAGAATTCATATTCAGTTTCAGAAGCAGCTGGAAAACCAATTTCGATATCCTTAAAGCCCATTTTCACCAAATGCTCAAAAAACTCCAATTTTTCATCCAAACTCATAGGAATAATCAAAGACTGATTGCCATCTCTAAGGTCAACTGAACACCACATTGGTGCTTTTTCGATGTATTCTTTTTTAGTCCAGTCCAAACATTCGACAGGCGGCATAAAATATCCGCGTTTGTATTTATTAAAGTTATTCATAAAAACTTCCTCCTAGTATAGCAGGAAAATCCTGCATTGAATTTTGAAAATATAGTTGTGTTAATTGTCAAGCTATTTTGCAAAGGCAATTAGATATAAAAATTCATTTAAACTACGAAGTCGTTCAACCAACCCATTTTTATAAAAACTTGCGAAACTATTAAAATAAACCATGCTCATAATTGCCCCTCCTTAAATCTTATAAATTATAAATATAAAAAGCCCGTCTCTCATATAATACAAGAGACGAGCATATACCCGTGTTACCACTCTAATTCATGTATAGATCACGCTATACACCTTAACCACATCAAACAATGTGTCGCTATGTAACGGTAGCTGCCGTGTGAAGTTACTTGAGTTTTTCACTGCACCTGCTCAGGGACGAGTTATAACATAAAATCGGTACTGTCTTACACCAATCGACAGCTCTCTGAAACTGAAAATATGCTTTGTTTCCCATCAACGCATTTTAATATTTAGAATCCTACTTAAGCATCGCAAATTTAATATAATTCAAGATAACAATTTATTCTGCTTGTATTAAAGTCACAAGACTGTAATAAGTAGGTGTTATAATTATATCAAACAAATAAATGTTGATTTATTATTATTATATTACATACAAAAGTTTTTGTCAATGCTGTTCATATTTTTTTTACAATCAGCGGATTATCTTTATACAATAATACAAATCTAATCTTTTAGTATTGTATATATGTTATGAAATTTTTAAGAAATACGTAAGGTAAATATCATTGACAAATGCAATATATAGGTCTATAATGAAACATGCAGTAAATTCTTAATTTATGCGTATAATATTATATAGATATATAGATATAAATAAAAAGTGTAGAACAAATTATAAAGGAGATTTCTTAAATGACTAAGCATAAAAAAGCGGCATTAATTAAAGCAGCAGTTATTTTAGCGGTTGCTATAGTTTTATGTTCGTCTGCTCGAATTATATATGTTGAGGCTGTTACATATGTGGCATATAATGTTAAACCACTAGAAAATAGCCAGATTACGGCAGCTGGAGCAAATAGTACTGACAAGCTAATGATTGTTGCTCATCCCGATGACGAAACCCTGTGGGGAGGCGGTCATTTAATGGACGGCGGATATCTAGTAGTATGCGTTACCAACGGCAGAAATGAAAAGCGTTCTGAGGAGTTTAAAAAGGTAGTAGAAACTTCAGGAAATAAATATTTAATGTTATCATATCCTGATAAGATAGCCAGAAGACGTGACGATTGGCAAAAGGTTCGCAGCGGTATAATTGAAGATTTGAGAAAAGTAATGGAATACAAACAATGGGACTTGATTGCAACTCATAATAAGAATGGTGAATATGGTCATATTCATCATCAATTAGTTCATAAGTTTGTTACTGATATTTATCAGCAGGATGAAATTGATACAAGACTTTATTGTTTTGGGAAATATTTCACAAAATCCAAACTGGCATCGGCAAAGAGTACTTTAACTCCAATATCTGCTCAGCAATTAAAGTTTAAAGAAAAATTGGAAAAAATATATATTTCTCAAACAGATACTGTACAAAAGCTTGGACATATGAACGATTATGAGATGTGGGAGATTTATGATGAGCCACTATTCACAATTAACTAATTGAGGAGGATTCTGCTTGTCATCATTTAAAAGAATAAAAAAAACTAACATTATACATTGTGCGATATTGCTTGGTGTTTATTTAGTTTTGGTATTGGTAATTACTAGATTTAAATATGCATATGGCTCAAAGCTTGATTGGAATTCACAGCATTATGCAATTCCAGAGTATTTCAGAAATTTATTCTATGAAACAGGCGAGTTGTTTCCAAGCTTTGCACCTAATCTGGGAGCAGGAGAAAATATATATAATTTTTCGTACTATGGATTATTTTCTCCGATAATTTTGATTTCATATCTTTTGCCGTTTGTCAAGATGAACGTTTATATTCAAGCTATAAGCATAATAGGAGTTATAGCTAGTATTTTGCTTTTTTATCGATTTATGTGCAAAAAATTCAACGATAAAACTGCATTTTTGCTATCTTTTGTATTTTTATCAGCATCGCCATTTGTGTTTCATAGTCACAGACATATAATGTTTGTAAATTATATGCCGTTTTTGATTTTGGCAATGGAGTCAGTTGACGCCTTTTTTGAAAAAGGCAAAAAGCAGGCGCTGGTTATATGGTCACTGATGATAATTTTATCAAGTTATTTTTTTAGTGTTTCAGCGATAATAATGCTGGTTGTTTACGGAGTTTATAGATATTTACAGCTGAATGAAAAGTTTTATATTAAAGATTTTTTAACGCAAGGATTTTCTTTTGCGGGACGTTTATTTACATCAGTATTGATGGCTGGAATACTTCTTTTGCCGACAGTTGCGGTTATGCTAAAGGGTAGAGATTCAGCAAATGTAAAGACTGATTTTAAACAATTTATTCCGCAGATAAGGCTTGATTATATTGGTATTAACAGCTATGGAATGGGGCTTTCGTGCTTTGTAGTTTTGGCAGTTATTTTTGCGATTATTAAAAAGGATAAAGCGAGCAGATTTGCTGGCATTGTTTTTGCTGTAATGATGACTTGTCCGCTGGTTGTGTATATATTAAATGGCGGATTGTATTTTGATCCTAAAGTATATATACCTTTTGTTCCTTTTGCAATTTTGCTGATAGGGGAAACTTACACTGATATTTGCAGCAGAAAAAGAGGGTTTAAACTTGCTTTTTTAATGTCTTTAGTAGTGTTGATTAACGGGCTTGTATTCTTTAATGGCTGGAAGTCTACACGACTTTTCATGCTTGCTGATTTTGCGATATTTACTGTATGTATGATTTTATTTGCTTATCGGCACAAAAAGCAGTATCTATGTTTTGCAATGACTTTTATGTCATTTGTATCTATGGTTTCATTTAATTCGTATGATAAATTAGTTTTACTTGATGATATTGAGTATATTAATTCAGATAAATTCAAAGAAGTAGCTGATATAATAGCTGACGATACAGATATAGTGAGGAGTTCTACAACAATAGAGCGAGCTCAAACTGTAAATAAGGTTTACGGTGATTATTATTATACTCCATATGTTTATTCGTCAATACATCATAAAGGTTACAGCAATTTTTACTTTAATGAAATTAGTAATGAAAATGAATTTAGAAATACCGCATTGACAACACGTTCGTCAAATATTTTGTTTGATATATTTATGGGAAATAAGTATTTGATTAGCGATAAAAGTACTGTCGAAAGTGGTTATGAGTTAGTTGAGCAAGTTGATGATTTGTATTTGTATAAAAATGATAAAGTTAATCCAGTAGCATTTAGCTCGCCAAGAATTTTAAGTTATACTGATTATCAAGATTTGGATGCAGTAAAACAAATGGAGGCTCTTGCAAAGTATATAATTGTTGATGATTCTGTAACTAATGGATATAGCACGAGTGTAGTTCCTTATTATGGAATTGATATTTCTGAGAGTAAATCAATAAGTGAGGTTGAGGGCGGATATAAAATTAAGAGCAAAAAGAATTTTGACATTAATATAGATTTAGATTCTCCAATCCCAAACGATAAACTGTTAGTAGTTCAAATTATGGTTGATAATAAGGTTGGCAAAAAAGATGATGTCAGCATTTCAATTAATGGCATAAAAAACACACTTACCAATCCAACGTGGAAATATTACAATGGAAACAGAATGTTTCAATACGTCTTGACAGCTCAAAATGAGGAGACTTTAAATCAGTTGAAGTTTGAGTTTAAAAAGGGAAATTATATGATAAGTGATGTGAGTGCGTATTTGATGGACTATCCGGATAATTGGCGCGTTGATGAATTTAATTTTGACAAACAGCGCACAAAGGGAGATGTAATTGCTGGTTCAATTGACTGCAATGATGAAGGATATTTTCAGCTAACTGTTCCGTATGATACGGGATTTGAGATTACAATTGATGGCAAAAAGCAAGATTATGAAATTGTAAATACTACTTTCATTGGCTTTCCGATTTCAACAGGACACCATGAAATTGTAATGAAATATACAGCACCTCTTAGAAAAGAGGGTGTTATAATGTCAATATGCGGAGTATTAGTTTTTGTGGTTTTAGGCATATTTGAAGCGTATAGAAATAAGAAAAACAAAAAAGCTGTCTGATTTTTTTCAGACAGCTTTTGCTTTTATGTTAGTGTTTATAACGAGCAGAATTCAAATTCACCGTTTTCGAATATCACATAGCTGTGGTCTGAATTTTCTTTCGGCAAAGATATAGAACCGCAGTTTACATAAGTATAATCGCCAATTTCTTTGATTACAGGAACATGAGTATGACCGTTTAAAAGAACATCCCCCTTGCTTAGAGGAGGCATATTTTCAGGATTGAATATGTGTCCGTGAGTAGCAAAAAAATTTTTACCGTCAATAGAAACCCAGGCATAATCAGCAAGCACAGGAAAGTCAAGCACCATTTGGTCGACTTCACAATCACAATTTCCGCGAATGCAAAGTATCTTTTCTTTGAGCGGATTAAGCATTGCAATCACAGATTTAGGGTCGTGACCCTTTGGCAAATCATTTCTAGGGCCGTGATATAGAATATCCCCAAGCAGTAAAAGCTTGTCAGCATTACTGTCGTTAAATGCATCAATCATTTTTTGACAATAAAAAGCTGAGCCGTGAATATCCGACGCAATCATAAGTTTCATTTTAAGACTTCCTTTCTAAACGGTATGTTTATGCGTTATAAGGCTGTTGTATTCAGGTTTTAGACAGTTGTAAATCTCGCAGCCTTTGTCCTTTTTGTACTTTTTAATAATAGAAATGTACAGACGCTGTTTAGTATCAGTTGTGTTAATGATACCACATATTTCATCAATATCTTCATGAGAAAAATCGTCTGGAAGAAGCTTTTCAACCTCAGAATGAAGCTCTTCATGCTCAGGTAATTCCTGCAATTCTTCCTCAGCAATCGTTGAAATAATTTCGTCATTTTCAATAATCGCAGTATTTACTGCACTTTCAGCTGGGATATCATTTTCAGGTATTTGAGTTTCAGCTTCAGCATTTTTCTCTTCACTAATCAAAGCCTTTAGTCTTAGATATTTTGGTCTTAGAATTTTATATAAATCGGTTGCACTATTTTTATAGTTTTTAGCGAGCAGATTGTGAAAATCTTCTTTTGACTCGGAAACATTAATGCTATCTTTTATATTGTCAATATCATCATTAGTAAAATCGAAAAAGCCAAGCAGAGAGTTGCGTATTTGCATTGAGGCAGGCTTCTGCGGAGTAGCATTTACACGCTTAGCAGGAATCTTAGTAATCTTTACCTCAGAAATTGCAGGAGCATTATTATTAGTCTTTGATGTCATAGCAAGCTCAATTTCTTCATTCAAAATCTCAATAGGAAGTTGAACAACATTGTCATTCTGTGCGCTTTTTTGTACACTTGCGGAGTTGCTGTTACTTGCAATTACATTATTATTTTGACTTTTTTCAGCCGTAGTTTGTACTTCACTAGTCTGTGACTCAACATTGTTGTCTGACGATTTTTCATTATCATCATTAACAGTGTTAGCGTTATAATAATCACAAGCCGACAAAATTGTCTGTGTTCTGAAAACCAAGCAGGAAACTTCATCACAATAATTAGTTTTCCAAAAATCGTGCAGCTTTTCAAAGCCTTTGTCATTGCTGATTATAAAAATATGAGAGTATTCATCCTTAGCAACGATGTATCCTAAAAGAGTAGCAAGCTGGAAATCAAGAGCATTTTTTCCACCAACACGCACCTTTAGATATTCAACATTAGCAGGTGAATTAATTACATTTTGGTGCATTTCAAAGCTAATTGTATCAGAATTTTCGCTGTAAAAAATAATAACCTTGTCGTTTTTGTCAAGCATATCAATGCCCTGTAATCCTTTTGATTTTACATTTTCGAAGTCTATAAGAAAAGCTTTCATTTAAATTGTCCCTTTCAACGTTGTTTTTTTTCTTTGTTCTTTATTATTAAAATTGCAACTATAATTATTCCAATAATGGTAGCACCCAAACCTGATAAAATTATAGTCTTTGTTATGTTCGTTTCTTTCTCAGAAGTAACCGTACTTTCAGTGTTCAGTGAAAGTTTAGCCGATGCCTCAATAGCTTGCCTGTCTGCTTTGTCAAGAACCTCTTGAGCAACAACAGGCGGTTCAGGTATCACATACACCTCTTGATAGTAAAATTTTTGAGCGCGAATTGTTTTATCAAGCTGTTCAGAAATAACTTCATGTCCAGAAGCAGTAGGGTGAATATCTTGCAGTTTAATTCTAGTCAAATCATTAGCCTTACCAACAAAGGCAGGGGCAACATCGCAAACTATGTATTCAGCGCCTTCGTCATTAGCGTGGGATTTGATTTTTTCATTTAATTCACCAATTTTTTCATCAGCAAATGACTGAAGTCCAGTAATGTTTTCAAACGGATTGTAAAGCGTTTGAATTATAAGTACAGCGTCAGATTTTTCATTAATAATCTTAGCAATTTCATGAACATTTTTATCATATATAGCAAGATTTTCATCTAAAGTTGCATTTAGCTGTTTTATATTTGTACCGATAGCTGATAGGTCAATTTTATCATTGTTCATAATTATGTCTTTAGTGTTATTAATAGTTTTTCTAAACGCACCAAGAATATCATTTCCACCTATAGATAATAATATGCAGCTGACGTCTTTCATATTATCGTCGTATTTACCATTTTGCAAATCTTCTAATAGTGTAACAGATGTCTGTCCGTCAATAGCTAAATTTTCCATAGAAAAATCATATGTGTTTGAAAGCTCTTCAGAATATTCATCGGCTAAAATATTAGCATATGACTGACAATTTTCACGATTGTTTTTATCATATCCTTCAAGAGCATATCCAGAGGCAATTGAATCACCTAAAACTAGCATACTCGGTGGAACGTCAACTTCAATGTCTTTTGTGATTGTCTCAGCATAGCAGATAAAATTTGAAAACACAAATAAAGCAGTGGCAAACAGCACTGATATAATTTTTTTAAGCATAAAACTTGCACCTCAAAATTCACTTATACAATATAACGAAATATGTAATTTTATAGATTATATTATAGCATACTTTATTTGAATTTACAACTACATGCCAAAATTTTTATTGTCTATTGACAATTTTTGCTGACCGTGATATGATGTTATATAAGAATATGAAAGTAGATGTTTGTTTTATTTTGCAGAAAAGAGTGAAATTATGACCGATTATTGCTATCCTGTATTAGGCGATGAGGTTAATTTGCCATTTTATATTTTGGGTGTTGGTGCTAAGGACCGTGAATTTCATTTCATACGAGATGAGGGGTATCCACAGCATCAAATAATATATTGTGTTCGTGGTTCTGGCATTTTAAAGCTTGGTGGAGTTGAATATCAAATCAAATCTGGTGACGCAATGTATCTTCCGCCACATGTTCCGCATGAGTATTTTCCAACTCAAGACATTTGGGAAACTCATTGGCTGACATTTGATGGGACAGGTGTCAAGCCTGTATTAGATTATATCAAGCTTGAAAAGGCAAAAGTGTTTCATATTCATGATATCAATGCAGTTGACAAAATTTTCAAAAAAATATTATATCTAATGAAGACCAATTTTTATTATCGTGGGCATAAGTGCTCAGGATATTTGTATCAGTTTCTTATGGAGCTTAATCGAGTGGTAAATTTGCATGACGGATTGCAGGATAATGCAAAGCAAAATCAGCTTAGACCGGTGATTGATTACATTGATAAGAATTTTAAAGAAGATATATCTTTGGTTGAGTTAGCAGATTTAATAGACCTTTCACCTCAATATTTGTGCAGACTTTTCAAGGAATGCTTGAACATTCGCCCATTTGAATATTTAGCGAGAAAGCGAATTCAGCAGGCGAAGATACTGTTGTTAGAGGGAACTTTGAATATAAATGAAATTGCAAATGCAATTGGATATAAAGATTGCAGTTATTTTTGTGCCGTCTTCAAGCGTCATGAAATGCTTTCTCCGGCAGAGTTTAGGTCACTACATAAAAAACAAAAAGACACCATTTTAATAGAGCCCTAGGGTCCTAGCGCGGACGGCGCGATTCCCTCGCGGAAAGTTTACTGGTTATGATGGCTTTGTGTTGCTCGTGTTTGGGGTTATGGTAATTCTTTTTTGTTTATATTGCGTAA
>CAZJRQ010000004.1:30657-42546 GCA_964548535.1 uncultured Oscillospiraceae bacterium
GCAAGTCGAGCGAGGCACGAGCGATTACGTGAATTGCCCCGTGCGGGCTAGCACCCCTCGCGGAAAGTTTACTGGTTATGGTGATTTTGTGTTGCTCGTGTTTGGGGTTATGGTAATTCTTTTTTGTTTATATTGCGTAAAAAAGACAAAGTCGATTATGGCTTTGTCTTTTTCAAAATTTGAGTTTTTTATTATCTAAATTAATCTGTTACCACGCGTATTTGAACATCGCATGGCAAGTCGAGCGAGGCACGAGCGATTACGTGAATTGCCCCGTGCGGGCTAGCACCTAGGACCAGGGTTTTACGGTACCTATTATTTCGGAAATGTTTTTTATGCCGTTTTCAAGACACCATTTTTCCATACCGTCAATAATTTCAATCGGCGCGTAAGGATTTGAGAAAATTGCAGCGCCAACTTGAATTGCGCTAGCACCTGCCATCATCATCTCAATTGCGTCCTCAAAAGTCGCAATTCCGCCCATTCCTACTACTGGAATTTTTACAGCGTTTGCAACTTCCCACACCATTCTTACAGCAATAGGAAAAACAGCAGGGCCTGAAAGTCCGCCGACGTTGTTTCTCAAAATTGGTCGACGGCTGTTTATGTCAATTCGCATGCCAACTAGAGTGTTGATAAGTGAAACAGCGTCAGCACCCTCAGCCTCAACTGCCTTAGCAATGTTTGAAATGCTTGTAACGTTTGGTGAAAGTTTTACCATTAAAGGCTTGGTAGTAGATTGTCTGACTGCCTTTGTAATTTCAGCAGCCGATTCACAGCTTGTGCCGAAAGCCGCACCGCCGTGCTTTACGTTTGGACATGAAATGTTAAGTTCAATCATGTCAACTGAAGTTCCCTCCATGCGAGAGCAAAGTTCAGCGCATTCCTCGATAGTACCACCAGCAACATTAGCTACAATTCGTAGATTTTTTGTCTCAAGATTAGGAAGTTCGTAGCTTAAAAACTTGTCCAATCCACCGTTTTGAAGTCCAACAGAATTAAGCATTCCGCTAGGAGTTTCAGCAACTCTAGGACCAGGATTTCCCTGTCGTGGATTTAGTGTAGTACCCTTTATAGAAATTCCGCCAAGTTTAGACAGCGGATAAAATTCCTCGTATTCACGACCGTATCCGAAAGCGCCGCTCGCCGGAATAACAGGATTTTTGAAATCAACACCAGCAACATTTACTTTTAGAATATCATTGTTAATATTAGCCATTGAAGTCAACCTCCTTGCCGTCAAAAATTGGACCATCCTTGCAAACGTGAGAGAAAATTTCTTGACCGTCCTTGACAGTTTTGCAAACGCAAACTAAGCAAGCACCAACTCCGCAAGCCATGCGCTGCTCAAGCGAAACTTGAGTTTCAATTCCGTATTCGTTAGCCATAGTAACAATCGCTTTAAGCATAGGCATAGGTCCGCAAGCGTAAATAATATCAGGCTTTTCCTCTTTAAGACAATCTTTCAAAGCGTCAGTAACAAAGCCGTGGATTCCAGCTGAACCGTCGTCAGTACAAAGTATAGTCTTAGCACCTAGTGCCTTAAAATCGTCTTGTAAAATAGCAACGGATGAATTTCTAAAACCGCTTATCGCAATCGCGTTTTCGCCATATTCTTTGGCGATTGAAACCATTGGAGGCGTGCCGATTCCACCGCCAATGCAGATTGCTTTTTTGCCATTTTCTAAAACCTTGAACTCGTTTCCAAGTGGTGCAATAATGTCAATCAGTCCACCTTTATTAAGTTCAGAAAGCTTGTCCGTACCATGTCCGCGAACTTCGAAAACTAGCCTAATTGTACCGTTTTCTTTGTCAATATCACAAATAGAAATAGGTCTGCGTAGGAAAAATCCTTCAGCAGAAATCTGAGCAAACTGTCCAGCCTTTGCAACATTTGCAATTTCAGGACAGCTTACAGTAAGGTCAAAAATGCCCTTTGCGATTGCTTTTCTTTCAGTAATTAAATATTTGCCTTGAGTGTATTTCATTTAGGTCCTCCGTTTCCTGGAAATGGTTAGTCAAGTGAGATTTTCGGAACATAAGTTAAAATATCTTCCTTCATGCGGATAACTTCACGTCTTGCAGCCTTTGCAAAATCATGCTCGTCACAGCCTTCTTTTTGATATGCACACATAACTCCTCTTGAAGAGTTTACGATAGCACCAAGACCGTTTTTATCGAACGCCTTAGCAACACCTTCAGCGCCACCGCCCTGAGCACCATATCCAGGTACTAGGAACATAGTGTGAGGAAGAGCCTCTCTCATTTCAGTAAGCTGTTCAGGATAAGTAGCTCCAACAACAGCGCCAACACCAGAATAGCCATACTTGCCCATCAGAGCAGTTCCCCATTTTTCGCACATTTCACCCATCACAGCGTAAACTGTCTTATCGCCGATTTTCAAATCTTGAAGCTCACCGCTAGATTTGTTTGAAGTCTTAACAAGTACAAAAATTCCCTTGTCCTGATCCTTGCAAATCTCAAGAAGAGGATTAATTCCGTCAGAACCTAAATATCCGTTTACAGTTAAAGCGTCAGCACCAAAAGCCGGAATCTTCTCACCGCAAACATCAGTAAATCCAAGATGAGCAGTAGCATAAGCGTCCATAGTAGCACCAATATCGTTACGCTTGCCGTCAGTCATAACGTACATACCCTTTTCCTGAGCGTATTCTATTGTCTTGTAAAGAGTTCTCACACCCTCATAGCCGTACATTTCATAGTAAGCAGCCTGTGGCTTAATAGCAGGGCATATGTCATGAATCTCGTCAATGATAGCCTTGTTAAAGTCTAAAATTGCTTTAGAAGCAGCTTTTAGAGTTTTGCCATAGTTCTTAACCTTTTTCTTTACAATGAAATTAGGAACATATTCAAGTCTAGGGTCAAGTCCAACAACAGACGGATTTTGTGTTTTTACGATGTTTTCAATAAGTTTGTCAAATGACATTTAAACCAATCCTTTCAAGAAAGCTTATAGTGAGTAGACGATTTTTCCATTGCAGACTGTATAAACAACCTTGCCTTTAAGTTTTTCGCCTTTAAATACTGTGTTTTTAGATTTAGAATGCAGTTCTTCTGGAATAACTTCCCACATATAGTCAGGGTCAAATATGCACAGGTCGCATTTTTCACCTACAGCAATTTTAACAGGAGTAATATTCATAATATCTCTAGGATTTACCGCCATGACTTGTGCAATCTTATCAAGCGAACATTTTCCAGCATGATATAGCTGTGTAAGTGTAACAGCAAGTGATGTTTCAAGACCGACAACGCCGTTCGGAGCTTTTTCAAAATCAGCTTTTTCTTCCGAAGCGTGCGGAGCATGATCAGTAATAACACAATCAATAGTACCGTCCAGCAGAGCATTTTCGATAGCAATTCTGTCCGATTCAGTTCTAAGTGGTGGTGACATTCTGTAATTAGCATCACGAGTCAGAAGTTTTTCGTCAGTGTAGGTAAAATAGTGCGGAGCAGTTTCACAAGTAACCTTAACTCCATCCTTTTTAGCAGCACGAATAATGTCAACTGAACCCTTAGTCGAAACATGAGCAATGTGAATTTTAGCATCGCAAGACATAGCAAGTGCAATTTCACGAGCAGTGATATAATCCTCAGACGCCCTGTCCATTCCCTTTACTCCAAGCTTTTTAGAAACCTCACCCTTGTTAATGATTCCGCCGTTGATGATTTTCAAATCCTCACAGTGAGATATAACAAGCAGTCCATTATCATTCGAAAGTTCAATAGCCTTACGCATAAGTTCAGCATTTTCAACAGGTCGTCCGTCGTCTGAAATAGCCTTTACTCCAGCGTTTATCATCTCTTCAAAGTCAGCAAGTTCTTCACTTTTCATATCCTTAGTAACACAGCCGATTGGGTAAACATTAATTCCAGACTTAGCCGATTTGTCGAGAATATATTTTACAGTCTGTGCATTGTCAATAACAGGACTAGTGTTAGGCATGCAAGCAACAGCAGTAAAACCGCCAGCTTTTGCAGCATTAGTTCCAGTAACAATATCTTCTTTGTGTGTAAGTCCAGGGTCACGAAGGTGTACATGCATATCAAATAAACCAGGGAAGGCAACAAGTTTTGAGTTGCCCTCGATGATTTTATCGGCAGCAATATCTAAATCGCCGATTTGTTTAATTATACCGTCCTCAACCAAAATATCAACAACTTTGTCAAGTTTTGTCTGAGGATCAATAGCTCTAATTTTTTTTATTAGTAATGTCATTAATCTGTTTTAAACTCTTTCTTATTATATAGTTTCAATGTTTTTTCAGGCATTTCACACTCATAAACATCGTCAGAATTACGAATTAGGAATGTAGCAGTAGGCTTTGAGTCTGATTTTTCATTTCCGTTACTGTCTTTTTCAGCGTCAGTAAGATTACTGTATGCAATTTGAGCGAAGAATTTATATTGCATTGCATCATCAAAGCTAGTATCATGATGCTTTGGCAGTATAAATAGCTTGATTTTGCCTTGTCCGTCAGCGTCTTCGCTAATCTTGTAATAACCGTCAGCAATTACAGTATTGTTTTTTGTATTAGTAATTTTAAATCCGCTTTCTTGAGTAAATTCAAGCATCATGTCCTTTTTTTCATCTATCCAAGCACCAGACATAATAAGTCTAGAATCACCAACAGTTGACGGATGATTAAGCATATAGCTACCTGCAACTACACCGCATATAACCAGTATAATAAAAATTAGTGTTAGTACAAACTGAACTATCTTCTTACCCATAATAATAACCTATCCTTTCGATAAGCAGTTTTAATATTTAACACAATAGTATTATGTTACCCAGAAAATATAAAACTGCAATTAAAATTTTATTTTTTGTTTTGTAAAATTGCACCCTTATTTGCAGAAGTAACTAGGGACGCATATCTTGCCAAATAACCACTTGTGATTTTTGGCTCTCTAGGCTGCCAATTAGCTCTTCTCGTAGCTAATTCTTCATCTGAAAGCTTAACATTAATTGTGTTTGCAGGAATATCAATTGAAATGATATCACCGTTTTCAACCAAAGCAATAGGACCGCCAACAGCTGCCTCAGGAGAAACGTGACCTATAGCTGCACCTCTAGTAGCACCGCTGAAACGTCCGTCAGTGATAAGTGCAACAGTAGAGCCAAGTCCCATTCCAGCAATTGCAGAAGTTGGATTTAGCATCTCTCTCATTCCAGGGCCGCCCTTAGGACCTTCGTAACGAATTACAACGACATCACCAGAAACAATTTTTCCGCCTCTGATTGCATCAATTGCATCTTCTTCAGACTCAAATACCTTAGCAGGACCTTCGTGAGCAAGCATTTCAGGAGCAACAGCAGAACGCTTAACAACACAAGTATCAGGAGCAAGATTTCCGCTCAAAACAGCAATACCGCCAGTTTGTGAGTATGGATTCTCAATTGGCCTAATAAGCTCAGGATTTTTGTTCACAGCACCATTAATGTTCTCACCAACAGTTTTAGCAGTGCAGGTAACAATGTCAGTGTTAAGAAGATTTTTCTTGTTAAGCTCGTTCATAACAGCGTAAACACCGCCAGCCTCTTGCAGATCCTCCATGTATGTGTGACCAGCAGGAGCAAGATGACAAAGGTTTGGAGTCTTAGCTGAAATATCATTAGCAATTCCAAGATTCAAATCAATTCCGCACTCGTTAGCGATAGCTGGAAGATGAAGCATTGAGTTTGTTGAACATCCCAAAGCCATGTCAACAGTAAGAGCATTCATGAAAGCTTTTTCAGTCATAATATCTCTAGGCTTGATATTTTTTCTGTAAAGATCCATAACCTGCATACCAGCGTGTTTAGCAAGCTTGATACGCTCGGAATAAACAGCTGGAATAGTACCGTTGCCACCAAGTCCCATTCCCAAAACTTCTGTTAAGCAGTTCATTGAGTTAGCAGTGTACATACCAGAGCATGAACCGCAAGTAGGACAAGCCTTGTTTTCAAATTCCTCAACGTCCTCAGCATTCATAGTGCCGGCAGTGAAAGAACCAACAGCCTCAAACATACTTGAAAGAGAAGTCTTTTTGCCTTTAACGCGACCTGCAAGCATAGGACCGCCAGAAACAAAGATTGTAGGAATATTAACTCTTGCGGCAGCCATTAGCAAACCAGGAACGTTTTTGTCACAGTTAGGAACCATAACAAGAGCGTCAAAGTGATGAGCCAAAGCCATGCACTCGGTAGAGTCAGCAACAAGATCACGAGTTACAAGAGAATATTTCATTCCCTGATGTCCCATAGCAATACCGTCACAAACAGCAATTGCAGGGAAAACAACAGGAGTACCGCCGGCCATTGCTACGCCAGTTTTAACAGCGTCAACGATTTTGTCAATATTCATATGTCCAGGCACAATTTCGTTGTATGAAGAAACAATACCAACCAAAGGTCTTTCCATTTCTTCCTTAGTCATGCCTAAAGCATTGAATAATGAACGCTGAGGAGCTTTGTCAACTCCGTCGCAGAAAAAATTGTTTGCCATAAAAATACATACCTCTTTCTTAGAATTTTATTTTAAAAGATTGAAAATTAGAATTCCCAATCGTTGTCTTTCTAAATAATCATCGTACATAGTACAAAGAATCATCATTAATGGAGAAAGAATTACAAATGATATTACAAAAAAACGTATTGCCAGAGAACATAATCCCTTAGTTTTTCTTAATTTAGAAAAACTAGCAATGAAAATTACTTCTGCTAACTGCACTATACAAATTAATATTGATACAAACCACGCAACAATAAGAGTTTCCTCTTTTTGCGGCACAGGAAATATAACAAATATAAGTAAAGTAATAAATGGAATAGTGCAAAGAATAATATTGCTTATCAAAAAAGTCCTTTTCATAATTATATATATATCCGAATTAATTTATGATAAAGTTATAATACCTTATCAACTACATTTAAATTCTCAAAATAATCAAGCTGATTAAAAGCAATTTCAGCACTTGCAGTGGAACTGCTAGAACTATTCGTGGCGTTAGCACCCTTTTGATAACGTGTATCATATCCAACACAAAGATACATCAGTACAGGAGTAATGACAAATAGTGTTAGACAAAAATACGCAGCGGCTGTTGAAGTGTAGCCTTTAAGTTCTTTCTTTTTAGAAATAATTGCCATAACAACAATTTCAATAAGCTGAAAACCAGCTATTCCGAAAGCTGCAATAGTCGTAATAGAACCAAGATAATCAGGCTTTTTCGGATTACTAGTATTTACAAAAATCAGTATTGAAAAATAAACGATGAATGGAATACATGACAATACTATATTAATGTAGTCCAATTTCTTTTTATTAGATGTTTTCTTCATAATTATTCATTCGCAAGGCCAAGAAAAGCCGCACCAATAATACCAGCATCGTTGCCAAGCTGAGCAATAACTATTTCAGTATTCTTTGGTGAATTTTTAGTGTAAACCTCTTTAGCAACAAGATCTTTTAGTGGAAGAAGCAAAGGGTCACCCTCATTGCAAACTCCGCCGCCAATGCAGAGAATATCAGGCTGGAAGGTATTAATAGTATTAGTAATACCGCAAGCAAGATATTTAATATACTTGTCAACAACTGCTTTAGCAGTAGCGTCGCCCATTCTCATAGCGTTAAAAGCTGTGCGTGCAGAAACTTTAGTTTCTGCCTTAGCAGCCTGCCAAAGTAGTGATTCTTTATTGTATTCTATAGCTTCGTTAGTCATGCGTACAAGACCGGTAGCTGAAGAAAACACCTCAAAACAGCCATGTCTTCCGCAGGTGCATATAGGACCGTCAGCATCAATAACAGTGTGACCAATTTCAGCACCGGCAAAATTAAATCCAGAATAAATTTTGCCGTCTATAATAATTCCGCCGCCAACGCCGGTACCAAGAGTAATGCAAACAGCGTCATTAGCACCTTGAGCCGCACCAGCAACATATTCGCCGTAAGCCGCAGCATTAGCATCATTTTCAACAAAGCAAGGTTTCTGAATATGTGTTTTCATTAGCTTAACAACTGGAAAATTCTCGAAGTTCAAATTGTTTGAATATTCAATAATGCCAGTTGCAGAGTTAGCAGTACCAGGAGTTCCAATTCCTACAGATTCAATTTCATTCAAAGTAAGTCCAGCATTGTCAACAGCTTGAAGAGCAATGTCAGCCATGTCTTTGCAAATATCCTCACCAGGTCTAGGCAGATTAGTTTTGCAAGTAGCTTTTGAGATGATGTTAAACTGCTCGTCAACAACACCAGCCTTGATATTTGTACCGCCTAAATCAATTCCAATATAATATTTCATGATAATTCCCCTTACATATTAAAAGATATAAGATTGTTATACCTTAGTTAGAATTGCTTTACATTTTCCTTCGATTGTAAATTCACCTGCATTTGCAGGAATGAAAATGCTTTCGCCCTTTTTAACTTCTATAGTTTCATCACCAATAACAGTACAGTCACCCTCTAGGAACAGCAAGCTTACAAATGATTTTTCACCAGCAGTAAGAACAGCCTTTGAATCAACATCAAGAGCATAAGTTGTAAAATAATCACAGCTTGAAAGAAGCTTTGAAGTATATCCGTCCTCTTGCTCGATAGGAGTATCAGGATAAGCCCTAGCAGGACAAAGGTCAGTAACGTCCTTAGCCTTTTCAACATGAAGTTCACGAGGCTTGCCGTCATTTCCAACACGACCGTAATCGAAAATTCTGTAAGTAGTATTTGAATTCTGCTGAATCTCAGCAATCAAAATACCCTTGCCGATAGCGTGCAAAGTTCCAGCCTGAATAAAGAAAACGTCACCCTTTTTAACAGGGACAGCATTAGTAACATCAAGCAAAGTGTTGTCAGCAATACGCTTTGCAAATTCGTCCTTAGAAATATCATGCTTAAAGCCGTAAAGTAGAGTAGCACCCTCGTCACAGTCAACAACATACCACATTTCAGTCTTGCCATATTCGCCCTCAACACGCTGAGCATATTCATTATCAGGGTGAACCTGAACAGACAAATTATCCTTAGCATCAATAAGCTTGATTAGAATAGGGAAGTTGTCGAATTTCTCACAATCAGTACCCAAAACAGACTTTCCAGCCTTATCAATGTATTGAGCAAGAGTAAGTCCTGCATATTCACCGTTAGCAACAACGCTGTTTCCGTCCTTATGACATGAAAGCTCCCAGCTCTCAGCAACCTTGTCATAATCACAATCCTTGCCGAAGTCATCGCGTAAGCGAGTACCTCCCCAAATATAATCCTTAAAAGCTGGTGTTAATTTCAAAATTGACATAAAATTACTCCTCCAAATCATTATAATATACCAATTATTATATTAACATATTTTAAACTATAAGTCAATAAAAAAAACAATGCAATTGATAATAAATCAATCACATTGCTATAAATTTAGAATATGTAAGTAAGATTATTTCTTGTCTTTCTTAGAAACGAATCTACCAGTGCTAACATCAAAGTCGGTGCTGCTCTTTTTACCAAGAATAAACCAAATAATTGCAATTGCAAGAATAATACCAGCAGCGATACCGATAATTAGGAAAACTGGCTTTCCGCCGTCATCCTGAGTAGCGTCAACCTTGTGGTTACCCTTATCGTTTGCATTAGTAACTTTAATTCCAGTACATTTAATCTCAGCAATATCAGTACCAGTAATGTTAATAGCACTAATTAAATCGAAGTTGTTAGTACCGTAAGCTGAAACGATAGCATCATATGTAAAAGTTGCAGACTTATCGTCAAATTCCTTTGGAGTAACTCTAGCCCAAACCTCACCGTTAGAGTTAGCCATAGCAGTGTCAGGTGATTCCCAGCTTTGAATAACAAGCTCTACAGGATATTCAACCTCAGCCTTTTCCAAGTCTTCACCGCTTTTCTTATCCTTAACTTCATAAGAAACAATAATTTCAGAGTCCTTAGTCAGTCTAGACATATCAAAGGCTTTGAAATCTACTTTCAATGATGAAGACCATCCTGTAACAGCAATTGCTTCACTTGTGTCAACATCAACATCTCCAGCAGCAAATGTGGAAACAGCAGTTCCAACAGCTACTACAGCAGCAAGTGCGAAAGAAGCAATTGTAGATATAATTTTCTTCATAAAATTCATCTTCCCTTTCATTACAAATCTTAATAATTATCATTATATCATGTATCTTTATATATGTCAATACATAGTTGACATAAACTTATATATTTTGATTATATGATAATAACACTCTTGAAATTATGCGCAATATATGTTATTATGTATAAATAAACGTTTAAGTTTTGCGTGTGAATACGGCAAAATGTTAGTAAATTATTATACTTTTGAGGTGTTTTTATGAAGATAATGGCGGTTGATTATGGTGATGCGAGAACTGGCTTGGCAGTGTGTGACAGAACAGAATTTTTAGCTTCTCCAGTTGGTACTATAAATGAAAGAAATGCACAAGTGCTTGCAATGAAAATTGCACATATGGCAAAGCAATATGAGGTTGGAGAGATAATTGTCGGATTTCCAAAGAACATGAACGGTTCGATTGGACCACGTGCTGAGAAATGTCAGAATTTCGCAAATATGCTTAATGAGCTTGTCGATGTTCCTGTGAATATGTGGGATGAGCGTTCAACAACTGTGACAGCTCATCAGATTTTGAACGAAACAAATGTAAGGGGTAAAGAGAGAAAAGAAGTAGTTGATACAGTAGCAGCTACGGTGATTTTGGAGGGGTACCTTGATTTCAGAAGAAAAAATAAAAACGCAAAATCCTAAGAGCAAAAAGGTCTGGAAATTTAAACTTCTGATTGTTCTGGCTGTGCTGATTATTTTGGTGATTGCTGAGTTTATATATTCCAATACTTATATTGATGTGGAAAATTTTACGTATAAAAATGAGTCAGTACCAAAAGGTTTTGATGGAGCTGTGATTGTTCAGATTTCAGATTATCATAATCATGGCGGAAGTTATGATGATAGGCTGATTAGCAATATTAAAGAGCAGAATCCTGATTATATTTTCATAACTGGTGACTCTGTTGATGCTGGGTATACAAATGTTGATGTTGCGATTAATTTTTTAGAGCGTGTGTCTGAAATTGCGCCATGCTATATGGTGTGGGGCAATCATGAACTTAAAATTGATCTTGACGATTTTGAAAAGTTGGAGAGTGCGGTTAGGTCAAGTGATATTACTTTGCTTGAACAGGAATGTACAGTTGTTACAAGAAATGGCGACAATATGTTTTTGTATGGCACACAGCATATGCCAACTATTGAAAATTTTAGCCAAACTGGAGTTAAGGATGATGATTTTTTCGTTAATATTCATCATTATCCTGAAGATATTGACCGCATTGCAAGTGTGTCTAGAGAAACTGGAAGTCAGGTTGATCTCGTGTTTTGCGGACATGCTCACGGCGGGTTGATATGTTTGCCACCATTTTTAAAGGGGCTTTATGCTCCAGGTCAGGAATTTTTCCCAAAGTATACATCAGGTGAGTATCAGGTTGACGGTACTACAATGATATTGAGCAGGGGACTTGGTAATAGTGGCTGGACAAAGAGATTTTTTGATCCGTTTCATCTAGTTGTCTGTACTCTTGAAAGTGAAGATTAATCTTTTTTTCTTTTGTAAAAAAGTTCTTTTAATCCAGTTAGAATGATGAAAATTCCAAAGATTTTTCTAAGAAGCGAATTATCCATTTTGTTTGCAATAATACTAAATATAATAGCAAAAATCGTTCCTGTTATAATGACGGGGACGATTTTTTTCCATTCTATCAGTTTGTTTTTGGCATGGAAGATAATTGATATAACAGCGATAGGGATAAAGAATACGAGGTTTATTCCCTGAGCAGTTATTTGCGGCATGTTTGCAAAAAC
>CAZJRQ010000004.1:42646-117099 GCA_964548535.1 uncultured Oscillospiraceae bacterium
CCGCCACCCGAACCGAAAAGACCGTTGGCGATTCCCGCTAATATACCAACTATATATAAATAAAATCTCTTTATAAATTTACGCACAAAAAATCACCTCTTACTATTATCAGTAAAAGGTGAAAATTTATTCAAAAATTATATTGTTAGTCAATCTCAACCATAATTTTCTGGTCGATTCTTGAACAGCCAGCTCTCATAACAGTTCTGATTGCCTTAGCAATACGTCCCTGTTTTCCGATAACTCTGCCCATGTCGTCAGACGCCACGTGAAGATGATATACAATTACACCCTCTTCATTAGGTTCGTCAACAACAACCTCAACAGAATCCTTGTCATCAACAAGCTCGCGTACAATAGTTTTTAGAAGTTCATCCATTTTTTATCCTCAATTCTCCCACAAAAATTTCGATGGAAAACCCACCGATAAAACCAGTAAGGCGAGTGGTGGGATTAGACCTTACTGATTGGACAATAGAATTAGATACTATAATTAGATAGTACCATTTTTCTTAAGAAGTACCTTAACTCTGTCAGTTGGCTGAGCACCCTTAGCAATCCAAGATTTAGCTTTTTCGTCATCAATCTTTAGAACTGAAGGCTCCTTAGTAGGATCGTAATAACCGATTTCTTCGATAAAGCGACCATCTCTAGGAGATCTTGAGTCTGCAACAACTACACGATAGAAAGGAGCCTTCTTAGCGCCCATTCTTCTTAGTCTGATTTTAACTGCCATTTATATTCACCTCCGTAATTAACATATATATATCAGTGCACAAGGCATAGATAACTAAATAAATTTAAAACCTACATTGGCAATCCGTTGCCGCCAGGTCCAGGTCCGCCAAGACCTTTAAGTAATGCAGCTCTGTTCTTACGCATTTTCTTGTTGTGAAGGCTCTTTCCTTTGCCGCCAACACCAAATTGCTTCATCATCTTCTGCATTTGCTCAAACTGCTTTAAAAGCTGATTAACATCAGAAACTTGAGTACCGCTACCAGCAGCAATTCTACGCTTTCTCTTTGGATCAATTAGTGCAGGCTTTTCACGCTCTGCAGTAGTCATAGAGTTAATCATAGCCTCAGTCTTTTTAAGCTGAGTTTCACCCTGCTCAAGCTGATCATCATCAATTTTTCCAGCACCAGGAATCATTCTCATAATAGATTTAATAGAACCCATTTTTTGAATTTGCTTCATCTGTTCTAGCAAATCGTTAAGATCAAATCCTTTGTCTTTAATTTTATTAGCAAGCTTTTCAGCATCCTTTTGGTCGACTGTTTGAGATGCTTTTTCAATAAGTGTAAGCATATCTCCCATTCCCAAAATTCTTGATGCCATTCGCTCAGGATGGAAAAGTTCAAATTCATCAAGCTTTTCACCCATACCAACAAATTTAATTGGCTTACCAGTAACAGAAAGCACAGAAAGTGCAGCACCGCCACGAGTATCAGAATCAAGCTTAGTCAAAATAACACTGTCAATACCCAAAGCCTCATCAAAGCTAGAAGCAACCTTTACAGCATCCTGACCAATCATTGCGTCAACAACAAGCATAATCTCGTTAGGCTCAGCAATTTTCTTGATATCCTTAAGTTCATCCATAAGCTGTTCGTCAATATGAAGTCGACCAGCAGTATCGATAATAACTAAGTCATTACCATAATCTTTAGCGTGCTTGATACCCTCTTTTGCGATTTTTCTAGGGTCAATCTGTCCCATTTCAAAAACTGGAACTTCAGCACGTTCACCGACAACCTTAAGCTGTTCAATAGCGGCAGGTCTGTAAACGTCACAAGCAATAAGCAAAGGACGATTGCCCTGTCCCTTGAAATATTTAGCAAGCTTAGCTGCGTGAGTAGTTTTACCAGAACCTTGCAAACCGCACATCATTATAACACAAGGCGGTTTGTTAGGGAAGTTAATTTTCGAATTAGCCTCACCCATAAGCTTGATAAGCTCTTCATTTACAATTTTAATTACCTGTTGACCTGGGGTTAGACTCTTTAGTACATCTTCGCCAACACTTCGCTCGGTAACATTGGCAATAAATTCTTTTACAACCTTATAGCTTACATCGGCCTCAAGAAGTGCCATTTTTACTTCTCTCATAGCCTCTTTAACATCGGCCTCAGAAAGTCGTCCTCTTGATTTAAGACCTTTAAATATGCCGTTAAGCTTTTCTGAAAGTCCCTCGAATGCCACCAAAACGCCCCCTTTTCATAATAAGTAAATTTAAGTTAAATTAATCTTCAAAGTATTTCGAATTATCAAATTCAGCAAGCTTAGAATCTAAATCTTCAAGCAAAGTAATTGTCTTGTCAGCGATATTTTTCGCAAACGAAACCTTTTTGCATTCCTCAAAAATCTCAAGAGCCATGTCTTTAAATTCCATTAACTGCTTTTGATATTGCTCCTGCTGAGAAGAAAGTCCCAAAACCTCTTCAAACTTAAGCAATGATTCCTCGCCGCGCTTAATAGAGTCGTGTACACCCTGACGTGAGATATCATATTGTTCAGCAATTTCAGCAAGTGACAGGTCGTCATTGTAATAAAATTCAAGAACATCATGCTGCTTGTCCGTTAATAAATCTCCGTACAAATCTAAAAGTATGCTCATTTTAAGATTTTTATTCATGATAAAGACCTCCTGTCTGTAAAAATCATTGTTCTGTAAAGTAGCAACACTTTACAATTAACTATTATATATCAAGTTTAATCACTTGTCAAGTGTTTTTTGAAAAATAAATATATTTTACAAAAAGGCTTGAAATTAGTGGTTGAAGTGTGATATTATAATTATAGGGTGAATAGTAATTTAATATAGTGAAATAACAAAGTGCGATCATAATTGATTAGATTATTCTTCGCTTTACTTTTCACTTCTATTAAGATTGTTGTTTAAAGATAAGAAATGGGGCTTGAATATGATTACTTTTAAAATAGAGAATGATAAGCATACTCTTGAATTGCCAGCGCTGACTTTTGGAACGGCTGATTTTTGCAGACAGGATGATGATGAATATTATTTTGGATTGCTTGATAAATATGTAGAGCTCGGCGGTACTTGTATTGATACAGCGAGAACATATTGTTCTTGGATTAAAGGCGGCGAGGACAGTAGTGAACTGATTATTGGAAGATGGCTAAAGGCTAGAAATAATCGTGAGAACATGATAATTTCTACAAAGGGCGGTCATCCTGAGCATGATAATATGTCAGTGTCGAGATTGGATGCTAAGTCGCTGAAGGCTGATTTGGATAGAAGTCTTGAATGTTTAAATACTAGCTATGTAGATGTTTACTTTTTACATAGAGATGATGAAAGAATACCAGTATCAAAAATTATGCCGATATTAGACGGCTTTGTAAAGAGCGGGAAAGTTCGCTTTTTAGGAGCGTCAAATTGGACAAGCGGACGTATTCAAGCGGCTAATGAGTATGCTGAGGCTTTTGGTCTTGAACCATTTAGAGTAAGCCAGATTAATTATAGTCTTGCACATTCAAGTACTGATACATTCGGTGATTCAACGCTAGTTTGCATGAATATGTGGGAGTACAGTTGGTATAAGAAAAATAATTTTCCAGTAATGGCATTTTCACCGCAGGCTAAAGGCTTTTTTGCTAAGCATTCAAGTGTTGAGTCGATAAAAAAACTTCCGGAGGGTCAGTTTACAAGTACGGCGAACCTTGCTCGTTTGGCCAAAGTAAAGGAACTTAGCGAGAAAACAGGAACATCTCCAGCAGTTATTCCGCTTGGATATTTAAATAGTCAGTCTTTCTTTGTATCGTCGGTGTTTGCAGCGTCAAATACAAAGCAAATTGAGGAGGACATGGGTGCACAAGATTTAAAATATGAGGATGTGACAATCGCGTTTTTGGAGAATTTGTTATAGCATTACATATGTAGTAGTATAGATTCTCTTTGAAGGTTATAATGCTTAAATTGCAAGAGTTTATGTATATGTACAATAAAACGGACTCTTTAAAACGACTGATAAAACTTAATATAAACATAAAAAATCCGAGAAGTTTTACTTCTCGGATTTAATTTTTTTAAAAATAGAACTGCCTTGCCGTCGTATGGCAAATTAAAACCCGCACTCAAGCAGGTGGGTACTATCCCTAGGTTTCGCGCTCCCTTCGTCCGTAGCCTGAATCAGCCGAAGCGGTTCAGGTCGGGAGGTCTGCAATCCGCTTTCGGAGAACGGTTCCCTTAATTAATGTGTTGGATTAAAAACACCACACTGGCTCGAACAAGGCAGTAGTAATATTTGTTCTTGTTCTATAAATAGTATACCACAATTTCATTAAGAATTCAATAGGTAAATTTGTGAAAAATTTTGATAAAATATTGTATACCATACCACTTGACATCTCTTGTCAAGTACCGAGAGTGAAAAAATAATTGAAATTACACGTTTATTTTATTGACTTTTTGTGAAAGTATGAACCATGCGAAGTTTATTAAAATTTTGGATTGTTCTACTTTATTATTTAAAAATTTAATTTGACCAGTTCTTGGATTTTCGTACTAAAGTAAGTTTTGGTCACTCCAGTTTTTCATGTCAAGAAGAATTGGAATAAAACGTTCACCCATTTCTGTAAGCGAGTATTCAACCTTAGGCGGTACTTGAGCATAAACATATCTCTTGATAAATCCATCAGCCTCAAGCTCACGAAGTTGCTTAGTTAATGTAGATTGAGTTATGCCACCTAAACGTCTTTGAAGTTCGTTAAAACGCTGTACTTCATAGACTGAAATGTACCATATAATTAAAATTTTCCATTTGCCGCTTATCACAGATTGTAATTTGCTCATTGATTCACAGCGTGAAACCTGTTCGCAATTTGAATGTTTATTTTCAGACATATAAATACCTCCTATTATGTTCTCAGTATTATATAGTATATCATATCATATCTTAGTAGTATAGTCAATGTATACTATTAATCATATGTAGTATTAAAAATGATAGTACATACTAAAAATAATTGTACTTGTTTTTTCATACTATTAGTGATAAAATCTAAATAACAGGTAAGCTTACTGTTAAATAGAGGAGGTTTTATTATGCATTTTACAGGAACAATATGGCGGCCGCCTTATGAGGCGTGGTCTGCACTTATTCAAGTTACAGCAGGTTGTACACACAATAAATGCAAGTTTTGCACGCTTTATGAGGACGTGCCTTTTAAATTTAGAATGTCACCGCTAGATGAAATTGAGGAGGATTTACAGCAAATATATCGTCACAGTCCAAAGGCGAACAGACTGTTTTTGACTGGAGCAAATCCGTTTGTGCTTAGCACTGAAAAATTGAAATTAATCGCCAACACAGCAAAGCAGTATCTGCAAAATCTTAGCAGTATTGGATGCTTTGCGCGAATCACGGATATTACATCTAAAAGTGTTGAGGAGCTAAAATATCTGCGTGCGGTAGGTTATAACAGAATAACAATCGGTGTAGAAACTGGTGATGATACCGCTCTTAATTTTATGAATAAGGGATACAAGTCGGCAGATATTATAGAGCAGTGTCACAAGCTTGATTTGGCGAATATTGAGTACAATTTTTTCTATCTAACAGGTATTTACGGTGCAGGGAAAAGTGAGCAGGGAGTTAAAAATACAGCCAAAATATTCAATCAGCTTAATCCCAAAATAATCGGGGCATCAATGCTTACTGTGTATCCGACATCTGAGCTATATAATGAGATAAAGCTAGGCAATTGGAAAGAAGAGAGTGAGCGAGAAAAGCTTAGAGAGATGAGGTTGCTTATTGAGAGCTTGGAAATTAAAACGCATTTTGCAGCTTTGGGTTCATCAAATATGTTTATGATTCAAGGTGACTTGCCGTCAGAACAAAAGAATTTGGTTAAGATTATAGATAATATTCTAAGAGATTATGATGAAACATCTTTAAGAGATTATAGGGTTAATTTGAAATCCTTGTAATTGTCTAATCAGCAAAGCGAATCGTTTTACTATAGCAATTCAGTTTGCACATTATACAATAAAAACGGCACTGGAAAGTAAAATTTCCAGTGCCGTTTTATTTGATGTGTAATATAAAATTTATGAGAAGTTTCCGTGATTACCGCAGTCGCAGCCTTCATCATGCTCGTCAATATCAATATCGAATTCAAACATCTCTTCAATTCTCTTCATGAAAACATTTCCGATTCTCTCGTATTCATTGTCATCATCAATTGAAACCATGATTTCCTCATCACCGTCAAAATCAGATTTTAGAATAACTACTTCGCCTGAATCCTCAAGTGATTCTTCAGGATCTTCAAAATAAGGAGTTAGAGCATAGTATTTTTCACCCTCAAATTCCATAGCATCCAGCATCTCAAACATTTGCTCATTTCCCTCTTCATCTTCAAGAGTATACAAATCAGGTGTGTATTCTTCAGACATATTTTACCTCCATGATGATCGTGTAATAAGATCATTTCATTATAGTTTGTGTTAAAAGTGCGTATTTATGCGGTTTAGTTATATAAAACCTACTAAATTTTAGCACCACAGTATCTTTATTATACTACTATTAAAAATAAAAGTCAAGCGAATAATGTGAAAGTAATATTAAATAATTTATTTCAAAGTTTTTTGATAAAAACTGTTGACAACGCACAAAAAGTATGGTATAGTATAGTCAAGGAAAAGGAAACACCTAAAACAAAATCCTAAAAGAGATTTCAACCGGAAGATATTTAGGAGATATGTCAAAAGGGAAGCTGATTGAATATCAAATGTATTTTCTGAAAAGTTTCTTAAAGCGAGTTCAGACCTTAAAGCTGGTTTGGTTCGACAAGAGGGATCTAACTGAAATTGATCCAGATGTTTAAGCTACAGTTCTTGTTAGGGATTGTTTAAATAGGAATCCTAAGTACTTGATATCAAAAGTGGTGATGGGAAAATATTATACATATTAAATAGTGCAGTTTTTGTAGTTAGATGTGTGTGATACCAAAGCTAAGCTTAATGTGATACGAAAGGGGCGAGTCCGATGGACGCACTAGAGAATTTCTTAGTATCCCGTGACTCGAAGGATCTGAAATAACAGAGTAAAAACTCAGGTGTAAAGACTGATATACTCAAACCGATACGGTTTTATATATAAAGATCTCGAGGGTTTCGCGGTAATGCAGAATTATGTTTTTGAAATTTTGGATACTTTGAAAAGTACAATTGAATAGCAGAATAATTAAAATTCTGTGCTATGTTAGATAAACATTTCAATCGTTGAATTGATTTAAGCTAACATCAAAAATTTTGAAAGAGTGATTCCAATGAAGAGATTAGTTGATTAAAAATATCTTGTTTTTATAAAAATTTCTAAGGAGTGATGCACTATGTTTAAAAAGTGTTTCATGAAAAGGCTTAATATCTAAAAGATAGGAGTGAGTCCGCCAGAAATTTAACTTGACTATGGATATGTAATTAATTGGCATGAGCTGATGATCATAAAATTAAATATGGAGTGGTGCTTAATGATTAAATATTGCACAAGGCGTTTGAATATTTAATAGTTAGGAGTGAGTCCCCCAAAGAATTTAGTTTGAAATATTATAAATTTTATTTATACGAATTTTATTGAAAGGTTTGAGTCCGATGGCATAATCAATTTGATAATTGACCCAAATTTTTTTGAAAGGTAATAAGTCCAATGGTTAAATAACTTTATTTTTAGACAAAAATCTAATTGAAAGGTAAAAAGTCCGATGGATAAATAACTTGTATTTAGACCAAAATTTACTTGAAAGGTAAGAAATCCGATGGTTAATTAAGTGTGAAATTTAGACCAAAATTCAATTGAAAGGTTGAGTCCGATGAAGATGTAAGTTTTGTTATTCAAACAAAATTACTGAGAGGATGTATTTCCAATGGTTTAATTGCTGCTGATATAGTAAGCTGAAATTTACTAGAAAGGTCGTAATTCCAATGGCATAGTTGGTTTTTATTAATACATATTTTTGAATATAAGGGGTGAGCGATATGATCGTTAGAAATTGCTCAAGACGTCTGAATATCTAAAAGATAGGAGTGAGTCCGCCAAAGTATTCAAATTAAGCCAGAGATTTGGCTAGATAAAATATTTTGATTTGGAGTGAAATCCGATGTACTAAATAAGTACAATTAATTAGTTATATTAATTTCGTATAATAAAAGGGAACAGGTTGTTAGCTTGTTCCCTTTTTTATTATTTCTTTCGATAAGTCTGAATTGTGAAACCGCACTCGGTTTTTAGCGAGTCTAGCGCGCTGAGTTTTTCTTTCGCTTGTTCAGATGTTTTATAATAGTATGGTGTCATGGTAAAAAGATTTTGAATGTCCTCGTTTGAGGCAAGGTTTATTTCATAGTTAAATTCAATTTCATCTTCTAAAACAAATTTTTTCAGCCCATATGCGTTAGGCTTGTTTTCGTAAGGCTCATCATAAAGAACCTCTTTTAGTCCAAACAGATGACGTGCTGACGGAGAAACTACAACAAGTTTTCCTGATTTTTTCAAAACTCTAGCATATTCGTCGTTTGTAACTGGAGCGAAAGTGCAGACAATTAAATCGGCATAAAGTTCTCTGAAAGGCAGTTCAAAAGATGATGCTACGGCAAAAGAGGCGTTGGAAATATCTTGAGAATTACATCTTGTCATGCAGTGTGAAACGGCATTTTTTGAGATGTCAATTCCATAAATCTCAGCATTCGGCACTGATTTTGCATAGTTTGCTGTATAAAAGCCTTCACCGCATCCGCTGTCGATTATGATTGGTTTACCTATGCCTCTTAAAAGATTTTTGATTATTTCACCAGTTTTTTCAGCAAGCTTAAGATAATATTTTTTATCAAGAAAATCAGTTCTAGCCTTTACCATTTGCTGATTATCGCCAGCAAGCTTTGGATTTCGTCCTTTGGTAGTAAGCAGATTTACATATCCGTTTTTTGCAATATCAAAGCAGTGATTATTTTTGCATTTGTACGAATTTTCGGACAGTTTTAGATTCTTACGGCAGATTGGACATATATACATTTTGAATTTTCACCTCAAAGATTTTTATTTTACTATACTAATTATAATACCATATTTTTATGATTTTTACAAGAGTGTTGGTTTTAGATTTTCTAATTTCAAATTTAAAATCAAGTATCGGAAAAATTGTGTAAAAACACTTGACAAGTATGACTTATTGTTTTATAATTAAGGTATATGTTAAAGACGTTGACGGAATTATCCGATTAGTGTGGATTTTTAGAGATAAAGCGGTTGGTGAAAGCTTTAATCTGCATATCGGTGGCTAACCTGAGTATCGTTATGAAAATAACGGCGTATTTCCTGCGTTAAAGGAGTTCGAGTGGTCAAATTATATGTAAACATATAATTGACAATTTGGGTGGTAACACGGAATTTTACTTCGTCCCATATTTTTTGGGGTGGAGTTTTTTTATTTTTATTAAGTAATTGTTCAGCTGAAATCGGCTGTGAAAAGGAGTTTTATAAAATGGAATGGACAAGTTTAAATGATTTGAGAGAGTCATATCTAAAGTTTTTTGAGAGCAAGGGGTGTTTGCGTCATAAGAGTTATCCGCTTGTACCGCAAAATGATAAGAGTTTGCTTTTGATTGTTGCTGGAATGGCACCGCTAAAGCCTTATTTTACTGGTCAAGAAGAACCTCCTCGTAATAAGATGACAACCTGTCAGAAGTGTATTCGTACTGGCGATATTGAAAATGTTGGTAAGACTGCACGTCATGGCACTTACTTTGAAATGCTTGGCAATTTCTCTTTCGGTGATTATTTTAAGGAGCAGGCTATTACTTGGGCTTGGGAATTTTGTACTGAGGTTTTGAAACTTCCTGTTGAAAAGCTTTTCGTTTCAGTTTATGAAGAGGACGACGAGGCTGAACAGATTTGGCATGAGAAAATCGGTTTGCCTATGGATAAAATTTTCCGCATGGGTAAGGAGGATAACTTCTGGGAGGCTGGAGTTGACGGTCCTTGCGGTCCTTGTTCTGAGATTTATTTTGACAGAGGTGAGGAATACGGCTGCGGTAGTCCTAACTGTACTGTTGGTTGTGATTGCGATAGATATATGGAGTTTTGGAACTTGGTTTTCACTCAGTTTGAAAGACATGAGGACGGCACTTATACTCCGCTTGCACAGAAAAATATTGATACGGGAATGGGACTTGAAAGACTTGCTGCTATGCTTCAGGGAGTTGACTCAATTTTTGATGTTGACACTGTAAAGGCAATTCGCGACCAGATTTGCGAAATTGCTTGCTGTGAGTATGGTTCTGATCCTAAAAAGGACGTTTCTATTCGTGTAATCACTGACCATATTCGTGCTGTAACTTTCCTTGCATCTGACGGAGTTTTGCCTTCTAATGAGGGTAGAGGATACGTTATGAGAAGACTTCTAAGACGTGCTGTTCGTCATGGAAAGCTACTTGGAATTAACGGTTTGTTCCTTAAAGATTTGGTTAAGACAGTTGTTGACAATAATAAATGTGAGTATAATGAGCTTGAAGAAAAGTACGATTATATCGTTAAGCTTTTGACAACTGAGGAGCAGAATTTTAATCTTACAATTGACCGCGGAATGAAAATTCTTGATGAATATATTGAAAAAATGCAGGCTGACGGCAAGAGCGTTCTTGACGGTGAGTCGTGCTTTAAGCTATCGGACACTTACGGATTTCCAATTGATTTGACTAGGGAAATTGTTGAGGAAAAGGGACTTTCGTGTGATGAGGACGGCTTTAAGGTTGCTATGGATAAACAGCGTGAAATGGCTCGTGAGGCTAGAGGCGGTTCTAAGTACATGGGTGCTGACGAAACTGTTTTCCACCAAATTGATAAGGCTTTCCACACTGAATTTACTGGATATGATAGATTTGAAGATGATGCTGAAATTGCATTTATTGCTACTGATGACGAGATAATAGAAAATGCTGGATGCGGTGAGGATATTTTCTATCTTGTATTCTCAAAAACTCCATTTTATGCTGAGAGCGGCGGACAGGTTGCTGATACAGGTATAATCACGACTGCTAGCGGTAAGTGTGAAGTTTTGGACGTTCAAAAGGTTGTCGGCGGAAAATTTGCTCATAAGGTTAAAGTTGTTGAGGGCGGAATTTCTAAGGGTCAAATGGCTCATCTTTCTGTAAATAAATTAAATAGAATTTCTATTATGAGAAATCACTCATGCGCACATTTGTTACAGTCTGCATTGATTAGCGTTTTGGGAGAGCATGTTCATCAGGCAGGTCAGCTTGTTGACGGTGAAAGACTAAGATTTGACTTCTCACACTTCAATGCTATGACTAATGAGGAAAAAGACAAGGTTGAAAGTCTTGTAAATCAGTATATTTTCTCTGCACTTAATATTACAATGAAAGAGATGCCAATTGCTGAGGCTCAAAAGCTTGGCGCTATGGCTTTGTTCGGCGAGAAGTACGGCGATGTTGTACGAGTTGTAACTGTTGGCGAGGGTGACCATACTGCATCTATCGAATTCTGCGGTGGTACTCATCTTGATAACACTGCTAAAATCGGCTTGTTTAGAATTGTGTCTGAAAGCTCAGTTGCTTCTGGAGTAAGACGTATTGAGGCTGTTACTGGTTTTGGAGTTATGAAGCTTATTCATCAGGATAACGATATTATTAACAAGGCTGCTGAAATGCTGAAAATTGCAAATCCTATGGAGCTTGTTAAGCGATGTGTTACTGTCGTTCAGGACATCAAAAAACTTGAGCGTGAGCGTGATGAATTGCAGTCACAAATTGCAAATATGAGAACACAAAATCTGTTTGATAACGCTGTTGACGTAAATGGAATTAAGGTAATTGTTGCTAATTTAGGGGATATTAAGACTGATATGCTTAGAAAAATTTCTGACGATGTTAAGGCTAGAGCTGGTGATTATCTATGCGTAATTGCTGGAGTTGACGGTGAAAAGGGTAATTTTGCTGTTGCTTGCGGTAAGGACGGAATTGCTAAGGGTGTTCATTCTGGAAAGATTGCTGGCAAAGTTGCGGCTTTGACTGGCGGTAAGGGTGGCGGACGTCCTGATTCAGCTATGGCTGGTGTTGGCGATGTTACTAAGGTTGACGCGGCTCTTGAAAATGCAATAGAAATAGTTAAGGAATTTATGAAATAAAGGGAGGTAAATTGTTATGAAAGATTGCTTGTTTTGTAAAATTGCGAATGGTGAAATTCCTTCAAACAAGATCTATGAGGACGAATTAGTTTATGTTTTTGAGGACATTGCTCCTACTGCACCGATTCACTATTTGCTGATACCTAAAGAGCACATTTCTACGCTTGATGAGATTACATCTGAAAACAGCTCTGTTATTGCTCATATTTACGAGGTTATCGCAAAGCTGTCCAAAGAATTGGACTTGAAAGACGGCTTTAGAGTAGTATCAAACTGTGGTGAACAGGCTGGACAGACAGTTTTTCATATACATTTTCATCTTCTTGCAGGCAGACCTTTAACTTGGCCAGCTGGCTAAATTAGGCGATTTGAGGCGTATCTGTGACACGAAAATTTGCTTGGTGGGGATTTTCATTCCTACTTGGATTGGTACTTTTTTCTTTAGATTTTGGCGAGAGTTTTGTAGCTTTAATAATCTCTTTGCTGTCCGCAGGCACGCTGGTATTTATAGCTTTCAAAAAATATCGGGTGTATGCTTTTTCTGTGGTAGCTTGTGCTGTTTTTGGCCTGCTTTGCGGACAGGCATATACCCTTTATTGCTATGAGAATATAGTGTCAAAAGCTGGTAGTGATGTGGTTTTAGACGGATATATAACTGATTTTTCGTACATCGGTTCTGATACTTGTCTGATAACTGTCAAAGGTCGGATTAATGGGGGAAAGCGGACGAAGATTACTTATTTTGTTGAAAATGATGATTTCGATTATTATCAAAGGGTTGTTGTCAGCGGTAAAGTTAAGGATATTGAGGACAGCATAAAGTTTGAGTCGCAAAGCTATTATCGTACTAAGTGTGTGTTTTTGCAGGGCGACGGCATGCCTAAGGTCGAGATTTCTGATGAAAATTCGAATGTTTTGATGCGTGAGATTTTGCGCTTTAGGGACAGAGTATCTTATCAAATTTCTCAAAATGTTGGTGAGCGTGAGGGTGCGTTTTTGGTTGCTATGCTTTGCGGTGACAAATCTCAGCTTGATAATGTTACTAAAACTCAGCTGTACAAGAGTGGTATTGGGCATGTGTTTTCAGTTTCTGGAATGCATTTGAATATTGCTGTGCTGTTCTTTGGATTTTTGATTACGCCGATTATAAGTTCTAAGAAAATTCGTTTTTTTATTACTGAAATTATGATAGTTGCTTTTGTCGCATTTGCAGGATTTTCGCCGTCAGTTGTCCGAGCAGGGATTATGCTAACTGCTGTTATTTCTGCTGATGTTTTTAGAAGGCGCGCTGACGCTTTGAATTCGTTGGGAATTTGCTGTGTGATTATGTGTCTGATTAATCCATATGTTGTTGCTGACCCGTCATTTATATTATCATTTGCTGGTGCGTTCACTGTTGGTGTGATTTATCCTAAAATATCTCGCATTGTTGGGAATATCCCACTTAAAAATATAGTCAAATCAGCGATAATGGTTACTTTAATTTCGCTTGTGACTATGCCTATTTGTGCGATACTGTTTTCGGAGGTTTCAATAATTTCTCCGCTTACTAATTTGATTCTCGCGCCAATTTGTACTGTGGCACTTTATTTAGTTTTGCTTTCGATTATTTTAGGCGGTTCAGGCTTTTTAGCTGTACCGATTTTAAAGCTTGCTGGAATGGTAATTGGTTTTGTTTTGAAAATTGTGGACTGGATTGTTCAACTGAATTTTACAACGGTAGGCTCTGAGCACTATAAGGTGATTTTGTTTTTTGGATTAGTGTCGCTGGCTGGAATTTGGCTGACTATGCATTATAAGAAGATAAGGATTTATATTGCGACTGTTTTGGCGGTTAACGTTGGAATTTTCATGTTGGTTCAGGGTTCACGGCTTGCTGATATGGACAAGGTTCATATAGTAATTCTGCCTAACGGTAGTGATTGCACTGCGGTTGTTTATCAAAACGGTGCAGCGTTTTTGCTAGATTTATCGTCAAATGGTGATTTGAAATATTCGGTTGGACAGCTGTTTTCGACTAGAGATATTCACTACTTAAAGGGTGCATTTATTCAGTGTGGATATTATTACAGCAGGAAAATTTATGATGAAAACTTGTTTTTGACTGCGGAAAACTATTTTTCTGACGTTGATTATGCAGACGCGAATTTAGTTAATGAGGGTAGTACAGTAGGGTTTTCGGATATGAAAATTTCGCGTACTGATAGTGGATATTTGGTGGATGTTTTTGGTAATGGAATTACGGTTGAGTCACATGAATTACTAATTGATGGAAAGATTTTTGATTATTCAGAGGAAGAATATCCTTTGGAGTTTGTTATAACGGATGAAGATTTTGAGGTAAGGAGGCTTGATTATGGCTATGTTAAGTTCTAACGATTTGGCTAAGAGAATTAAGGTATCTGATTTTGACAGGTTATATTATTTTTATGGTCACGATGTTGGTGCGTTGGAGCCTTATGCCAAAAAGCTTATAAAAAAGCTTTGTCCACCTGATAGTCAGGTCATGAATTTGCACCAATTCGATGGAAAAAGTCTTGATATAGGTGATTTTTGTGCCGCGTGTGAGGCTTTGCCAATGTTTGCCGACCGTGTTGTTGTGACTATAAATGATTTGAACATGGATACTTTTGTTAAGTCTGACGGCGATGCACTACGTAAGATTTTATCAGATTTGCCTGAAACTACAATAGTTGTAATTTATTCAACAGGTGTTGATTTATATAAGAATAAGAGATATTTGACCGATAAGAATAAGCGTTTTGCAGATTTTTGTGCTAAGCATGGCAGCAGCTGTGAATTTGCCTATAAGCGAGCTTCAGATATTGGCAGAGGTATTGCTGCAGCTGTTAAGAAGGCTGGATGCGATATTTCTAAATATGATGCTGAATATTTGGCTGACTGCTGTTTGTGCGATAGTTCGTTTGTAAATCAGGAGGTTCAAAAGCTAACTGCTTATGCGGTTAATAGGACTATAACTCGTGAGGATATTGACGCTTTGTGCATTAAGCGTGTGGAGTCGGACGGATTTGCTCTTGCTATTAATATTTTGCGCTCTAGTGCTTCGATGGTTTTCAATCGAGTGCGTGAACTATCTGATCAAAACTATGAAGCTTTCGAGATACTTGGCGTGATAAGTTTTTCGATGACAGATTTATATCGTGCTAAGTTAGCTAGAGCGTCTGGTCGAACGGCTTCACATTGCACGGCTGATTTTAAATATCCTAGAAATCGCGAGTTCGCGGTGAAAAATGCGTACAACGAATGCGCAAATATGACCTGTGAGAGAATTAGACAGTCAATAAAGATTTTTTCGGATACAGATTTGCTTTTGAAAACTCGTTCTACTGGAAAAGCTGGAGATATGTTAGTTTTAGAGCAGGCAATTGCAAAGGCTATGGCTTTAAAATGCTAATAATTATTTGAGGAGAAACCTAATGGAAAAAATGAAAATCAAACAGGTTATTATTGTAGAGGGTAAATACGATAAAATCAAGCTTTCGTCGTTTTTGGATACAGTAATTATCTGTACAAATGGGTTTCATATTTTTAAGGATAAGGAAACTGCTAGTCTGATTAAATACTACGCTGAAAATCGCGGGATAATAATTCTGACTGATTCAGATTCGGCTGGCTTTAAAATTCGAGGTCACCTAAAGGGGATTTGCCCTAAGGGTGAGATTATTAATTTGTATATTCCTGATGTTTTCGGCAAGGAAAAGCGAAAGATTGCTCCTTCAAAGGAGGGTAAGCTTGGTGTTGAGGGAATTGATGTTGCGCTGTTAAGGGACACTTTTGACAAGGCTGGAATTACAAGTGAAAAAAGTGCAAATACAAATCCTTTGACTAAGCTTGATTTTTATCAGCTAGGACTTTCGGGAGGTCCGAACAGTTCACAACTACGTAAAAATGTCGCTAAAAAGCTTAATTTGCCTGAGCTTATCACTGCAAATGCTTTGCTTGAATTTGTAAATACTATGTTTGAAAGAGATAAGTTTTTTGATTTTGTTAAAGAAATAATTTAGGAGGAGGATTAGTTTGAGTTATTCGAGTATAACCTTTTTGTATTTTTTTCTGCCCGTTTTTATGTGTATTTATGCAATAACAAAGGCTAAACATCGTTCTAAAATATTAATTCTTGGATCAGCTTATTTTATTTGGACGTTCTCACCATTTGGATTGATAAATGTTGCTGTTTCGGCACTTACAGCTTATATGGGCGGAATACTTATATACAATTATCGTGAAGTGAAAAAGGTTAAAAAGGGAATTTTAATTGGGTGTGTTGTGCTCAATGTTATAATGTTTTTAGGGTTCGCTTACAGCAACTACAATCCGTTAGATGTTTTTAGCGGTTTAACTTGCGGAACGACACAGTACAGATTATATACTTCTTTTGGAGTTTGTGTATATACATTACATAGCATTTCATACTGTGTGGATATTTATAGGGCGGAATACAAGCCTGAAACAAAATTTTCTGTTGTGTGCGCATATGTGGGTTTTATGCCAAGCTTAACTAGAGGTCCGATTTTGAATTTTGGTGATATTAAAGATACTCTTGTTGAGCCTGCTATAAAAAGCGAAATGCTCTCTGACGGAATAGTTATGTTTTTGTGGGGACTTGCTGAAAAGGTTATTTTGGCAAATCAATTAAGCGTTTTTTGGCACGAGCTTACAGCTGTTGGAATTAAGAATATGTCTATTATTTTAGTTTGGATTGCTATGTTTGTTTTTGCTTTTTGGTTTTATTATGAATTTCAGAGCTTTTCACACATGGCAAGAGGTTTTTCACTCATGCTTGGATTTGAGATTCAGAAGGATTTTGAGTTTCCATTTGCAAAAAAATCGGTTCGTGAGGTTGTAAAAAGCCTAAATATATCGGTATATAAATGGGTAGATAGATATGTTTATAGATCTCTCGGCGGAGGAGAACGTAAAAATATTGTTACTTTTAGAAATGTATTTGTTTGTGCATTGATAATGAGCGCTTGGTATGGTTTTGGCTTAAACTTTATGTTATATGGAGCTTTTTTAGCTGTTATTATTTGTATAGAAATGCTTCTTGAAAAATGGATTGACCGCGCAATTAAGCCTATAAGAATTTTGTTTACTAATTTAGTTATGCTTATTGCTATGGCTTTGTTTGCTGGCAAGGATTTTGGGCAAGGTTTTTTGTTCGTAAGAAGAATGTTTAGCAGCGGTACTGGTGTTGGCGTTGGTTTGTCAGGATATTTTATAAAATCCACAGCGTTTTTAATTATCGTTTGCATTATTTTGGCTACTCCGCTAGTGGAATATCTTCGTAAAAAATTTGACAATACTAAAATGGGAATGTACACAGTTTTAAAGCCAGTGATTATTCTAGCTTTACTTATTTTCTGTACGGCTTATATGTCAGCAGAAACTACTGTAAGTTATTTTCAGTTTTAATATGAAAGAAAGGAAAATGCTAAGTGAAAAGGGTGCTTAACTATATCACTTCTGTTTTGTTTTTTAGCTTTATCATTATGTTTGCTATCAGTACAATTTTTGTTCAAAAAAAGGCAGACTACTATCAGATTAAAGATGCTGACATTAGTGCGCATAAAAAGGCGGAAAATTATATTACTAGCAATTTTCCGCTTCAAAAGAATTGGAAGTCGCTATACAGCAGAATGGTTATTTCTACAGGACAGTCGCAGATTAATGATGTCTGCGTGCTGGATAATAAAATGATTGAGATTTTTGATAGTGTTGATAATAAAAAAATAGAACAGTCGATTGAAAGTATTAATGAGTTTTGTGGTGAAAACCAAAAAAAGTCTGTGTATGCTATGCTTGTTCCAACTGCTTCTGGAATTTACAGTGCCGATTTGCCTTTGTCATCATCTGCTGTTGATCAAGAAAAGCTTATTGATGATATTTACTATAAGTTAGACAAGAAAATTGTGACTTTAGATGCATATAATCCGCTGTTTTCAGCTAGAGATGATTATATTTATTTTAGAACTGATAATCGTTGGACTGCTTTTGGAGCTTATTATACCTATGCTGGTGTTATCAATAAAATGGGCTTTAAAGCTATTGATCTTTCGAATTATGATGTTGAATATGTTGACAGAAATTTCTTGGGAAATCTGTATGATAAGACATATTATGGCGGTGTTGCTGCCGATTCTATAAATTTGTTTAAGAATAAAAAGGGCAGCTATGTGAAAGAGACGATATCATATAGCGGTCAGCAGAAGTTTACATCTAATTCAGTCTATAATCATGCTGGACTTAAATCTGACGATAAATATAATATTTTTTTGAATGGTGACTACTATAAAAAAAGCTCGATTTTCACTTCTAGCTCTAACGATGAAAATTTGCTGATAATTAAGAGCAATTATGCAAACTGTTTTGTTCCGTTTTTGACTCCGCACTACAAGCAAATTACTTTGGTCGATTTAAATCAGCTCGATGAGGGTGAGCGACTTGAGGATGTTGTTAATGTTAGCAATTATGATGATATTTTGTTTTTGTATGATGTTGAAAGTTTTAATAAATGTGGTAAATTTAATTTGATTAATTCTCAAGAAAAACCTTGAAAAAAGTCTATTGTTGTGATATAATAGTATAAATATAAAAGTGACGAAAGGCTGGTTTTTTATGAGTGGTTTTACGGAGAATATTAATTTAATTGATTTGAATGATTATCCTGTTTCGTGGTGGAAAAGCTTGCTCCAACTTGGTCATGATATTAAAGAAAATCCTGAAGAATATAGTGAATCATGTAAGGGTAAAATAATGGGAACTTTGTTTTATGAGCCCTCGACTAGAACTCAAATGTCCTTTCAAACGGCTATGCTTAGACTTGGCGGTACTATTATTGGTTTTGATAATCCAGAAACGTCGTCAGTTGCTAAGGGTGAAAATATCAAGGATACAACAAAGATTGTTTCGGGGTATGCGGATATAATGGTTATGCGTCATCCTGTTGCGGGTTCGGTTAAGGCGGCGGCACTTACTGCTGATTGTCCTGTTATTAACGCTGGCGACGGCGGACATCTTCACCCTACTCAAACACTTACTGACCTTATGACTTTTATGGAAGAAAAGGGTACACTTGAAAATCTTACAATTGGTTTGTGCGGAGATTTGAAGAACGGACGAACTGTTCATTCTCTTATCAAGGCAATGTCTTGTTTTAAGGGAAACAAGTTTGTGCTGATTTCTACAAAAGAGCTTGCATTGCCTATGTATATTAAGGATATTTTGTCAGCTAGCGGCCTTGAGTATAAGGAAGTTACTAGTCTTGATGACGTAATGGGCGAGCTTGATGTTTTGTATATGACTAGAATTCAGCGTGAAAGATTTGCAAATGACGAGGAATATCATTTGCAAAAGGGAAGTTTTATTCTTGATAAAGCAAAAATGCTTAACGCTAAATCGGATCTTATCGTTCTTCATCCATTGCCTAGAGTTGATGAAATTTCTATTGAGGTTGACGATGATGCGAGAGCTTGTTATTTTAAACAGGCTAAGTACGGAATGTATATAAGAATGGCTTTGATTTTGACTATTTTGAAAAACAACGCCAATCCGGCACAGCTTATTTATGGTAGGGTAATTCCTGGAGTTAGGTGTTCAAATCCGAGTTGCATTACAAATCACGAAGAATATTTGCCAAAATATTTCATGGGAAACGGTGAAACAGTTGTATGCGAATATTGTGATGAGAGAACTTTAATATAATATGATTTTAGGGGTTTGCTTATTTGCAGACCTCTTTTTTGTAATTGTTGAATTTTGCAAAGTCATCATGATTTGTTCATAATTATTTTGGTTAAAATTAATTGAAAAAAAGATCGAAATATGATATACTTGTAAATAATTTATTAAAAAAAACAGGAGTTTAATTTAAATGACTGAACAGGAATTTTATGAAAGATATGGGCATTATCCTAGAATAAATAACAGGCCGAAGAAGAAAAAAATTTACTACAACCGAATTATAATTGCTTTGTTGGTGTTAATACTAATCATATTTGGAATTGTTCAGCTTGTTAAAACAATTGCAGGGCATTTTAATAAGGATGATGTGCCGGCAGTTGTTGAGAAAAGTGATTCTCGGGTTGATGATGAAAATGATGCTGAAACTTTAACAAGTCAGCTTCAGTTTAAGGTTTGTATTGACGCAGGTCACGGCGATTATGACGGCGGAACTACTAATCTTGACGGTACTCGAATTGAAAAAGATGATAATCTGAAGGTTGCTTTGCTCGTAGAGAAGTATTTGAATGAGATGGGTGCGACTGTCATTATGGTTCGTGCTGATGATACTTTTTATGATTTGCAGGAACGCTGTAGTATCGCGAATGATACAAAATCAGATTTGTTTGTATCACTTCATAGAAATAGTTATGAGGGCGATGAAAATGGCGTTGAAATTTGGGTTCACAATCAAGAACCGATTGAAGATACAACACTTGCAACAAATATTTTAAAAGATCTTGAAAAGGTTGGAATTGCTAAGGCTAGGGGAGTAAAGTTCGGATATCCTGGAGTGCCTACTGATAATTATCATGTGAATGCAGAAACAAAAATGCCAAGTTGTTTGGTTGAGTTAGGTTTTTTAACTGATGCAACTGACAATCAGCTTTTTGATGAAAAGGTTGATGAGTATGCAAAAGCTATTGCAACGGGAATTGTTCAAACTGCTAAGGATTTAAAGGTTATTGATGATGACGGTAAGCGAATTTTGAATGAACAGCTTATTTCGGCAGATAAGGTTTATGTGGCTGATTCTTATGACGTTAGTGATGAGGACGAGAATAGTGATGTGAACAATTCGGATTATAGTGGTGAAGATCTTTATAATCAGGGTGAAAGTCAAGCTATGGTTTCAAATTATTCTAATTTGGATTAGTTTTGCGTTTTTGATTAATTACATAAAAAATAATGGTGATTATGCTAAAAACGCATAGTCACCATTTGTTATTTTATTAGAATTTACCGCCGTTGTTTTTGTACTCTTCTACTTTTTCGTTGATTTTTTTTATTGTTTCTTCTAGTCCTTGTGGTGAAAATTCTTCATTAAATTCAAACACATATTCTGATTGGTCAATTAAATCAAAGCATTTTGTTCCTAACCAAATGGTTGAATAAAGTGTTTTTTGATCATCATTTGTTTTAAGCATGATTTTGTAATTGAAATTTTGAAAAACGCTGCCTGTCCATGAGTTTTTTTCGTCAAAAAAAGTAAATGTTGGCAAATCAAGATATCCGTGAAGCATAAAAAATCTCCTTTATAAAAATATGTTAGATTTAGTATAGCATATTTTACATTGTATTTCAAGGGCGAGAATTCCTTTGAAAATTTGAAAAAATTACATTTTGATTTTCAGATGTTTTTATAAAAAACAGGGAACAATATTTTTAAAATTGTTTGAAAGGAGTTTGTTATGAAGAAACGTTATTTAATTGTGGCAGCATTAGCATTGTCACTGACATCATGTGCAAGCAGAATTGAAGACAACATAGTAAGAGATGACATGAAAACAAAAACAGACACAGGTTCAGTAACAAGCAAAAGTACCCAAACTTCTGATGTAAATGACATAATTGAGCCTGTTATAGTTGGTGCACAGGTGGCAAGTGACTATTCTTCGCTTTCGACCGAAAAACATGGATATGGTCAGGGTGTTCAGCTGGATAGTGAAAATCGTCCGACTGGTGCTATTGATTTTAATAATATGTATGGAAAATACAATGCGAAAGCTATTACTGAGGACAAGGGAAAGATTTATTTAACATTTGATCAGGGGTATGAAAATGGATATACAAGTAAGATTTTAGATGTGCTGAAAGAAAAGAATGTTAAAGCTACATTCTTTGTATTGCAGGACTATGCCGAAAAAAACCCTGAACTAGTGCAGAGAATGATTGATGAGGGTCATACTGTTGGAAATCATTCAGTAAAGCATTATTCAATGCCTGGTTTGTCGACTGAAGAATGTAAAAATGAAATTATGGGATTGCATGATTATATAAAGGAAAAATTTAATTATGAGATGACAGAATTTCGTCCTCCAATGGGTGAGTTTTCTGAAAAGTCCCTTGCGATAACTAAGGACTGCGGATATAAAACTGTTATGTGGAGTTATGCTTATGCTGACTGGGATGTGAATAAGCAGCCTTCTGAAGAAGTTGCTTACAAAAAGTTGACTGATGCAGTTCATGATGGTGCGATTTATCTGCTTCACTCGGTGTCGGCTACTAATACTGAAGTGCTGCCTGAGTTTATTGATTATGTTAAAGAACAGGGATATGAGTTCGGTTGAGCCTGTTAAATGATATTGTACGCAAAAAGCATGGAAATACCAAATTTTTGTGCTTTTTTTCAGGTCGTTTTGTGTTTTATCTATATTGACATAATGTATATAATATGTTATATTAATTATATGATTAGTATGTTAGAATAATTAAGAAATTTTTAACAATTATAGGAGGAGATATTATGTTAAAGAAATCACTACTTACTCCAATTCTGTCTGGAGTACTTGCTGTAACTGTTATCGGTTCAGGCGTTTTTTATGTTTTAAATAATAAGGATACTGAAAAAGAAGAGAAAAAGGGCGGAAAAACTTCAATTTCAAAAATGACTAGCAATATTTCAGATACCATTGAATTTGCTGATAAAGCTGCTAAGGGTGAACTGGATTTTGGATACAATGCGAACATCGAGTTCACTTTGGGCGATAGTCTTACACAATCAATGGGCTATAATCTAAAGCCTTTTTCAATGGAAACTGTTACAAAGCAAAAGGGAAAGAAAACTGCATCTGACATTAAACTGAAGTATGATGCTAAGGACATAATTTCTTTTAATTCAGTTTTGGATAATGAAACTGGTGATACGTATATCAGAGTTCCTGAGCTAAGTGATGCTTATATTCTTGGAACAGCAGATGAACTTCAAGAAATGTTAGGATACTCAACTTATGGTTCATTTGGCGGTTCGGTTACTGGTATGGCTACTTCTTCTGCATCACCTGACGCTATACTTGACGTTTTTAAGGATATTGATTATGATGCTTTGTTTGCTGACATTGAAGAGTATGAATCAATACTTACTGAAAATGCTCCTGAGCCTGTTGACGGTGAAAAAATCAAGGGCGAAATAAGCGGACATTCTTATAGTTTTACTACTAAGAGCTATGAGGTAACTGGTGAGGTTGCTTATAATATTCTTACTGCTTCTGTTGAAAAATTAAAGGGTGATGAAATTATTAAGCAGATTGCTTTGGATACTGGTATTACTGAGGCTGATTATATTGCTTCTCTTGACGAATTAGTTGCCGACGCTCCTACTGATGATGAAAAAAAGGAAGTTTTGGCAAATGTTGATGTTTATTATGATGGCGACGTTGCTACTGGATTTTTAATTAATTCAGATGATTTAGGACTTGATAACTATAAGGTAATTACAGTTGCATCTGATGATGTTACTGCAATTGATATGGATATTACAATTGATGAGAGCAATAGCTGCAAGGCTGTTGGTGCTTTTGAAACTAAAAAGGGTAAAACTAACGGCTCAGTAGATTATGATGTTAATATTGAAGGGGCTGCGGCAACTGCTAAGATTTCATTAACTGATATTGAAGAGCAGGGTGACTTTTTCTCTGGTGCTGTTAAATATGAAATTAAGATGGATCAGGACGGAACTACTATAAATCCTGTTATTGAACTTGTTTCTAACAGTGCTTCTGATAAGCTTGACCTTTCGCTAAATGTTAGCAATTCTGGTGAAAATTATTTCAACCTTGGTATTACTGGTGAAGAAACTGATGCTTCAGATATTACAATTCCGACTGGTGATATTTATAAAATGGACGATGCTGGAATGGAATCATACATGTCAAAATGTGATTTCAACAAGGTTATGGATAACTTGAAATCTGCATTAGGTGATGAGCTTTACAATGATTTGTTCGGCTCAGATGTTAGCGGAAGTACTGGATATGATGATTTTGATTTTGACGATTTTGATTTAGATGTTTAACTAATAATTTAATAGACAATAAAAATGCTGTCGGCTTGTTTGAGCCAACAGCATTTTTTATTTTATAGATTTTCACGAAATCCTTCGCCAATTAGAACATTTTCGTAAGCCAATTCTTTAATTTGGGAAACTAGCATTTCAGGTGATTCTTTCATACCTTTAACTGCCCAGTCTATTATTATTCCGCAAAATCCGTGGGAATAATAATTAGCAAAAAATTCGGTTTTGCTGCGGTATGACATGGATCTTACAGCATGATGAATAAATTTCACAAAAAGTCTATGCATGATTCTAAAAAGGTGCTTTTTAAATATTACATTAGAGCTCTTCAAAGCACAGCAATAAAATTCTTTATCATTTTTCATTACTGACAGAAAAGCCTCAAGACTTTTTTCCCAGTTTACAAATCCAACTCCGCTGTTAAAATGTATAAAAAGCTCGTTGTAATAAATCCAACCTAAAAGCTCATATTTATCTTGAAAATGATAATAAAATGATTGTCTGTTTAAACCGCACTCTTTTGTAATATCTGAGATTGAAATGTTATCGAGTGGTTTTTCAGCACAAAGCTTTTTTAATGATTCTGCAAGAGCACTTTTTGTTACTGTTGAACTAGACATTTGTTTTCTCCCTTCAAAAATTATTGAAATATATCTGTTATAATAACATTATAACATTTTTACATAAAAATTTCAATGGATAAGCTATTTAATCTGTTAGTAATTAATTGTACGCTTTGTTTAATAAATCCTCAGCCGAATATATTTGCTGTGCACCGTCTTTAAGAATGGAGATTATTCCTTGATAGTTTTGAGAGAAAATATCGTGGGGCGGAGTGACAAAAATATCTTTACCCTGCTCAAGTGCATGCGCAACAGTATTTAGTGCACCACTTCTGGCAGATGCTTGCGTGCATAAAACAGCGTCGGACAATGCGGAGCAAATTCGATTGCGTATTTTAAAATTTTCTGGTGCAGGCGGTGAGTTTGGCATGAATTCAGAAATTACTGCGCCGTTTTTAGAAATTTCCTTTTTAAAACCAAAAGTGTTTTTGGGATAATCATACTCTAAGCCGCAGCCAAGTACGGCTACTGTTTGTTTATCTGAATAAATTGCGCCTTGATGTGCGGCAGTGTCGATTCCTTTTGCAAACCCGCTAATTATTGTGACATCATTTTGAGCAAGTTGGCTTGAAATAATCCTAGTACATTTTGTCGAGTATTCGTCGGCGTTTCGTGAGCCAACTATCGCGACTGAACGGTTGAAATTTATATTTTCAAGCCGACCATAAGAAAATAAAATAGTAGGAGGATTTTTAATTTCACGCAGTTTTTGCGGATAAGCGTTATCTTCATAACAGTAGATATTTATGTGATTGTTTTCGCAGTAATTCATAACTTCTTCTGCTTTGTAAATAGTAGTTTTATAAAGCGAATTTCGTTCGTTGGCTGTTATAAAAAGCGAATTAGATTTGTAATTTTTGTAAAGATTCTCAACTGAATCAAATTGCTTTAGAACATCCCACTTTCGCGGATTGCATGGTGATAGTGCCATAGTAAGCCATAAATAGTAAATTGTACGATCACTCAAAATATCACCTTCTTTTTATCATTGTAACACATTTTTTCTAGATTTTCAATATGTTTTTACATAGTTTTAATATTAAAAAGCACAGCCATATATTGCTTAACAAAGTATGAATTGTCATATATATTTTTAAATTTGTGTATAGTGTAAAACTTATCTTAGTTTATTTGTGCAAAAAGTTGAAAAATATAAATGGTTGTGTCTATTGTGTTCACAGTAGGTTATATATATGTTATAATTAGTATATCTTTAAATATAAATTAGGGAAAGGAATGGGTAATTTTGAGCGATAAAATAATTAAAAAACAGTATAAGTTCAAGAATATTGCTATTCTTTTATCGTTTATTCTTATAGGACTTCTTATGATTGTTAACTCAACTAATTTGGGTCAGATTAGCAAGAAGAATGCTACACCTGCGGCAAATACTAGTTCTGTTGATGATAGCGGTACTAATGACAGTTCGCAAAATGTATTTAAGGCTGAGAATTTGAGCAAAAACTATAAATATATTAATGTTAAAAATTCTGATCAGCTTGGAACTGGAAATTTGATTGTAGTAAATGAGTCAATTCAATCTGGCAGTGTGAATGCTTCTGATTTTGACGGTATATATGGATATCTTTTTAATCAGCAGGGCGAACAGATTGCTTCTACTAGCAGTACGTTATTAACTGGAAAGAAAGAAATGCTTGTTGAATTTAACAAGCTTTTGTGCGATTTTTATAATAAGACAAAACTTAAAACTTTGATGGTTAATGATATTTCTAGAGATTTTGGCAGCGGGGATTCTGATAATGCAAATTCAGAAAGTGAGGCATGTTCTTCAGAACACAATACAGGACTTGCTATTGATTTAAAGCTTTATTTGCAGTCTGAAAACAAGTATACTGATTTTGATGGTTCAGGCAAGTATACATGGATTGTACAAAATGCTTGGAAATACGGCTTTATTGAGCGTTATCCTGAAGATAAAACTCAGATAACTAAGGTTAAGTATACACCTAGCCATTATAGATATGTGGGTAAACCGCATGCTGAAATTATGTATAAAAATAATTTGTGCTTGGAGGAGTATATTGACTTTTTAAAGAAATATTCTTTTGAAAAGCCATACAGTTTTGAGAGTGCTGACGGTGATTGTTATGCGATTTATTACTCTGCTGTGAGTACTGAAAAAACAACGAATTGTCCGATTCCTCTTGATAATGATGATCAAGAATATGAGTATGAAATTTCTGGAGATACTTCGTCAGGTTTTATATTTTGTGTAAAAATGATATCGGCTGATGATGAAAATTCAAAGATTTCTGACGATACAGGAAATGAAAATTCATCAAGCACAGCTGATTCTATTGCAGGATGAAAATATTAAAATTTGAACTAAAATAAAAAAGCAGTATGTTTTTTAACAGAAAAGCAACTTCTGACATAATATAAATCATCAATTACTTTGGAGGGATTTATATGTCAGAAGTTTATTTTTTGGGTGCAATGACATCAAATGGATTTTCTACTGAGTTTGGGAAAATTATAGCTGATGAGAACATGTTTACTTACATTTTAAAAGGCGGAGCTGGCACTGGAAAATCTTCGCTAATGAAAAAGGTTGCCCAGCATTTTGAAAAGAGCGAGCATATTGTCAGATATTATTGTTCGTCTGACCCTAGTTCACTTGATGCTATTGTGCTAACTGGGTCGGGGGTTGCGATAGTCGACGGTACATCACCACACGTTTTTGACCCGCTTGTACCTGGAATCAGGCAGAAAATAATTAATTTGGGTGACTATTGGGATGAGAAAATTCTAAATGAAAATGCGGCTATGATTGTTGAAGTTACAGCTGCAAATAAATCTATGCTTACGCGCGCAAGACGTTTTTCAAATGCTGTTTCGAATATTTATTCAGATACCTATCAAATCGGGTCTGATTGCATTTTGTCCCAAAAACTGGACTCGTTTGTCGAGCGTTTCAAAAAGAAAATACTCGGTAAAAGGGGAAGTGGCAGCGGCAGTAAAAACATAAAACAGCTTACTGCATTAACTGAGTATGGCATAATGACTCTTTCGAAAACTTTGGATGATTATTTTGATATTTACTATATCTCTGATGAGTATTATGCTGCGACAAATTACTTGATTTCTTTGTTTTCAGATGAGGCGTCAATTCGCGGATATGATGTAATTATTGCTCCTAGTCAAATGTTTAATAACACTTCTTATGAGCACTTGCTAATTCCAGAGCTAGGTGTTGCTCTTATAAGCGTAGGAGTTACAAATGAAGTTGAACTGCTTGGCGGTAAGCATTTAAATCTGTTGAGATTTTATGATAAAAAGCAGCTTGCAATTAGAAAAAATCGTTTGAAAATGAACAAAGTTGCCTGTAGTGATTTGACTGGTGAGGCGGTTAGAACCATAAAATCGGCAAAAGAAATCCATGACGAAATAGAAAAATTCTATATCTCCGCCATGGATTTTGATAAGCTTAATTTATTAACTAATGAGATTATTGCTGAGATCGAAAATCGTTAGAGTACGAATAAATGTACTATTAATCAAAATCTTTAAACATTTGATTATAGTCGAGATTTTCATAACCAAGACGTTTGTATAGCGAGACAGCCCTTTTGTTTTCTGGTTCAACTTCAAGGCGAATTCGTTTTATATTCTTGCTGCGATTATTTTCAATCTGTTCAAAAAGCTCCCTGCCTAATCCCATTGAGCGAAATTCAGGACGAATATATATTTCTTCAATCCATAAAACAATTCCGCCAGCCTCTTGGGAATAGGTCTTTGCAATTAATCCATAGCCAGCAGATTTTTTTTCATGCTCAAAGATATATCCGTCAAGGTAGCAGTCACTTCTTATCATTTCATCAAAAGTGTCTGTGTGATTTTTTAATGGAACTGGCTCTAAAACTGCTGGAGAATTATAAAAGTCCTCTGCAAGTTCTATAAAAAGTTGTCTATCATTTTGTGTTATTTTCCTAACCATTTTTATGCTCCGTTCGTTGTTTTAAAATATATAAAACAAAATCGTCTCAAAATTAGAGACGATTTTGTAATTTTTATTCATGCGTTTATTTTTACCAAAGTTTTTCAGGATATACTCCATCAGTAATAAGCTGTTTAATTGAATCAGTAACAGCCTGCTTATCAGCAGCATAAGTTACACCAAACCATTTGTCGCGGCTTTCTAGAACTGCGCAATCACCCTTGCCATCTTTAAGTAGGTCATCAATTACGAAAGGAAGCAGGAATTCAGCTTTAAGGTCTTTTGAATTCTTTTCAAGGAATTTATTAAATTCATCATCAAGAACATTAATAAACTCAGCAGGACAACCCCACATATTCATTGAAACATAAGCATCTTCACTAACTTCAAAGGTTTCGCCCTCGCCAGCAAGAACCTTGTCACCCTCACGACGAATATTGTAAGTTTCATTAACGTCAATTAACTTGCCGTCTTCACCTACGTTGCAAACACCTCTAGTAACTGAACCATTGTCGCTAAGAGTATTTTTAAGAATAAATCCAACCATGCTGAAGTTTAGAATGTCGCTCTGTGCAGTTTCAGCAGTTAGGTGATTGTAAAGCTTAACAAAGCCTTCCTTACCATAATAATCATCAGCGTTGATAATTGCAAAAGGCTCATTTACAACACCCTTTGTGCACAAAATAGCGTGTCCAGTTCCCCAAGGTTTTGTTCTATCAGCATTCTTGAATTTCTCAGGAATATCAGATGTTTCTTGGAAAACATACTCGACATTAACATTCTTAGCAATTCTATCGCCAATCATGCTTTTGAAAGCATCTTCAATTTCTTTACGGATTATAAATACAACTTTGTTAAAACCAGCCTTTACAGCGTCGTAGATTGAGTAATCCATGATAATTTCATCGTTCGGACCAACTGGAGCAAGCTGTTTGATTCCGCCACCGAAACGGCTACCCATGCCTGCTGCCATGATTACAAGTGTACAATTTTTCATAGTAAATCTCCTTAAAATTAAATAATCATTTACTATTTTATTATGACATATTTCTTCCATTTTGTCAATCAAAAAAGTATATAATTATTTAGATTTGACTTATTAAAAATGCTGTTGTATAATAATAGTTGATATTAACATTTAAAGTAAGGGAGATTTGATATGAGAAGGACAGCCCTAGTAACAGGTGCAAGCTCTGGAATTGGTTGGCAAATTGCAAAACAGCTTAACAACCGTGGATATGATTTGATAATTACTGCTAGACGTAAGGATAAGCTTGAGGAGCTTAAGTGTCAGCTTAAAGGCAAGGTTACTGTAATTACTGCTGACCTATCAAAGCGTGAGGAATGTTTTAGACTATATGATATGGTCGCTGATAAGAATATTTCGGTTTTGGCGAATAATGCTGGATTTGGATTGATTGGTGATTTCAATCAAACAGATTTAGATAGAGAACTTGAAATGCTTGACGTAAATTGTTCTGCCACTCATATTTTAACTAAGCTGTTTTTACGCGATTTTCAGAAGAAAAACAGAGGCTATATTCTGAATGTAGCATCTTCAGCAGGCCTCATGCTTGGCGGTCCTTATATGGCTACGTATTATGCGACAAAATCGTATGTAGTAAATTTAACATCTGCGATTAACGAGGAGCTAAGACGGCAGGGCAGTGGGGTGAAGATTTCTGCACTTTGTCCTGGTCCTGTCGACACTGAGTTTAATAGCGTGGCTGGCTGTAAGTTTGGAATAAAAAGTATTACTGCAGAGTTTTGTGCTAAAAGTGCAATAGATGGACTTTTTTCAGGAAAGATGATTATTATTCCTGAAAAAGTTATGAAATTATCTAATTTTGCTACTCGATTTGGTTCAAGGAGATTGATTTTAGCATTGACATCACATTTTCAATCAAAAAAACTTGGCTGATTTTTCTGAAAATCTTATGCTTGTGAATAAATATATGTATATCTTCAAGTTTTTAGTTGTTTTATTAAAATATGTGAGTGATTGCTTATAAAATCATATTTTTTATTTTTACTTACAAACTTCGACATAAAAAAATCAATTTTGCTATAGACAAAAGTAACAATATATAGTATAATTAGTAGTATAATTTGATTATGAGGGTTGATATATGAGAGTAATTACTGGAACAGCACGTGGTAAAAAATTGAAAACGCTTGATAGCTTTGACATAAGACCAACTTCGGATATGGTTAAGGAGGCTATGTTTTCTATAATTCAGTTTGATGTGCCTGGTGCTTCTGTTCTTGATTTGTTTGCAGGCAGCGGTCAGCTTGGTATTGAGGCTTTGAGTCGTGGTGCTAGTCATTGTGTATTTGTTGATAGCAGTCGTGAGTCTATTGAAGTTGTTAAAAGTAATGTTGACAGCTGCAAATTTATGGCTGATTCTAGAATTCTTAATATGAATAGTATTGAGTATTTGAAAGTTGCTAAAAGTGGTATTGATATTGCTTTTTTAGATCCACCATATACTATGGGGCTAATTGAGCAGGCTTTACCAGAACTTGATAAGATAATGAATGAGGGCGGTATGGTTATTTGTGAGCATGAAAAGGAATTACAGCTTGCAGAAAAATACGGCAGATTGACATTGAAAAAGCGCTATAAATATGGGAAGATTGCAGTCACTGTGTTTGAAATTCCCATTGAAAATGAGGAATTTTAAATGAGAATTGCAGTTTGTCCAGGAAGTTTTGACCCTGTTACTTACGGTCATGTTGATATAGTAAATCGTGCAGCTAAGCTTTTTGATAAGGTTATTGTTTTGGTGTCTTTTAATCCAAATAAAATGACGGCTAGCTTTACTGTTCCGGAACGTATTGAGATGATTAATAAAGTTACACAGCATCTTGATAATGTTGTGGTTGACTGCTATGACGGGCTGCTTGCTGATTATTTGAAGAGAACTGGAGCATGTGCTATAGTTAAGGGGCTAAGAGCGGTTTCTGACTTTGAGTATGAATTTCAGATGGCACTTGCTAATAAGAAACTTTATTGTGATGCTGAGACAGTGTTTTTAACTACGAGTAGTGAGAATATGTATTTGTCTTCTAGTGTGGTTAAGGAAATTGCTAGTCTTGGCGGCGATATCAGTGGATTTGTGCCGTCGGAGATTTTATCGGTAATCACTAATCGTTTGACTGAAAATAAATAAGACATATTGAAAGGATGTATAAAAATGACTATTGAAGAGATTTTGGATTTAATGGACGGTTTGCTAGACAATTCATCATCAGTGCCTTTTTCTAACAAGAAAATGATTGATTGTGAGCAGATGCGTGAGTATATAGACAGAATTAAGTTTGATCTTCCTGGTGAGATTAAAAAGGCACAGGATTTAACTCGTGACCAGAAAAACATTATGGTTCAGGCTAATAAGGATGCTGATGATATTATTAAAAAGGCTGAGGAACGTGCTAAGACTTTAGTATCTGAGCAGGAAATTTTGAAACAAGCAACTGACATTGCAAAGGAGCAGGTTAAGCGTGCTCATGAGCAGGCTGAAGATATTGTTGCACAAGCAATGGCTAAGGATGCTGATATAAGAAGGGCACTTGCTGCAAATCTTGAGAAGGTTCTTACTGAGGCTGAAGTTACTTTGAGCAAGAGTATTTCTGACGTTACGGCAACTAAAGAAGCTGTTTTGAAAATTGGTACTCCTAAAAAATAATAAGTAATATTCTAAAGGTGAATGCTGATTGCATTTGCCTTTATTTTTATTTGAATTTTGGGAGCGTTTTTATTATAAGGCGCTTGAGTCTTGTTTCACGTTTGAAAATAAAAAAGCTCCGAACAAAGTCGGAGCTTTTAGAATAATATTTTTTATAGAATATCCAAAATTATAAGAATCATAATTAAAATGATGATTGCGGCAACAGTGAAGGAAACTTTGAAAACGTATTTCGTAGCCTCTTTATGCTTCTTTTTTGTCTTTTTAAACTCTTCAATTGCATCAGGCTGATATGTATCCCTTGTAGATTTTCCGCCCATTGTCGGATTAATCAAATCATCAATTTTGATATTTTTATATTTTTGTTCCCATGTCATATCGCCATTAATGTCCACTGCAAATGGTGATGAAAGCAGATTTGAATCGTATTTTTTCATGTTGATATCATCCATTGAAATATCTTCATCGTCAGGATTTGATATCGATAGACTGTCGCCATTGTCATAAGCCTGCTTAGTATCAACATCTTTCATAAGCTGATGATTGTTTCTGTTCGCTTGGAGCATTTGAATAAGCGCGTCAGTATACTGATTTTCCTCAGGAGTGTTGGCAGTAAGAGAAACCTCATCAGTGATTTCTTTTCCAGCATTTTCTTCATCAGCAGTTTGGTTATTATATGAAGTAAAGTTTGCTTTCTTTAGATTAATTTTTGGTGCAGACTTAACTGTTTTTTTGTTAATCTTCGGAGCAGCGTTATCGACAGCAGCTGAGGTATTTTCATCCTTAATTAGCTCATCCTCATACTCATCGCGTTTTCTATCCTGAAAAGAAGTTGGTCGACTGCTAATAAATCCGCCAAAATCATCTTTAGGGTCTTTGTCGTTGTTAAGCGTTGTGAATGGAACATTTTCTTTGGATTTTTCACTGCTTTTCTTTTCATCTTCAGTGATAATTTTTTCTGCACTTAGTGGCGCATGTGCCTCTTCAAATTCATGACTTTCAATATTGGCACTAGTGCTAGTAGTAGAAGAAACCATTTTACCAGTAGAAATGTCAAAATACTCCTCGCCAGCTTTAACAGAAAGTTTTAGCAGTGGAGGTTCCTCGCCATTCTTCGGTAAATTAGCTTGAGGGATTTCAATAAATGGAAAATCTTCATTAAGATCAAAATTTTTCAATTTCAAGATCTCAATAGCAGAAGTATATTTCATTGAACCAGATACCATTTCTTTTAAAGGTAAAAGAATAATATCTTTAAATGTTAGGTGGAAAGATTTAAGGGCAGATAAATTTGCGTCTAATAAATCATCAGAAAAACGATGATCAAAATATTCAGTGAATTTGTCAGGAGTAGCCTTAATAAGCTTATCCATATACTCAGCGAGCAAAATCCAAAGCTGACGTTCTTCCATATCACGATCGTTGACAACAAGCCACATATAGCAACGCAAAAAACTATCATAGCAGGTGATATCACGTAGGTTTAGAGCAACATCATCAATGTTAAGAGCAACTGTAAATTGCGGATAGGCATACGCAAAACAACGATAACCGTAGCTTGCCAGTTTCGCATAAGCAGTTTTTATCGAAGAAATTGTTCTTGGGTATGGTGGCAGAGAAGGAAAATCAAATTCAGTCACGTAGTCATTTACTTGATTGTTTTTCGCTAACCCCATAATCTTTTGGTATGTGTCATTTACATTACTTTCCGTTGAATTTACAGCAATACCCAGTACTCTAAATGGGTTACAGGCAAAAAGCTCCATAGCTGTAATTCCTATTGAATGGATAGACAATATTATTCCCCCTTAAATTATTTATGAAAAATTTATTAAGAAATCACAGAAATTTCAGTTTTTATTATCTTACAGTATATTATACCAAAATTTACAGCTCGATTTATCGATATTATTTTAACTAGTAATGAATAAATAATGAATTATGGGATACTGTGTGATATTGCAGATTAGTGAATTTTCATAATAAATTTGCAAATTAGCTTGATTTTTGTTCTAAAATAGTGTATAATTTATATAAATTATAGTTAGGCAATTTAAAATGTTAAAAAACATTGAATGAAGTTTTATGAATAGGGGGAATGAAAATGGCTTTATTTGGTAATAAAAAGCGAGCGAATAAGAATACAAATTCATATAATGATGCTACGCCACCTGTTAATGCTGATGATATTTGGAAGGCACCTATAGCTAAGAAAAGAAAGGAATCTGAAGGTGCGTTTATAAAAGAAAATAAGCATGATGATGTGAAATTTGAAGAGGTTGGTCCTGAGCCTATTGACCTTAATGAACTTCGCCAAAGAATGGCTATGCTTGAACGTGAAATTGAAGAAAGAGATAGCCGTCCTGTAAAAACACATGCTGATTATAATACTAGCACTGTTATGCAAGATGAGGTTGATAAAGCACAGGTTGAGTATGAGGAGAGCTATAAGGCAAAGCATAAGGAATATGTTGACACTCATAAGGAAGATATTGGCGATTTGGATTGTTCTGATGTTGAGCAGAGGGTTGTTAATATGATTGACAAAGATGAGGCGAGAATTAAGGCGGAAGAACATCTTTTGGGTGACATCGAACATGCTGATTTGGAGCAAATTAATAGGGGACTTGAACAGCTTTCTAATCCTAAAGACGTCACTTTGGATAAGGATTATAAAAATATTCAATCAGTATCAGACAGTGAAATGAGTGATGCAGGCGATGTTATTCGAAATGAATATGATAATCGAGCAGAGTCTGATGAATATGGAGAAATAGAATCAATGTCAGCTGAGGCAGTTGAAAAAGCAACTAAAGAATTTATTAATCAATATGGCAATAAGTAAACCATTGTTTAGGAGAGATATACTTTGTTAATTAATACAGAAAATGCGATAATTAAATATTCTGATAAGGGTAAGCCTTTTCAGTATGACAAATTATTTTATGCAACTTTTAATGACTATATTATTGAATACAAAAATGCAAGACTGGATAGATTGACAGATCAGGATGCATCAATTTGTTTGGCTAGAATTATTAGACGTATGGAAGTTAACAACGTTCCTGTACAAAAGTTTTTTGCTGAGGAGTTAGGGGCTTGGTCTGTACTTTCTAATTATGAGAAGATATTAAATTTAGTTGAATTGATGGCTAAGGATATTTTTTGTTGTTTTGACAGAAACAGAGATGACGAAAGTGGTAACTTTGCTGTTGTAAATAGAATCTATTGTGTGAACAATCAGGGGACTAGAGATTTTGTTTATTGTGAAGATACTTACAAGAATGGCTTCTTTTCTAAGAAGAAGTATACTCCAGAGGCAGAGTATTTTCTTGAACTTTTGGAAGAAAATAAAAAAGGTATGCTTCCTAAGTCTAAATAGCAATACTTGTATTGGTTGATATAATTAGTGATAAAATTAAAATAAAAAAATAAAAATGGGTGGATAAAATGTTAGAGAATTTTTTTAGAACAACGGGATTTATGTTGATTTCTTATGGTACACTCTTTACTCCGATTGTTGCGAGTGCAGAGGGTACTAATCCAGTAGCTGCTGGTGCGGTGGGATTTATTCCTGCTGCAATTATTACAGGTGCTGTTTTGGTGAGTAAGAGCAAGACCAAAAATAAGGCTACTAAAGCTGACCTTTATATAAAAGGTAAAGTTGATTTGAATGATAGTTCTGACAGATATGTTAGAACTGATACAAGTAAAGTCAGAGTTAATAGTAATAATAAGAAATAATGTAAAGGAGTTGCTGTTTTGGGTAATATTGCATACAAGTGTCCAACCTGCGGGGCAGAGCTTGGCTGGAATGCAGGTAAACAAGAATGGGTTTGTGAATATTGTGACGGTGCATTTACACTGGAAGATTTAAAGGCATCTGGACATGATAAGATAGATGAGCAGAATGTACAAAAGCATGAAGAGATTGAAGAGGGCGAGCATTTTAAATCTAATGATGGTACTGAGGGAAATAATCTAGTAAAGTATACTTGTTCGCATTGCGGAGCAGAGATTATTACCGACCGTTCAACGGCGGCTACGATTTGTGTGTATTGCGCAAGTCCAGTAATTTTGAGCGAGCAGTTAATTGATGATTTTACACCTAATTATGTTATTCCTTTTAGGGTGGAAAAGAATTCAGTTATGGATGTGTTTAAAAAGTTTAGTAAAAAACCTTTGACACCAAAGGATTTTGATTGCGATGCAATTGTAGATAAAATGCAGGGTGTATATATTCCTTTTTGGCTTTATTCTGGAAAGTGTAGTGGTCAGCTTAATGCTGAAGGTGCAAATATAAGATCGTGGAAAAGCGGTGAATATCAGTATACTGAGAGAAAGATATATAATGTTTTCAGAAGTGGTAATTGCAGATTTACTAATATTCCTGTAGATGCTTCTTCAAAGACTGATAATGACGCAATGGATTCAATTGAACCGTATGATTACAGTGATTTGAAAGAGTTTAATTATGGATATCTTGCGGGCTATTTGGCTGAGAGATTTGATGAGGATAAGCAACAGTGCTATGTGCGTGCTCAGGAGAGAATGGCTAATAGTACTATGGACGCGTTGAAAAACACTTGTAATTATTCAACTGTATCTGTAAAAAAATTTGATAAGAACATAAACATTGACAGTACAGAATATGCTTTGCTCCCAACTTGGCTTTTGCACACTACATATAAAAACGAAAAATATCTTTTTGCCATGAATGGTCAAACTGGTAAGTTTATTGGAAATTTGCCAATTGATAAAGCAAAGCTGGCTCTGTTTTCATTTTGCGGTGGTTGCGGTGGATTTTTGCTTGGCGCTGCTTTGGCTGCAATGGGAATAGTTTAGGTTATTGCATTTATGATAAAGAGTTTTGAAAATTTAGAAAGTACATATCAGATTATTATAATTGTTTTATGTGCCTTAGTGATTTTTTTTGTTGTTAGATACATTTATAAAGCTATTAGAAGATTTAAACGAAAGCTTATAAGAAAAATGAACTTTGCATCTAGCACAATGAAAATGATTAAAGATGCAAGTGAAAATGAAATGAAAACACCTAGAAATCTGTCTGGTTCTGATTCTATGTTTATGATGAGGATTGGTAAGGATTTTCCTGAGTATAATAACAAGGTTGCTAAGGGGATTGTTACTAGTGTTTTGTTTAAGTATTTTGGGATTTTGAATGGAGATGCTATTACGTCTGTTATTTCAGACAATTGCACATCTGCGTTTATTTCTGAGCTTAATTCAATTAGTGAATTTAATTCGAAAAAGTACAACAAGGTGAAAATACATAAATCTATAATATCTGATTATAAGAAAAATAATCAAGAGGCAACGATACTCTATCAGCTTGCTGTTGAGTATATAACTGGACAGAATAATTTGCTCTCGCAGCATGTTTATGAGGTTGACTATACATATTATCTTGCTTATGGAGATTCTGGCGAGAATGAAAGTTTAGTATGCTCACATTGCGGTGCTGCTATTAGCAACTTAGGTCATAAGGTTTGTGAGTATTGTGATACTGAAATCCAAAGTTCTATTGAACGAACATGGAAAGTAAGTGCTATTAGAAAACGTTAATAACACAACATGTGTTTATTACAAATAAATAAAAGTAATAAGGGAAGGTAATTAGTTATGGGTATTATTAGAATGGCAGCATCGGCTGTAGGTTCATCATTTAGGGATCAGGTTGTTGATATATTCACTTGTGAGAATATGTCTATGGATACAATTTGCGTTCCTGCAACAAAAATCGTTCGTGGAAAAGCAGTCAACAATGCTAGTGAGGCTGTAATCTCAAACGGTTCAACATTTAACGTTAATATTAATCAGGCGGCTTTGCTTATTGAGAATGGTAAGGTTCATGATTTTGTAATCGCTACTACTAATGAGGAAGCTGGTAAATATACATATAATACAACAGCTGAACCTTCATTGCTTGGCGGCGGATTTAAAGATTTAATGCCTAGTATGAAGGAAATGGCAGCAAGATTTACTACTGGCGGTCAGTCGAGAAATATGATGAGATTGGTTTATATTAATCTTAAACCTATCGTAAACAACAAAATTGGGTTTGGAAAAATTCCTTTTAGAGATGGCGAAATGGGAATTACTCTAAATGCACAGGGCAACGGTATTTTCGAGTTTAAGGTTGTAGATCCTGTTTATTTCTATGAGAATGTTGTAATGAACATTACAACTCCTATGGTTCGTACTGATGGTGATGGTGCTGAGCTTGTTGCACAGCTAAAGGGCGATATGAAACCTAAGTTCCAAAAGGCACTTACAGTAATTGCTGCACAGAAAATTCCTTATGATCAGCTTGGTGCATATCCTGATGAGCTTGCTGACGCTATGAATGTTGAGCTTAAAGAAAAGTGGATTTCTAAGGGTGTTGAGCTTACTTCACTTTCTATTGAACTTAATGTTGACGATGAGTCTAAGAAGAGAATTGCTCAGTTCCAGGAGGCTGACGCTGCGGCTGCTAATCCAAATAGAATGTTTGCTATGGATAGAATGTCTATTAACAGAGCTCGTGAATCAGCAGCATCAAATGAGAGCGGTGCTATGTCTGGATTTATGGGTATGGGCTTTGCTGGAAGTGGAATGAGCGCACCAATGCAAGATCCAATGCAGTATCAACAGCAGGCATATATGAATCAGCCACAGGGCGGTGCACCAGTACCAGCACCAGCTCCTGCTCCTGTTGCACCTGCACAACCTGCAAGTGCTGATAGTTGGACTTGTTCATGCGGTTCTGCAAATGTCGGACCATTCTGTCCACAGTGCGGAAATAAAAAGCCAGAGCCAAAGCCTGTTTCCTCAGACAGCTGGACTTGTTCTTGCGGTTTTGAAAATACAGGTGCGTTCTGTCAGAACTGCGGTTCTAAGAAACCTGAGCCAGTTGAAGAACTTGGTTGGACTTGCTCATGCGGACAGGTTAATCAGGGTAACTTCTGTTCTGGTTGCGGATCTAAGAAACCAGCAGATGAGCCACTATACAAATGCGATAAGTGCGGTTGGGAACCTGAAGATGCTAAGAATCCGCCAAAATTCTGTCCAAACTGCGGTGATACATTTAATGATGATGACATTATTAAATAGTAAATTTAATTTTATTATACTAAATGCAAAAACAGACTTTCAAAAGAAGTCTGTTTTTTTGTTTTTAATTTAGCAATAGTTAGCTTTTTAACTTGACATGAACACTAGGATGTTATATAATAATATATAGTTATTTTATATATTTTGACAAGATTATTTTGTAGATTTTCACCAATGCTTAACTTTTTGCTGTGTTTTGGTTTTTAAAACAACTAATGATACTTTTTATGTTTCGGGTTGTCGAAAGTTTGCTTTGCGTTTGTCGAAATATGCCTGATAATATGTTTTTAAGGATGTGTTTTTTTAATGAAATTCAAAGGGTTTTTTACTATTTTTTTAGCAAGTTTAACTCTTTTAACTTTTGCTTTTAGTGCTGGTGCAGAACCAACTCAGGATGATGATAATGTTATGACTGACCCTGTTGTTACTACTACCCCTATTGTAACGACCACTGCTCCTGAAGATACTCAGCCTACGGAAACTGAGCCGCCAGCGACTACTACTGAAGCTACAACTACTGAGGCAACAACGACCACCGAAGCGACTACTACAACCGAACCATATGTTGATTCACCGACTGTTCTGCCAACTAAGGTTTCACTTGAAGTTGGAGAAATAAAGGATTTGAAATTTAAAGTTGATCTGAAAATAGATACTGAGTCATTAATTTCTGGTGCAACTATTAATGTTGAATATGACGATTCTCTTTTTGAAATCACAAAGTCAAAGATTAATGAGGATGAAATCGGCGGTATTTCTGTCGACAGTAACGAAAGTGGTAAGTATACTTTTACTTATATGAATACAAATGGAACTGATTTTAGCGGTACTTATGTAACATTAGATTTTAAAATCAAGGATAAAACAATGACTTCATCTGTTATTTATTTGTCTGTTGAATCGCTTGAGGATCAAAATCTTCGTTCTGTTACTAATATTATTCAGAATGGAATAGTTACATATCGTTCTGCTGAAGCGGCTGATGCTGAGGTTGATGAAAAAGATTATAAAGAGATTAAAATTGAAAAATCTGACGAACCAATCTCTCTTGAAAGTATTGGAATTAAAGATGTTAAGGAAGTTATAGTTTCTAATAATCAGGTAGCGTTGGTTGAAAAAGATATGCTTACAACACTTGCGGCAGGTCAAACTAATTTGATTGTTACTCATAATGATGACAGCAAAAGCTACTATAGGCTTATAATAAATGAGCCTGTTGTGGACGTTGTTGACTCGACAGAATCATCAGAAGCAGAAGATGCTGGAGATAAAAAGTCGTTAACTACTACGCTTATTATTATTGTTGTTGTGATTGCTATTGTGGTTGTTGCAATTGAATTCTTTGTTATTGTAAAACCTTTTGATAAAAATAAGAAGGGTAATTCTGACGATGATGATACGGATGATGATATCGATTTTGAAGATGACGACGATAATACAGATGATTATGATGATTTTGATGATGACGACGATAATACAGATGATTATGACGATAGTGAAAAAGTTGACATTGATATTGACAATATTGACGAAGAATTTTTTGAAGAGCAGACATCAAATAACTTTGATGGCGAAGAACTTAAATTTGATGAAATTGATAATTTAGATGATTAAGCAGAAAACAAAAGTCTTTAATAGCGAGGAATAAACCTGGCTATTAAAGACTTTTTTCTTTGGGACTATTTCATCATATAGTTGATACCTTCGACCATATCGCCGATTGCGTGAAGAGCCTTGCCAGCATTTGATTTTAATTTACGCTTATCGCGTGAAGATGCATTTACAAAAGCATAGCCTATTGCACCAGCAGTCAAACCGATTGATACACCCTTAACAATTGAATTCATGTTCATAAGAATATACTCCTTTCAACTATAAAACGGCAGACTTTTTTCTGCTTAATATTATTTTTAACGTTTTGTAGTGTTTAATACAAGGATAGTTTTATTAGCATTACAAGTATTAATATTCCGAGATTGGTGGTAGTATATTCATTAGAATTTTTTATATAAAGTTGCATTTATTCTATGATAAATAAGTATATATGACATTTGTGAAAATTGTATAGAATAGTCAATGTTTAGGGATAATTATCACTAATGTTAGTAAATTTTTTAGTGTTTTTTTGAAAATACAAATATTATTCATATAAAAATAACTTTTATATCTTTACGAATCAGATAGTTTGTGGTATAATAAAGTTGTATAACAAATTAAGATGTGAGTATTATATATTTTCGCAAAATAATTTGTATTTCACTAAAAAGGAGCAATTTATTATGGGTATGACTATGACGCAAAAGATTCTTGCGGCTCATGCAGGTCTTGACGAGGTTAAGGCAGGACAGCTAATTATGGCTAATCTTGATCTTGTTTTGGGAAACGATGTTACTTCACCTGTCGCAATTAACGAATTTAATAAGGCTGGATTTGATTCTGTCTTTGATAAGGAAAAGGTCACAATGGTAATGGACCATTTTACACCAAATAAAGATATCAAGGCTGCCGGTCAGTGTAAACAGTGCCGTGAATTTTGCGGTGAGTATGATATTACGCATTATTATGATGTTGGAGATATGGGTATTGAGCATGCACTTCTTCCTGAAAAAGGACTTGTCGCTCCTGGCGATTGCGTAATCGGTGCAGATTCACACACTTGTACATACGGCGCACTAGGTGCGTTTTCTACTGGAATTGGCTCGACTGATATGTGTGCTGGAATGGCAAAGGGTAAAACTTGGTTTAAAGTTCCATCAGCACTTAAATTTAATATTACCGGAAAGCTTGCTAAATATTCATCTGCTAAGGATGTTATTTTGCATATTATTGGTATGATTGGCGTTGACGGTGCACTTTATAAGTCAATGGAATTTTCAGGTGAGGGCTTGAAGAATTTGACTATGGAAGATAGACTTTGCATGGCAAATATGGCTATTGAGGCTGGTGCTAAAAATGGTATCTTTGCTGTTGATGATGTAACTCTTGATTATATTAAGGATAAAGTTACTAAGGAATATAAGGTTTATGAGGCTGATACTGATGCTGAGTATGATGAGGTTTATAATATTAATCTTGATGATATTAAGCCTACTGTTGCTTTCCCTCATCTTCCTGAAAATGCGAAAACTTTTGATGATATTGATGAAGTTGTAATTGATCAGGTTGTTATTGGTTCATGCACAAATGGCAGAATTGAGGATATGAGATGTGCGGCTGAAATTCTTAAGGGCAAGACAGTTGCTGAGAATGTTAGATGTATTGTTATTCCGGCTACACAGAAGATTTATCTTCAGGCTATGAATGAAGGCTTGCTTGAGATTTTTATCAATGCAGGCTGTGCAGTTTCAACTCCTACATGCGGTCCTTGTTTAGGCGGACATATGGGTATTCTTGCTAAGGGTGAGAGAGCAGTTGCAACTACAAACAGAAACTTTGTTGGAAGAATGGGACATCCTGAGTCTGAGGTTTATTTGGCTTCACCTTATGTTGCGGCTGCTTCAGCAATTACAGGAAAAATTTCACAGCCTTCTGAGGTTGTTTAAGATTTAGTTTACAAACAAGGAGATGTTTGCATGGTAAAGCATGTTATTATTTGGACTTTTAAACCGGAATTTTCGCAAGAGCAGAAAGCTGAGTATGCTAATAAAATTAAAAAGGAGCTTGAGGCTCTTAAAGAATTAGTTGACGGCGCAGTCGAAATTAAAGTTGTGACTGATATTTTAGATTCATCATCTGGTGATATTATGCTTGATTCTTCCTTTGCTGACGAGCAGGCGTTGAATAATTATCAGACTCATCCTGAGCATTTAAAGGCTGCTGGTTTTGTAAAAAGTGTTGTTTCAGATAGAAGATGTATTGATTATAAAATTTAGAAGTATATAAATTATTAGAGTGGGGGGTTGTTATTTATGGGAAATTATATTGCTGAATTATTTTGGGACATGATTTTAAGTATTGTTACTAAGAAATACGGATCATCATTAAATGATGCGCAAAAGCAGGAAAAGGCTGATGAAATTATTGATCAATTAATTGCAGAAAATAAATTCACATATAATATGACCCAAGCTTTGTGTGAAAAAAAGGATTTTAATAATTTTTATTCAACTACAGTTAAGGGCAAGCCTGTATATGCATTAGAAAAGGTTGGAATGTTTAAAAAAGTTAAGACTTGTTATTTTATTACAAGAATTAAAAATGATATTACGAGTGAATATCTTGAATTAATTTATGAAGAACTTAGAAAACAAGCAATGGGTGAGAATGTATTTGAGTCACCTGATTATAAATAATAATTATCAAAACGCTTGAAAGGCAGGTTTTTGAAAATGATAGCACATGGTAAAGTACATAAATATGGGGATAATGTTGATACTGACGTAATTATTCCAGCTAGATATTTAAATACAACTGACCACAAAGAGCTTGCAGCTCACTGCATGGAAGATATTGATGTAGACTTTGTGAAAAATGTAAATGAGGGTGACATTATTGTCGCTGAATCGAATTTTGGCTGCGGTTCTTCAAGAGAGCATGCGCCAATCGCAATTAAGGCAAGCGGAATTTCTTGCGTAATTGCAAAAACATTCGCACGGATTTTTTATAGAAATTCAATAAATATCGGACTGCCTATTATTGAGTGTGCAGAAGCAGCAGAGAAAATAAATGCTGGCGATGAGGTTGAGATTGATTTTGAAACAGGATTGATTACTAATAAGACTATGAATGAAACTTATCAGGGTCAGGCTTTTCCAGAATTTTTGATTAACATAATCGACAGCAACGGACTGCTAAATTCACTTAAATAAATTTTTATGGACAGCGGATTTTAAATCACGCTGTCTTTGATTTTAGTTTTGATTTATGTTTTGTTTTAAAAAAATTATTGATTACTATTGAAAAATGTAGAAATTTGTATTATAATAATTATTAGATAAATAAATATGAAAGAGGGATTTTGAATGTTAGATATCAAAATCGAGCTTACCGATAAACTTAAGGAAAAGCCAGCTGATGAAAGCAAGCTGGGATTTGGTCATATTTTTTCTGACCATATGTTTATTATGAACTATAAAACTGGTAAGGGTTGGCATGATGCTAGAATCGTGCCTTATGGAGATTTGTCACTTTCACCTGCTGCAATGTGCTTGCATTATGGTCAGGAGATTTTCGAGGGACTAAAAGCTTACCGTACTGAAAATGGGGAGATTCAGCTTTTTAGACCTGACGAGAATTTCAAGCGTTTGAATGTATCTGCTGAAAGAATGATTATTCCTCAGCTTGACGAGCAGGAGGCTATGGACGGACTGATGAAGCTGCTTGAAATTGAGAAGGATTGGGTTCCTTATTCAAATGGTGCTTCACTTTATATTAGACCGTTTATTATTTCAATTGATCCATATGTTGGAGTTAGACCTGCTGATGAATATATGTTTATAATTATTTTGTCACCATCTGGTGCTTATTATTCTACGGGACTTAATCCTGTTAAAATTTATGTTGAGAGTAAGTATGTTAGAGCTGTTCGTGGCGGAACTGGTTTTGCTAAGACTGCTGCTAATTATGCTATTTCACTTATTGGTCAGCACGAGGCTCATGAGCAGGACTATGAGCAGGTACTTTGGCTAGACGGTGTGGAGCAGAAATATGTTGAAGAAGTAGGTTCAATGAACATTTTCTTTGTTATCGACGGTGAAATTATTACTCCTGAGCTAACTGGTTCAGTTTTGCCAGGTATTACAAGAAAATCAGCAATTGAAGTTTGTAAGAAAAAGGGATACACTGTAACTGAGAGGAAAATTTCAATTGAAGAGGTTGCGAAGGCTTATGATGAGGGCAGACTTGAAGAGGTTTTTGGTACTGGAACTGCCGCTGTTATTTCTCCAGTTGGTCATCTAAAGTGGAATGATAAGATTATGACTATTAATGATAATAAGATTGGTGAGATTTCACAAATGCTTTATGATACAATCACTGGTATTCAGTGGGGTAAGATTGAAGATGAATTCGGCTGGATTTATCCGGTTAAATAGATTATGTAAATAATAAAACTGATATCACAAAAAAGTGATATCAGTTTTATTTTATAAAGAAAAGCATATTTGAAAAATAAATATGCGTTAAATATATTATTTAACGGCTGTGATTTGTATGCGCAGTATGTTCTCTTTTTCTGCAAAAGCAAAATAAATATACAAGCCATGCAGTAGTGATAGCAACTGAGCTGATAGTTCCAGCAAAAATGCTGTGAAATATAAAAGCACAAGCTAGTACGATACCTGCATTAACAAAAAATGTTAAGCCGAAAGAAATAGAAGCTTTTTTAAATTTGAATTTCAACATAAATCAAGACCTTTCATATAAGAGTAGAATAAATGTCAGTTTAACTATTTTTGTATTATAATATATTTATGTGTTATTTAAATGATCATTTTCATCATTATTAAGTGAATTAAGAAGCATTTGTTCATTTGTTTTTTCGTCAGGCGGAATTACAAATCGAATAGCTTGTTTGATATTGTTGATTTCAACTTCTCTATGTGAACCGCCAGACTCTCCGTCAAGCGTCCAAGCAATATCAATATCAGATGTAATTTTAACTTTAGAAGTACGAAATGTAACGAAATTTTTGTCAGTAAGCTTGTTGAAAGTCGCATCAGTAATCAGACTTTGGAAAGCAATTGCATTAGTAGGAGTTCTAACTAAAGTAACCTCAAACAAACCATCATCAAAGCAAACATCGCCATGAATTAATTTTTTCATGCCACCAATAGAAATTGTATTCGATATTATTCCTAAAATAAAATTTCCGTGCAATATTGTATCATCATGTTCAACTATAAGATCATATCCAGTATAAGTAGGCAGACGTTTCAACGCTTCAGCAATGTAAGCCATGTGACCGAAAACATTTTTGGCGTTCTGTGATGTAGAGTACGCAACGTCAGTAAATGCACCAAAAGCTGCAACATAAACGTAATATTCCCCATTAAACTCGCCAATATCATAGTCAAAATATACGCCATTCATAATATTTTCAGCCACAACTGTCATTTTGGCTGGAATACCCATGCTTTTGGCAAAGTCATTTGTAGAACCGGCTGGAATATATCCAAGAGGAATCATTTCATCCTGCTCCATCATGCCCTTTACGCCTTCGCTTAAAGTACCGTCACCACCAGAAACAACAACTAAATCATAATATGACGCATCTTTTCTAATTTTTTCGAACCCATCAAGCGGTGCTTGAGTGGGATAACACGTTACGTTGTAACCACCCTTAGTAAAGACGTCAATAATTTCGTATAAGTTTGATTTTATAAGCCCCTTCCCAGCAAATGGATTAAAGACAAATAATAATTTTTTCATCGAACTTATCCCTTTCATTTTTTTCATAATGTAAAACCCTTATAATTTTTTTGAAAAATTGGATTGTACTACAAACAATATTATTAATATTATATCACACTATAAATAAATGTCAAGGATATTATATACACTTTATATAATAAAATGGCGAAAAATTCTCTTTACTTTTGTTCGAAAATATGATATTATAACAATTGAGGTGATTTTATCAAACTAATAAATTTATTGCTGAAAATTTTGTCGATATTGCTTCCTATACTCTTAGTTATATCGTTTTTTATAGTACTTACATTATATATCTTAGTTTCTGGGGATAAAGCGAGTCTGCTTTATATCACTTATAAGAGTAGTGTTAAAGTTATGGTTGATTTAATGCTTATGTATCTTCTTGTTAAGTGTCTTGTATTTTTGTTTTATGAGCTTAGGATTAAACTTATATTTAAAAAGCATGGTGTAAATGATGAACTTATTGATATGCTAAAAGAAAGTGTGTTGAAAGCAAAAAATCCTGCGAAAAAAGCGGCTTTAATGCTTCGAGTTGCTGGGTTTTATGGCGAAGGTGAATTTTATGATGAATGTTATGAGTCACTTGGATATATTGATTTTAATTTATTAAATAATATTGGGAAAATGCAATATTATAATATTTATATATATGCAAATACTTTGCAGGGTAATATTAGTGTAGCTGAACAGTTGTGCAGACAGGGAAGTTTTTTCATTAATAATGAGATGATACCCGCAAAACTAAGAGCACCAGTATGGCATACAATTGCTGTTTTGGAATATGCAAAAGGTGAATATCAAAATTGTGAGAATCTATTAATGCAGGCGATGAATAGCTCAAAATCAAGACTTTTAATATGTGATTGCAATTTGTATTTGGGACTTTGTTATTTACAAACTGGTCGTAAAGAAATGGCTAGTGCTTGTGCTGACAATGCAAAAAAGCAGGTTAGTTCATTATATCAGCGTGAGAATCTCGAAAAGCTTAAAAAATTAATAGAAAAATAATATGCTAAATAGCAATTGCAAAAATTAAAATTGAGATTTTTTTGCACAAAGAAAGGAAATTTTATTATCATGGCGGAACAATTGACAGAGTGGTTTTCTAGTTTAGGTTTATCAAACGAACTTGTAGTGTTTTTCATTTCAATGCTTCCTTTAGTGGAGCTTAGAGGAGGAATAATTGCAGCAGGAGTACTTCATATTGAAATGTGGAGAGCATTGCCAATATGTATAATTGGAAATATTATTCCAATACCATTTATACTATTATTTATAAAAAAGATTTTTGCATTGCTGAAAAAGACAAAACTCTTTGGTAATATGATTGTAAAGTTAGAAGAAAAGACGTTAGCAAAAGGTGATAAGGTACGCAAATACGCGTTTGGGGGGCTATTGTTATTTGTTGGAATACCACTTCCAGGAACAGGCGCATGGACAGGTTCGTTACTTGCTTGCTTGTTGGATGTTGACATGAAAAAGGCTGTACCTGCAATTTTCTGCGGTTTGCTGTTAGCCTCAACGATAATGTGTATTATTACATATTTAATTCCGTATTTAATTAGAATTCTTTAATATTAAAATAATAGAATGCCGAATAGGCATTCTCTTATTTTATAAATATTTTATTGTGTAATATATTTAATTATTTCTTCCTTTGTATTAGTTATTTCCTCGGAAATAACTGCATCTAGAGCACTGCTTAGTGCATTGCCGATTTGTTCCCCGCTAAGCCCTAGTGAAATCATATCGTTTCCGTTTACTGCTAGGTCTGAAATTTTCAAGCAGTCATTATCTTCGAAAATATCGAAAGCAATAATTGCAAGCTGGTCAAGTTCTCTAAGCTTTTCGTGTTGTTGAAAATTCGACTGCGCATAAGTGTCAGCACGTCGAACCTCAAGATAGTCCATGAAAAATTCAAAGCTATACTTAGAAATAAAACGTCTAACCGATTTTTTTTCTATAGGTATGCGATTATCATGTTCCCAAACTAAATTGTAGATATATTTAATTGAACCGTTGTCGCAGTGCATTCGTTTTAGTACTTTTTCCGCTGTCATAGCACTGTAATACTGGTGTTTTTTAAAGTGATTTATGCCGTTTTCATCTGTTGTTGCGAGAGCTGGTTTCTCGATATCATGCAGCAGCATAGTAAGCCTAATAATTGGATCAGGACGAGCATTGCTGATACTTCTGCAAATGTGTTCCCAAACGTCATAAATATGGTGCGGATTGTTTTGTGTAAAATCAAAGCACGGAATAATCTCTGGAATAAATATTGCAAAAACATCTTTGTATTCCATAAGAATTTCAGTAGCCCTTTTACCGCAGAGGAGTTTTTTCAACTCCGAAAAAATTCGTTCGCTTGATATGTGAGTAAGCAGATTTTTTTTCTTGTAAATTGCACTTTTTGTTTCGATATCAATCTCGAAATTTAGGACAGATGAAAATCTTAAAGCACGCAAAATTCTCAAAGCGTCCTCTTCAAATCGATATTCGGCATTACCAACACAACGTATAATTTTGTTGCTAATATCATCATATCCGCTGAAAAGGTCGACAAATCCCAGTTTTGGATTGTAGCACATTGAGTTAATAGTAAAATCACGACGTTCAAGGTCACCAGATAGATTTTTGATAAAGCTTACCTGAGTCGGTTTTCTATGGTCCTGATATTCACCGTCGGTTCTATAGGTAGTAATTTCAACAGGATTTCGATTAATTATAACAGTGATAGTACCATGCTTTAACCCAGTTTCAATTGTGTGAAAATCCGCAAAAACTTTCTGCATTTGCTCAGGCAGTGCATTCGTGCAGATGTCCCAATCGTTGGGATCTTTTTTTAGAATTGAGTCGCGAACACAACCACCAACGCAATAAGCCTCGAAACCACTTTCTTCAAGTAGGTTGATTGCCTTATTGGCATAGTCTGGTATATTTATTTTCATAAGACAAAAAACTCCTAACTTTTATTGAAAAATTTTCATAATCATTAATTTTACGGGCAACATAAATTTATATTTACAAGAAGGTGAACATATTGGAAATAAAACTTACATTGATTATTATAACCATTTCGGCAGTTTTCTCAGGTCTTTTGCAGGTGTGGCTAAATTTGCCGGTGCTAGCACTTGTAGTCTATATTCCGATGTTTATAAGCGTGCTAAAACCTGTGATAATATTCAGAGGTAAGTTTTCATGGATAAAAAGCTGGCATATTTTCATTTTTTTAAATCAGCTGACATCATGTTCGTTTCTCATTACGATTTATAAATTGGTACCTATACCAGCAGTTTTTGCTGTATTGCTTGTGTTTATTGCATGGATTGTTTTATCACTTTGGCTGACGCTTTTAATATCATTGCCAATAATGTTCTTTTCAAGCGTAAGAAGTCAAAATATTCTAGATGTTCTAAGCTTTAGTGTGCTTTATATCATGGGTGAATGGCTTTGTGAGAACGTGTTTATACTTTCATTTCCGTGGTCCACAATATCAATGTCAGTGGTTTCGTGGAGTGAATTTATTCAGTCAGCAAGTTTTTTAGGTCCAAAGTTTACATCGCTGATTATTCTTGTAATTAACGGATTAATAGCATATTCAATTATAAGAACAAAGCGTATTAAAGTGAAAATATCATGCTTTGTAGCGGTAGGACTTATAACGACGGTCACAGTAATTTATGGTTCAAAGCATATAAGCGTCTTGAAAGATGTATCAAAAGAGCAAGGAAAAAGCATAAATATTTTGATTGCTCAGGACAATTTAGAGGGTGATGAAAAATCAAAATTCAATGGTGCAGAATGTGCTAAAAGTTATATTTCAATGCTTGATGAAAACTGGATAGATAATACAGATTTTATACTTCTGCCTGAAACAGCAGTGCAGGATACTTTTGATGCAGAGAATGATATATTTTCTGAGTTTGTAAAGCTTGCTAAAGAAAAAAATCTAACAATTTGCATAGGTGCATTTAACGAGCAAGATGATTGCAGCTATAATGCAATATACGCGATAACTCCAAACGGAGCGGTTGAAACACCATATCTAAAGCAGGTGCTCGTGCCATTTGGCGAATTTATGCCGTTTGCAAGTTTATTTGGTGTATCAACTGTGTCAAGCTGTAAGGATGACGAGTATATCCAGCCACTTGTGACAGATGATTATACGGTAGGCTGTGGAATTTGCATCGAAAGCATTTATCCGTCGTTGCTCAGAACTCAAGCTGAAAATGGCGCAGAGTTTTTTATAATTCCAACAAATGATTCGTGGTTTGGAAAAAGCTTTGCAAGAGAAGCACATTATCGCCATAGTATTTTACGCTCGATAGAAAACGAACGTTACACACTAAGAGCAGGCAACTGCGGAATATCCTCAGTTATTACACCATGGGGAGAAGAACTTTCGTCAATTCATGGTAATGAAAAAGGCGTAATAAGCGGCACAATAAAAACTTCACAAAGAGAGAGTATTTACACTAGAGTAGGTGACCCGGTGCTGATTTCATTGTGCGTGCTTTATCTCACCAGCAGATTTTTTATAGTAAACGTTAAAAGGAAATTTTAAAAAGTCTTGCCGTATAAGGCTTTTTTAGCTGAACGGTTACTGACAAATTATCTTTGTTTAAAGCGAATTTATCATCATTAAATGACGGATATATACATTCAATGGTGGCGTTCTTGTGTTTTAAAAACTTTATTGGAAGTACACAAGTGTCGTCAGCACTTTCGCGTCGCCATACAGCTAGGTAGGCAGTGTTGTCTGTTTTTAGTCCGAGTGAAACCCATTCGTCAGAAAATTTTGATGTGCCCAAGCTCCAAAAAGGAACTGCCTTTTTTATATCAGCACGAATTTTTCTGTAAACAGATAAGCCCTCTTTGACAAGTTCGCGACGGTCATCTTCAATCTGCCCTAAATGTCCACTTTGATGAACACGTAAAAGCATAGCGTTGATCATATTGAAAACAACCTCTTCATTATCACCAGTTGTCATAGGATACGACCAAATTGCTGACTGCTCAGGACAAACAGCTGACGGTGAGTTTGCCGCAATTGTGCAGTATCTTGTGTAATCATCTTGATCAGAGGTCGACTGAATTGAATATCGTGAAAGCATTGCGTAATCCATACGAAGTCCGCCTGACGAGCAGTTTTCAATAATTAACTTTGGATATTTTTTGAAAATGCTGTCAAGCCAAGCAAGATATGCACGCTCATGCTGTAAAAGTCCGTCACCAACGCTGTCGCAGTTTTGTTCTGTGCCGATTCCAGGCTCAATGTTGTAATCCATCTTGATATATCCAACACCGTATTCAGAAATCAAACGGTCGATAACTTCATTAGCGTGAGCAATAACCTTAGGATTTCTAAAATCAAGCTGATAGCGAGAGCGGTCATAAACACGTTTTCCGTGACGAGTAAAGAACCAGCTGTCGTCACAAACAGTGTCAACCATAGGACACTTTATTCCCATAACTTCAAGTTCCAGCCACACACCAGGAACCATACCCTTTGAGCGAATGTAGTCGGTAACCTCTTTTAGTCCATTAGGGAATCTCTCTCGGCTTTCCTGCCATTCACCAACCCAGTCCCACCAAAAACCTTTTGAGTACCAGCCAGCGTCAATGCAAAAGTATTCACATCCAGTGTCAGCAGCAGCGTCAATCAGCGGAAATTCTTTTTCAGTAGTTGGGTCGCCCCAAAGACAATTCATATAGTCATTAAAGATAACGGCAAGATTTTCGTTGTCTTTATTTTTTCGTCTAATCTTACGTCGATATTTTGTAAGCTCGCCCATTGCACCGTCAAAACCACCTGTACATACTCCGACAGCGCAAGGAACAGATTCAAAACTTTCGCCAGGCTTTAAATTTTTGCTCCAGTGCGATTCAATTTCTGATGGACCAGAAAGCTGTAGATACAAATGTCCCTCCTGGTCAGAAATTTCCCAGTGCCATGAGCCGTTATGCTCGATTTGCCAAAAGATTGACGAACCGCTTTCTGTATTCTCTAAAAATCCCATTGGAATATATTCTTTAGCCGACCAGTTGCCGACATTTGTATAGCCGATAACTTTTGAAGAATGCTGATAATGAAGTGGCTGACATTGCTCTAAGCCAAGCTGTGGCAGAGTGTATTTTGTCCATTGAAGTTCCCTCTGCCATGAGTTGTGACAAACTGAAAGCTCAAGCTTTTTATCTTGTGGGAGTAACCCTTCCTTTTCAATACCATTAATATTAAAGGAAGAAACGTATTCCAAGGTCTGCTCATCATCGCCGTTATTAGTGACAGTTGTCCAGCACCTTGCAATAGAAATTTCGTTGTAAAACTGAAAATGTGAGCAGGCCTCAATTCCTGTAATCTCATCAAAAGTAATAATTTCAAGCTTTCGTCCGATTTGATTTGCTGTGTCCTTAAAATCTTTAAACTTCATTCGATATCCAGGAGCGGTAACGATATATTTGTTTCCGTGACGTTCTTCTGGTCGGTCGATACCAGAAATGTTAATCTCAACAAGTCTGAAACCAAAAGTTCCAGAGCGTGATGTTATATTTTTTTCATCAAAAGGCAGAGCAGAAAAATGGAGCAGCTTGGCTTCATTCTCATCATTTATTTCAAGTACGAAATGTATTCCATTTTCGAAAATCTCAATTCGTTTCATATTAGCTATCCTTTCAAAATGTGTTATAATGTTTTAATTTTGTCTAAAATTTTGTGAGCAACCTTGTCTTTTGTCATAATTTCAAGTTCGTCAACAGAATCTTTAGTAATTAGGGTTATAATATTTGTATCGTGACCAAAACCAGCACCGGCAGTTCTTAGACTGTTAGCGGCAATCATGTCAGCATTTTTCTTTTCAAGTTTTGCCTTTGAATTTTCAAGCAAATTATCAGTTTCCATAGAAAAACCGCAGATGATTTGTCCGTCTTTTTTATGCTCGCCTAGATATTTCAAAATATCTTCAGTGCGTTTTAGTTCAATCTTAAAATCATCATCACTAGATGTCTTTTTGATTTTACTATCGGAAGTTTTAATAGGAGTGTAGTCTGAAACAGCGGCGGCTTTAATAATGTAATCAAAATCGTCAGAAATTTTTGTAACAGCCTCAAACATATCTCCAGCAGTTACAACCGGTATAACATTTACAAATGGCGGATGTGGAACATCAGCGTGAGCAGAAACTAAAGTAACTTCAGCACCTCTAAGCATTGCGGCCTTTGCAACAGCAAACCCCATTTTTCCGCTTGAGTGATTTGTTATAAATCTAACAGGGTCGATGTTTTCACGAGTAGCACCTGCGGTTACTAAAACTTTTTTACCCGATAAATCTTTTTCAAAAGCAATCTCTTTAATAATGTATTCAAGCAAAACTTCTTCGTCGGGAAGTTTTCCGTCACCGATGTCACGATTAGCAAGCATTCCGTTTACAGGAGTGATAATTTGATAATCGTGCCTTTTTAGCTTTTCAATATTTTCTTGAACAATTGAATTGTGCAGCATATTATGATTCATTGCAGGAGCAATAATTTTTTTGCAAGGACAAGCCATAATAGTAGTAGTAAGCATATCGTCAGCAATACCGTATGCGATTTTGCCGATAACATTAGCACTAGCAGGAGCAATCATAACGACATCTGCTTTTTTTGCAAGAGCAACGTGCTCAACAGCATATTGAAAATTTCTATCAAAGGTGTCAATAAGACATTTAGTTTGAGTAATAGTTTCAAAGGTGATTGGATTTATAAAATTAGTTGCGTTTTGTGTCATCAGCACATGAACCTCGCAGTTAAGCTTTGTAAGCATTCTAGCAAGATTTGCAATCTTATAAGCGGCGATACTGCCAGTAACGCCGAGAATTACAGTTTTGTTTTTTAACATCATAAACATCCTTTCAAACCAAATAAGTAAAGGTGACATAATGCACATCTACTTGCATTTTTAATTAGTATAACACAGAAAAATAAAAAAAGATATAGATTTTTGCTAAAAAGTATGGTATAATATTGACTATTGTATTATATCCTGAATTTTTATGCAGAATAATAAGGAATAAAACAAGGAGGTATTCGTTATATGAGTACTAATAAAAAGAAAACTCTTAAAATGGTTCAGACGGCTATTTTTATGGCTTTGATTGCGATTTTAGCATTTGTTCCTTTTTTGGGTTTTATTACAATTCCAGTATTGGCAATTGGTGCGACAACAATTCACATTCCAGTTATAGTAGGTTCAATTCTTTTAGGTCCAAAGATAGGAGCGATCTTGGGCTTTGAATTTGGAGTAACAAGTCTTTTGAATGCAACTTTCAGACCAACGCTGACTTCGTTTTGTTTTTCTCCTTTTATTCAAGTGAGCGATGATATCGGCGGTAGCCCTTATGCTCTTATTGTCTGCTTTGTGCCTAGAATTCTAATCGGCATTGTACCCTATTTTGTCTATCAGGCGCTTAGTAAATTCAAATCAGACAGTAAGTGGAAAAAGAATTTGAATGTAATTATCTCAGGAATTGCGGGTTCAATGACTAATACAATTTTGGTAATGAGTTTTATATATATTTTCTTTGGGCATTCTTGGGCCGACGCTAAGGGTATACCTTATAGTGCGATTTTAGGAGTAATCGGATCTGTAATTGCGATAAACGGCGTGTTTGAAGCGATTATTGCTGCACTTATAACAACTGCTGTAATTAATGCGTTGATGAAAGCAGGCTTTGTTAAAAAGGAAAATATATAGTTTGTAAAGGAGAATTTTAGATGGTTCTTGCAGTTGATATAGGAAACTCTAATATAGTTATAGGTTGTTTTAAGGGAGAGAAAATTCATTTTATTGAAAGACTTTCTACAAATCAAAGTACAACCTCACTTGAATATACTATTCTTATAAAGAACATTCTTGAGCTTAACCAGCTAAGTGATGTTTCATTTAATGGCGGAATAATTTCGTCAGTTGTTCCTTCGGTAACACAGACTATTAAAGAGGCTATGGAGAGAGTTGGAGTAAGCCCTATAAAAATAGTTGGACCAGGTCTAAAAACAGGACTAAGAATTTTGCTGGATAATCCCGCACAGCTAGGAAGTGATCGGGTTGCTGATGCAGTTGCAGGAATAAATAATTATTCTTGTCCGCTGATTATTATTGATATGGGTACAGCTACTACGATTTCAGTTATTGATAAGGATAAAAACTATCTAGGCGGAATGATTTGCCCAGGACTGCGAGTTTCTCTTGATTCGCTGACTTCGAGAACTTCTCAGCTACCTAAAATTAGCCTTGACCCGCCTAAAAAGGTAGTTGGTTCTAATACTATTGATTGTATGAAGAGTGGTATTATATATAGTACTGCATCAAGTATAGACGGAATAGTCGAGCGAATTGAGGAAGAACTTGGAGAGAAATGTACTGTAGTGTCAACAGGCGGACTTGCAAAATCTATAATACCATTTTGTAAGCGTGATATTGTGATTGATGATAAGCTGCTGCTTAAAGGGCTTATGATTATATATGAAAAAAATAGATAGAGAAAATCTATCTGTTGAGATATTCAAGAAAATTTTAATTTAAGGAGTTATATTATGATTAGAGCAGCAATAATTGGTTTTGGAAATATCGGCAAAGCGGTGCTAGATTGCCTAGTTACTGCGCCGGATTTTGAGGTAGCAGGGATTGTTACTAGCAAAATTGAAGAAGTAAATAAGGTAACAGATTTTAAGGCTGTAGCTGATATTGATGAGCTGGAAAATGTTGCGGTAGCAATTTTGTGCACACCTAGCAGACTTGTTCCAGACCAGGCTGAGGCGATTTTGAAAAAGAAGATTTGTACAGTTGATGCTTATGATATTCATACAAGTATTTATGATTTGCATGAGCGTCTTGATGAGGTTGCTAAAGAAAACGGCAGTGCAGCAGTAATTGCAGCAGGCTGGGACCCTGGTACTGATTCAATTGTTCGTGCTTTGCTTGAATCAATGGCACCAAAGGGAATTACATATACTGACTTCGGACCAGGAATGAGTATGGGTCATACTGTAGCTGTAAAAGCAATTGAAGGCGTAAAAAGTGCTTTGTCTATGACAATTCCAACTGGTACTGGTGTTCACCGCAGAATGGTATATATTGAGCTTTTGGACGGAGCTGACTTTAATACAGTTTCAAATGCAATTAAGCAGGACGATTATTTTGTTCATGATGAAACCCATGTCATTTTAGTTGATGATGTTGATGCTTTGATTGATAAAGGTCATGGCGTTAATATTTCTAGAAAAGGAGTTTCAGGAACTTCTCAGAATCAAAGAATTGGATTTAATATGTCAATTGATAACCCAGCGCTAACAGCACAGGTGCTTGTTTCAGTTGCTAGAGCAGTTTTAAAACAACAGCCTGGTTGCTACACAATGATTGAACTTCCAATTATTGATATGTTGGTGGGAGATAAAGCTGATTTAATTCGTCGTTTGGTTTAATTTATGTAAATAATATAGAATTGTAGTAAAATATCTAGGAAATTATTGTGATATAATTGACCTAGATATTTTGCTGTGATATAATGAATTTAACCTCATATAATAAATCAAGCAAGATGTAAAATTGCTTAAAGTTTTCGATTAATTTAATAATAGTTGTGATTAAGTTTCCGTTATTTCTGATGTTAGTTTATGGAATAAAGATATTTATATTATTCTGTAAATGTGCAATTTTCATGTATAAAAAGGTCGGAAATACTTTGAAAAAGTCAAATTCATTTTTTATGTTTAGTAAATTGCACAAAATAACAAAACTTTTAACAAATTAATAAAATGATTGGTGGTGGTTTTGTTAAAAGTTTATAATGAATATTGATTTTCAAGGGTATTATTTGTATATTATCAGTTAAAAGCACGAATGTTGTCGAGAATGAATACAGAAAATTTTACTTTAATTGTTTTCGTTTCTTAAGAGTTTTGTAATAACAGTTGTGCAACTTTCACAAAACAAACACTAGTCAATTATACTATCCTTACAAATTTGACTCCGAAACGTTATCAAAACGGCGAAAATTATTGACTTTATCTAATTTGTATAATATACTTATGTTAACAGCTTGATTCGAAAACTTTTAAGCTGAATTTATTTTGAGTTATTATGGAGGTTTTTTAAATGAAGGCAAAGAGAATTATTGCAGGCGCACTAGCTCTAGTAATGGCTGGCACAACAATGGGTCTTATGACTGGTTGTGGTGACAAAAACACTAGCTCTACAGATGGCGGAAAAGACAAGGACAATGGCAAGAAAGTAACTCTTGAAGTACTTACAAACCGTACTGACCGTGTTGACGATGGTACACTAGCTAAGGTTGTTGAATCTTTTGAAGAAGAGAACAACTGTGAGATTAAGTGGACAGCATACAAGGATTATTCTGGCGACGTTGCTACAAGAATGGCAACTGATGATTTCGGCGATGTACTTATGATTCCTGATGAGGTTGAGCTTAAGGATCTAGGAAACTTCTTTGAGCCAATCGGTAAATATGATGATTTCACAGCTGATTATCAGTGGGTAAACAAGAAGATGGACTCTGACAAGAATGTTTATGGTCTAGCTTACGGCGGTACTGCAACTGGTATCCTTTACAATAAAAAGGTATGGGCTGACGCTGGTATCACAGAAATGCCAAAGACTCCTGACGAGTTTGTAAAGGATCTTAAGCAAATTGCAGATAAGACAGATGCTATTCCTTACTATACAGAGTTTGCTGATGCTTCATGGACAATTACTCAGTGGCAGAATCTAGTAATTTCAGCTTCTGGTAATCCTAACTATGAGAATGATCTATTGACTGAGAAACAGGATCTATTTGGTAAGGATGGTCCTTACTATACAGTATATAAGATGATGTATGATGTATTTTCTGACAAGTCACTTACTGAGGAAGACCACCTAACAACTGAGTGGGAATCTTCAAAGACTTGGTTCGGAGAGGGTAAAATTGCTACAGTTGTAATGGGTTCATGGGCTGTTGGTCAGTTCCAAGAGTTGGCTGAGAATCCGGATGATATCGGATATATGCCAGTTCCAGTTACTGCAGAAGATGGTAAGCAGTATGCAGAAACAGCTGGTGACTACTGTGTAGGTGTAAGCAAGCATTCAGATAACATTGAGCTTGCAAAGAAATTTGCTCTTTGGTTTGCTGCTGATTCAGGTTTTGGCGCTGATGAGGGACTAATTCCACTTAGAAAGGATGAGGCTCTTCCAGAAAACCTATCTGAATTTAAGGATTGTGTATTGTTTGAGAAGGAAATGTCTCCAGATGAGCTAATCGGTAAATTTGATGAGATTGACAAGAAGTCTGCAGTTGGTGTTTGGAATGGTGACACAGATAACTTTAAGATCAAGATGGCTGAAGCTGCATTTGCTGGTAAGGGCGAAGCTGAGTTTGATAAACTTGCTGAAGCTGAGACTGCTAAGTGGAAAAAGGCTGCTGACAGCATTTTAGGTTAATTGAAAAACCAAAAGACAAGAAGTAATTACTGAATGTTCAGGACTAAACAGATTTGTCTTACTAAAATTACTAATTAAATTTTAAAATTAGGGGGGGTTAAACCCCCTTGATTTTGTGAAAAAGGAGGCTACCCAATGAGCAATAAGGAAAAAGTTGGGTTGAAAGAATGGAGTAAAACATATTCGGGTCAAAAATTTATTACTACAATTTTATTTTTGCTTATACCTTTGGTTTTACTTGTCGTATTCACTTTTTTGCCTGCCGCTAACATGATTGGATACAGTTTTCAGGAAAGAGACCAGTTTGGTGTTAATCCTGAGTTTGTAGGTCTTGAAAATTACAAAACTATCTTTACAGATCCAGATTACTTGATCACATTTAAAAATAGTTTATACTATTTGGCGGGTTCTTTAGTACAACAGGTTTTGGCGTTGCTTTTAGCGTCAATACTTTGCACACAGATTAAACTTAAAGGTTTGTTTAAGGGAGTTATTTTCTTCCCTTATCTAATGAATGGTGTTGCCGTTTCTATCATTTTCCAGAGATTCTTTATCAAGGGTCAAGCTGGTCTTTCGCCTGAAGGAACATTGAACACTGTTTTAGGATGGTTCGGAACAGATCCTGTTCTGTGGCTATCTGATACAACACGTCCTTGGTTGGCAAATCTTTGTCTAGTTTTTGTATCTCTATGGAGATATATTGGATTTGACATTATCATGTATATGGGTGCTATTCAGTCGATTAGCCCTGATATTTATGAAGCTGCTGATCTTGACGGTGCTAATCCTTGGGATCGTTTCCGTTATATCGTGTTCCCAAGCATCAAACCTATCATTTCACTACAGCTAATTCTTGCAGTTAAGGGTGCTATTTCAGTATTTGAAATTCCTTATATTATGACTGGTGGTAACAACGGAACATCAACATTCGTAATTAGGACAATTGAAACAGCATTTAAGAAGAAGAAGGTTGGACTTGCATCAGCGATGGCAATTGTGCTTTTGATTATTATCGTTATTGTTACGTTAGCTCAGAAGGCTCTCTTCAAGGAATCGGATGATGCACCTGAAAAATCAAAACATAAGAGGAGAGGGGCGCAAAAACGTTGAGTAATACTACAAGTGTAAAAGATATTCAAGCACACAGAACAACAGCAATTATCCTGAAGATTTTGCAATATCTAGTATTGATACTTGCGTGTTTGGTTGTAATTGTCCCTATCATGGTTGTTTTGTTTGGCTCATTTAAAACTTCAAAAGAATTTTCATCTTCTGGAGTATTTGACTTACCAGCAGTATGGCAGTGGATTAACTATAAGATTGCATTCTTCGATGGTAAAGTTTTACTAGGTTTAAGAAATACAGCAATAATTCTTGTTGTATCTTGTGTTGGTACAATCATCACTGGTACAATGACAGCTTTTGTAATTCAGAGATTTAATTCTAAATTTACAAGAGTTGTAAAGGCTTTATTCCTGTTTGCTACACTGTTACCTAACATTTCTATGCAGGTTACAGTATTCCAGATCGTTTACAAAATGGGTCTGTATAACACAATGTGGGCTCCAATCGTACTTTATGTTGGTACTGATATTGTTTCGATCTACATCTTTATTCAGTTCTTAAGTCAGATTTCAAATTCATTGGATGAGAGTGCTATCGTTGATGGTGCATCATATCCTAGAATTTATTGGAGCATTATTCTTCCAAACTTGACTCCTGCTATTGCAACAGTGCTTATCATCAAGTTTGTAAGTATTTATAATGACTTCTATACTCCTCAGTTGTATATGACTGATGAAAAACTTATGGTTGTATCTACAGTACTTTATAAGTTTATAAGTGGTACAAGAACCGATTGGGTTGTTGTATTTGCTGGAGTAATTATCTGTATCATTCCTACTTTGCTTATATTCTTGTTCTTGCAGAAATATATTTACAGTGGTTTGGTTTCAGGTGCTGTTAAGGAATAATTTTAAATTTGAATTGGTGTTATTAAATTAACACCAATTTTTTTCGTCAAAATAACACTAATTGATGACGAGTTTATCACAATGATGTATTAAAATATAATTAATGAGAATAATTCTTCAAATTTTCTTGATAAATGTCGCAATTTAGGTTATAATATTAGCTGGAGGTAGATAATATGAAGATTAGTTATAATACGGATCAGGAAATTGTAGACCAGATTAAGGAAGGTCTTGAGAAGAAGGAAGGTTATTGTCCATGCAGATTAGAGAAATCAGAGGATAATAAATGTATGTGCAAGGAATTTAGAGATCAAATCAAAGATCCCGATTTTGAAGGTTATTGTCATTGTATGCTTTATTATAAGAGTAACGATTAAATAAGGAGGTAGAAGTTATGGGGATTATTACCATTACAAAAGAAAATTTCGAGAGCGAAGTTTTGAAGTCTGATAAGCCGGTTTTAATAGATTTTTGGGCTTCATGGTGTGGTCCATGTAAGATGCTTTCACCAATTGTTGATGAAATAGCTGGAGAAGTAGATAATATCAAGGTTGGAAAGGTTAATGTTGACGAACAAGCCGAGCTTTCCAGTACATTTTCAGTGTCGAGTATTCCTACTTTAATTCTAGTTCGTGATGGTAAGGTTGCAGAAGTTTCTGTTGGTTACAAGCCGAAAGATCAGATTTTGTCAATGATTACGAAATAGCAATCTATCAGATTAATAATTTGAATTTTTAGGACAAGCCTGTTTTCAGTTTCTATTGAAAACAGGCTTGTTTTTCATGTTTAAGCATAAATTTTGTGCATCTTACCAGTATAAACAAATTTGTCATTTTGATTATATGCATAAAATATAAAATAGTATTTTTTTTGTATAAAACTCTTGTTTTTTGTGTACTTAAGTGGTATAATAGAAATATATTTATGTTTTGAGGGGAGTATTAATGTGCAAAAACTATTAAAGCGTTTTAAAGTAATTTTATGTTTGCTAATTGTCTATCTTATAATACTTATAGTTTTTCAGAAAAGTCATAGTGATGTTACGGCACCGGTTATAAAGTTTGATTCTGATGAAATAACAGTAAGTGTTAAGGATGATAATACGAAATTGTTAAGTGGTGTAACTGCAAGTGATGATATTGACGGAGATGTTACGAATACTTTATTTGTAGAGAGTATCTCGGATCTTTCAGAAGATGGATCTCGAATTATTACTTATGCAGCTTATGATTCGTCGGATAATATCGCACTGGCGACTAGAACTTTGAATTATAGCGATTATAAATCACCAAGGTTTAAATTAGAGAAATCCTTGACATTTTCATCTGGTGATTACAATATGGACATTGCGTCATCAATTATTGCGACTGATGTACTTGACGGTGATATTTCACCTTTTGTAAAATTGGTTGATTCTGATATTACGATTGGACAAGTAGGAAAATATTCTGCAACTGTTGCTGTGTATAATTCTGCTGGTGATAGTTCAACTTTGAAAATTCCAGTTTTTATTGATACACCAAGATCTAATGCTCCGAGTATTGAACTAACTGATTATTTGGTGTACAAGAAAAAAGGCTCTGATAAGCCTGATTGGCGAAAGTATATTGATTCTGTAAAGGCTTCTCCCAATGATTCAAGTTCTTATGATGCTTCTGATGTGAAAATTGATGCATCGAATGTTAAACTTGATAAAAGTGGTAGCTATTATGTGACTTATCAATTAACTAGTGCTGATAATGTTGTAGGCTATGAGAGATTAGTCGTAATTGTAAAATGATTGGAGTTTTATTGTGGAAGAGAAGACTATTGATTTAACGAGTGTGCTTAAGGACATTTCGAAAAATATTGTATTGATTTTATTAGTGTCAACCGTTCTCATGCTGGTAGGACACATTGCAGTTAAACGCTTTCATAAACCATCTTATGAAACAAAGGTGTCCTATGTTGTAACCTCAACTGATTCAAAGGATAACCAAAATGCAACCAAAAGAACTAAGCTTGTAAATGTTTTTAAGGAAGTTATTGAAAGTAATGTTCTTAAAAAAGAAATTGTTAAAAGACTTGGTTATGAAGATGGACTGCCTGGTGAGATAAAATCAGAAATCTTCATGGGTGAGTCAACTGCTTTAGCAACAAACTATGCTGCAACAAACATATTGATTGTTACAGTTACTGCACCTACACCTAGAGATTCATATGAAATTGCTAATGCTATACAGGCAAGCTGTTTGGAAGTTTCTGATTATATAAATAAGAATTCTGTTCTTACTGTTTTGGAAAAGCCAAGAATTGCAGTTGAAGATAGTGATGCTGTAAATTATATTAAAATGGATATTTTGATTTTTGTAGGTTCGGCATTTTTGATTTGTCTATTAATTGCATATATTTCATATGCAAGAGATACTGTTAAAAATTCTGATGAAGTTCGATCTAAACTGAACGTAAATCTGCTTTCAGCTATACCTGATGTAGAGGTTAAGCAGAATAAAAAAGCGAATAAAGAAATTAAGTCTATTTTACTTACAGACGAGAAAACGGGATTCTATTTTATCGAAAGCATAAAGAAAATGCGAAGTAAGATTTTGAGCGGTGAAAAAACCGATGACGGAAAAGTTGTGCTGGTTTCTAGTGTTCTTCCTGGTGAAGGAAAAACTACAATTGCTGTGAATTTGGCTTTGTCTATTGCTCAGACAGATTCAAAAGTTCTGCTTGTAGACTTAGATTTGAGAAATCCTTGCATATATAATATGCTTAATATTCAGGGTGAATTTAATGAGTTTACTGAGTTTATTGGTGGTAAAAAATCTATAATTGAAACAATGAAAGAAGTAGATTCTGGTCTATTTGTTCTGCCACAAAAGAAATCATTTGGCAACTCATCAAAGATTGTTGGTTCAGATAATTTTAGAAAGTTTATTAAGTATGCAACTGAGCATTTTGATTATGTTATTATCGATACAACAGCAATATCTGCATCTCCTGATATGGAGGTACTGACTGGTGTAGTTGATAGTTCCATTTTGGTTGTTAAGGAAGATGGAGCAAGCTCTTCAATGATTAACAAGGCTATTGATATGATTCAGTATAACAACTGTAATTTGATTGGTTGTGTATTCAATCTTGATTCCCATAATGTTAGTGAGAAAAAATATGGTTATGGTTATGGTTATGGATATGGATATGGATATTACAAAAAAAATCATTATAATTATGACAAAATAAAACAAGGTAAAAAAAATAAAGTAAAAGATGAGAAGAGGTGAGCTAATGGCTTATGAAAATGCGTTAAGAAGTGGCGGATACACTGAAGATGAAGAAGAGCAGAGCGTTAGCTTATTATTTAGTAATTTTGTAATTGCAATGAAATCATTCGTACGGCTTATTATTATATTGACTGCTATTGGATTAATTGCAGGAATTATATTCGGCAATTTCTTCTACAAGCCAAAATATGAGACAAGCGCCTCATTTGCAATTTCAAATTCGTATTCGGGTGATAATAATTTTGGCTTTAATACATCACTAGATGAGCAGTTGGTTACTGCTGAAACCTATGTTATGACTAGCACAACTTTGAAAAATATGATAGTTGAAAAACTAGGCGAAAATTATCAAAATTCAGTAATAACTGCAGAATCTATTTCTGATACTCCAATTGTGACAGTTAAAGTAACTTCTGACAGCAAAGCTAAAGCTTATTTAGCTTTGAAAGAAGTAATTAATGTTTTTCCGGTTATTTCACAAAAGGTTTATGGAGATGTTCAAATCTCATTGATTGATCAAGCTGATGCTTCTGATAGTGCTGTGAATGCATTTGATAAGCAGAAATATGCTATATTATTTGCTCTTACGGGACTGTGTGTCTCACTTGCAATTGTGTTTGTTTACAGCTTGAATTTTGACTTGGTATCAGATTCTGATACATTAAGAAAATATGTAAATCTTGATTGTATCGGCACTATACCTCAGTGTACTTTGAAAAATAAGAAGAAAGAATCAGATATGACAATTCTTAACCGAAATGCTACTGATGAATTCAAAGAGTCTTTTCAATTTATTAGAACGCGTATGGAGAGAATGTGTCGTAATACTGATTCAAAGTCATTGATGGTGACCAGTACCTATCCAGGTGAGGGTAAGACGACTGTTGCTGTAAACCTAGCGTTATCGCTAACACAGAATGGTAAAAAAGTTATAATCATCGACTGTGACTTGAGAAACCCATCTGTTATGGAAAGACTTGGTATTAAAAATTACAAGTATGGACTTGATGATTATTTTAGAAATAAGTGCGAGTTTGGCGAAACAATCGTGCAGTTCCCAAGAACTGAAATATATGCAGTTGCTACAAGAAAATCTATGTCAAATGCTGCTGAAATAATTAATTCATCTAAAATGCAGACAATTATAAAGAAGGCTTGTGAAAAAGCTGATTATGTAATTGTTGATACTCCGCCAACTGACATGATGGGTGACTCGGTAACAATTTCAAAAGTTACTGATGCGGCATTATTTGTTGTAAGACAGAATTACAGCAGAATGAGTGGTGTTGTTTCTTCACTTGAGAGTATTAATGAATCTAGTCCAAATCTATTTGGCTTCTTGCTAAATGATAAAGAGGTTAAGTTAGGTGTTGTTGAGAATAAGTATGGTCAGTATGGTAGTTATAGCAAATATGGCAAATATAACAAATACAGCGAAAAATAATATTATTAATGGTGGTAATATAAAATGAATGATTTCTCTTGTGACTTGGTTGATATTCATTGTCATGTTTTACCAGGGATAGATGATGGTGCTGAATCAATAGAGGATGCTCTTGATATGGTACAATTATCTGTTGAAAGTGGCGTTAAAAAGGTAATATGTACACCTCATTCAATTTCAGGTGTATTTGATAATTATCGCGGCTCAAAATTAACTGATGAATTTTGGGAATTTAAAAATACTATTAATGATGCAAAGCTGCCTCTTGAGGTTTATTTAGGCATGGAGGTTTTTGCTACAGTAAATACTGCTAATGATTTGAATAGCGGTAAACTATGTACGCTTGCTGATTCTAGATATATGCTTATTGAATTTGATTTTGGTGAAGATGAGAAAATGGTAAGGTATATACTTGATAGCTTGGCTGAAACTGATGTAACTCCTGTTATAGCGCATCCTGAACGTTATGAGTTTATTGCAAGAAATCCAAGAATGCTATATGAATGGATTGATAAGGGTTACCTATTGCAGTCTAATACATCGAGTGTTAGAGGGAAATTCGGACGAATGGTAAATGCAATTGTTATGGATATGTTGAGTGACAGATTGGTTTCGTTTATTGCGAGTGATGCTCATGGAGCACTTCACAGAACTCCTTTTTTAGAATTTGCATATAACATGGTTAACGAAAATTTTGGCGAAAAATATGCTAACGAAATTTTTAAAGTTAATCCAAATAAGATTATTCAAAATTTAGATATTTTCGTATAATGCTGATATTAACATTTTGTTTACATTGTGCGCTTGACATTTACTGACCAAAATTGTATAATATATGTATACTATTTATGCAAAATATGTATTAAACGATGTAAATTAGGGAAGAATAGTTATGAAAAAAATCACAAAATTTCTTGCAACAACTTCTGCCGTTTTGACAATGTCTCTTTCTATGGCAATTGCCGCTTCAGCTGCAACTTCTGCTGACGTTGTAAGCGCTGCTAAGGCAAATGGTGCTCCAAGTCAATACTGTGTAGAGCTACAAAATTATCTAAATGCAAATGGTTCAAGCTTTACTTCTGCGGATTATGATAGTATGATTAGTTCGATGTCTTCAACATACAATACATATCTTAAATCTGCTGTTGAATCAATGTATGGTGCTGGCACAGATCCTTCATCTTTGACAGATGCTGAGCTAATTGCTGCAATTAAAACACTTTCAGCTGATCAGCAAAACGCAATCTTAGCTTCTGCCAAATCTACTGCCGCACAGTTCGGTATTGAACTTTCATTCTCAGCTGCTGATAATGGTGGTTTTGACATTTTCGTTTCTAAGAAGAGTGATGATTCTGGAAAAGGCAGTACAGGTAATGTTGTAGTAGGTGCTAATACTTCTAATACTGCTAAGAATACTGGTGTTGGTAGTTTTGGTGCTGTAGAGGCTGCTGCACTAGCAACTTTGGTACTTGCTTCAGTTGGTACTTTTGCACTTTCAAAAAAGAATACAAAGTCAGTGATGTGATAATATATGTCTGGTGAGATTATGCAAGAGGAAAAATCAACCAGTCGTTATCGCGTGCGTAGAGAGACGTGTAAGCCGATACTGGCTTTCACGCCTCTCTTAGTTTTTGTGGTATGTTGCTGTTTGGTTACTTTATTTGGGTATAGAAAATTGATTTTTGTTAATGAATGGTCGAAGTTTATTTTTAATAAAAACTCAATGATTACAAATGTAAGCCCTGAAAATCCATATAGAAGTATAGATGCCCCTGAAATGACTGGAGTTGTAGATGATCAGAGTGGTGAGTCTTCAGAGAAAAAAATAGTATATCCATATTATGGCGATGCTTATGCAAATTTGACAATTAACAATAGTGATGTTAAGGTTAATAATGCGCCGGTTTATTGGGGAGATTCTGATGATATTTTAGCAAAAGGTTTGGCACAGTCGAATTACTCAACGTATATCGGTTTAGAGGGTCGAGTTGTAATTAGCGGTCACAACTATACTGATTTTGTTGGGCTGAAAAATGTTAAAAAAGGCGACGAAGTTACACTAATTACTAGTTATGGTGAGTTCGTTTATGAGGTTGCAGATACTGACATTCGGAATATGACCGACACTGAGTATTTATATTATGATCCAACTGCAAAAGAAGTTAAGAATGATCTGATTTTGTATACATGTTGGAATAATGGAAGATTAGGTATGTCTGATGAGCGCTTATATGTAATATGCGAACTAAAGAGTAAGAAATTTAATTAGGAGGCAATTTTGTGAGAGGGAAGAAATTATATAAATATTTGCCGAATTTTATTTTTACTGTTGTTGTAGCTTTTTGGATTGTCATCACGATTTTTGTTAACTCGTTTTCGTATGTTTTTTTGGACCCTAATAAATATACTGATCTTATGTCTAAGTATGAGGTTGACAAGTTAGTGTATTCAGAAATAAATGATTATTTTGATCGTCAGTCTGCATATACTGGAATTTCTGCTGAGGTCTTTACTAGTTCATTAAATAATGTTGAGGTTTCAGCTGCTGTATTTGCTTATGTTGATTCTACTTTTGATTATATGAAAAACAGTACTGATGTTTTCCCAGAGTTTTCTTATGATTTTACAAGTATGGAGATAAATGTTACCCAAGCATATGTCGATTGGGCACAGGAAAATGACATTGAACAGGACGAACAATTTAAATCTGGTGTAGATACTACGATTGCCAATGTGAAAAATGTTGTTTTGACAAAGCTTGACATTATGATGCTGTCACATTTGAATGGTGAAAATGGTATTTCAACGAAAATTCGCAGAGTGTATCCAAATTTAACGTTAATAAGACTTGCAACTGTTGCAGTTTTGCTAATTTTGATAGTGATTTATAATTTTATTAACAAAAAACACAAGTCAACAATTGTGTATTGGTTCGCAACATCTATTTTTTGTTCCGGATTGATGTTTGTTGTGCCTTGCGCTATTCTAAAACATACAAAGTACTTTGACGGATTAATTTTAAAATATGATGCGATTTATAAGTCGCTGACTCAGTCGCTTTATAACTTTTTAGATATATACATTCAAATTGGTGGTGTTTTAGTTGCTATATCAGCAATTATGTACTTCATTTTTGTGATTCGTAAACAAAATAGGTGAATTTTATATTCCGTGTAATTTGTCTCAGTGGACATTTTATACGGAATTTTTTTTGCTGTTTAAAATTTTTTCTTGTTTTTGTATAAAGTAAATAGATTTTGAGTGAGCTGCTGGCAAATAATCATAATAATTTCTATTGACAAACAGATAAAATAATGTTATTATATAGAAAACCTATCGTAATACTATGTTATATGATTATTTTGATAATACTCCGCTGCTTCGATGTGCGCAGTATCCTTGTTTTTGTTGGCGTACGAACATCAATTAAAGTAAACTTTAATCATATCTAAAAAATATAGAATTATCAGTATTGTCTTAGCGTATACTTGGCTTTGATGGAAATAGGTTAGTTTAGCAATTTTATTATAAATAATTATATTGGAGGAATTTATTATGTCAGAAATTAAAAATAGTGCATTGGAATTAATCGGAGAAACACCTATTGTAAAAATTAATCGCTACAGTGAGTCAGTGGATGCAAAAAACGCCACGATTTTGGCTAAACTTGAATATCTTAATCCAGCGGGTTCAGTTAAGGACAGAATTGCTTTGGCTATGATTGAGGATGCGGAAAAGAGCGGTGTTTTAAAACCAGGAGCTACAATCGTTGAACCAACATCTGGAAATACAGGTATCGGACTTGCGGCAGTCGCAGCTATAAAAGGTTATAAGTTAATACTTACTCTTCCAGAAACTATGAGTATTGAGAGAAGAAATCTTTTAAAGGCTTATGGTGCTGAGCTTGAGCTTACAGAAGGCGGCAAGGGAATGAAGGGCGCGATTGAAAAAGCTAACGAGCTGAAAGAGTCAATTGAAGGTGCTATTATCTTGGGTCAGTTCGTAAATCCTTCGAATCCTGAAGTGCATAAAGCTAAAACTGGTCCTGAAATTTGGGAGCAGACTGGTGGTAAGGTTGATATCTTTGTTGCTGGTGTTGGTACTGGCGGAACTGTTACTGGCGTTGGTGAATATCTAAAGGAGAAAAATCCTGATGTTAAGATTGTTGCCGTTGAACCATCAAACAGTGCTGTATTGTCTGGAAATCCTTCTGGTCCGCATAAAATTCAAGGAATTGGCGCTGGATTTGTTCCAGAGGTGCTTAACACTAAGGTTTATGATGAGATTATCGCGATTGAAAATGATGATGCTTTTGCAGAGGGCAAGAGATTTGCTGTTACTGAGGGAGTGCTTGTAGGAATTTCATCTGGTGCAGCTTTAAAAGCTGGTACAATTCTTGCACAAAGACCTGAAAATAAAGGAAAGAATATTGTTGTATTGCTGCCTGATTCTGGAGATAGATATCTATCAACACCACTTTTTAACAACTAATAAATGCGGCAGCGAAGTGAAGGTAATATTTTAATATAAGTATTACAATCGATGATAAAATGGTGATGATATCAAAATAAATACCAAGGCAAGATATGCACTGCGTCTGATGATAGAATTAGCAAAAAGCGATCAGCAGTCGTATATAAAGCTGGCTGATGTTGCAACACCGCAAGGGTTGTCACTAAAGTATTTAGAAGGCATAGCAATAATTTTAAGAGGTGCGGGGTACATAAATGCACGACGGGGAAAGCTAGGTGGTTACCATTTGACAAGACCGGCTGATGAATATACAGTTGGTATGATATTGCGGCTTTTAGATGATTATATTGCGCCTTCATCTTGTGCTGAGTGTGAATCTAACGTTTGCGTTGGCGAACAAAATTGCAACATTAGAATTTTGCGTGAAAAGCTTGACGAGTCAGTGGATGAAGTGCTTGAAAATATTACATTGGCTGATTTGCTTGAAATTGAAATGACACAAGTTTAAGTTTAGATTTTGATTTTATTACAATATAAATATAACAAATGCTTTTTAAGTAGAAATGGGGGAAATAATGAGCGAATCATATAACCGTCTTCAAAACTCACATCCGTGTTTTGGCGGTAATCAAAATAAAGTTGGGCGAATTCATTTGCCTGTAAGTCCTGGCTGCAATATAGCCTGTAGATTTTGTGATAGAACTATTGATGATACAGACCAAAGACCAGGTGTAACTTCTAAAGTAATTACACCTGTCGAGGCTTTAGATGTACTAAAAAAAGCAATAGAGCTTTGTCCTGAAATAACTGTGGCAGGAATTGCAGGACCAGGAGATACACTTGCAACATCTTATGCACTTGATACTTTTAGACTAGTAAAAGAGCATTACCCTAATCTAATACGATGTATGAGTACGAATGGATTGTTGCTGAATGAAAAAGCTGATGAGATTATTGAGGTAGGAATAGAGTCTTTAACAGTTACAGTAAATGCGGTAGATCCCAAAATTGAAGCACAGCTTAACAGTGAGATAATTTATCACGGTAAGAGATACACGGGCATTGAAGCAGCTGAAATTTTGATTGAAAATCAGTTGAAGGGAATTAAGAAAGTTGCAGATGCAGGAATTACAATTAAGGTGAACTCTGTGCTAGTTCCGAGCATAAATGCGCATCATATTGAAGAAATTGCTAGGACAGTTAAGGCTGCTGGAGCAAGCATTTACAATATAATTCCACTTATTCCACAAGCTGAGCTGGCTGATGAAACAGTCCCAACCTGTGTCGAAATTGATCAGGTTAGGACTTTGGCAGGTCAGCATATTGACGTTTTCAGACACTGTCAGCGATGTAGAGCAGATGCTGTTGGTTTTGCAGGCGGAAAAGACTTCGGGGATCAAATTTACCAAAGAAGAGTAGCTCTTAAAGAAACTTTTTCTCATGGATAGCATGAGTAATATGAAATTCACACACTGTTTTGATGGGTGATGTTTCGTAAAATCAGATGTTTAATAACTCATTAGGTCTTGCGTTAAAATGTAGCTTTGCGTATATTCTTGGTGAGTTATTTTTATATCAAAATTAAAACATGACATGAAAGGCGGAAAATAAAATGAGTGGAATTAATAAATCTATTACTGAGTTGGTGGGAAAGACACCTTTGTTAGAACTTGTAAATTATGAAAAGGATAATGATTTGGAGGCAAGTGTCATTGTAAAACTTGAGTATTTTAATCCAAATCAAAGCGTTAAAGATAGAATTGCACTTGCTATGATTCAAGATGCAGAAAAGAGCGGTAAGCTAAAACCAGGTTACACGATTGTTGAAACAACAAGCGGCAACACTGGTATCGGACTTGCAGCAATTGCAGCAGCAAAGGGATACAAATTCCGAGTTTATATTCAAGATAATGTAAGTGAGGAGCGTTTTAAGGTAATAAAGGCGTTTGGCGGAGAGGCAGTTAAATTCTCTACTGTTCCTGAGGTTGTTGATGTAATGAAAGAGACTAACGGAGATTTTGTCGCTGCTATAAAGTCTTTGGAAGAGAATGTTTTATCTAAGGAAAAAGATATTTTCTTTGTAAATCAGGTGGGAAATCCAGCAAATCCAGCAATACATAACGTGACAACAGGTCATGAAATTTGGGATGACACTAACGGTGAGGTTGATATCTTGGTAGCTTGCGTTGGTACTGGCGGAACGGTAACTGGTGCTGGAAGATATCTTAAAGAAAAAAATCCTAACATTCAGATAGTTGCAGTTCAGCCAGGACCAAATTCTCTGCCAAGTGAGGAAAATCCTGAACCTGAAGAGATTACAGGAGTTCATCCGTTTGACGGAATTCCTGATGAAAGAATTCCTGACACATTTGATAAGAATATTTATGATGAAAAGTTTGAGGTTGAAACATATCAGGCGTACGACGCTGCAAGAGCAGTTGCAAAATCAGACGGAATTTTAATTGGAACATCATCAGGTGCCGCAATTCATGCAGCAACTGAGCTTGCTAAAAGATCTGAAAACAAGGGCAAAAAAATCGTTGCAATACTTGCAGATACAGGACTTAGATATCTTTCAACAAACTTATTTGAAGAATAGATTTAAAGTTTTCTGTTAACTTGCATTACTAGATTTAGAAAAAGGAGTAATAATTATGCGTATTAATACTATTGCAGTTAGAGAAATCATGAACAAAAAGGAATTCGGCTGTTGTTGCAATATGACAGTCTGTTCAAGTACGCATAAATTCCTTATGATAAGCTAATGTAAATTGATGTCATGTTAAAGGAAGACGATTGCGTATTTTGCAGTCGTCTTTCTTTTTTGCATTATTATATCAAAAAAATACAATTGTGTATTATTTTGATAGTGTCTAATATGAAATTAGGAGAAAATTTTATGAAAATATTAAATAAGGTTTTGCCTTTTATATCGGTTGTGATATCAGTGGTATGTCAATTAGCGATAGCTGATTCTTCACTTCATCCGCAGGCAGATAAACCGTATTACATTTACTTTTTAATCATAGTTGCATCAGTATATTCCGTGTTTTTCATTGTTTCATTTTTTCACAAGGGAGCGAATGAAAAACTAGTTTACAAAGGACCGTTTTATGCGGGTACGATTCAGCTAATCAATTTTATAAACCTAATTACAGTAAAATTTGCATTGCTGCCAGTGCTGTTTTTTCCTTCACTTGACAGAGTTTTCGGAGTTTTTGCAACGGATATATCTTTGCTGATTGAATGTATTTTCTATTCGCTAAAGCTGTTGATTATTGGATTTGCATTTGGCTCAATTATCGGATTTTTCACTGGAATATTTATAGGATTCAGCAAAAAAGCGAACTACTGGATTACACCTCTTACCAAAATGATTGGTCCGATACCGGCAATGTCATGGTCACCATTGGTGCTTTCGCTTTTTGCTACATCATATCAAGCGGCTGTATTTTTGATTGCACTAGCAGTATGGTTTCCGGTTGTAGTAATGACAAACAGCGGTATTCAAAATATCGAAAATTCATATTTTGAGGTATCATCAACATTGGGTGCTGGCAAGTTTTATAAGATATTCAAAGTTGGTGTTCCAGCAGCAATGCCGCAAATCTTTTTGGGAATGTTTAATGCAACCTGTTCGTCATTTGTAACGCTTGTTACTGCCGAAATGTTCGGATGCAAGAGCGGAATAGGCTGGTATATAAATTGGCAAAAAAGCATGATGGTATACCCAAATGTCTATGCTGGGCTAATACTTCTTGCGGGGTTGTGTAGCATATTAATTGCTGTTTTGTTTAAGGTTAAAGATAGAATTTTAACATGGCAGAAGGGGGTAATTAAGTGGTAGGTGAAATTCGAATTGAAAATGT
>CAZJRQ010000005.1:0-106517 GCA_964548535.1 uncultured Oscillospiraceae bacterium
AATATCTACCATAGGGGCTTTTTTGTACTGTTTGTACAAACTGGGGCAGGACATTTATCTGTGGGGGGCTCTTCAAATATACAATAACTGTTATCCGAATTAATTTGATGATGTATCTTCATTTAGATTTCTATTTAAAAATTCTAAAGCTATTTCATTGATTTCTTTATGTTGTTTATTAACTTTTCTAGTCGATTTAAATTCAATAAATGGCGAATATAGTGGCAGGTCAGTATAGCTTAGATGTCCTGTTCCCTCAATGTTAATTGACTCACCATTTTTCTTTAAGACAATATCTCTGCGTGCTTTTTCGATTTTTGCATTTTCAATTTCAATTTCATCATTGTTGTCCTCTGTGCCGTTCATTATTAATAGCGGCTTTTCTAATGGTGTAGTTCTGTTCTCACCATAAAGGTAACCGTCAAAATTAATTGCAACCTTAAAATTATCATTGTTATACAATAAATCGACTGCCGAAGCTCCGCCTAGTGAATGACCGATTATGCCGATTTTACTAAAATCCATATTGCTCGATATTTGAACATCATCAGATTTAGTAAGCTCGGATAATACAAATTCTATGTCCTTAGTTTGCTGACTGATTTGTGGCAATGAAGAAGAATTGATATCCTCGTAAGTCAATGGAATTTCGTCAATGTTTATATCGAATGCAACGGGATTAGCGTCATAATATGCAGACATAAATGCTATTTCTGGATTTTCTACAGCAACAACTATATAACCATGACTTGCGAGTTCGGTAGTAAGAAATGTGTTTGTAAATCTTTCGCCTAGCATATTTCCATGAGAGAAAAAAACAACAGGAAATTTATCAGATTCTTTTGCAACTGGAACATCAGAATAGGTGTTTGTGTCAATTAAATTTAAATAATTAAATAAGAAAGAAGGAACAGAAAACTTCTCTTCAAATGCTTGTGAAAAGTTATCTAAGTTTGATATGTAATTTGCTTTTTTAGCACTTTCGTTGATTAGTGCAGGGTACCAAATTTGAACATTGATATTTCTGTTTTCACCAGATGAAGTCTTTCTTGAGATATCTGTGAATGTATAATCTGATGTTCCAACTGCATATTTACCTGTTGGTTTTTCAAACTTAAAAACTGGGAAGGCTATAGGGAAAGCGACACAAATAAGTGTATAAATGGTCAACATTATCGTTAAAATTGTGGATTTTAATTTTTTATTTTTCAGATTATCGACATTTTTATAAAGACGCATACCTTCAACAATCCAAAATATAAGGCTGCTTATATAAGCAAGGCTCATCTGCCATCTTGCACCCTCGAAAATCAAATGGAAAACTATAATAGCGGAATCAAAAGATAGACCTATCCAGTACTTTTTCATAGTAGGTACTGATTTATTCCAAATACGATTTGCCCATAGAAATGTAATAGATAATATTATCATTAATTCAAAAATACGCATGTTTTATCACCTAATCCTTATTTAAGTTGCTCATTTTCAATTATTTTTTTGAACTTAAGCATTATTTCTTTAAGTGAATTTAAGTCACTAACTGAAAGTTTAGAATAATATTTTTCTATTATATCTAGTTCCACCTTCCTAGATTTCTCAAGAAACTCTATACCCATGCTGTCAAGATTAACAAAGATTTCTCTTCGATTTTCTGGGTTTGTCACACGCTTTACCAGCTTTTGTTTTTCCATTTTATTAAGCATCTGACTAATAGCACTAGGTGAGATATTCATTAGTTTAGCCAAATCGCCAGTTAGAATTTGTTCATTATCATGAACGTGATTTAAAATAATTATTTGATTATTAGTAACAGCTTGGTCTAATACTTGGTCATATTCTAGAGTGAGCATAGCCTGACATGTATATTCAATGTCGTTAATTTGCTGTACTAGTTGTATTATTTCGTTATTCATTTAATACTCCTTAATTGTTTAGTGTACTTAAATATTATCATATATTTTATATAATGTCAAGACTTTATTTCAACAACACATATTAAAAACAGCACACATTAAAAATGTGTGCTGTTGACAAGTTTTTTTATTAGTGATATAATATAAGGTATTACTATTTTAGTTGAAATATGCATAAAAATCCTATATTACAATAATATCATAACATATTTCTGTGCATTTGTCAATAGTGAAATTAAACAAAGGTTGTGTTTTTATGAAAGAATTTTTTATAACACCAATTTTCGATGATAATTTATCAAATCTAAATCAAAAAAACAGTTTGTTGCAAACGAATGAAACATCAATCGAATATGGTTTAGCGCTGACCGAGCAAGAGGCGTTAATGCTTATAGAGGCAGGTAAAAACAGCATTGATAGTCACGATAGACTTGAATTTGGAGAAAGTGCAACTATAAAAATCGTAAATAAATTTATGCAAAGCAGTTATATTTCTCAGTCTGAGTACGCTGATACAATTGCTGAGCTAATTGATGTTTTTTATCAGGTTAAGGAAGAATGTTATGACATTTTAACGGATGATGAAGTTATTGGAATAATGTATGATTTTTTTGAGAATGAAAGTGGAGGAAGTATAGATATTCTTCAAACTAGAGATATGGATTATTTATGCAAAAAAATTAGATATATATCCCGAAATATAACAGGAGATGACTACTGTGATGAATAATATAATATCGCCTGGTTTTTCGCAAGATATCATAGATAAGGAAAACTACACGCTTTCTTTATTGCAAAGGTGTTACTTAGATGGATATATTTCTTTATATGAACAGGATCAAATTAAAAAAACATTTAATCAAGAGTTTGCAGAAATAGCTGGAGAATATACAAAGCGTGAGAGCAGCACGATATCAAAAAAAAATTGCAGAGCAGATTTATTCTTCAATACTTTTTCAAAGTGATGTGGTGCTTTTAAAACTTAAGAGTACAGACCGTGCTACGAAAATGCTGAAAAATACGTCTATGTATGATATACTTCAGATAGGCAAAAAACTTATTCTAGAATATTTTGAAGAGTGTAAAATTATATTTAAAAGAGCATATAATTTGAAATTGGATACCCATTTGTATGAGTATAAATATGTAATGGAAAAAGCATTTGATGAATTTGTTACTAATTATTCAGCAAGATTCAATGCTACTGATATCTGCGCGTCAATTGATTATCCTCTGCTAAATCAACAGGCATATGAAATGACGTCAAAAGGTGTTTTGTTTATTAAGGAATATTATTCGGCGATTATGTATGAGAATATGTTTTGTTCGATGCTTGATAAAACAAGTATATCTAATACGCTTGCAGGTTTTGGCGAGATTTACAATTATGATTATAATGATTTGCTGTTTAATATATCTGAAGTTTTATTTAATAATTATCTTTCAGCACGAATAATTGGTAAAAACAATAATCAAATAAGTATATCTAAATGTGAAATAAATAACCTTTATGATATTTGTATGCCACTAACAAAAGAGCAGTTAAAAGTTAAAGTGACAAAGCTTTTTTTACAGCAAACGATTTTTGCAAAAAATCCTTCACTTGCAATATATTTCAAAAAGTATATTCCTATGTTTTGTGATAATTTGTTAGCGCATAGCAAAGAGAATACTTTAGAAAATTATATAGTTATAACAAATTTATGATTAGTGCAGTTTATTGCAGTCTACATTTAAAAATTCTCTAAAATATATGCAACTAGAAATAACATAAAATGTTTTGATTAGTTGGTTGAATTTATGTTATTCAAGTTGTATAATAAGGTGAAAGGTGTGATTAATATGAAAAATCAAACAAATTGCAGTGGTAATTTAGCACAGAATCTGTGCCATCTTAGAAAACAAAGTAAGCTCTCGCAAGAAAAATTAGCTGAGAAAATTGGGGTTACAAGACAGGCTGTTGCAAAGTGGGAAGCTGGCGAATCAATGCCTGATATATTAAATTGCAACGCCTTAGCTGAACTTTATGATGTAGCACTTGATGACTTGGTGAATTTTGATAGTGAGAATGCGGGCTTTCCTGTTCCGCCTAAAGGTAAATATATTTTCGGAACAGTTGCTGTCGGTGAACGTGGGCAAATTGTTATACCTAAAAAAGCACGAGAAATTTTTGGTTTGAAATCTGGTGACAATTTAGTTGTTTTAGGGAATACAAATATGGAAGCTGTTGGAATAGCTCTTATTCCTAGTAACGTATTTTTAGCAAGAGAAAGTTTTGATTTTGATAAAATTAACGAGCCTAACAAAGGAGAATGAATATGCTGAAAGTATCAAATCTTATTAAAACATATCCGAAATTTACTTTAGACAATGTTTCTTTCTCTCTTGAACAAGGGCGAATCATGGGACTGATTGGTAAAAATGGAGCCGGCAAAAGTACAGCCTTAAAATCTATTTTGAATTTGGTTTGTCCAGATTGTGGTGAAATCGAAATATTAGGCAAATCTTTTCCAAAACATGAAGTTGAATGCAAGCAAGAGATCGGTGTAGTTTTGGGAGGTATAGATTTTTATAGTCACAAAAGATTATGTGATATCACATCAGTTACAAAGTGTTTTTATAAAAGTTGGGATGATTCTTGTTACAAAAAATACTTAAAGGAATTTGAGATAGACACTGATAAGCGAGTTAATCAGCTATCAGAAGGAATGAAAGTGAAATACATGATAGCTGTTGCAATGTCGCATAATGCTAAGCTTTTTATTTTTGATGAACCTACAAGTGGTTTAGATCCGGTGTCACGAGATGATTTGCTGGAGATTTTCAAATTGTTAGTAAAGGATGGCAATCATAGTATATTATTCTCAACACATATTACATCAGATTTGGATAAATGTGCAGATGATATTACATATATTAAAGATGGCCAACTTCTTGAAAGTGCTGAAAAATCGGTGTTTATGAAATCCTTTGAGCACTTAAAAACTTCAGAAGATAAGCAAGACTTGTCACTTGAAGAAATAATGATACGAACTGAAAGGAAGGTGTACAATGTTTAATTTACTATATAAAGAGCTGAAACTTGCAGCACATCCAACGCTTTATATTTTTGCGCTAATGGGATTTTTGGTTATAATTCCGAACTATCCATATGGCACAGTTTTTCTATATGGATGTCTTGCCCCGTACATCACTTTCACTTTTGGAAAAGAAACTAGGGATATTTATTATACAGTACTTTTGCCTATTAAAAAGCAAGATGTTGTCAAAGGTAAAATATTTATGGTTATGTTCGTTCAGATAATACAGCTTTTGTTATCTGTGCCATTTGCAATAATTAGGGTAGTTGCATTTCACGAGAATAATCCTGTAGGCATTGAGGCGAATGTAGCATATTATGGCGTTGGATTAATAATTTTTGCAATCTCAAATTTGGTTTTCTTTTCTGAGTTTTTTAAGACTGCTTATAAAGCTGGAAAAGCTTTTATATTTGCCATAATACCTGCGACAATATTGATTACAGCAATGGAAGTCGTTGTTCATATTCCAAAATTAGAATGGATTGATTCAACAAATAAAGATATGTTGATTAAACAGATTCCTATTTTATTGATTGGCGTGTTAATTTATGCCTTGAGCATGATTTTTTCTTATAAAATTTCAGCATCTAGATTTGAAAAAGTTGATTTGTAATTGAAAATAATATAGTCTATTAAAACTATCTGATTTGATTTCAGGTAGTTTTGTTTTATGAAAATAAACATATAAATTAACAAAAAACAATTGTCAAATTTATTTATATTTTTTGGTAAATGTTGTTGACTGTTGGATGAAATTGTTGTATAATGATAGAAAATGAAATTTAAAAATAAATATTGGAGGTTTTGAAAATGAGCATATGTGCAATAGGAAAAAGTGAATTAGTTTATCCAACAACAAAATCATTAAAAAGTGTTGAGAAAATTTTGGCAGAGGTTACTAAGTATCTTGACTGTGTAAAGCTTTCTGGTACAAAAACAAATCATTCTAAGCTAGTACCTGTTACTATAGGTGTTGGACTAGCTGGTGCTTTGGCTGCTGGTGTAGTTTATGCCTCGAAAAAAGACTATGAATTTCCTGAAATTCATGACTTTCATTTGCCTGAACTAGACTTAGATATAAAGGCTGTTTTTCCAGTGGATAAGATTCAAATTGAGAATAATGCTAAAACAAGAGCAGTCATTGCTGGTGCTGTAGTTGGTTGCATTATCGGTTCTATTTATGATAGTCATAGAAAGTTTATTTGTGAGAAGAAGAAACTTTACCGTAAGGCTTCAAGCTTGATTGTTGTAATAAATAAGAGATTGGCTGAGCAGTCTGATGATTCAGAGGTGCTTGATAAGCTAAGAACATACAAGAAATTGCTAACTGAAATTTGCAGTGATTTGGCAAGTGATTTAATTTAATATATTGCATTTTAGTATTATAACTAATCTGCATAGTGTATACGGTGATGTGGTATGATAAAAGTCATTGATGATTTTTTGCTGTTTTATGCTTGTTTTAATTGTTTAAAGCGTTACAATGCAGTTTTTTTCTTAATATTCACTGATTTGTATTTTTAAAACACAAGATATGGAGTGGCGCTGAAAATCATTTAGCATATATTGTTGTTTGAGTAGTAACCTAAATTAGTTACATGGCATACTATATGATATAAACCTAAAGGAGGTTGAGTATAATATGTCAGTTGAACAACAGAAAATTGGCGATAAAGAATGTTGCGTATGCGTAAACATTTTCACAGAGTGTGAGAAGAAGCATGAGCCACCTCATGGCGGATACGAAGCAGAAGGCAGACCAGGTCCTGCACCTCATGACAAAAAAGATGAGTGCTGCGTATGTGTAAATATTTATACAAAATGCAAAAAAGATGACAGACATCATTGCTGTTAATTAAAACTTAAAAAAAGGCCCTGCTTATGCAGAGCCTTTTTTATATGCTGATTTTTAAATAAATATATCTCAGATTACTTATACACTATGAAAAAATTCGGGATAAACTTATGGTAAAAAGCAGACAGATCAACTTAATAAGAGTTTATTCAATAATCTTTACACGTCTTGAAATATCTTCTTTTTCCTTTTTATCAGGTTCAATTGCGATTCCTCCGAAAGGCATTTCTGCTACAAGAGTGTAGCTTTCTGGCAAATTGAATAGTTCTCTAACTTTTTCATCAATAACAGGATTGTAATGTTGAAGTGAAGCTCCAATACCAAGCTCGCGAAGTCCGCTCCAAATGCTTAATTGTAACATTCCGCTTGATTGTGACGCCCATACTGGAAAATTGTTAGCATATAGCGGATATTGATTTTGCATACGTTCAACGTCTGTCTTATCATAGAAATATAGTATAGTTCCAGCACCAGATTTGAAAGAGTCGATTTTTTCACGAGCCACCTTGCCGTCAAAAACATCATAAATCGCGTCCCATAAAATATCATGTTTATCGCCAAATGCAACTACAATGCGAGTACTTTTCATGTTGAAAGAGTCAGGGACAAGCTCTGTTAGTTCATTTACTAGATTGATAATTTCAGTGTTTTCAACAGGAAGTTCTTTGTTTATATTATAATACGTTCTTCTTTTCTTTAGTGATTCCACAATATTCATTTTGTTACCTCTCTTTATTTTTCATCATAATTCATAGTCTTATTCAAAAAAGTTCCGTTTTCAAGCTCTTTAAATGTGTCATTAAGTTCTCGCTCAGTGTTCATGACAATAGGGCCACCCCATGCTATTGGTTCATCAAGTGATATAGAACTTATAAACAGAACCTGTGCATTTTCGTTTGCAGCACGAATTTCAACAGAATCACCTTCAGTAAGCCTTACCGTCGTCTTTTCTGTAACAACCTTATCAGCAATATATGCAGCTCCGCTAAGAGTAAATAACATAACTGAACGCTCTATTGGAGTATCAATAGTAATCTTTGCTTTTGGTTCTAGATGAACGTCGTAATAATCTAGCGGTTGATATTTGCTGATAAATCCTTGCTTATCTTTATATTTTCCAGCTAACAATCGGATTTTTCCGCCGTCAAATTCAATCTCGGTAATCTCACTATTGCGTATTGCATGATATTGTGGATCAACCATTTTATCTTTTGCACTTAAATTTAGCCAAAGCTGTACTCCAAGCATTCGTTTTGCAGGAGGTATTTGTTCCTCGTGCATAATTCCCGAGCCGGCAGTCATCCACTGAACTTCACCATCACTTATTGTATCAGTATTGCCTAAGCTGTCTTTGTGAGTCATGCTTCCACTGTAAATATAACTAATAGTTTCAATTCCGCGATGCGGATGAAATGGGAAACCAGCAGTATAATCATCAGGATTATAACTGTCGAAAGAATCAAGCATTAATATCGGATCAAATTGTTTAGCAGTATTTGAACCGAGTACACGAACAAGCTTAACTCCAGCACCGTCCTGCGTTTGAAAACCAGTAACCTTGTGTCTAATTGACCTATTCATTTTAAATCATCCTTTCGCTGTATTTATTATTCTTATACATCAGCATTTTATTCATCTGCAGTTAAAGCTTATATTTACGTAAAAATAAATATAGGCTTTATTTCGGATATATTATTTTATACTTCTATTCTACAGTGATTAATGAGATTTGTCAATGAAAACCAGATGAAATTTGTTCTTTGTTATTGATTGATAACGATTTTCAGATTTTGTGTGATTAGTTAGCTGATTTAAAAAATAAGTTTATTCATCTTCATCGTTCTCTTTGCTAAGTGCATTAGCTATGATTGATACTATCGCACATAACAAGCCACCTATTGGAAAAACAATCCAATTATATTGCCACGAATAATCTACAAAACCTGTAACTAAGAAAACACCGGTCGCTAATATCATAATAACTGCGCAGATTGCTCCAGAAATTTTGTCCTTTTTAGATTGTTTTGATTTCTTGTTAAATTCGTTTTTGTTATATTCATTTAAATCATATTTGGACTTTTGCATACCAGAGTATACAATTATTCCAACAGCAATAGTTATAAATACAAAGAAACCTGCCATAACGAAACCCTCAATGCTTACGTTATTATCTATCACAGACTCACCGATTATTGCACCAGCTCCTAGAAAGTATATTACGCCAAGCATTATTAGGGTTATTCCTGTTACGATAAATTTAGGAAATTTCTTGTCGAATTTATCTATTTCATCTTGCGTATAAAAAGGTTGAATATTAGGATGCTTTTTTTGAAAGCTGTCATGCTCAATTCCTGCAACAATAAAAAAAGCTACTGCTACAGCTACAAATCCCATAAAAAAGATAGTGGCAAAATCTTCTTTTACGTTTAATCCTTGCAATAAAAACATAGCTGATAGACCTGATAAAATTAATACTATACCTGTAGTTATTTTTTTGGTATTGCTGTTCATGTGTTTATCATAGCCCCACTCGTCACTTGCAACCGATTTTTCAGTGTCACCTCTAACAAGAGTATCTAAATCACAACTGAACAATTCGCACATTAAAATTAATTTTTCCATTTCAGGATAGCACGAATCAGATTCCCATTTAGAAATAGTCTGCCTTGATACAGACATTTTTTCTGAGAAATTCTCCTGAGTAAAACCAAGATTTTTTCTCATAAATTGTATATTTGTTCCCAAGCTCATTTTAAATAACCTCCAGTAAATTTTTGGGTTTTTATCATATATGCTGCATAACTGACTGTCTATATAATACCATTTACATCACGTAAAGTCTATAGATTTTGTGTTGCATTTAAATATTTTTCTGTAAACTATAGGTTGCAATGCCGAATTTATGGGCTCTAAAAGGCGTTATTCTTGTTTGCGCGGAGAAATATCTTTCATGTTTCTTAAGCAAATCTTAATCTAAAGAAAAGCTCTTGAAATTGAAAATTAAATGTGATATAATGTGAAAGCAGTAAGAAAATAAAGTGAAAGGATACAGATAAAATGAATTTTAGGAAAATAAATCGTGGCATTGTTCTCGGTGTAGTTTTGGTTATTGGTACATCAATTTATGTTGTAAATGATAACAGAAGATTCAAGCAGAGCGAAGGTGATATTAAAAATGTAGTAGATAATTACTTTGATGATATCGCTGAACTCAACTTAAAAAAAGATGAAGATGTTTACTCAAATGTGGAGGAATTAGTTGATAAAACTTGGGGATATGGAGATTTTTCAAATAATGATTATAATATAATTTCTAAATCTAGTATCAAATCGGATTTAGAATATTTAAAAGAAAATAGTTCTTCAGTTGGAGAAGTATTCACGTATGAAACTAATATAACAAGTCTGAAAATTAATAAGTATGGTCCTAATGGTGCAGTTGCAAGTTTTAATTTATCGGAATACATTGACTTTAGCGGTGCGCCCGATATTTTGAGTTATGATAGTTTTTGTCAGGTAGAGAATAACGATTATGATCAAGTTTCGGGTGAAATGAATGTTGACGTGAATAATGAGTATTCATTAACTAAAGAATATTATGAGGCTAAAATTTATTTGAACTATATTGATGGTGAATGGAAAATTACTGGTGTTGCTAATTACGGTTACTCATCAAATGTGAATTTAATTAACAGTAACGATAATGATTCGTCTAGCTATGATGTTGATAATGAAGATGATTCTTCACAAGGTGACGAATCAAGCAAGTCTGATGAAGATGTAAAGGCAGGTGATGATAGTGAGCAATAAAACTTTACTAAAAATTTCTCATCTTAACAAATCAATAGGCAAAAGACAAATTCTTCATGATATTTCTCTAGAGGCTTATTCTGGTGAAGTCTTTGGTTTTCTTGGACCAAATGGTGCAGGTAAGACTACAACAATTAAGATAGTAGTAGGCCTATTATCTCTTGATGATGGAGAAATTGAAATCGACGGTGTTGATATAAAGAAAAACTTTGAAAAGGCAATGGCAAATGTTGGCGGAATAGTTGAAAATCCTGAGATGTATAAATATATGACAGGAATGGAAAATCTAAAACAGTATGCACGTATGAGAGGAAATGTTACTCAGGAACGTATAGATGAAGTTGTAGAACTTGTTAAGCTTTCAAACAGAATAAATGATAAGGTATCTAGATATTCTTTAGGAATGCGTCAGCGTTTAGGTGTTGCACAGGCTATTTTACATCATCCGAAACTGCTGATTCTTGATGAACCTACAAATGGTTTAGACCCTGCTGGAATAAAAGAGCTTAGAGATATTCTGAAAACTCTTGCACATGAGGAAGGTATTTGTGTGCTTGTATCGTCGCACTTGATGTCCGAAATGGAGCTTATGTGTGATAGAGTTGGAATTATCGCTAATGGAAGAATGATTGATGTTCATACAATGGACGAGCTAATTTCAGCGTCAAATAATGAGGCAAGTGAATTCCGAATTAAGGTTGATGATGTTGCTAATGCTTTGGCAGTTATTGATATTCCAGAGAATAACAAGAAACTTGAAGATGATATTATAGTTATTTCATTAGAAAAAGAAAATGTAGAAGAGAAACTTAGTGAAATAAATAAAGCAATTGTGCAAGCAGGCGTTAAGCTTTATACAGTATCAGCAGTTGAAAATAAAAAGCTTGAGGATGTATTTATCCAACTAACTGAAGATACTCAAGGAGGTGGTCAGATTGGCTAAAATGGGCGGTTTAATTAAAAACGAATATATCAAGAATGTTAAAAAGACATCTACAAAAATCATGATTGTACTAATAATTTTGGCTGCATTTGCACTATCTGGTATTGCGGCTTATGCAAAGAGCAGAATGAATGATAGTTATTATTCAGATATTAATGCAATTGATGATTATAAATCTCAAATAGAAATGCTTAAAAAGTCAAAGCCGGACGGTTATGAAATCGATGTTAAATACTATCAGTTTTTAATAGATAATAATATTGAATATAACGACTATAGAAACACCTACGCATATGATATTTTAGAGCTCTTTAGCGATGATAGTGATGAAATGCTGAAAAATCTTAACTTGCTTTACGTAACAGATGATTGGAAAACAGTTTGCAGTAATTTAAAATCAAAGCAGACTAGCGAGGCAGAAAAATGGGAATATCAATATAGATTGGATAACGATATTCCTTTCGGAGAAACTTGGAAAGATTCTCTTATCAGTGAAATTGCTGCATCAAAATATACAATCTCAATAATTGACAAAGATAACGCTGCTGAAGACGTTAAAAAAGAGCTTGAAGAAGCTATCAAAACTGAGAAAATCGGTTTGTATAGACTTGAAAATAATATTGAGTATAATACTGCTGATACGCAGTCGCTATTCGAGGCGTATGATGCTGACCAAATTACATTCTGGTCTGTATTTTTCCAATCTGCATCCTTAATTTCGGTAATTGGTCTTTTGATTATAGTGGTTGCAGGTAGTTCAGTTGCAAGTGAATTCTCAAATGGAACAATTAAGTTTTTGCTTATTAACCCAGTAAAACGCTGGAAGATACTAGTCTCTAAATATATTACAGTTGTAACATTAGGGTATATAATGCTTTTGATTTTGTATATAGTTATGATTCCAGCAGCAGGCCTGCTTTTAGGATTTGAAGGGTTTGGCGCTAAGTATATTTATTTGGATGGAGATACAATTCACACAATGTCAAGCTTTTTATATGCGGCTAAGCTTTATTTATTAAATAGTGTGAACATTGTTATGATGGCAACTCTAGCATTTGCAGTATCTTCGCTGTTTAGAAGTTCAGCATTGGCAATTGGAATAAGTGTATTCATGATGTTTGCTGGCAACACAATAATTTTGGTGTTACAGCAGTTTAATCAGGACTGGGGAAGATATTTGTTATTCTCAAACACTTCATTATCTTCAATTGCAAGTGGAAATCCTATATTCCCGCAACAGACAATTCTGTTTGCGATAGGTGTATTATTTGCACATTGGGCTGTATTCTTCTTGACAGCTTGGGACGGTTTTGTAAGACGAGAAGTTTAATATTATTTGAGGCAGGTGATTAAATCATCTGCCTCTTTTTGTAAATAATTATAATGTCATTTTACATAATTAACTATTGAAAAAAATATAATTGTATGATATAATAATTATGTGCATAAACTTATAAGAATAAATAGATAAGGGGGAATTAATATGGATCTTATGACTATTGGTTGGATGATTGCTTTTGTAGTTTTTCTTGTTGTCGAACTTGCAACGTTAACTGCATTAGTATCAATTTGGATTGCTGTAGGAGCATTGGCGGCTATGTTTTTTGCAATAGGCGGATTTTCGTTTGCAGTACAGCTTGTAGCGTTTATTGTGACATCGGTTATTTTGTTGATTATAACTCGTCCACTTGCAAGAAAACTGCAATCAAAAAAACAAGGTACGAATTATGAACTTGATGTTGGAAAAACGGCACTTGTAATTGAATCAATCAATAATGAGCTATCAGAGGGTAGGGTAAAACTTGATGGCACGGATTGGGCTGCTAGATCGGTTGATAATTCACTAATTGAAAAAGGTGAAATTGTCACAGTTGATGAAGTTGACGGTTCAAAATTGATAGTATCACAACATGGTTAAAAAGTAAGTATAATAAAAAATTAGGAGGATATTTTATGGATGGTTTGGTAATTTTTTTAATAGTACTAGTTATAGTAGTACTGATTATTGTAAGTAATGTTAAAATTGTACCACAGGCTTATGTTTATGTTGTAGAAAGACTGGGTTCATTTCATGCTTCATGGCAGACAGGATTGCATTTCAAAGTTCCAATCATTGACAAGGTGGCAAAGAAAGTTTCAATCAAAGAGCAGGTTGTTGACTTTAAGCCGCAGTCTGTAATCACTAAAGATAATGTTACAATGCAGATTGATACGGTTGTCTTTTTTCAAATTACAAATGCTATGCAGTTCACATATGGTGTTGAAAGACCAATTTCAGCGATAGAGAATTTGACTGCAACAACACTTCGTAATATCGTTGGTGATCTTGATCTTGAGGCTACATTGACTTCTCGTGATTTGATTAATACAAATATTACGAAAATTCTTGATGAGGCAACTGATAGATGGGGTATTAAGGTTCAGAGAGTTGAGCTGAAAAATATTCTTCCACCTAGAGAAATTCAGGATGCAATGGAAAAGCAAATGAAGGCTGATCGTGAAAGACGTGAGAAGGTAATTCAGGCTGAGGCTGAAAAGAAATCTCAAGTCTTGGTCGCTGAGGGTGAAAAAGAATCAAAAATTCTTCGTGCTGAGGCTGATAAAGAAGCTAAGATTTTGCAGGCAGATGCAGTAAAGCAGCAGAAGATTCTTGAGGCTCAGGGTGAGGCTCAGGCAATTGAGATGGTTCAAAACGCAATTGCAGATAGCTTAGTTAAGCTTAACGCTGCTAACCCTAACAATCAGGTTATTCAGTTGAAGAGCCTAGAAGCATTTGCAAAGGCTGCTGACGGCAAGGCTACAAAGATTATTATTCCAAGTGAGATTCAAGGGCTTGCTGGTTTGGCAACAGGTCTAAAGGGTGTTTTGACAGATCCACAGCAGCAGAAATAAATAAAAAGGGGTAAAAAATATGAAATGTGAAGTACAGGGAACACCGTTGCCGGTGGCTATATGCTATCTTGAAGCAGGAGAGTCAATTAGAACTGAAAAGGGTGCAATGAGTTGGATGTCACCCAACATGAATATGTCTACTGAATCTGGCGGACTTGGAAAAATGGTTTCAAGATCGTTTCAGGGTGAATCAATGTTTCAAAATATCTACACAGCAGCTGGCGGTCAAGGAATGATTGCGATTGCATCAAGTTTTCCAGGAGATATCATGATTATTGATGTTACAAATAATCCGATTATTGCACAAAAGCGTTCTTTTTTAGCATCTGAAATGAGCGTTAATATGGAACTGTTTTTTAGAAAGCAAATTTCTGCTTCGATTTTTGGCGGAGAGGGATTTATAATGCAGAAATTCTCTGGTAATGGTCATGTTATGCTGGAGATTGATGGTAGTGTTGTGACGTATGATTTACAGGCTGGGCAATCTATGTTGGTTGATACAGGTTCTTTGGCACTTATGCAAGCTTCATGCTCAATGGCTATTGAAAGCGTAAAGGGCATTGGAAATAAGCTTTTTGGTGGAGAAGGATTTTTCAATACTCGTGTAACTGGACCAGGTAGAATTTGGCTTCAAACTATGCCAGCGAACAAACTATTTCAGGCTGCGAATTTAACAGCTAAATAATTAAAAAATCTCATTGCGTTTGCGGTGAGATTTTTTTAAATATTATTTCAATAAAGTAAATTTTTTCTTGCTTTTTTTAATAAACTATGTTATAATCAAAACATGAAAATATTAGGGGGTAACAGAAAATGAAATGTAAGTATTGTGGAAAAGACGTTCCGAATGGCGAAATTTATTGTGCTTGTGGAAATCCAGTAGTATATTCAAAGTCGGAAGTTCAGGGAAATAGTTTTAATAATAACAATTTTGATAGCAATAATGGATTAAACAATAATAATTTTGCACCGAGTTATGTAGCGCCGCCTCAAAATAACAAGAGAAGCGGTTCAAAAAGCGTAATGTCAATTTTAATTGTTGTAGCTACTGTAGTTGGCGGTCTTTTAGCTTATTTTGATAATACCTCGTTGACAATTAAGAGCAGATATAAGGAGGTATCCACATCTGGATACAGTTTTAAAATTCCAAAAGCTCTAAAGGAAAAAACTCTTTATGGTTATGAAGAAATTGAAGCAATGTCCTCCGAAGTTAAAGGGTATTCTAATTTTAATGATAATGCTATTTTTTGCTTGTAAAAGTGAACGATCAATATTCATCTGTCTTGAAAGATACTCCACTTGATGAGATATTTTCATCTGATGCTACATCAGATACTGAATTTTCTGATGTTGAAGTAATTGCTAGAAATAATTATTATTATTTTGAAGCTGAACCTGGAAATTACGGTTTGCAAAAGGATCAGTTCGGCATGGTTGCATATTATAAAGAAGGTGCAGATTTTTATATGGTTGTTACTACATGTGTAGTAAAGAACCAGACTAAATTGAAACCGTATATGTTTGAATGGTTGGATTCATTCCAAATCAAATAAAGTTAAAAACAGCAGACACTTTTGTCTGCTGTTTTTTTATATAATACTTAGCAGATAAGTTTTATTTCACCGCAAGCAATTTTTTCTCCTGAATTTCCTGATGGCTGAGTTTGATAGTCATCAGGATTTTTATGAATTATTAACATTTTGCCTATTATGTAGATAAATTTGTTACAACCGTGAATTTGTGCTACAGCACATGGCTTTCTAAAAAACTAAAGTTCTTGCTTATCATAAAATATCCTCCTAAATACGTTTGTTATTATTATATTCGATGAAATGTTTTATGACACAAAAACTGGATTGTTTTGAAGAAATATAGTTTGTAATTAAATGTTGTTATAATTTTGCCTCTTTTAGAATACAATTAATTAAGCAAGTACAAAAATAAAGGATAGATGAATTAACATCTATCCTTTACAATTTCATAAGTATTGCCAAATTATTTCTTGCCAGTAAGTTCAGCCATGCACTCAGCACAAACTGTTTTGCCTTTGTACTCAACTACATCTTCACCGCTACTGCAGAATACGCAAGTGCGCTGGAATTTCTTAAGAATAATCATATCGTCATCAGTATAGATTTCGATAGAATCCTTAACAGCTAAGTCAAAAGTTCTTCTTAGCTCGATTGGTAAAACTATTCTACCAAGTTCATCAATTTTTCTTACAATTCCTGTAGATTTCATAAAATAATCCCCTTTTCGCAAAACTGAGACCGAAGTCTCTATATAACAAACACAATAACTACATTATATACTAAATAATGATAAATGTCAATACTATAAATAGCAAAAACGACTGTAATCTGTCACTTTTCAAAGAATGTTAATAAAAATTTATATAATTCGATATTAATGAGGTGGAAAATTGTTAAATGTTGTAATTGTTGTTTTCGTCCTATTTGCGTTGCTTTTTTCAATCTGCACAGGACAGACAGCTGAAGTATCTGAATCGGCATTGAATTCGGCTCAAAGAGCAGTTGAGCTGGTGATACAATTAGTTGGTACAATGGCATTGTGGGGCGGATTAATGGAAATTGCAAATAAAAGCGGACTTACTTTGAAAGTTAATAAAGTAGTCGGTTTTATATTAATTCCGTTTTTTAGGAGTATAAATTCAAATGGAAAAGCAATGCAAGCTATTTCCATGAATGTTACTGCAAATCTATTAGGCTTGGGAAATGCTGCAACACCGCTAGGAATAAAAGCAATGAAGGAACTAGTTAAGGAAGAAAATGCTCAGCATACCACTAGGAACATAGCCATGTTAGTTTTACTTAACACTTCATCAATACAGCTTTTACCGATAACTATAGCTACAATTCGGTTGAAATATAATTCACAATCGGCATGGGACTGTACACTTCCGGTCATGATGAACTCATTGATTTCACTTGCTTTTGGCTGTATGGCAGTGTATATTTTGTTTGGCAGCAATAAAAAACACTTGAAAAGAAATAAGTTATGAGAAAGGTGGGACGAGCTTATGCAGAATTTCATATATATGAAATTTGTGCATTAGCATAAGTAAATGACAATATCTCAATTAATACCACCAATAATCATTGCATCAATTTTGATTTATGGACTTATAAAAAAGGTGGATATCTTCGAAGCATTTGCCGATGGTGCAATGGAAAACATAAAAACAGCAGTTGATATTTTGCCAGCGTTAATTTTATTAATGACAGCAGTTGGAATGCTGTCGGCATCTGGAGCATTGTCTGCATTTTCACAATTAATGTCGCCAGCTTTGTCAAAATTAGGATTCCCTGCTGATGTTTTGCCTCTTGCACTTATACGTCCAGTATCTGGTAGCGGAGCGCTTGCTGTGTTTGATAATGTTCTTTCACAAACAGGAGCAGATAGCTTTTCGGGCAGAGTAGCGGCAGTTCTAATGGGTTCAACTGAAACTACATTTTATACGATTGCAGTGTATTATTCAGCAGTGAAAATCAAAGCAGAGCTGCCGGTTTTCATTTCCTCAATGACAGCCGACTTTGCAGGTTTTGTTTTTTCGGTGGTAATGGTTAGGTTGTTTTACTAGCAAAAAAAGTGCTATGTGGTTTATTTTAAAATCACATAGCACTTTTTGTTATTCAATAACTTCATAATTATCAGCCGCATTTTCTTTTGTAGCGTGCTCAGAAACGCTTAGAACTCTAACCTTTAAAGGTCGTTGTCCCATGTTTATTTGAATCACATCATTAATTTTAACGTCATATGAAGCTCTGGCAACTTTATCATTAACTGTAACTTTGCCCAAATCACAAGCTTCATTTGCAATTGTTCTTCGTTTTATCAGTCTTGTAACCTTTAAGTATTTATCAAGTCTCATAAATAAATCTCCTTATAAAAAAGAACCTAACTGAAAAGCTAGGTTCATAATATTTTAAAATATTATTTCTTATCAACAGCTTCTTTAAGAGCCTTACCAGCCTTAAATGCAGGTACTTTCTTAGCTGGAACATGTACAGGCTGCTTAGTGATAGGATTGATAGCTTCCTTAGCTGCTCTGTCACGAACCTCAAATGTTCCGAAACCAACTAGAGAAATCTTCTCTCCGTTAGCTAGAGTATCAGTAATTGAAGAAAGAACTGTTGATAGAGCCTTTTCAGCGTCCTTCTTTGAATATTCACCTTTTTCTGCGATTAGATTAATTAATTCTGTCTTTGTCATTTTAAAATACCTCCAATTATTTTTAACGAAATGCTAAGTAGCTATTCATTAATTACATCTTTTAGATAGACCAAAAAAGCCTAACTGCCATTATCTTCTTTCTTTGCTTTTTGCCAATAAACATCAAGTTCATCTTCACTAAGTTTGGACATATCAAAGCCATCAGAAATTGCGAATTTTTCGACCATTTCAAATCTTTTAAGAAATTTTTCATTAGCATTGCTTAGAATTTCTTCAGCATCTAAATCAAGCTTTCTAGCAACATTTGCACAAGCAAAAAGTAAATCTCCAAGTTCCTCAGCAATATTATCTTTGTTAGTTTTTAAAAGAGCATTATCCACTTCGGAAACTTCTGACTTTAATGATTCAAAAGCCGACTTAGTGTCTTTGAAGTCCATACCAGCGCGAGCAGAACGCTTGCCTAATTTTTGGGCTCTCATAAGAGATGGGAAAACCTTAGGTACACTCTTTAAAGTGTCAGTATAAGTTTCCTGCCCTTTAGTTTCTTTTTTGATAGAATCCCAATTTTTAAGTACAGTACCAACATTTTCAGCTTTAACATCACCAAAAACGTGCGGGTGACGAATTATAAGCTTTTCACAAATGTCATTTGCAACATCATCAAGATTGAAAGAATTATTTTCAGTTTCAATCTGAGTATGAAAAACTACTTGAAGCAAAACATCGCCAAGTTCTTCACGAAGCATTTCAGGATTGTTATAATCAATAGCTTCAATGACTTCATAAACCTCTTCAAGAAAATCTTTTTTTATAGATTTATGATTTTGTTCCATATCCCAAGGACAACCATTGTCGCTTCGAAGAATCTTTACAATTTCTACAAGATCATAAACATTGTAGTTTTCCTTTTGCAAGATGTACTCAATTGCATCTTTCAAATAATCAAGCCCTTTCTGCCTTTTCAAAGAATACTTTATAATCATACCCTAAAACAAAGTAAATTTCAATAGTTTTTCGAGATTTTTTTATAAAATAGTGCTTTAATTTGTTTTTTCGGCAAAACGCACAATAAATATAAAGAAAAAAAGTATATTATGCTACCATTTGTTATTGCTAATGCTAGCAAAATTCGGTGATTTACCGTAAAAAGCGAAATGTTACTTATTATATCTATCGTCAATCTAGCGGTGCAGCCACATAAAATTGCAGAAAATAGGGGTTTTGCAAAAATAGCAGTGGTATCAATTGTAACATTTGCAGATTTTAGCATAGCTATAACCGACCAAATACAGATTACCGCCTGTGAAATTAAAGTAGAAAGTGCCGCACCTGAAACATTTAAAATAGGTATAGGTATTAAAATACAATTTAAAATTAACTTAATGACTCCACCGGTTAGCATTATAATAATCGGCAATTTAGGTTTACCAATAGTTTGCAAAATAGAAAAACATGGGATTGATATTCCGAGAAAAACAACTCCAAGCCCTAAAATTGTCAGCGGTGTAGTTGATATGGCAATTTCACTAACTCTGCCACCAAAAAGAAATTCTAAAATTTCTTTTGAAAGCAGAAAGATTCCAATGCCGGAAGGTATAGCGATAATTGATGAAATCGACAAAGTGTTAGTTATGCTTTTTTGAACTTGTTGTTGATTTTTCTTTGCCCAGTATTCAGTTAATTCCGGAAGAATGCTTTTACCGAACATAGCAGTGAGAGTTGGAACAAGACCAAATATAGTTACAGCAAGACCAGTATAAGAACCGTAAATAAAGTTTGGCAGCATTTCAACAGTGAGATTTTCATTTATAAATGACGAGAATATGTCGCTGTTTTTTTCAATAACACGATTAATGCAAGGGTTAATTGTAAGCATGTCAATCATATTTGTAAAAGTAGTTATTACTGAGGCAATGATAATTGGAAGTGCATATTTAGTAATTGTTGATATTATTACAGCAGTTTTGTCTGTGTATTTGTCCTGCTGCAGCATTTGTTTTGTAATTCCGTCACCTTGGATTTTGCCTGAAATCACCAAGTAAAGAGAAGATATTCCAGTTGCGACAGTGACGCCGAAAATCGATGCGCCTGTAACAAAAGGTAGAGCAGTAGCTCTTGCCTCATCGATATCATTGCAGAATTCACCAAAGCATTTTCCGGTGCTAAAGAAAGCAGTTTCAGCATAATTCATTACAATATATGCAAAGCTTAAACCTAAAGCAAGTTTGAAAATTGTTTCGATTATCTCGGATATCGCAGTAGGGATCATATTTTTAAGACCTTCATAATAACCACGTTCAACCGAAATAATTGATCCGAAAATTATTGATGGTGCAACAGCCATAAGAGACCATACAGCGTTTGTTTCATGAATTACATTTTCAGATAGAAAAAATGATAGCATTGCAAATGCTAATGTAGCAAAAATACCACCAGCACTAAAAATAATCATAGCAGTTCTTTTTATTTTTCTAACATTTCGATATCGCTCAAATGCATAGTTTTCGGCAACCATTCTAGCAATTGTTGAGGGTATTCCTGAAACAACAATCGCGAAAATCGGCGTAAACACTGCATAAGCACTTGAATAGTATCCCATACCAGTACCGCCAAGTAGATGAGTTAACGGAATTCGATACATTAATCCTAATGCTTTAGTTATTACAACCATTGCAAGTAAAATTGCAGAGCCTTTTAAAAAACCTTGCTTTTTCAAAACACATACCTCCATAGAAATTAAATATTCTCTTTAAATTCTATGACAAGCAGGTACAAGTTATTACAAAAAAAGATGCGATATAAAATCACATCTTTCTATTAAAATTATCCGTAAAATGCTTGCGACCAATAGATTTTACCGTTTGCTTCATAATATCCTACGGCCATATACTTGAATTTCTTGCTAAACATATTGGCATTGTGTCCAGCAGATTTATACCAGCAATCATAAACCGTCTTAGCATCTTTTTGTCCGTATGCTAAATTCTCTCCAGTTGAACCTGATTTCAATTTCAGATATTCAAAGATGAAGCTAGTAGAAGATTGTCCATTTGGACGCGTATGTGAAAAGCTGGTTGCACTTTCTTTAGCACGAATGTCAGCGACTTGCTGAAGTTTTGAATCAGTTTTATAAGCGGTAAGTCCTTTTTTCTTTCGTTCTGCGTTAACTAAATCAAAAACTTTTTGTTTTTCAATATCAGCCTTTGTAAGTGTTTTTGCAGTGACACTTGAGGATGCTGTTTTATATGTTTTGTTTTTAATAGTTCTGTAAGAAACAACTCTGTATTTGTAGCTTGTTCCGTTTTTAAGATTTTTATCTTTTATTGTTGCAGCTGATGTTTTACCAACTCTTTCCCAAGTTTTTTTAGAGCTGTTATATCTCTCAACAATGTAACCATTTGCACTAGTAGCTTTTTTCCATTTTATAGTGCAAGAGTCTATAGTAGTGCTAGTTGTTATTGAAGTTGGTGCCTTTACAGAACAAATCGTAAATGTTAAGGATTTACTACCAGAGTATGAACCTTTGCCTGTTATTGTTACTTTTCCTGTTCCAACATTAGTGTTTGATGAATATTTTACAGTATAGTCTGTGCCGTTTTTTAATGTTTTTGAACCATTTTTAACAGTAACTCCAGGCTTAATAGCTTTGCCTGTATATATATAGCTAGTTGATGACAGCTTGCATGAAAGTTTAGATATAGGAGTTTTTACAGCTGCTGAAGCAGTTATAACAGAGCTAGAGAATATGCTGTTGTTTGATATTCCAATAGAAGCCGGTACACTAAGTGTCATTAATACTGCTGTTGCTAAGCACACAATTTTTTTCATTTTATACCTCTTGTTTTGTTTTGTTTTTTGTCAATGTTCATATTTTGAATTAAAAAACATTAATTTGTTTCTTCTTGTTAACATAATGAGATTATATCACATTAATAAGTTTCGTGCAATTAACAAATTAACCAATCTTATTGCAAATTAGTAGTGCAATTTGTATATTGATATAAAATAATGATTGTTTATATCAAATCTGTGTATTTGATATTGTAAGATTTGTTTTTTTAACATCGAAAAGCTTAAATAAGTGCAAAAGTACTTTATTTTTTTAAAAAAATGTGTTATAATAATATGTAAAAATAAAATTGTCCGACAGAATATATATAATACGTATAATATAGTGTCGGCGAAAGGATGTTTATCATGGTTTATAATTTTTCAGAAAAAGTATCTCATCTACAGGCATCAGCTATTAGAGAGATTTTAAAATTTACAGCAGATCCAACTGTTATATCGTTTGCTGCTGGTAATCCAGCACCTGAGGCATTTCCTGTTGATGCTCTAAATGAGATTTCAAAGGAGATTTTCGATACTGATCCAATTTTGGCTTTGCAGTATAGCCTAACAGAGGGTTATACTCCACTAAGAGATAAACTAAAGGAAATGCTTGCAAAGGACGGCAATTTTAATCCTGAAATTGATGATTTGATTATTACAAGCGGTGCACAGCAGGCTAATGAACTTTCAGCAAAGGTTTTATGTAATGAAGAAGACGTAATTGTTTGCGAAGCTCCATCTTTTATTGGTTCGCTAAACGCTTTTAAATCATATAAAGTTGACCTTAAAGGCGTTGAACTTCAAAATGATGGAATTAATATTGAAAAGCTTGAGGAAATTTTGAAAGAGGGTAAGACAAGATTAATTTATTTGATTCCTAACTTCCAAAATCCAACTGGTTTAACAATGTCTTTGGAGAAAAGAAAAGCTGTTCTTGAGCTTGCTAAGAAATATGATGTGACAATTCTTGAAGATAATCCTTATGGCGATTTGCGTTTTGCAGGTGAGAAAATCCCTACAATTAAAAGCATGGATGACGGCAACAACGTTATTTATTCTGGAACATTTTCAAAGGTTTTAGCTCCTGGAATTCGCATCGGATATGTTTCTGCTCCTAAGGAAGTTATTCAGAAAATTGTAGTGTGCAAACAGGTTTCGGACGTTCATACTAACATTTGGGGACAGGTTTTGGCATATAAGTTCCTTGAGAAATATGATATGGATAAGCACCTTGAGTCACTTCGTGCTATTTATAAGCAAAAATGTGAGCTTATGCTTTCAGAGATTGAAAAGAACTTCTCAAGCAAGGTTTCATATACAAGACCAGAGGGTGGATTGTTTATTTGGTGTACACTTCCTGATGACTGTGATATGATGTCATTCTGTTCTCGTTCTGTTCAGGAGTTTAAGGTTGCACTTGTACCAGGTTCAGCGTTTATGGTGAACGAATCTGACCACACAACATCATTCCGTATGAATTTCTCAACGCCTACAGACGAGCAAATTGTAAAGGGTTGTGAGCTTGTTGGTAAGCTTTCGAAAGAAATGTTTGGTGATTAGTTGAAAACCAAAGTCCCATTTACAATGTTACAAATAGCGATTACTACTGTTGAGATTTTTCTTTTAGCACTTTGCATTTTCAGTGATTTTTTTCTCTTATATATAAGTGATGATTATAAAGGCTATGGCAAGCTAGTTTTCAATGCTTTTTTGTGTATTGCAGTGTTGATTATTTCTGTTTTGTTAATATTTAAACCGTCATTAACACGATTTGTCGCACTGAAAGCTAACGACGAGAAAAGTCTTTTGCCGGCATTGTCAGCAATAAGAACATACTTGTGTTTTATATCTTTAGATGTAGCACTAGTTCTTTTGATAACGGTGGCAGGTGCATTGTTTTTGGAAGATGCTATATACTATATTATGGTAACTGCTCCCGTTGTTTTTATAATAGGAGTAGTTAAATACATATTTGATATTCGCAAAATCGGTGTGGATTCAAGTGATGAATCTGCTAAGTAAATTTTTATTGGAGGGTTAATAATGTCAGATGAGAAGAAGTTAATTTTCAGCGGAATTCAGCCAACAGGTACATTTACATTAGGAAATTACTTGGGCGCAGTAAAAAACTGGTCACCTTTGCAGGAAGAGTATAATTGTGTGTATTCAATTGTTGATTTGCACGCAATCACAGTAAAGCAGGATCCTGTAAAACTTAGACAAAATTCAATGCGTGCTTATGCACTTTTGCAAGCTTGTGGACTTGATCCTAAAAAGTCGGTTTTGTTTTTCCAAAGTCATAACAAGTGTCATGCAGAGCTTAGCTGGGTTTTGAGCTGTTCAACTCAGTTTGGTGAGCTTACAAGGATGACACAGTTCAAAGATAAATCAGCTAAACACGCTGACAATATCAATGCTGGTTTGTTTACATATCCAGTGCTTATGGCGGCTGATATTTTAGCTTATAATGCTGATTTAGTTCCAATTGGAATAGACCAAAAACAGCACCTTGAGCTTGCCAGAAATATTGCACAGAGATTTAATCAGAGATATGGTGATTTCTTCACATTGCCAGAGCCTTATATTCCAGAAACTGGTGAAAAGGTAATGTCGCTTCAAGAACCGACTAAGAAGATGTCAAAATCTGATGAAAATCCTAATGCTACAATTTTGATTTTGGATGATAAGGATACAATTATTAGAAAGTTCAAAAGAGCAGTTACTGATTCTGATTCTGAAGTTAGATATGCAGAAGGCAAGGACGGAATTAATAATCTTATGACAATCTATTCTGTTGTAACTGGAAAGAGTTTTGACGAAATAGAATCTGAGTTCGCGGGTAAGGGTTATGGTGATTTTAAGCTTGCTGTTGGTGAATCTGTAGCTGACCATCTTGCACCTGTTAGAAATAAGTTCGACGAGCTTATTAATGACAAAGCGTATTTAAAGGAATGTTATATCGACGGTGCTCAAAAGGCTGAGAGAATAACTCAAAAGGTAGTTTCAAAGGTATATCGCAAGGTTGGCTTTGTGGATGCTAGATAAGTGAGTTTCATAAAGTGAAAGGGAATCGTGCAATGAAAAAAGCTCTTTTTTTAGACACTACTCGAGAAATAAAGCATTCATTTGGAAGATTTCTTTCTATACTATTAATTGTGGCTTTAGGCTGTGGATTTTTTGCAGGACTTAAAGCCACTATGCCTGATATGATAGATACAGCGTCGGATTATTTTATTGATAATAATTTGATGGATTATAAGCTTATGTCAGGTATTGGAATTAAATCTGAGGATGTTCAGGCTGTTAGAAAAGCTGACGGCGTTAATGGCGTTGCACCTGGATATTCAAGGGATGTTTATTATCGTTATGATAATCAAAATTGTGTTTTAAAGGTAATGTCTTTTAATGTAAATAAGGCTCAAGATGACAAAAATAATCTAAACAAGCCTGTTTTAATTGAGGGAAGAATGCCCGAAAAATCTGGTGAATGTGTAATTGAAGTCAAAATGTCTACTCCTGATACTTTTAAAATAGGCAATGAAATTTCAATTGAATCACCTTATGAAAATGAGGATATTTCAGATGTATTTGCAAATGACACGTTTGAAATTGTCGGTATAGTTACGTCACCGCTTTATATTGGATATGAGCGTGATGCAACTAATATCGGCAACGGAAAGGTGCTTAGTAATATATTTGTTTTAGAAGAAGAATTTGTGCTTGATTATTATAGCGAAATGTATATAACTTTTGATGGGCTTGATGATTATGATCCTTTTTCTGACGAATATAAGAATGCTGTAGACGATAAGAAAAAATCAGCTGTTACAGCATTTGAAAATAGTGTTAATTCTAGATATGAAAAATTACTTGATGATGCTAATGAGAAAATTCAAGATGCTCAGACAAAAGCGGATACATTGGAGAAAATGCTAGCAAGTGATGTTGAACAGCTGTTATTAATGCAAGAGAGTGTCACAAAACAGCTTGAGGATACTAAAAAGCAGTATGATGAAATTTCAGATGAAGATGGTGCAAAGAAATATGTGTTGAAATCTGAAATTGGAAAGACCGAAGAAAATTTGGAATTGCTAAGCGGACTTATATCTGCCAAGAAAAATGATAATCAGACAGCGATAAGTGAGTATGAGAATGAGCTTTCGGAGGCTAGAAATCAAATAAGTGATTCAAGTAAACAGCTTGAAAACATAAAAAGTCCAAAGGTTTATGAGTTTGATAGATTTTCAAACTCTGACTATAGTTCTTATAAAAATGATAGCACTAAGGTTGATGCTGTTGCAAAGGTTTTCCCAGTGTTTTTCATATTAATTGCAGCATTAGTTTGTTTGACTACTATGACTAGAATGGTGGAAGAGCAGCGTATTCAAATTGGCACATATAAAGCTCTCGGATATTCGTCATGGTCAATTTTGTCGAAATATTTGGCCTATGCAGCACTTGCGTCGGTTATTGGCAGCAGTGTTGGTACAACAATAGGAATGCAAATATTTCCGAAAATCATTTACAACAGCTACAAAATAATGTATAATATACCTGAGATAAATACGCCTTTTAAGCTGTCCTATATGGTTTTGTGCATGCTAGTGTCGCTGATTTGTATATGCTCAGCGGTGGTTTATAGCTGCATCATGGAATTAAAAGCTCAGCCATCGCAGCTTTTGAGGTCAAAACCTCCTGCAAAGGGTAAGCGGGTTTTTCTGGAAAATGTACCGTTTATTTGGAAAAGACTTGATTTTTTGGCTAAGGTAACAGTAAGAAATCTGTTTAGATATAAAAAGAGATTTCTTATGACTATTATTGGAGTCGCTGGTTGTACTGCGTTAATTATTGCTGGCTTTGGTTTGAAATATTCGATAAAATCAATAGCAGACAAGCAGTTCAATGAGATAACTGTCTATGACGCGTCGATTGTACTTACTGGCGAAACATCTAAAGAACGAGAAGAACAGCAAGAAAAACTTGTGAATTATAAAGATGTGAAAAGTAGTATGGCAGTCCAGTTGCTTGATGCGACTGCTGAAAAAAACGGTGAAAATCAATCTGTAACATTGACAGTACCAGAAAATATCGATGAGTTTGAAAAGTATATCATAATGCGTGATGTAAAAACAAATGAAATTTTAAATCTAAATGACAATCAAGTGATTATAACTGAAAAATTGGCACAAAAGCTTAATGTGAAAATTGGTGATACCTTTACAATTAAAACAGCCGATAAAACCGATCAAGTGGTCAAAATTGGTGATGTTGTGAAAAATTACGCAATGCATTTTGTATTTATGTCACCTGAGCTTTTTAGCGAACTTTATGGCAGTAATCCAAATTACAATATTGCATTTTTGAACATTGATGAAAATGCTGATCATAATAAATTTAAAGAAAAGTTGGTTGAAGATAATTATCTTGGCGTGTCATTTAAAGATGACAATAGTGAGAATTTTTATAATTCAATTGACAGCCTAGATTCGGTTGTGTTTTTACTTGTCTTTTGTGCAGGATTTCTTGCAGTAATAGTGCTTTATAATCTTGCAAATATAAATATCACAGAGCGTGTACGTGAGATTGCGACGATAAAAGTACTAGGATTTTATGATAATGAAACGTCAGCGTATATTTATCGCGAAAACATAATTTCTACAATACTTGGAATTTTGGTTGGACTTGTACTTGGAAAAACACTTCACTATTTTGTTGTTATCACGACTGAGATAGATAATGTAATGTTTAACCGCGAATTAATTTGGTGGTCATGTTTATTCGGTGCTGGTCTTACAATATTGTTTTCGCTAGCAGTGAATGTAGTTTTACATTTCAAATTGAAAAAGATTGACATGGTTGAATCACTCAAATCTGTTGAGTAGAATAATTGGAGGTTTTTTATGGAAGAGAACAAAAAGGTAAAAACAAATATCTGGGCATTACTTTCAATGTTTTGGTTCGGCGTTGTGGTGGGATTTTTTATTTCACCAATTAAAAAAGGTATTTACGCAGGAAATAATAGCACATATAATGGAACATATGAAGAAAAATCAGTAAGACCAATAAAATCGGCAAAATAAATTTTATTAGGAAAGGTAAGTTTTTATGAAATTAGGTATGGTAGGTTTACCAAATGTCGGAAAATCAACACTTTTTAATGCGTTGACGAATGCAGGAGCAGAGTCTGCAAACTATCCGTTTTGTACAATTGAACCAAATGTTGGAGTAGTTTCAGTACCTGACGAGCGTTTGGAAAAGTTAAAGGAAATGTATGATTCAAAGAAATTAATTCCTGCAACACTTGAATTTGTCGACATCGCGGGTTTAGTTAAGGGCGCGTCAAAAGGAGAGGGACTTGGCAACAAGTTTCTTGCAAATATTCGTGAGGTTGATGCAATAGTTCATGTTGTTAGATGTTTTGAAGATGAAAATATTATTCACGTTGACGGAGAAATTAATCCATTGCGTGATATTGAAACTATTGATCTTGAATTGATTTTTTCTGATGTTGAGCTTATTGATCGCAAAATTGATCGTACTAAGAAGGCATCTAAAGGTGATAAATCATTATTGTCTGCTATAGATTTTCTTGAAAAGCTAAAAGCGCATCTTGAATCTGGAAAGCCAGCAAGAGGTTTTGATATGACTGAGGAAGAACTTGAAATACTTAAAGAAACTCCGTTGCTTTCATTAAAACCAGTGATTTATGCTGCAAATATGTGCGAAGAAGATTTTACAAATAATATTGATTCTAATTCAAACTATAAGCTTGTGTGCGAGCTTGCACAAAAAGAGAGCAGTGCTGTTTTCCCAATCTGTGCTCAAATAGAGTCAGAAATTGCTGATATGTCTGATGAAGATAAGTCAATGTTTTTGTCGGAACTTGGTCTTGAAATTTCAGGACTTAACCGTATTATCAAAGAGGGCTACTCGTTGCTAGGATTGATATCATACCTAACAGCAGGACCTGAGGAGGTTCGTGCTTGGACGATTACTGAAGGTACAAAAGCACCTCAGGCAGCAGGAAAAATACATACTGATTTTGAAAAAGGCTTTATTCGTGCTGAAATTGTTTCTTATGATGACTTGATGAATTTAGGAACAATGGCTGCAGCAAAGGAAAAAGGACTTGTGAGATTAGAAGGCAAGGACTATGTTGTTGCTGATGGTGATGTTATTCTGTTTAGATTTAACGTTTAATAAATTTATTTGCAATAAGCAAAATTAACCCCGTATTCATTTCGAATACGGGGTTTTTACATCTAAACATTTAGAATTTATTGATTTTGCCAGCAACGTACTGAAGAATTGTCAGAGCATCAACAATGTCGACCTTTCCGTTCTTGTCAACATCAGCACGCTTTTTCTCGGCGTCAGTTAGTTTTAAACTACCAGCATTATACTTCATTACTGTAAGAGCGTCAACTACATCAATTTTTCCGTCGCCGTTGACATCACCTAATTCTAGAGAGTTACTTCCTTCTTTTCGCGTAATGCTTAGTGTGTACGTTCGTACAGCGCCGCTAGCGGCCTTTACATTAACCTTAACAGTGTTTTTTCCGACATTCAAATTAACTTTTCCAGCGCCAGAAATAGTAGCATAATTTGATAAAGCATTTGCATTTACTGTTACAGAAGAAACGCTGTTGTCCACTGTAAGTGAGTATGAAGTTGTGTATTTATCAAAGTTTGGTGAAACTTTTTGACCTGAAACTGTTAGAGACTTGAGTAAATTGTTGTTGTCGCCAGTGCTTGTAGGCTTTGGAAATTGAGTAGTCGGCATATCCTTGTAAACAGGAATTTTAAACTCCATCGCGGAATTTAGTACATCGCTTGAATATGCATTTTTAAGTGAAACAGCCTCGTTAGCTTGACCGAAAATACAAGTCATGTACTGATGATAATAATATCCATTACCTCCGTCAACAACATCGAATTTCTGTAAGTAAAGAGTATCCTGCTCCTTGGTGATGTAACCAGTTCCTAAGAACTTTCCGCCACCAGTGATTGATTTATATTGATTTGTCCAAGGTAAGTTATATGTAGGATTTGTAGTCTTTGCATACTTGCATCCCATTTCAGCAGCAGTCATCGTTGATGTAGCATATGCTTGAATATTAAAGAAATTGAAGTAGTTTTCATATCCTTTTACAGTACCCAAAGACTGTGGTGCGCCGTTTACGCCTTGTTCATTTCTGCATCTAGCTGCAAGATGATAAGGAGAAACTCCAGAAGCTTTAGCAGCATCCATAAAAGTTTGAGCATAAGAATAAGTTTTTCCTGTATCAGGCGCAACATAATTGCCGCTCATAAAAGTATTCTTTAGGATTGCTTGTACACCTTGAATGTTATGTACATTTTTATTATACGAAAGATTTTCAAACATAAAGATGTATGTATCATCAAGGAAATTTCTAGGATCCATATAATAGCTTACAACCTGTTCTGATGCCGCAACCCATGAACCATCAAGACCGTACCAATATCCACCGTCAAAATTGTATGCACCTTTTTCCATAGACTTCCAAGACGCTAATGCTGAACCGTGAACTAAACTTCTTCCGATTACCATTTGCTCTTTTAGTGCAGTATCCCAAGTCATTGTAAGGTGCTGCGCTTTAAAAATCCAGTTTGGATGCTGTTTATGAAGCTGTCTTAGAGCTGGTTTGTAGCTTTCAGGAAATTTTTGATCATTTAGATATTTCTCAAAATCAGAATCACTAGTACCTGCGCCATTCGAAGAACCGCCTGATGAATTTGAAGAATCGGTTATCTCTATATAAGTAGCAGAAACATATCCGCTCTTTGAACTTCCTGATTGGCTATAAGATATCTTGTACCATTTTGCACCGTCAGATGTATTAACAGTATCATTTATCGTCACTACAGTACCGTAAGAAATGCTGCCAACTTTTGAATATGACGTTCCTGCACCAGAGCGAACGTTTAAAGTGTCGGCCGTACATTTACCAGTCTGTGCAGCTGATACTGGTATCACACTGAATAGTACAGAAAATAGTAAAATTAATGCTGTTAAAAAAGAAGTTCTTTTGTAATATTTAGTCAAAATTCACACCTCACCAATAATAATTGTCATTTTATAAGTTATCATTATTTATTATAAGACATATAGGGGCACTTTGTCAAGTCTGTTTTATTCATTTATTTTTTACATTTGATGATAATCGAAAAATTACAATTTTGTTACAACCACAAACCTAATTGTAACCAAGCTTTGCAGGTTTTTTATGCATTATGATTTTTAAAATCACAAAATCCCCAAATTTTCACCAGTTTTTTTCGACATATTGCCTATTGACTAATTCTTACACACATGTTATAATTCATTTACTAACTGTAACTTTTGTTATTGTTTTTATATATTAAAATGGTTATTCATTGGTTAAGTCTTTTAATTAATGCGTTTTAGTAGAGTTATGGAAATATTAAATGAAAGATTTTACAATTATGATAGACGGAATATAAAAAAACAGGAGGGTTTCACAATGAAGCTAAAAGTCAACAAAATCGCTTTGTCAATTGCTACAGCAGCTTTAATGGTAACATCAATTTTATCAACAGTTTCATCAGCAGCAACTACAAACGAAATTACTCTAAAACACGATAAATCTGCAGCTAAGCCAGGAGATAATATCAACATAAATGTTGGTTACATACCTGATAATATAGGTGTAGCGGGATTTACGATTAATCTGTATTACGATGCAGATAAGGTAGATGTTTATGTGCCAAGCGATGCTGAGATGAAATCTAAATATGATGTTGGAAGTGATTTTTCAGTTATAACAAATTATAAAGCTTCTGAGGGTGTAGTTCGAATTGTTGGTGCAAACTTGATGAGTACTAACATTACAAACTCAACTGATATTTCGCTGGTAACATTTACTGTGAAAAGTGGTGCTACGGGTGATATTAAGTTTTGGACAGATGTAGAAAGCATGGTTAAATCAACTGATTCGGGTTATCAGAATACTCCATATTCTGCTCCAACCGCAAAATCTCCTATTATTGTAAAGAGTCAGAATGATACAACAACTTCAACAACTACGACAACAACGAAAGCGACGACTACTTCAAATGCCACTGAAACTTCAAAGGTAACTTCAACTTCTAAAGCACCTGAAACAACTGCTCAAACAACATCTGAGAGCAAAGTAAGTAGTTCAAGTGCAGTAACAACTGAGAAAACAACTACTTCTCAAAAACCAGCAACTTCTACAGAAAAAACTACAACTACTACAAAAGCACCTGAAACAACGGCTAATACAACTACCTCTGCTCCAGCGGCTACAACTGCTCCTGAAACAACTACAACAGCAATAATCACTGAGGCGGATGGAGATAGCATTTTTAATTACATTCAGGGTGAAAATGACTACAATTCGGAAGAGCCAGTTAATTTTTATTTTGATATTAAGGATTACATAACTGATTATGACACCAACTATGATGTTAAGGTGAACATTTCAACTACTGGCAGTGTAAACGGCGGTATTGGAATGATAAGCAATGGTATTTGGCAGTCGCAAGGATTTAAAACTCATGGTGCTACACAAGATACTTGGACATATGAGAACATCAATCCAAATACGCTTAGCAGTAAAATTGCAGTTCAGCTTTATTTCCTAAAAGCTGATTCTGAGTTCAATATTACTTCAATAGAAGTATCACCAGTAGCAATAATTGATGATAACTTTGAGGATGATAAAAACTCTTCTAATGTTGGAGAGCAAAACCCTTCTGATAATGAAGATAATAATCAGGATAATGCCAATGATTCTGATGATAGTAAAACTGAAAATGATGATTCAAGTGTAGCAGATACTGATACAACTTCAAAAACTGATAGCGAAAATGACAGCAAGGATGACACAAATTCTGGCATAGATAGCAAAGATGACAGCAAGAATGATACATCGTCAAATACTGATGATAGCAGTTCAGTAAACACTTCTGATTCGAAAAATGATAGTTCAGAGGTCGAAAATGCTGTGCTTCACGCTCAGCAGCAGGCAGATAAGAATTCAAGCTCATCATCAGCTGATAAAAATCCATCAACAGGTTCTAGTCAGGCAAATGTTATTCGCAATATAATCATGGTGGCTAGCTTAGCAGAAATTGCTTGGTCAATATTTGTTGTAATCTACAACAATGCTAACAGAAAAAAAGAAAATAATTAAATTTTAGAACATCTTTCAGTAGATGTTTAGCTGATAAAATGTCCTCGTATTCTTTGTGAATATGGGGGCGTTTTTTGTATATCATATTATATCTGCTTAATCAGAAATAATAGCCGAGCAGTCGGTATAGTAATTATTTTATAATAAAAAATGCTCTCCATTTTATTAGGCTGTTGTACAACAGGTACTAATAGTAGGAGAGCATTTTTTTATTGATACATTCTTATTGTCTTAAATAAACACCGTTATCTTCAAGATAATCTTCTAAATCATCTTTGTAATCAAGGTGCAAAGGATCATTCTCAATTGCTAATAAAGCACGCTGACCAATGTCATTTCTGTAATGAGCATTTGCAAAGTTTATCTTATTAACTCCGTCGTAGGCATTGCTAATAGACGATTTCAAAGTTTCACCCTTAGCAGTAACTCCAAGAACGCGACCGCCGTTTGTAACAAGCTTGTTGTTGTCGAATTTTGTTCCTGCATGGAAAATCTCACAGCCGTCAAGCTGTCCGCTGTTGTTAAGCCCAGTAATCTCCAGCCCTTTAGGATAATCAAGTGGATAACCGCCACTTGCCATAACGACGCAAGTGCAGTAGCCTACGCTCCACTTAATTTCAATATCAGCAAGACTATTGTGGAAAATTGCCTTCATAATATCAACTAAATCTGTTTCAAGCATAGGAAGAACAACCTGAGTTTCAGGATCGCCAAAACGACAGTTATATTCAATTACCTTAGGTCCATTTGGAGTAAGAATTAGTCCAAAGTATAGACAACCTTCAAAAGTTCTGTTTTCTGAATTCATCGCATTCATTGTAGGAATGAAGATTTTATTCATACATTCCTCTGCGATTTCAGCGGTGTAATATGGATTTGGTGCAACAGTTCCCATACCGCCAGTATTAAGTCCTTCATCATTGTCATAAGCGCGCTTATGATCCATAGATGAAAGCATTGGTGAAATAGTTTTACCGTCAGTAAATGCAAGCACAGATACCTCAGGACCAGTTAAAAACTCTTCAATAACTATAGTTGAACTGTTGTCACCAAACTGCTTGTCATCAATCATTGAGTGAATAGCATCAATGGCTTCTTTTTCATCAGAAGCTAAAATTACACCTTTACCAAGTGCAAGTCCGTCTGCTTTGATAACAGCAGGATAAGTATTCTCGGATTTTACGTAAGCAATTGCAGATTCACTGTCAGTAAAAACTTCATACTTTGCAGTAGGAATGTTGTACTTTTTCATAAGGTCCTTAGAGAAAACCTTTGAGCCCTCGATAATTGCAGCAGCTTTTTTAGGGCCAAACGTCATAAATCCCTCAGCTTGTAAAGGGTCAACCATACCAAGAACAAGCGGATCGTCAGGTGCAACAACAACCATATCAACTGAAAGCTTTTTAGCTAGTGAAACTACGCCGTCGATGTCAGTAGCAGAAACGTCAAAGCACTCAACACCGTCAGCTTTAATGCCACCATTACCTGGAGTGCAGTAGATTTTTTCAGCTTTTGGTGATTCTGCGAGTTTTCTAATGATTGCGTGTTCACGTCCGCCTCCGCCAACTACTAAAATTTTCATAAAAAGCCTCCTTTAATTATTTTCAAGAATTTCTTGCCGAGCTTTTTTCGACAAACTATTTAATATAAGATTATAACCACCCTGGCACATTTCCTGAACAACAGGATATGGAACTTGTTCACAAGGTTTGATTGAATTCCAGTGTGTTTTGTTCATGTAATATCCTGGAATAATCAAATCCTTAAACTGTGAACGCATAAGTTCATTATAATCTGGTTCACTTTTTACAGTAACTAAAGGCTGTTCAGTTTCGTCAGCACAAAATGCACAGAACATCTTACCTTTAACCATAAACCTAGTCCAACCCCATTCTTGCTTGAAATCATTTTCAACGCCTTTAAAAGATAGCAGAAAATTTTCAAGCTCAGGATAAATATCAGATATTTTCATGATAAATTAATGGTGGAAGAGTCTAATTCCGGTGAATGCCATTGCGATATTATACTTGTTGCAAGTCATAATTACATGGTCATCACGGATAGATCCGCCTGGCTCAGCGATGTATGAAACACCAGATTTCTTAGCTCTTTCAATATTATCACCAAATGGGAAGAAAGCGTCAGAACCAAGACAAACGTCAGTATTTTTAGCAAGCCATTCTTTTTGTTCTTCAAGAGTGAAAATTTCTGGTTTAACCTTAAAAATAGTCTCCCAAGTACCGTCAGCAAGAACATCCATATGCTCATCTGAAATATAAATGTCAATAGAATTATCTCTGTCAGGACGACGAATGTTATCAACAAACTGTAGTCCTAAAACCTTAGGATGTTGTCTTAGCCACCAAATATCAGCCTTGTTACCAGCAAGTCTTGTGCAGTGAATTCTTGACTGCTGTCCAGCACCAATACCGATAGCTTGACCATCCTTAACGTAGCAGACGCTGTTTGATTGAGTGTATTTCAAAGTGATTAGCGAAATAAGCAAATCTTCTTTTTTGTCCTGTGGAATATCCTTATTATCTGTAACAATATTAGCCAAAAGCTCATCATTGATATCAAGCTCATTTCTGCCTTGTTCAAAAGTCACACCAAAAACAGTCTTTCTCTCAATTGGATTAGGAATATAATTCTCGTCAATTTTGATGATATTATATGTGCCTTTTCTCTTTGACTTCAAAATCTCAAGTGCCTCAGCAGTATATCCAGGAGCGATAACGCCGTCTGAAACTTCACGCTGAATCATCTTAGCTGTGCATGCATCACACTCGTCAGAAAGAGCAATAAAATCACCGTATGATGACATTCTATCAGCACCTCTAGCTCTAGCATAAGCACATGCAAGCGGTGAAAGCTCGCCAAGATCGTCAACAAAATAAATCTTTTTTAGAGTATCAGAAAGTGGTCTGCCAATTGCAGAACCAGCAGGGGATACGTGCTTGAATGATGTTGCAGCACAAACTCCAGTAGCTTTCTTTAGCTCGCGAACTAGCTGCCAGCCGTTAAAAGCGTCAAGCAAATTGATGTAGCCAGGATTGCCATTTAGTACTTCGATTGGCAAATCAGAATTATCTTCCATAATAATTTTTGAGGGCTTTTGATTAGGATTACAGCCGTATTTTAAAAGCATTTCTTTAGCCATTAATTTTTCCTCCATAATTTAAGTTTGTATAATATGAAGACAACCGCCTCGACGAAAATCTTGGCGGATATCTATAAAAATTATTTACTGTATTTATTTACAATTTTTGATTGAGCAACACCAGTTTCGATATCAATAAATCTAACAAACAATGATACCTTGTTATCTTCATTTAGATTATCCCAAAGATTAGCAGTAAATTCATCAATTGAATTTGGAATTGCTACCTTTTTAGGTTCACCCTCAAAGCTAGGAAGTGGATTTCCGTCACCCATATATGTGTGAATAAAATGACCATTTCCGTTAATTGGATTTGAGTAAGTAAAAGTAAATCTTTCACAGCAATCAGGATTACCGTCAGCAGATTTAAGAATTGACATTGCATAATTATATTCACCGTCATCGATGTGCATAATTCCAGAAATACGAGGAGTATAGTTTGGAGAATCATCCTCATACTCTCTAGTGCGCAAAGACTGTTCAAAAGTCTGTTGCTTGTCCATAAGTTCATAAATAGTATCAGTCTGGTCACCGTTAGTAACGATAGTCTTGTTTCCAAGAACACGAACAGGTGAATAGATAATCAAGTGCGGATCAGAAAGCTTTGCAGGATCAGCAGCTTCAGTCTTAATACCGTCAGCAGTTTCAGTGAAAACACGGTTACGTGAATTCACACTTCTGCCCATAATAAAATATGCAGTAACAGCTTGTTTACCGTCAGCAGACTTACCAATTACAATGCCGCGACCAGGGTAGTCGTTACTTTTGAGTTCTTCATATATATCAATAGTTTTCATAAATTTCCTCCAAATTATTCAGTCACAACCGCTTTGCCGTTAATTATTTGAATTTTATCATCGCAGAAAAGTGCAACAGATTTAGGAAGTATATCCCACTCAGCCTGCTCCATAATTCTTTTTTGTAAAGTTTCAGGAGTATCATCATTCTCGATAGGCACAGATTTTTGCATGATTATAGGTCCTCCGTCACAAACTTCTGTTACAAAATGTACTGTAGCACCAGATAGCTTTACTCCTTTTTCGAGAGCAGCCTCATGAACATGAAGACCATAAAAACCTTTTCCGCAGAAAGATGGAATTAGAGCTGGGTGAACATTCATCATTTTATATGGAAAAGCCTTGACAATCTGTTCGTCAAGAATAGTCATAAACCCAGCATATACAATAAGGTCGGCTTTTTCTTCAAGTAGCGTATCAGTGACTGCCTTAGTGTAAGCTGCAACGTCAGCATAATCTTTTCTAGGCAGAACTCTTGTCGCAATTCCATTATTTTTAGCACGCTCTAAAGCGTAAACATTTTCTTTTGAGGAAATAACACAAGTGATTTTTCCGTTTTTAATCAAGCCACTGTTTTGAGCGTCAATCAAAGCCTGCAAATTAGTGCCTCCGCCCGAAACAAGAACGCAGATGTTTTTCATTAAGTTAACTCCTCACTTTTAAAATAATAAACCAATTAAATAAAGCCAAAAATCCGTAAAAACAAATCCAATTAAAAATATAGCAATTAGCTTAAAAGTTTAATAATTATCTTTTTAGTTATATTCTTTTTGTTAGGATTTTCTAGTTTGATGTCAGTTTTTTGGTTTTTCAAAACAATACGATAAGTTATATAATGAATAACTATAGTAGCAGCAATTGAGCCAATTACTAGAACAATACCAAATGCTCGTTCATGAGAAGTTGGTTTGCTAAAAAGCCCATTTATAAAAATTGCGCAAAAAAACATATAGGTTAAAGCAATTATTAAAATAGTACTATTAATATCAGCAACCAAATTGGGCATATTTTCAAATATTTCTTTACCCAAAAATTTTTAAAAATTCTCATTTTAATACCTATATAATTATGAAAAAGATGATTAGCAGATTATAACACCGTAATCGCCTTCAACCAATTCACCAAGAACATAAGCTTCTTCGCCAGCTTCAGTAATAGCTGCAATAGTTGCATCTACATCATTTTTATCAACAACAACAGTCATACCAACGCCCATGTTAAATGTGTTGAACATATCGCGCTCAGGAATATTACCAGTTTTAGCAATCAAATCAAAAATAGGAAGAACCTGAACAGCACTTCTTTCAATCTTAACTGATAAACCGTTTGGAAGAGATCTAGGCATATTCTCGTAGAAACCGCCTCCAGTAATGTGTGAAACAGACTTAACATTAACCTTGTCAATAGCATTCATGATTGCCTTAACATAGATTTTTGTAGGTGTAAGCAAAACATTACCAAGAGTAGTGCCAAGATCAGAATAATGTCTAGCAAGATTTGATTCATTAACAGTAAATACTTTTCTAACAAGAGAAAAACCGTTTGAATGAACACCGCTTGATTTAATAGCAATCATAACGTCTCCAGCCTTTTGAGTATCAGGCTTTAGAATCTTATCCTTGTCAACAAGACCAACAGAAAAACCAGCAAGGTCATATTCATCAACAGGATAGAATCCAGGCATCTCAGCAGTTTCGCCACCAATTAGTGCACATCCAGACTGTACGCAACCCTCAGCAACACCAGAAACAATCTGAGCAATTTTCTCTGGGAAATTCTTTCCAACTGCAATATAATCTAGGAAAAACTGTGGCTTTGCACCACTGCAAATAATATCATTAACGCACATAGCAACACAGTCAATACCTACTGTATCATGTTTATCCATAAGAAAAGCAATCTTAAGTTTTGTTCCAACACCGTCAGTGCCAGAAACAAGTACAGGCTTAGAAATTCCTGTAACGTCAAGCTCAAATAGTCCGCCGAAACCACCGATTCCGCTCAGTACACCGCTTGTCATAGTTTTAGCAACATGCTGTTTCATTAATTCAACTGCTTTGTAACCAGCAGTTACGTCAACACCAGCTTCTTTGTAGCTGTTTGAAAAACTTTTCATAAGTAAATCCTTTCGAGTTTAACTCTTAATTTTTCTCCGAAATTTTGTGCTCAAATTTATCTTTAGGCACAACCTTCGGAACGTCTATAGGGTATTTTTCAGTGAAACACCCAACGCAAAAATCGCAGTCAGAATTTCCAGCAAGCTTTTGAACGCTTTCTACGCTTAAATATCCTAAACTGTCTGCACCAATAGATTCACAAATCTCCTCATTAGTCATTTGGCAAGCAATTAGCTTGTCCTTACTATCAATATCAGTACCAAAATAACAAGGTGAAACAAATGGCGGACATGAAATTCTAACATGAACTTCAGACGCACCAGCATCTCTTAGCAGTTTAACAATTCTTGCACTAGTAGTACCTCTAACGATACTATCATCAATCATAACAACTTTTTTATTTTTCACTGTATTTGAAATTACATTAAGTTTAATCTTAACTGAATTTGTACGTTCAGTTTGAGTTGGCTGAATGAAAGTTCTTCCAATATATCGATTTTTAATAAAACCTATACCATAAGGAATACCACTTTCTTTCGAAAAACCTAATGCGGCATCAAGACCTGAATCTGGAACACCAATTACAATATCCGCATCAACAGGATGTTCATGCCATAGATATTTGCCAGCTCTAAGGCGCGCTCTGTGAACACTTGAGCCTTCAATAACAGAATCAGGACGAGCAAAATAGACATACTCAAAAACGCAAATATGCGCTTTTTTGCCACAGTGAGTTTCAATTGATCTATAACCATTTTTATCAATAACAATAATTTCGCCAGGTTTGATATCTCTAACAAATTTAGCGCCGATACTATCAAACGCGCAGGTTTCGGATGATACCACATAACCCTCATCAGTTTTGCCAAGAGAAAGAGGTCTAAAACCATCAGGATCTCTAGCTGCAATTAGTTTCTTAGGTGACATAATAAGTAAAGAATAAGCACCTTTAATTTTATACATCATTCTCTCAACCGCAACTTCGATTGACGGTGATGTAAGACGTTCCTCAGTTATTGCATAAGAAATAACTTCTGTGTCGTTAGTAGAGTGAAAAATCATTCCCTTATTTTCAAATTTTTCACGCAATTCATGTGCGTTAGTCAAATTACCATTGTGTGAAATTGCGAGCGGTCCTTTGATGTGTCGAACAACTAGCGGCTGAGTATTTGCTACAGTCGAGTTGCCAGTAGTAGAGTATCTGACATGACCAATAGCAATACTGCCATTGCCAAGTTTTTCAAGAATTTCTTTATCGAAAACTTGATTTACAAGTCCTACATCTTTATGATAGTTAAAAACACCATCATCATTTACGACAATTCCGCAGCCCTCTTGTCCTCTGTGCTGTAAAGCATAAAGAGCAACATAAGATTGAGAAGCAACATCAGTAGTTTTGTCGGTATAAATTCCAAATACACCGCATTCTTCATGTAAAGTATCAAACATTATAAAACCTCCATCTGCAAATAATTAAAATTAAGTAGTGTGAATTTTGTTATAGATAGGAAGTTTATATTTATTGTGTATCAGCACTCATAAGTCTATTCATCATTTCCTGATAAGCACCTTCAACTCCGCCCATATCTCTGCGGAATCGATCCTTATCAAGCTTTTCATGAGTAGTTGAATCCCAAAAACGGCAAGTATCAGGAGAAATCTCATCAGCAAGCAGAATTTCACCATGGAATCTGCCGAACTCAATTTTGAAATCAATAAGATCAACATTAATCTTTTTAAAGAACTTAACCATAAAATCATTTACCATAAAAGCGTACTTAGTAATGTCATCAATCTCTTTTTGAGTAGCAAGACCAAGACCAAGTGCGTAGTAATCGTTAATGAAAGGATCACCCAAATCATCATTCTTATAACTAAATTCAAGAGTAGGGCGTTTTAGAACAGTACCTTCTTCAATGCCAAGCTTCTTTGAAAAACTGCCAGCTGCGACATTTCTAACAATAACCTCAAGCGGAACAATGTCAACTTTTTTTACAATAGTTTCACGCTCGTTAATTTCCTCAACTAAGTGAGTAGGAACGCCTTCTTTTTCAAGAAGTTTGAGCATGAAGTTCGTCATTTGGTTATTGATAGAACCTTTGCCAGCAATAGTACCTTTCTTTTCGCCATTGAAAGCAGTTGCATCATCTTTGTAATCTACAATTACTAGATCAGGGTCGTTTGTTGCAAATACTTTTTTTGCTTTTCCTTCGTAAAGTTGTCCTTCTTTGATAAGATTTTTCATTAATGGAAGCCTCCTAAAGATTAAATATTAAGTTGTTATTCAATTGTTTATAATTAAAGTTCGCTAACTGTTTTCTGCATTTTTTCATTCTTAGACTTAACACCGTCGATCATTTCTTGCTTAGCCTCTAAAAGCTTATTCGCAAGTATATCATCAGAAAGTGCAAGCATTTGAATTGCAAGTACAGCAGCATTTTTTGCGCCATTTATTGCAACAGTAGCAACTGGAATTCCAGAAGGCATCATAACTGTAGCCAACAAAGCATCAAGTCCCTCAAGAGCAGATGATTTGATCGGAATACCAATTACAGGCAAAATGGTGTGTCCAGCAATAACACCAGCTAAGTGTGCCGCCATACCAGCTGCACAAATAATCACACCAAAGCCATTATCTTTTGCATTAGCAGCAAATTCAGAAGCCATTTCAGGAGTTCTGTGAGCAGACATTACCATACATTCAACAGGAACACCATATTTTTTAAGTTCAATAACAGCATCTTTTACAATTGGAAAATCGCTGTCAGAACCCATGATTACTGCAACTTTTTTCATAAATTACCTCCCACTTAAAAGTTCAATAGAACAAAAAAACTGCAACTATAGTGTTGCAGTTAGTTTTTTGTCATAATAATATTATTAGAGTGCAGAAAATAAAGAAAACATCCGGAATTATCGGACATAGTCTTTTGTGCAGAGAAATATGAAGAGAAAACTGATTTTACAAATATTACAGATTCCATTCATTCTCCTCCTTACCGCATTTATAAGGCATACGGAAAAGACGAGGATTTTTTACACAATTATTACGCCAAAGACCGCAGACCCTTGTATTAATATTGTACTATATTTTTCAATAAATTTCAACACTATTTAATATAAAATTTATATCAATTAAATTTTAATTTATTGTGAATATTAACGAAAAGCCTGTAAAATCTAATTACATACTGAATTTGCTTTTAATTAAGCTAGTTAAATCGGTGTTTAGTTCAGTGACAGAGCCTGTAACCATGTTTTGAACTAGCTGCTTCATTTCACCTTTTGATTGAATTTGATGAGTTCTTGCAATAATATCTTGTTTTTCTCCAGATGATAATTGGGCAAAATGATTCATTGCATCAGGGTTTTGTGATAATGCCATACTTAGACCTAGTGGAAGATCTTGTCCATTTGAGAAATTTCTTTTATCCATAATTCTCAACCTTTCTAAAACTTATTTTGATATTTCCCGGGAAATTATTGTGTAATAATATTTTCCCCAATTTTACCTAAATAATTCCTAAGTAAAATATTAATAATTTGTAACGGTTGACAAGATTAGTTCATCATGTTAAAATAAAAAAAGAAATTTTATGCAAAATTTTGTTGTAATCGAAAGGAAATAATATATTGTGGAAAATCTTTCAAATATAAGTGTGATCAAAGAAGTTTTAGAGCGGCACAACTTTACATTCTCAAAGGCGTTGGGGCAGAATTTTCTCGTAAATCCGACTGTTTGTCCTAAAATCGCTGAAATGGGTAATGCCCAAAAAGGCTTCGGTGTGATCGAAATAGGTACAGGAATAGGTGTTTTAACAAACGAATTAGCAAAGCGTGCTGATAAAGTTGTAGCAATTGAAATTGACGACCGACTTATTCCAGTTTTAGAAGAAACGCTAGCAGAATATGACAATGTCAAAATAATTAATGAAGATGTCATGAAGGTTGATCTTCATAAATTGATTGAAGAAGAATTTGACGGCATGGAGGTCGCAGTTTGTGCAAATCTACCTTATTATATAACGTCACCTATTATAATGATGTTGATGGAGGAAAGACTTCCGATTACTTCAATTACAGTAATGGTTCAAAAAGAGGCTGGGTCAAGACTTTGTGCTGAAATGGGTACACGAGATATGGGCGCAGTTACAGTTGCAATTAATTATTTTTCTGAACCTAAAATATTATTTAATGTGACAAGGGGAAGTTTTATGCCTGCTCCTAACGTTGATAGCTGTGTAGTTAGATTTGATATAAAAAAAGAAACTCCTAAGGGTGTAAGTGATGAAAAATTCTTTTTTAAGGTTGCTAGAGGGGCTTTTTCGCAAAGAAGAAAAACTTTGGCAAATTCTGTTTCATCATCTTTGGGGATAGAAAAGGGGGTAGTGATTGAGGCGATAAATTCGGCTGATTTAGATCCGAATGTGCGTCCTGAAAAACTGACAATCGAGCAAATGATTTCATTTGTTCAAAAACTAAAAGATAAAACTTAGATTTTCTTGAATTTTGTCTAAAACTAAAGATTTTAGAACATATTTATTTATTGTTTTCCTCAGAATTTGACATTTTACTTGCGATATTTTTGCTATGATACTTGTATTGAGTTTTTGTAAAAATAGAGGAAGTGGTGATTTTATGTCAAAGGTCAGAGGAATGGTACATTCGATAGAAAAAAATCAAACTCATAGCGTTTTGGTTTGGATTTTGGTGGCAGTTGCTGCGTTTGTAGTTTCGATGGGTAAAATTATGGGGTATCCATCTCCTGTTAATGTTGCTTTTGCGGTTGTTTCAGGGGTAAATATAATTCCTGCTTTTATTGGTTCAGTTGTCAGTTATGTTGTGTTTGGAAATGTTGAGGCTGGGCTAATTAATTTATGTTCAATACTTGTGATTGCTGGTATAAGACTTGCTGTAATGCAGGATGATCATAAAGATAACCCTATATTCTTAACGTTGCTGACAACTGGCACAATGACATTGTTTGGTTTTGTAATGTCTGTTGCCGTTCATTCGGATAAATATACATCAACTTTAAGATTAGTTACTGCACTTATTGGTGGATGTTTGGTTTTTGTAGTAAAGTCTATTCAGCAGAATCAAAAGTGTAATGGAGTATTTGAACTAAGTGGTATAAATGGCGTATTTGTTTCTATTTTGTACATAATGGTAGTGTCGACACTTGCGGGGTGTCCTATTCCTTTTATAAACCTTGGCAGAGTTTTCGGCGTGTTTGTAATGCTTGCGGCTGTGAGAAAATACAAAACAGCTGGAGGAGCTGTCGTTGGAGCATTGACAACTTGTGGAATTTTGCTTTGCAATCCAGTACTTGCTAAAAACACACTTTTGTTGGCGACTTCAGGTTTAATCTGCGGAGCGTTTATGCAATTTGGTGTTTTAGTATCAGTTTTGATTTTTATCGGCAGTTCTATTTTAAGTTTAGTTGCAATTGGAGTTAATGGTGACACTTTCTATATGTTTGCAGATATTTTAGCTGGCTCAATAATTTTTTTGGCTTGTCCGACTTCATTTATAAAAAAAACCACTGCTAAGTTTTTAGGTGTCAAAAATTCGGTTGATTTGGTAGGACAAACTGCATCATCAAGACTAAATTATGCATCTAAAACTCTGGGGGATATACGAGGTCAAATTTCGTTGGTTTCATCAGCCATTGATAGAAAAATGACAAATACTGATTTAAAAGTGCAGACTTGCGTTGCAGTATGTAATAATTGTGATATGTTCGGTATATGCTGGAAAAAATCAAGTGATAATACAAAAATCTCCTTTGAAAACCTTGAGAAAATAGTGATGAAATATAATGGGGTAAGCGTATCAGATATTGAAAATGAAATACCGCTTTGCTGTAAATCTCAACAGCTGATTGAGGCTTTCAACGAATTTTATAAGAATATGCTTGAAGAAAAAGCAGATAATATAAAGATTAAAGAAATGCGTGAATTAGTTACAGAACAGCTTTCGTCAATGGAAGAAATCCTATGTGATTTGTCATATAGGGTTGGACAAGTTAGAGCTATTGATTCGTCATTATCCGTTCAAGTTCGTGATTATTTTTCACAGTTGGGTTATCCTAATGCTAAAGCATGTGTTTATATTGATGAGAATAATTCTCAACGTGTTGAGGTTTATTTAACTGCAGAATATAAAGGTGACAAACTTAAAGTAGCAATGGGAATAAGTTCACTTGCTGAATGTGATTTTGACCTGCCTGTTATAACTCAGATTGATAATGTATGCAAATTGGCATTCACAGAGTTGCCAGATTTTTCAGTAGATATCGGCACATTTCAAGCTTCTTGCAAGGATAATGAATATTCTGGCGATACTTTAGAAACATTAGATCTTACTACCTCTGAAAAATACATAGTACTGTCCGATGGAATGGGTACAGGAAAACGTGCAAAGCTTGATTCTATGTTTGCAGTAAACCTAGCTTGCAGATTATTAAAAGCCGGAATTTCAATGTCTACGGCGCATAGATTGATTAATTCAATTTTGCGTGTTAAAGGCTGGGAAGAGTCATTCGCAACTTTGGATATCATGAAAATTGATTTGTGCGGAGGAAGTGCAGAATTTTTAAAAGCAGGTGCATCACCAGCGTATTTATTTCGCGACGGTTCATTAAAGTCGATTGGCGGGCAGTCGTTTCCAGTAGGAATTTTATCAGATTGTGATGCTGATATTACTAAATGCAAATTGTTTTATGGAGATATAATTATTCTTTCCTCAGACGGAGTAGAGGAGCAGGTTGTTAGACAAATTTCTAATATAGTCAAAAACGGAACAGTCAAAACACAGGATATTGCTCAAAAATTAGGAGAAATTGCAATGGGGAAAAATGGTGATAAAAATAGGGATGATATTTCAATTGCAATAATGTACATAGATGAAAGATTGAAATAGATTTCTTTTTACTTTAGTTTTTCGTGGTATTGACATACTGTTGTTAAAATGCACAAGTTAATCGGTTGCAAACTGTGTAAAACTGAAAAAAACTACAAAAACTATTGCAAAATTACTAAAAAAGGTGTAGAATATATGTATACGATAATAAAGATATTTGAATTTGTATATATTCACAGTAGGGAGGGATAACATAGTGGGAAAAATACCTAAAATGTATGAGCTGCCACTTCATCTGTTTCATCAAGGCACTAATTTGATGACATATGACTTTTTAGGATGTCATAAGGGTGAGCGAAATGGCGTTTCTGGATATTATTTTCGAGTCTGGGCAGCAAAAGCTAAAGCGATTTCGGTAGTTGGCGAGTTCAATGATTGGAATGCACAAGCTAACAAAATGGAAATGATAGCCGATTCAGAAGTTTGGGAAGCTTTTGTTACAAATATTAACCAGCTTGACACTTATAAATATTATGTCACTGGGTGTGATGGTAAAACTAGGTTAAAAGCTGATCCTTATGGAAGGTTTATGGAGTTGACTCCTGGAACCGCTACTAGAGTTTATGACGATATTGATGCGTTTGAATGGTCTGATAAAAAGTGGATGAAGGACAAGTCTAAAAAGGATATATATAATTCTCCTATGAATATTTACGAGGTTCATCTTAATTCATGGAAAGATTCACCTAATGGGGAATGTTATAATTATGTTAAATTTGCAGAGGAAATAATTCCATATTTAAAGGGAATGGGATACACTCATATTGAATTTATGCCGCTTGCTGAGTATCCATTTGACGGTTCTTGGGGTTATCAGGAGATTGGATATTATGCACCGACTTCTAGATTTGGAACACCAATCGAATTTATGAAGATGATAGACCTTTTCCACTTGGCAGATATTTCTGTAATTCTTGATTGGGTTCCTGCACATTTTCCAAAGGACGAGGCAGGACTATATGAGTTTGACGGCAGTTCTGCTTATGAGTATGCTGATCCTAAAAAGAGTGAGCATTTATCTTGGGGAACTAGAGTTTTTGATTACGGCAGGGGAGAGGTTAAATCTTTTCTTTACTCAAATGCTTTATACTGGATAGAGAAATTTCATATTGACGGTTTACGAGTTGATGCCGTAGCATCAATGCTGTATTTGGATTATGATAGACGTGACGGAGAGTGGTCACCGAATGTTTTCGGCGGTCATGAAAATCTTGAGGCTATAGAATTTTTTAAGAAACTTAATGAGGCAGTATTTGAGCGAAATCCTAATACTTTAATGATTGCTGAAGAATCTACTTCTTGGCCTATGGTTACAAAGCCAACATCTGACGGTGGTTTGGGATTCAACTTTAAATGGAATATGGGTTGGATGAATGACATGCTTAAATATATGTCACTTGATCCAATTCATAGAGCGTTTAATCATGATATGCTTACATTTTCATTTTTCTATGCTTTTTCTGAAAATTATATTTTGCCGATTTCACATGATGAAGTTGTTCATGGAAAAGCATCATTGGTAAATAAAATGTTTGGTGCTGATATTGATCAGAAATTTGCGCAGTCAAAGTTGTTCATGGCATATATGATGGCTCATCCAGGTAAAAAACTGTTATTTATGGGTTCTGAATTTGCTCAGTTTAGAGAGTGGGATTATCAAGGTAGTTTAGAATGGTTTATGATTGAGGAATATGAGAATCATAGAAGTTATCATAAATACATTAAAAACTTAAATAAATTTTATCTGGAAAATTCGCAGCTATGGGAACGAGATTTTTCGTGGGACGGCTTTAGCTGGATTTCTAATGACGATTACCGGCAAAGCGTTATAATATTTAGAAGATTCAATAAAAAGGGCGATGAAGTTATAGTAGTTTGTAATTTTGTGCCAGTTGAAAGAACATCATATTGTTTTGGCGTTCCATATAAAGGCACATATACTGAAGTTTTCAATTCGACCTCAAGTGATGGCAGTGCGATTACTAATGGCTCAACAAAGTCGAAACCTGTCGAAATGCACGGCTTTGATAATTCGATTTGTATTGATATTCCAGCTTTCTCTGTAATGTATTTTACTGTTAAAAAGACTGTGGAGCGGAAAAAATCAGCGCAAAATAAGGCGTCGAAATTGAGTGAGAAGAGCAGTAAGAATTCTGCGAAAGCTGATAAAAGTAAAGTTAATACAAAAAGCAAGAAAACAAAAGCACAGCTTTAATAGCTGAAAAAAATATTGACAAATTTTAAAATGGTGGGTGAAGTTTATGTTCAACAAAAAAGAATGTGTTGCTATGCTATTGGCAGGTGGTCAAGGAAGTAGACTTTATACTTTGACACAAACAGTTGCAAAACCAGCAGTTCCGTTCGGAGCAAAATATCGTATAATAGATTTTCCATTATCTAACTGCATAAATTCAGGAATTGATACAGTTGGAGTTCTAACACAATATCAGCCCTTATTGCTTAATGAATATATTGGAAATGGACAGCCATGGGACTTAGATAGACTTAATGGCGGAGTAAACATTCTTCCACCATATCAAAAAGCATCTGGTGCTGATTGGTATTCTGGAACTGCAAATGCAATTTACCAAAACATCGCATTTGTTGATAGATATTCTCCAGAGTATGTTGTTATTCTATCAGGAGATCACATCTATAAAATGGATTATAGTAAAATGCTTGCTTATCATAAGAAAAAAAATGCTGATGCTACAATAGCAGTGCTTGATGTATCTCTTGAAGAAGCATCACGTTTCGGAATTATGATTACTGATGAAGATGATAATATTATTGATTTTGAGGAAAAGCCAAAGAATCCAAGATCAACTCTTGCTTCAATGGGCATTTATATTTTCACTTGGTCAAAATTAAAAGCATATTTAATTGCTAATGAAAATGATTCAACAGCTAGTAAAGACTTTGGACAGAATATTATACCTGACATGAGGGCGGCAGGTGAAAAGCTTGTAGCATATAGATTTGATGGTTATTGGAAAGATGTAGGAACAATCGATTCATTGTGGGAAGCTAATATGGATCTGATTAATCCTAATATTCCAATCGATCTTTATGATCCAGCTTGGAAAATTTATTCAAGAAACCCTGTTTTGCCACCTCAGCAGATTGGTGATAAGGCTTCTGTTCAGAACTCAATGGTGACTGAAGGCTGCTACATTAATGGACTAGTTGAATCATCAATGATATCAGAGGGTGTTGTGATTGAAGAGGGAGCAGAGGTTGTAAATTCAATTTTAATGCCTGGATGTGTTATTAAAAAAGGCGCAAAAGTAGACTACTCAATTGTTGGTGAAAATGCAGTAGTAGGCGATAATGCCCATGTTGGTGCTAAGCCAGAAGAAATTGATGATAAAGATACATGGGGTATTGCAGTAATTGGTCATAATATCAATGTTTCGAATAATGCTGCAGTTGCTCCAAAGGCAATTGTTTCGGCTAATGTTTAGGAAAGGAAGTGGATAATATGGCACTAAATATGAGTAAAGTTCTTGGATTGGTATTTGCAAATATGCACGATACATCTTTGGGTGATTTGACAAAAAATAGAACAATGGGTTCTGTTCTTTTCGGAGGCAGATATCGTCTGATAGATTTTCCGCTTTCTAATATGGTAAACAGTGGTATTACAGAAGTTGGAGTTATTACAAAAGCTAATTATCAGTCTTTGCTAGACCATTTAGGTTCAGGCAGAGAGTGGGATCTTTCAAGAAAAAAAGGTGGTTTGCATATCCTTCCTCCTTTCGGAAATGTTGATAGCAAGCTGTATAGAGGTCGAATTGATGCACTTTATGGAGCAATGAATTTTATTAAGCATTCATTGGCTGATTATGTAGTAATGTCTGATTGTGATGTTGTAACTAATATGGATTATAAGCCAATTGTTTTAAGTCATGTTGAGAGTGGTGCTGATATTACAATAATTACTCATACAGGTCCTATTACATCTGATGAGAGCAAGCAGTCAACAGTGCTTAATATTGATGAAGATAGGCGAGTAAGATCAGTATTGCTTAATCCTGATATTAGCGGAACTTGTACTACAAGCTTGAATATGCTTGTTATGGGAAGACAGTTCTTAATTGATATGATTTCTGATTCAATTGCTAGAGGAAGTGTTGATTTTGCAAGAGATATTCTTCAGGCAAAATGTAATGAGCTTTGCATTAAGAGCTATGATTATTCGAATTATTTTAATAAAATTACAAGTGTTTCATCATATTTCAATGCGAATCAGGAATTGCTAGATATTGAAAACGCTAGAAAGTTATTTTATCTATCAAGAAAGTCAATCTACACAAAAATTAGTAATAATGCACCTGCAAAGTATGATTTGGATTCTAATGTTAAAAATTCATTAATTGCTGACGGATGCGTAATTGAAGGTGAAGTTGAAAATTCAATTTTGTTCCGTGGAGTTAAGGTTGGTAAGGGTGCAAAGATTAAAAATTCAATCTTAATGCAGGGAACAGTTGTAGGAGATAAATCAGAAGTTACGTACGTTATTACTGATAAGAATGTAAATATCTGCGATAATCATATTCTAACAAGCACACCAACTTATCCAATGTATGTGGGAAAAAATGCTACAGTATAAGTTTAAGATAAATTATAAATTCAAAGCAAAAGTTTTACTAGTTCATGTTTAATTTCATTATGCTTTGTATGAATTTGGGCATGGATATAAACACAAAAATATATATTTTATTTGGAAAGAGGGTATTAGTTTGAACATTTTATATACAGCAAGTGAGGCACTACCTTATATCGCTTCAGGCGGATTAGCGGACGTTGCAGGTTCTTTGCCTGCCGCAATTAACGCTGAGGGTCATGATTGTCGTGTGGTTATTCCAAATTACGGTCAGATTAAGAAAGAACTAAAAGATAAACTAACGTTTTTAACTAATTTTACTGTTCCAGTGGCATGGAGAAATCAGTATTGCGGAGTTTTTGTTGGCGAAATAAATGGTGTGACGTATTATTTGCTTGATAACGAATATTATTTTTCAAGAAATGGTTTATATGGCTTTTATGATGATGCTGAAAGATTTATATTCTTTTCAAGAGCAGTTTTAGAATTGCTTCGTAATATTGATTTTAAGCCAGATGTTATAAATGCTAACGATTGGCAGACTGCTTTAGTGCCTGTATATTATGATATTTTTTACAAGTATCAGCCAGGATATGAGGATATTAAGACTGTATTTACAATACATAATATCCAGTATCAAGGACAGTATGGGCTTGAGATTATAAATGATCTTATGGGCGTTCCTCTTTATCATACTGACTTGTTGTCATATGACGGTGATGTTAATTTTATGAAAGCAGCTATTGCAACTGCTGATAAAATTACAACAGTTTCACCTAGCTATGCATGGGAAATTCTTGATCCGTGGTATTCACATGGTTTAGATAGAATTTTAGTTCACAAACAGCATAATATTTGTGGATTTTTGAATGGAATTGATCAAAATGTGTATAATCCGCAAACAGACACTGCAATACCTAAGAACTATAGTCTTGAGGATAAATCAGGAAAATCTGTATGTAAAGTCAAGCTTCTTGAAGAGTTTGGAATGGCTCCAGGAAAAGAGCCTGTTATTGGAATTGTAACACGATTTGTTTCACATAAGGGTCTTGATTTGATAAAGTATGTGTTTGAAGATATTATCAGATTAGGATATAAGTTTGCGATACTAGGTTCAGGCGAGAAGATTTATGAAGACTTTTTCAATGAAATGCACTATCGTTATCCAGATAGAGTTGGTCTGACAATTGGCTTTGTACCTGACCTTTCAAGAAGAATTTATGCTGGTGCTGATATGTTCTTAATGCCATCACAAAGTGAGCCATGCGGACTTGCACAGATGATTTCACTTAGATATGGTACTATTCCTATCGTTCGTGAAACTGGCGGACTTCGTGATTCAATTCATGACGCTGGTGATGAGGGCGGAAATGGATTTACATTTAAGTCTTATAACGCACATGATATGCTTGACGCTTGTACAAGAGCTAGAGTTTATTATGATGACAGAATGAAGTGGGGCAATCTTGTAAATCATGCATTAAAGCAAGATTTCAGCTGGAAAAAATCAGCTCAGCTTTACATTGGTCTTTATGAAAATATATAATTGAATTTAATACGCTTCGATTTATTTCGTAGCGTATTTTTTTGTCATATTGTTTGACTTTATTTGTTGTACATGTTATAATTATTTATAATTAGTGTGAATTATTAGTTAATATGGTTCGATTTAAATAGCTGTGTTTGAATAATTTTCACCGAGTATCCAAACCTATTATTAGGTGTTGATTTACAAACTTTAGTATGTAATTTTTACAGATAAAACAAAAGTATGAAAGGTGGGAGAGCCTGTGTTAGAAATTTTTATGTTTGATAAAAATTTAGAGCATGGGCATAAATATGCAGGATAAAATTAATGCACTTGTGGAGAATATTGAAAAGGTTATTGTTGGTAAGAGAGAGGCGATTATTAAAGTAATTTCAGCAATGCTATGCGGAGGACATATTCTTATTGAGGATGTGCCTGGTGTTGGAAAAACCCAGCTTGTATCAGCTTTGGCAAGGTCGGTTGACGGTAAGTTTAATAGAATTCAGCTTACACCTGACATCATGCCTTCTGACATTACAGGATTTTCTATGATTAATGTTGAAACAAATCAGTTTGAATATAAGCATGGCGTTGCTATGTGTAATTTTTTGTTAGCTGATGAAATAAACCGTGCTTCGCCAAAATCTCAGTCAAGTCTTTTGGAAATAATGGAGGAACATCAAATTTCACTTGACGGACAGACTTATGATTTGCCGACTCCGTTCATGGTTTTAGCTACACAGAATCCCGTTGAAACTTACGGAACTTATCATCTTCCAGAGGCACAAATGGATAGATTTTTGATGAAAATATCTATGGGATATCCGACAATTCAGGATGAACTAGATATTATTACTCGTGCTGAACAAAATGCTGATGCAAAAGCTATTAGTCCAGTTATGAATATCGATGATGTTTCGGAGATGATAAAGCAGGCTGAGCAAGTAAAAATTGCTCCTAGTCTAAAGCAGTATATAGTAAATATAGTAACGGCAACTCGTTCGTCTGAATTTGTAAAACTTGGTGTGTCACCTAGAGGAAGTATTGCACTCATGAAAGCTTCAAGGTCTTTTGCTTATGTTCAAGGCAGAGGGTATGTGGTTCCAGATGATATAAGAGCAGTTTTAATAAGCGTTCTGGCACATAGACTTATGCTTTCGCCAAAGGGAAAATCTACATTTGGCTCGAATGAGCGAACTTTAATTCAAATAGTTTCAAATGTTCCAGCACCAGTAGACGGCGGTAATTAATATGAAAAATCTTATAAGCTATTTAATGTGCATAATGCTGGCAATAATACTAGCCACTTTTATTGACGGTAGTGGTGGCGTTTTGGTTGCTTTTACGTTATTTTTTGCACTAGTATTTTCATTGATAATTGTATTTTATATGAAAAACAAAATAGATGTTTTGGTGGACTGCGATCAGAAAATGCTAGTAAAGGGTGATAAAGTTTCTATTAGTGTAAAAGCTAAAAAGCATACTATTTTTCCTACACCATTCATTGAATTAGAAGTTAGTTGCTCTGATCAGTTAGAAGCGGTAGACAAAAAGAAATATAAATTTGTAATTGCATCTAATGATAGATATGAGAAAATTTCTATTCTATTTAATGCAAATAGTTCTGGACGCTCATATGTTGAGGTAACAAAAGTAACGTTGATTGATTTTTTAGGAATTATTAAGTTGGATTTGCCTGTATCTGATCAAAATGTAGCAAGATATGAGGTTGATGTTTTGCCGAACATTCCTGATACTGGAACTCAGAATGATATTTTGAAATCAACAGTTGAATCAGCTGGTGCTCCCGAGGAGGACGATGATACGTCTCAAACAGCTATAGGGTCTACAGGTACTCCAGGATATGAGCATAGAGTATATATTCCTGGAGATCCAATAAAGAAAATTAACTGGAAACTATCAGCTAAGCGTGATACTTATATGGTTCGGCTTGATGAGAAATTGGCAACATCAAGTCAAGCTTTTGTGCTTGATTGTCCTATTTTGCCTGTAATGAATTCAGATACCTATGTGCAAATTGACAATATAATTGAAGGCAGCCTTGCAATGCTTGCTATGATGTTAAATCAAGGATTGGAGATTGAGTATTATTATTTTAAAAGCAATTGGAAAAAAGTAATCATAAGGTCAATGGCTGATTTGCTCGAATTGCAGGAGCAATTAGCATCTTTTATACCAGTGACTCCATATCAAAGATTACCTGATGACGTTATAAAAAAAGGCAATGGCGCAGTTTGTTTTACAACGGTAACTGAAACTAATTCCGTTTTACTTGCTCCGCAGATATACGCTGGCAACATAACGTTAGTGATTAGTGCAAACAGCTGGTATACTCCGCCTATTCAAAATGTTTGGGTATGTTCAAAAGATTTTGAATTTAGAAAAATTAGTTAAGGATTGATTATGAATTTTATTAATAAATACTTAGATAGACTGAAGATTTTTTTGCCGGCCATCTTGTTAGGTGCTTCAGTTGTTTATAATATTATAAATTGTTATTATTATGAGAAAGTATGGCAGTTTACGTGGCTATTTATTTTGCTTGAAATTGTTTTCTTTTTCTTATTTGATCAACTTAAGAAAAGAAAAATTTTAGGCGGAATAATCTATACGGGCTTACTAGCTATCGCCATTTCTTTTTCGTATATTATGTTGAGTAATGGGTACTCGTCAACAGGTGTGATTTTTTCTAAGTGGTTCTATTTTGACCGACAAACGGCAGGATTTGTCATGGAGTATTTTATTGCGTTGTTTTTTGGCGGTGGATTTTTTATAATTTCAATTATGTATTACTTCACTCAAATTATTTATAGATCAATAGGTTCAATGCTTTGCGTACTTTTTCCGTTTGTAATTTATGCAAAACGTTCTGAGAAAATGTCGGAATTTGCAATGGCAGTTATGATTACTTTGTACCTTGCTGTATTGGTTCACAGTAGAATAAATAATTCCAAGAACAGTGAAACAAAAGTTATTATTAACATTCCATATTTGCTTTCGGTTGCTTTATTTGTATCAATGGTCTCGGCAGTTGTTATGGTGATACCTAAGCCAGAAGTGAAATCCCTCCTAGAATACGATTCAAACGCGTTTAATCCAGATTTTGATGATTCGGGTTCAGGTTCATCAGATTATCAGGATTTGAATCCAGTATCTTCGCCAAGATCTGGTGGAAGTTTCACCAATAAAGAGCTTTTTAGATTTTCATCTACCTATGATGACGATGTTTATTATTTGAAATCACAGCATTTTGGTACATTCAAAGGTAATCAATGGGTTGATTCGGAGCTTGCTGACGATGATTATTTTGAGTTTGATAATATTTTCTTGAACTCACTAAATCGAAAAGAATTGTATGAAACATTCAAGGCGTTGGCTAAAACCGGCAAGTATGAAAAATATGGTCTAACTGAGGACTTATTTGTTGTTAGTTCACCAACGCAATATAAATTCAGTGAGTACTCAAAGACTTTTATCCCATCATATCTGCCAGCTGTATCTGAGATAGATGTTTCTGAACCTATGAATAATATGAGATATTATCCGTTAAATGGAATGTTCAATTTATATAATGGCACTGAAGCTGTTTTTTCATATAATGTTGATTATTATCCAGAAACAAAGCAATACCAAGATTTTGTTTTAAAGCTCAAAATCACCAATGAGAATTATCTAAATATTCTTAAAGATGCTTATGAAAATGGTGATCTTAAAGACACTCAGCTTTATGATGAATATAAGTTAATACAAAAATATTATATAAGCGGTATTGAATATACTAAAGAATTAAAGCAGTTGTCTGAAAATGTTACCAAAAATTGCAAAACCAATTATGAAAAAGCGACGGCTATTTGTAATTATTTCAGTACAAATGATTTTAAATATGACATGGAATACGTTCCTGAAAATGATTCAATTGAGTATTTTTTGTTTGAAAGCAAAACAGGTAGCTGCACAAGCTATGCAACAGCCATGACGTTAATGGCGCGGCTAAGCGGTGTTCCAGCGAGGTATTGCGAAGGATTTGTGGCGTTTGATATGGAAGATGACGGTAGTTATATAGTTCGTGATGTTAATGCTCATGCATTCGTAGAGGTTTTTGTGCCAGGTGCTGGCTGGATTACTTTTGACCCAACGGTTGCTGGTTATATGGACGTTCAGAAAAATTATAAGCATTTTGATTACTCCGTATTTTTCCAGTATCTTAGCAAGATATTGATTTTTTTAGCAGTTCTATTTGTTTTATTTTTCATTCTATTTTTAGATAGAATTATAGAATTTTTCTTCCGTATTCGTTTGAAATTTGCTAAAGGGGATAAGAGAATTATACTGCTTTATAGGCATATTATTAAGCTGCTCGAGTTTTCATCAAAGGATGATTTGTCATCTTATACAGTAAATATGGTAATTGATTATACTTTGCATAACAGAAGTAAATCAATCAAAAAAACCGCACTTCTATTTGAAAAAACCTGCTTTGGCGGTATTAATTTAGAAGATTCTGATTATAAGAATGCTTATTTAGAATACAAATGCGCATATAAAAATCTTCGCAAAATTCCTAAGAGCTATAAGAAAATCAAATAAAAAAAGGTGTTTCACTTTGATTAGTGAAACACCTTTTTTAAAATTAAAATATAAAAATTATTGGTTTTCAAGCAGGTCGCTCATTGCATATAGACCTGCTGGTTTATTTTTTAGGAATATGGCAGCATTTACAGAACCAACTGCAAATACTGACTTTGAATGTGCCTCGTGCTTTAGTGAAATAACTTCATCACGTCCAGCAAAAATAATCTCGTGTTCACCAACGATAGTACCACCACGAATCGCATGCATACCAATTTCATTTTTTGTTCTTTTAGAACGAACAGAATGTCTGTCGTAAACATAATTGTAACTGTTATCAAGTTCAGAGTTAATAGCATCAGCAAGCATAATAGCAGTTCCGCTAGGAGCATCAATTTTCTGATTATGGTGCTTTTCGACAATCTCAATATCAAACTGTCCACCAAGAATTTTTGTAGCCTTTTTTGCAAGATCAGCAAGAAGATTAATTCCAAGAGACATATTGAAAGTGAAGAAAACAGGAATGCTTTCAGCCGCCTTGTGAATTTTAGAAATTTGCTCAGCAGTGTAGCCAGTAGTAGCAATAACAACTGCTACTCCGTTAGTTAGGCAGTAATCAAGTAATCCGTCAAGTAATGATGGGTGAGAGAAGTCAATGATTACATCTGGCTTTTCGCTGATTTGTGATACTTTTTCAAATATAGGAAAATCAGCATAGCTTTCAGTAACTTTGTCAATTCCTGAAATAACCTTGCAATCATCTCTGTTAGCAATTATATCATATATAACTTTTCCCATTTTACCGTTTGCACCACAAATAGAAACATTTATCATATTATACATCCTTTCATTTAAAATAAAGGGCGAACTATTTTAATGTCTGTGAACTAAATTCGCAAGCAAGAAAAAATTATTTCGCCCTCGTATTATATTATTTAATTAGACCAGTTTTCTGCATAGTCTTAGTAAGCTTAGCCTTATTAGCATCGCTCATTTCAACAAGTGGAAGTCTGCAAGGACCAGCATTATATCCCATAAGATTCAATGCTTCCTTAACAGGAATAGGGTTTACATCACAGAATAAATCTTTAGTAAATTCAGCAATTGCAAAAGCTTTAGCCCTAGCCTCGTCATACTTATTAGCAAGACAAAGCTCGCAAATTTCATGAGTTTCAGCTGGCATACAGTTTGAAAGAACTGAAATTACACCTTTACCACCAAGTGACATAATAGGAATAATCTGATCATCATTACCTGAATAAATATCAAGTGAATCACCGCACAAAGCCGCAATTTGAGCAACCTGGCTGATATTTCCACTAGCTTCCTTAACAGCTACAATATTATCAAGTTTTGCAAGCTCGGCACAAGTTTCAGGAGAAATATTTACACCAGTTCTTGAAGGAACATTGTACATAATGATAGGGATATTTACAGCATTAGCAATTTCAGTGTAGTGACGTACAAGACCAGCTTGTGAAGTTTTATTGTAGTAAGGAGAAACAACCAAAAGAGCATCAGTACCAAGCTTTTCAGCCTCTACAGATAGGTTCACAGCATAATCGGTATGATTTGAACCAGTTCCAGCAACAACAGGAACTCTCTTGTTAGTTCTTTCAACAGCGTATTTTATGCACGCAACGTGCTCCTCATCAGTCATAGTAGCACTTTCGCCAGTAGTACCACAAATTACGATAGCGTCTGTACCGTTATCAATATTAAAATCGATCAATTGTCCTAGTGCATCAAAATTAATTGAACCGTCGTCGTTCATAGGAGTAACAATAGCAACACCAGCACCAGTAAAAATCGTATTTTTCATTAGTTTAACCCCTCCTAAGCCTCAAAAGGCAGGTATCAGTTTTTGTTTAAAAAGTTTTCTTGTTGAAGCGTAAATGTCATCATATTTTCGTCATTTACAGCGTTAATTCGATTATAGAATAAAATTGCAGATTTATTCTCAGTAATGCATTTCCATTCAATTTTGATACAGTTTTTTTCATTTGCAATTTCACAAAGTCTATTCATCAAAGCATATCCTAAACCAGTTTTACGATAGTTTTTATCAACGTATAAATCTTCAAGATAAAGCACATATCTCCCACCGCAGGCAGCAAGTCTGTAGTAGTGATAAATTGCAATTCCAGCGATAACACCGTCAACCTCTGCAACAATACACTCGATTGATTTCTCTTCAAAAATAAGTTCTTTGAGTATATCAATATCAGCAGAAGAACTATCGCCAAATGATGGAAGTATCAAAGCCTCATATTCAAGCAGATTTTGCAGCAGTTCAAAAACTTTGTTTAAGTCCTGAATTTTTGCAGGTCTGAAAGATAAAGAATGATTAAGCATTATTAGCACCTTCAATATAAAGTTTTAGTCAAAATAACCCTTAGCAGCCAAAAGCTCTGCCATAAGTACAGCACCGCCAGCAGCACCTCTAAGTGTGTTGTGTGATAGGCAAACAAATTTGTAATCATACTGTGTATCTTCACGAAGTCTGCCGATTGAAACAGCCATTCCGTTTTCAAGATTTCTGTCAAGCTTAGCCTGAGGACGATTATCTTCTTCAAAATAATGTAGGAACTGCTTTGGAGCAGATGGCAATTCAAGCTCCTGTGGAATACCAGCAAAGTTTTTCCAAGCCTCAAGAATTTCTTCCTTAGTAGGTTTAGTTTCAAAAGAAGCAAATACAGCAGCAGTGTGACCGTCCAAAACTGGAACTCTTAGGCACTGAGTTGTAATTAGAGGAGCAGTTGCGTTAACAATTTTATCTCCTTCAATTTTACCCCAAACCTTAAGTGGCTCTTGCTCTGATTTTTCTTCTTCTCCACCGATAAATGGAATTACGTTATCAACAATTTCAGGGAAAGTTTCAAAAGTTTTTCCAGCACCAGAAATTGCCTGATATGTACAAGCAAGTACCTTAGTAGCTTTGAATTTTTTCATTAGCGGATGCAAAGCAGGAACATAGCTTTGGATAGAGCAGTTAGATTTAACAGCAATAAAACCTCTCTTTGTTCCCAAACGTTTTTTCTGTGCCTCAATGATTTCGATATGCTCAGGGTTAATTTCTGGCACAACCATAGGAACGTCAGCTACACCTCTGTTAGCAGAGTTGTTTGAAACAACTGGACACTCAGCCTTAGCGTATGCTTCTTCAAGAGCCTTAATTTCGTCCTTTTTCATATCAACAGCACAGAAAACAAAATCAACCATGCCAGCAATTTTATCAATATCAGCAGTAGCATCCAAAACAGTTAAATCAGCAATTGATTCAGGCATTGGCTCAGTCATAGCCCATTTAGCACCAACAGCGTCCTTAAGCTTTTTTCCAGCTGAACGAGGAGAAGCTGCAACACACACAACATTAAACCAAGGATGGTTGTTAAGTAGTAGAGAAAATCTCTGTCCAACCATTCCAGTAGCCCCGATGATACCCACGTTAAATTTCTTCATTAGTATAAACTCCTTCTTACAAAAAATGAAATTTTCAATGTGCATAATAACCAAAAAAATAGTTTTTAAGACGTGTTATTTGCACAAAACATAAAAAATAAACAAACAATAAAAAAACTGGTTGAAAACCAGTTCATCATACAATATAATAAGAATGTTGACACATTTAAAAAATATGCCGATAGCACTCCATCACAAGTAATGATGACAACTGGAGTTTTGTTAAAACTACAGTCAGCTCAGGTGTCCCAAACCTGTACTTCGGCAGTCGCACCTTTCACATTTCTGAATAAACTTTGGGAAAGCGTAGATGATTAAAACATCTCAGAAAAGCTACTGATTTTGACTGCGCCTCTATCTGTTTTGTTTAATGATACCAAATAATAAAGCGTCTGTCAAGACTCTTAGCGGGAAATGTATTAATTTTTTGTAAACAAATACACTAGTAAACAATTAATTATAAAACCAATAGCACAATGTGTTAAATATATAAAATTAATGGAGATTTAAAATGCTAGATTTAACAAATATGAAAAAGTCAGACTTTTATTATGATTTGCCAGAGGAGCTTATTGCTCAGACACCGATTGAGCCGAGAAATTCATCACGAATGATGAAAATTAATCGTGAGACTGGTGAAATTGAAAATAATCACTTTTATAATTTATGTGATTATCTTAAAAAAGGTGACTTATTAGTTTTAAATGATTCGAGAGTACTTCCAGCGAGAATTTATGGTGAAAAGCTTGATAATGGAAGTTTTATTGAATTTTTGCTGCTTGAACAGAAATCAAATATGACGTGGGAAGTTTTGTGTCGTCCTGGAAAAAAGGCTAAAATTGGTACAAAATTCACTTTTGGAAACGGTAGACTTACGGCTACAATAATTGATATTTTAGAGGACGGCAATAGAATTGCTGAGTTTGAATGTGAAGGCAATTTCTTTACAGCTCTTGATGACGTAGGGCAAATGCCGCTGCCACCTTATATTAAAGAAAGGCTTGAAGATAAGGAGAGATATCAAACCGTATATTCTCATGAATTAGGCTCATCAGCTGCACCAACGGCTGGACTGCATTTTACAAAAGAAATGCTGGCGGATATTGAATCCAGAGGGATAAATATTGCGTATGTTACATTGCATGTAGGATTAGGCACTTTCAGACCAGTTAAAGAAGACAAGGTTTTGGAGCATAAAATGCATAGTGAGCACTATGAAATGCCTCAGCGTACAGCTGATTTGATAAATAAAACCAAAGCAGATGGCGGACGGGTAATTGCTGTAGGTACAACATCATGCAGAACTTTAGAGAGTGTTGCAAATTTTAACAATGAGATAAAAGCTTGCGATGGTTATACTGATATTTTCATATATCCTGGATATGAATTTAAGGTTTTGGACGGATTACTTACTAACTTCCACCTGCCAGAAAGTACGCTGATAATGTTAGTTTCTGCATTCATGGGATATGAGAATACAATGAATGCGTATAAAGTTGCTGTTGAAGATAAGTACAGGTTTTTCTCATTTGGTGATTGTATGTTAATGATTTAAATTAATAATGTTAAGTGTTTTAAAGTATTGCTATGGATTATCTGTAGTGGTACTTTAATTTTGTAGTTAAAAGTGTTTTGTTGTCGAATTTTTTAGGAATATGAGAAAAATTCCCTTGACAATATCCTAGTGATATAGTATACTTGAATAAGTTTAGGCAATTGTACAATAATAATATATACTAATAATTTGTGCTTATGAAAGGAAGAACATTTTATGATTAAAAACATTCAGGAACAGATTTTGGAGTTAAAAAAGGAAAAGGATATCTGTATTCTTGCACATAGTTATCAGGCGCGCGAAATTGTTGAAATCGCAGATTTTGTCGGCGATTCATTCGCACTTAGCGTAAAGGCTGAAACTGCTAAGGCTAAAAATATAGTTTTCTGCGGTGTTCATTTTATGGCTGAAACTGCAAAAATGCTTTCACCTGATAAAAGAGTTTTTCTTGCAAATGAAATGGCATCTTGCCCAATGGCTGAGCAGATGGAGCCTGAAATGATTGAAATGGTAAAAGCACAAAATCCTGATAGAAAAGTCGTTGCTTACATTAACACGACAGCAAAGCTTAAGGAGCTAAGTGATGTTTGCGTTACATCTTCATCAGCTGTAAAGATTGTTAAAGCTATGGATGCTGATAAGCTTTTGTTTATTCCTGACTGCAATTTGGGAGCATTTGTTCAAAAAGCTGTTCCTGAAAAGGATATTAAGCTTTTGCAGGGTGGTTGTCCTGTTCATGCAGCAGTTACTTTAGATGATGCTAAAGAGGCTAAAAATCGTCATCCTGAGGCGTTGATGCTTGTTCACCCTGAGTGTATTCCAGCTGTTTGCGATATGGCTGATTATGTTGGTTCAACATCGGGAATTATGGACTTTGCTAAACAGTCTGATGCTAAGGAATTTATCATTGGTACTGAAATGAGTATTGCAGAACATTTACAGTATGAAAATCCTGAAAAGAAGTTTTATATTCTGTCAAAGAAAATTCTTTGTCCAAATATGAAGCTTACAACTTTAGTTGATGTTTATAATACTTGTGCTGGAATTGACAACGGTGAGGCTTTTGAAATTTTGATGACCGATGAAGAAATTGCTAAAGCAAGAGTTTGCATTGATGAAATGCTTAGATTAGGACAGTAAATTAATAATTATTACAAAAAGACCAATGTCTGACTTTTCAGGCATTGGTCTTAGTTTTATTTATTGAAAAAAATTGAGAACGTAGTGCCTTTTCCGACTTGGGATTCCACTCGAATTTTACCGTCACAAAGCTCAATAATTCGTTTAACGAGCGAGAGTCCTAATCCGTTGCCGCCACCAGATCTTGCACTATCATTTTGATAAAATCTATCAAAAATATGCTTGATGGTATCTTGATTCATTCCCGCACCTTGATCTATAATATCAATTCGGATTATACTGTTTTTGACAAAAGAAACAACGCTTATTGTTGTATTTTCATTACTAAATTTTATCGAGTTGCTTATTATGTTAAGCCAAACCTGAGAAAGAATGTCAGGATTTGAATTGAATGTGATAGGATTTAGATCAATATCAAAATCAATATTTTTGGCAGTCCATTGCTTTTCAAGCAATAGAATACTGTTTCGAATTTGCTCATCAAGACGAAATTCAGATTTAGAGGAAAGTATCTGCTGATTCTCAAGCTTGTTCAGCAATAGAATATTTGATGAAAGATTAGTAAGTCGATTAGATTCAGAAATGATAATGTCAATATATTCTTGGCGCTTTTTATCAGATAAATTATCCTTTTTCAGCTGTTTTGCAAAACCTTGAATAGACACAATCGGAGTTTTAAATTCGTGTGAAAAGCTGTTTATAAAATCTTCACGAAACAATTCAATACTGTTAAGTTCATTAAGCATTCGGTTGTAGCTTTGTACAAGCTCATCGATAGGCCCAAAAGTATCTTCTTGTGAAACGCTGGCTGAAAAATCACCAGTTGATACTTTTTTCATAGATTTTTGTATATCATTAAGTGGTTTCATAAATGAACGTGTTGCAATTGCTGAAATTACTGTTCCAATTAATAAGCTTATTATGAGCGTGAAGGATAACATAATCAATGGAGCCTCAAAACCACTTGGATAATGCTTTGTACGTCTAAATAAACCGACAGCAAAGAAAGACAAAAGGTTTGCTAACATTATTGTTGAGAAAATCGTCATAACTGAATGAGTATATAGCGATTTACATTTTCTGTAAAAAAGTAATCTGTATTTTCTAACTATTAATTTAGTTAATCTGTGTTTTTTAGCCATTTCTCACCGCCTTGTAGCCAAGGCCACGTATGGTAACAATCTTAAAATCATCGTTATCTTTAAAACGGTCACGCAATCGGTTTATATGTACATCAACAGTACGCTCATCACTTTCGGATGATAAATCCCAAATTTCATCAAGTAAATGACGGCGTGTGAAGATTTTATTTGGATATGATAAAAGCTTGTAGATGAGCATAAATTCTTTTGGAGGTAGTTCGGTTGATTTTCCCTGAGAACTTACAGTAAGAGTATCATAGTCAAGTACAGTATTATTCACGATAATTTTATGTTCATTGGCAATTTGAGAACGTCGAAGTAAGGCAGCAATTCTTAAAAGCATTTCCTCCTCGTCAACAGGCTTAACCATGTAATCATCAGTACCTGTTAAAAAACCTTTCTTCTTATCAGAAATAGCCTCTTTCGCAGTTACCATTAGAATTGGAATATTGCTGCCAGAAAGCCTTAATTGTCGAGTTAACTCATAACCATCCATATTTGGCATCATTACATCAGAAACTATCAAATCAATATGCTTGTCTTCCATTATATTAAGTGCTTCAACACCGTCTTTTGCGGTGATAGCAACATAGCCATTGTCTTCAAGTACGTCAGCTGTTAGCTTTCTTGTGTTGTTGTCATCTTCAACTACCATTATATTAAACATAAATTTAATCCCTTCATTTTTGAAAAATAATAACATATATTTGTGAACTGCATATAAACCTGTTTAATTATATTGCCGTGAATAACGTATGCGTAAACGTTTTGCAGCTTGTTTTTGGAGAAATTTCACATTGGGATTTTCAGCAGTTCCTGATAATATTGCGTGTTTTGCTTGTGTTTTATAAAATATTATGATATAATAAAAAATAATTTAGATTATTTTTTTGAGGTGATAATAATGTTTGAGGTTCTTGTTGTAGAAGATGATGCAAGCTTGAGAAAGTTAATGTCTGCGGCTTTAAAACAGAATGGTTATAAACCGTTCACTGCTGAGGATGGTTTTGAGGCACTTGATGTTTTGGAACAAACTAATATAGACCTAATCATTTCGGATATAATGATGCCGAACATGGATGGCTATGAGCTGACAAGACAGCTTAGACAAGCAAAATACGATCTTCCTATTTTAATGGTTACTGCTAAGGAAAGCTTTGAAGATAAGCAAAAAGGCTTTCTAATGGGTACGGATGATTACATGGTTAAGCCTATTGATATAAATGAGATGATTTTGCGTGTTGGAGCACTTCTTCGACGTTCAAAAATGGCATCAGAGCATCAGCTTATTGTTGGAAATTGCGTACTTGACAGTGATGCTGTGTCTGTAGCTTTTGGTGGGCAGCCAGGTGAAACGATTCCTAAAAAGGAATTTGCTTTACTTTTCAAATTGCTTTCTTATCCAAATAAGATTTTCACAAGACGTCAGCTGCTTGATGAGCTATGGGGAATGGAGTCAGAGGTTGATGAGAGAACGGTTGATGTACATATAAAACGTCTTAGAGAGCGTTATAATGGTAACAAAGACTTTGAGATTATTACCGTTAGAGGGCTTGGCTATAAAGCGGTAAAGTTATAGTCTGCAAAAAGGATCTTGAGGGGTGGAGTAAGTTTGAAAACAAGTTTGCAGTTTAAGATGTCGCTAATGTTTTTTGCAGTTATGGCAATATCAGCATCTATATCAATAACAGTTCTTTTGATGGTCTTTAAGCCAATTTTACGGGATAATGCTGAATCACAGGTTAGATCGGTAGTAACTTCCATGAAAACGCTTGAAGATACTGGAGATTTTAGTGCTGATGATATAATTGAACTGTGTATTAATGGGGCATATAAAGTAGAAAAACTTAGTGAAGATAGCGGAGAAATTAAGAAAAATAAAAAAGAAGTTGATAGTGGAAAATTAGTAATTGATTCTGCTGGATTCATTCCAAATGTTATAGTTTATACAAAAATAAATGGTGAGTATATAAAAATAGATACATTTTCAAATGAAAATGTATATTGGATAACTGGTGTGGTGGTTATAATTGCTTTTATTGTTTGTATATTGTTGGGAACAGTGATTACTGCTTTTATAAGCAGAAGTATTTTACAGCCGATTCGAGATTTGAATAAGGCTACAACAGAGGTCGCCAGAGGAAACTTTGATGTCCGAGTGCGTGAACCTTTGGATTTAGAATATGGTAATTTGACTAGAAACTTTAATAAGATGGCGCAGGAACTTTCTGGTATTGAAACATTACGTGGTGATTTTATAAGTAATGTATCCCATGAGTTTAAGACTCCGCTGGCATCTATACAGGGGTTTGCGAAACTTTTACAGGATAAGGACATTTCTGAGCAGGATAGAGATGAATATACACAAATAATTATCAATGAAACTACTAGACTTTCTAAGCTTTCAATAAATATACTTAATTTATCTAAGCTTGAAAATCAGCTTACTATTGGCAGCAAAAAAAGATTTTCACTTGATGAGCAAATTCGAAGAATTATACTGATGTTAGAACCTGAATGGAGTAAAAAGGATATCGATTTTGATGTGGTACTTGATGATATTTATTATTTAGGAAATCAGGAATTAATGGATCAAATTTGGCAGAATTTGATTAATAATGCGATTAAATTTTCACCACAAGGCGGAAAAATTTCGGTCAGGCTTTTTCAAACTGAAAGAAATATAACTGTAAGAGTATCTGATAATGGAATAGGAATTACTCACGAAAATAAACAGAAGATTTTTGAGAAGTTTTATCAAGGTGATAATTCACGAAAAACAGAAGGCAATGGCTTAGGTCTTGCACTTGTAAAACGAATTATTGATTTATGTAATGGTAAAATATTTGTTGAGGACGTTTATGGTGGGGGTGTCTGCTTTGTTGTAGAACTTCCGTTTATTATTGAAGATATGAGATAGATTTTTTTATAAAACTGCTGTGATTTACATGGCAGTTTTGTTTTTTTGCTTGCATTTTTTTTAAAAAAAGTGTAAAATGATAATAGATTCACAAAATGTCAGCCGAAAACATAGAATGTAAAAAACTTTGGAGGTGTTTTCGGTGGAAGGTTTAGTAATTGCTGTTATAATAATTGTGGCTGTGGTTGTTGGAATTATAATTCAAAGGACATTTTTTATGCGTTCTAGTTGCAAAAAAGTTGGATATATAATTGTTCCATGCAGTGCAAATACTAAAAATCTTGAAAAAATTGTTCGGTCATATTATTGGGAAGAGGTTTTTGGCAGTGAGTTACTTGGCAGAGAAATTTTGGTGGTAATTATGGAAAAAAGCGAGAATGATTATGTAGCAAAACGCCTCGCACAAGAGCTGTCGATAGTGTCAGTGACTAACATTTCGGGATTAGAGGATTATTTGAAAAAGAAAGAGTACCAATGTAATAAGGTAATAGATTAATAAAAAAGGTAGTTGTTATGGAAAAATTAGAAAAAATTCGAGGTGAGGTAGACAGCGTAATACATCGTAATGATGAAAATGGTTTTGCTGTTTTGATGCTTAAATTGCAAGATGATTTGATTAATGTAGTAGGCGAAATGGGTAACGTTGAGCAAGGTGAAGAGCTAACTTGTTTAGGTCGTTTTGTTGTTAATCAAAGATATGGTGAACAGTTTAAGTGTGAAATTTGCGAGCGTTCGCTGCCTACATCATCATCTGCTATAAAGCGATATTTACAAAGCGGGGTAATCAGTGGAATTGGTGCAGTTGTTGCAAAAAAAATAGTTGACAAGTTCGGCGAGGACACTCTTAACGTTATGGAAAATGAGCCTGAAAAGCTGGTTGAAATTGAGGGAATCAGTAAAAAGAAGGCTGAAAAAATGTGCAAAGAATTTAAGGAGAATTTTGCGGTTAGAACTCTTTTGAATTTTCTTAGTAAATTTGATGTGCCAATTGTGATTGGAATAAAAGCATGGAAAAGATGGGGTATTTCTGCACTAGATATGATTAAGTCAAATCCGTATGTTTTGTGTGTTTATGGAATCGATTTGTCATTTTTAAAAGCTGATGAGATTGCTAAAGAGCTTGATATATCAGAAAACTCAGATAATCGTATTAAAGCCGGTATCAGCTGTGTCCTGAGAGAAAATTCAAACGCTGGGCATACTTGTTTACCGCTCGATAAATTAGAAAAAATGTCATGTGGTTTTTTAGGTATTAATCAAGAGCAGTTCTTACGTGTTTTGAATGAGCAGGTTGAAGATGAAAATCTTTTCTATTATTATAAAAATGGCAGACCATTTGTAATGCTTAGAGATTTTTTTAAGGCAGAGGACTACATTTCACGCCGGTTATCAGTAATGCGCGAGTGTTCATACGATAATAAAATTGACTTTTCAGAGGTAATTGATATTGCTGAGGAAGAAAATGGATTAGAGTATGAGGATACTCAAAGAAAAGCAATTAATCTTGCTTTGTCGCAAGGGTTTTTAGTGCTTACTGGCGGACCAGGTACAGGTAAAACTACGACTCTAAATGCTATAATTTCACTTTATCAGCAGCAGTGCGATAGTGTGATGATATCTGCTCCGACTGGACGAGCAGCTAAGCGGATTTCTGATTTAACAGGATTTGATGCTAAGACAATTCACAGACTTTTAGAGGTTCAACACGTTGATGGCGATACATTAAGTTTTGTCCATGATGAAAATAATTTGCTTGATTGTGATGTAATGATTATTGACGAGATGTCAATGGTTGACAGTTGTCTTTTTGAATCATTGTTGCGTGCCATTAGTGTTACTTGCAAGCTAGTATTGGTTGGTGATTCAAACCAGTTGCCATCAGTAGGTGCTGGCAATGTCTTGAAGGATATTATTGACAGTGGTGTTATGCCTGTTGTTACACTTACAGAGATTTTTAGGCAATCACGGCAGAGTGCTATAGTAACTAATGCTCATAAAATAGTGAACGGTGAGCATATTGATTTGACTAAAAAGGACAAAGATTTCTTTTTCATGCAGCGTCTTAAATTTACTGAACTGCAGACACTTGTCGTTGATCTTTGTAAAACAAGACTTCCTAAAGCGTACAATTATTCACCAATTGAGGATATACAAATTCTTTCACCTACAAGAAAAGGCCCTGCTGGCACTGTAGAGCTTAATAAAAAATTACAGCAAGAATTAAATCCTCCTGCCGCTGGAAAATCTGAGGTTGCAACCAATCTTTTTACATATCGAAAAGGCGATAAGGTCATGCAGACTAAGAATGATTATGATATTCTTTGGAAGAAAACTTTTGATGATGATACAACTGAGAGCGGATCAGGAATTTTTAATGGAGATATCGGAATAATAATTGAAGCAAATAGAGTTCTGCGTACTGTTAAAATTAATTTTGAAGGAAGAGTTGCAACATATACTAGCGAGATGCTTAACAATTTGGAACTTGCGTATGCGATTACTGTTCATAAGAGTCAAGGCAGTGAATTTGAAGCTGTGATATTAACAGTTTTTGGCGGATTTGATAAACTCTATTATCGCAATTTGTTATATACTGCTGTAACTAGGGCGAAAAAATTGTTAATAATAATAGGTGAAAAAAACCGTATCGATTTCATGATTGATAATAATACGCGAACTCTCAGATACACTTGTTTGAAGAATATGCTTAAGGAGATTAACTCTGATGACGAAGATGATGCGCAGCAGGTTCTTGAATTCTAAATTTTGGTTAGATTTATTCTTTCCGAATCGATGTCCTTGTTGTGATAAAGTAATAATTTGGGACAAGCTAATTTGCGAGAAATGCAGTGATAGCATTCCTTATTTAAGTGATGAGCAGTGGCAAATTAGATATCCTACTTCAATAATGGGTGATGAGATTTATTTCGATTATGCTGTTTCAGCATTTGCATATCAGTCACCTGCGAAAGAAGGAATTTTCTCATTAAAAAGAGGAAATGGCACGAATTTCGCTGAGTTTTCAGCAGGAATTATTTGTGAGAAAATTGAGAGTGATGAGAAAAATGAAATAGATTTAATTACTGCAGTTCCTATGTCAAGGTCGAAAAAGTCTGCAAGAGGTTATAATCAGGCAGAAATTTTAGCTGAGTACATAGGAAAAAATATCAATGTTAACTTAAATTTTGATTTGCTATGCCGACAAAACATCAGCCTTGAACAGCATAGTTTAGATGCAAAAGGACGACATTCGCTTGCTAATCAAATTTACTATTCTAGTGAAAAAGATTTCAATATTTCAGGTCTTACAGTTTTGCTTTGTGATGATGTTTTCACTACAGGTGCAACATTGAACAAGTGTGCTAAGCTATTAAAAAACATGGGCGCTGAAAAAGTTTACTGTGCATCAATTTGTTATACGGAATTTAATATTAATTCAAAGGAATAATTTCTCATCTTTGTGGCATAATAGACACAGAGGTGAGATTTTTTTATGAAAACAAAACTTACAGAAGAGGAATTTTGCACACTAAAAAGATTAATAGCAACTCAAAACAATCTTATTTATAGATTTGAAAATTATGCAAAGCAGGTTACTGAGCCTCAGCTAAAAGAAAATTTTCAAAAATTCTGTGCATCAATCAAAAACCATAAGCTAGAGTTGTTGGGAGTCTTGGAGGTAGCTGATGAATAATAATGCAGTGATGATCAAGGAGGCAAAAAACTTAATTAAATTAGCCTCAGTGGAATTTACAAATGCTTATCATGATTTGTGCGGAACATCCTCTGCGAATTCAGTTTTATCTGTATTAGACGGGCAGTTACGTATAGCTTCACAGCTTGAACAGCTTGTTTCGTTTTTTGAATCCGAACAGGACAAACCAATTGCAAATGAGTATGAGCTAAAAAAATTCTTGAATAGTGAGAGTTAATTTTGCAATAAAAAAAGGACGGTTTTGCCGTCCTTGAATTTTTATTTATCAGTGTTTTCATTAGAAATATGTATGTCAAGTTGATTGTACGGAATATCAATACCAGCCTCATCAAATGAATCTTTTACACTTTCGAGCATGTAGTAATTTAGATTCCAATAGTCTTCCGACTTAACCCAAATTTTAACTAAAATCTTGATGGCACTATCGCTGTGTTCTGCCATTACAATTGTGGGTTCTTGCGGTTCAGTAAGTGTCATTGGGTTTTTCTCGATTATGTCTTTTAAAATTGAAATTGCCTTTCGAAAGTCTGATTGATATCCAATTGAGAAAAACATATCAAGACGTCTGTATTCTTCTTGAGTATAGTTAGTTATTGTAGACTTAGAAACTGTGCCGTTTGGAATTAAAACAGCTTTGTTATCTGTTGTCAATAGTCTTGTGTAAAGAATTGTAATTGAGTCGACAGTGCCAGTAGAGTCCTCAATCTGAATAAAATCACCAACTTTAAACGGATGTGAAAACATTATAATAAATCCGCCAGCAACATTTGCCAAACTGCTTTGAAGTGCAAGACCAACAGCAAGACCAGCTGCACTAAGCGTTGCAATGATTGATGTCATTGGCACATTAAGTTTTGTAAGAGTCATGATGACAATAATTACATATAAAACTGATCTAACTAGAGATAATATAAAAGCGTGTGCAGTTTCTTCAACCTTGCTTTTGTCAAGAGCTTTTTTTAAGAATTTTAATAGTAACTTAGTGCATATAATTCCACCAGCGAAAATTGCGGCTGCGGACAGCAATGTAGGTAGAATTCCTAGAAATTTATCCCATAAAGTTTCCAACATAAAAATAAATCCTCCCAAAATATAATGATTTGATATAAAGTTATATTAAGTTTATTATATCATAAATGAGCGAAATTTCAACTGTATATTGTAAATAGATTCAACAGTTGTTTTTGTTATTCATATTTAGTTTCTAAAAACTTTAAAAATGATATTTATTTTTGGTGAAAAAATTATGGTCGGCACTTGTAATTTGTGTGAAAATGGTGTATAATAATTAGTAATTGAAATAATTCTATTACCTTTAAATTATTTGTTGTATAGAGTTTATTTATTTCAAATTTGATGAAAGGGAGAGAGTTGATTATGTACGAACTTATTAATTCGTTTGCTGATAATGTAATTCGTGCTACAGATTCAGATTTGTCTGGCACAACAATCGCTTCGGTGGTAATTACTGGAATAGTTGTTGTTTTTATCGGACTTGTTTTATTGGTAGCATTTGTTTCGTTATACGGCAAGATTTTCAGCAGTATTAATAATAAAAAAGCTGAAAAACTCAAAGCAGCTGAAATTGCTCTGCAAAAGGAAAATGAGGTTGTAAAAGACACTAGTGTTACTATAGTTCCTGAAATTGAAGATGGAATAGATGAAGAAGTCGTGGCAGTAATTATGGCAGCTATATCTGCTATGAGCAGTGAAACCGGAAAAAAAGTTGCACTTAAAAGTATAAAAACTGCTAAACCTCAGCGTACTGCATGGGCAGCAGCTGGACTTAATGATTACACTAGATCATTTTAACTTTAAAATGTAATTTTTTTGAAAGGAACGTAAACTGCTATGAGTATATTAGATAGTTTTTTTAATACGCTTTCTGATCTTGCGGCATCATCTGGTATTGCAGGTTTTATGTCAGACGGCGGTTGGAAGAATATTATTATGATATTAATATCCTTCCTGTTTATGTATCTTGCAATTGCAAAAGGGTTCGAGCCTTTATTGCTTTTGCCTATTTCATTCGGTATGTTGTTAACGAATCTTCCTGGAACAGAGCTTTATCATCCTGAGCTTTGGGATTATAAAACTGTTGGCGGTGATGACCATTTCATTGATTATGGTAATATCCTGCGGAGCGGCGGATTGTTGGATATTCTATATTTGGGTGTAAAACTTCAAATTTATCCACCGTTGATTTTCTTAGGAATAGGTGCTATGACTGACTTTGGTCCGCTGATTGCTAATCCTAAGAGTTTCTTGCTTGGAGCTGCAGCACAGGCTGGTATTTTCCTTACATTTATAGGTGCGGCTTTGTTAGGCTTTACAGCAGCAGAATCTGCTTCAATTGCAATTATCGGTGGTGCTGATGGTCCTACTGCAATCTTTGTTTCTTCAAAGCTGCTAGGTAAGGGGAGTACAATTGGCGTAGGTACTATTGCGTTGGCGGCGTATACTTATATGGCACTTGTCCCAATTATCCAGCCACCAATTATGAAGGCTTTGACAACTAAGAAAGAGCGTTCGGTTGTAATGGGACAGTTAAGATCAGTTTCAAAAATTGAAAAGATTATTTTCCCAATTTGCGTTACACTGATTATCGCACTAATGATTCCTTCAGCTGCACCGCTTGTTGGTATGCTTATGCTTGGTAACATACTAAAGGAGAGCGGCTGTTGTGATAGAATTGCTAAAACCGCTCAGAATGAACTTATGAATATAATTACAATTTTCTTGGGAATTTCTGTTGGTGCTACAACTACTGCTGATAAGATTTTGAATATTGAATTTGCTCAAGTAATACTTCTAGGTGTCATTGCATTCGCAGTTGGAACAGCTTGTGGTGTACTATTTGGTAAACTTATGTATGTTGCAACTAAGGGTAAGGTTAATCCTCTTATTGGTTCTGCTGGTGTATCAGCTGTTCCAATGGCAGCTCGTGTTTCACAGAAAGTTGGTCAGGATGAAGTTCCTACTAACTACCTGCTAATGCACGCAATGGGTCCTAACGTTGCGGGAGTAATCGGTTCTGCTGTTGCGGCTGGTGTTCTTCTAAGTATCGTTAAGGTATAGTTTTAAAATGAAATTTGGTGGGCGAGATTCGTCCGCCTTTTTTATAGATGGAGGAGTTAATTTGAGCAAGTTTTTTGCTGTAATCTCACGCATGAAATATATAAATCGCTGGTCGCTTATGAGAAATACGCTGACAGAAAATATAAGCGAGCATTCTCTTGAAACTGCGTTTATTGCCCATGCCTTAGCACTTTTACGAAATAAACGTTTTGGCGGAAATGTGAATGCTGAAAGATGTGCTTTGCTTGCGATGTATCATGATGTAACAGAGATAATAACAGGTGATTTACCAACACCTGTTAAGTATTATAATAGCGAGATAAAAGAGGTTTATGGTGATATTGAGGATAAGGCTAATAAACAACTTTTGTCATATATTCCTGATGACTTGGTGGACGAATATACTGCTATTTTTGGCAGAACAGAAGAAGAATCGGAGCTCTGGGATTTGGTAAAAGCGGCTGATAAAATTTCAGCACTAATTAAATGTGTTGAGGAGCGTCAAATGGGAAATTCAGATTTTTTACTAGCTGAGAAGTCCACTATTGAGAGCATTCATGCCTTAAAAGTTCCTGAGGCGGATATGTTTTTGGAAGACTTTATGTCATCATTTAATTTAACGCTCGATGAGCAGTGTTGAGACTTTTGGTTGATATAAAAATAAAAAAGTATATAATATTTGTATGAAATTTGTTGGAGGTTTGGTTTGGATATTAAAGTTGCTGCATCTTTGTTAGGTTGTGATTTGGCAAATCTAGCAGATGAAATTAAGCGTGCCGAAAATGCTGGTGTTGATTGGCTTCATTTTGATGTTATGGACGGTTTGTTTGTTCCAAATATTTCTTTTGGTGAGCCAGTTTTAAAGAGTCTATGCCCTCATAGCACAGTACCTGTTGATGTGCATTTGATGATTGTAAATCCTGAAAACTATGTTGATAATTACGCCGATTCAGGAGCTGATTATATAACTTTTCATTACGAGGCTACAAAAAATGCTAAGTCTGTAATTGAGAAAATACATTCAAAAGGTGTAAAAGCGGGAATTTCAATAAAGCCCAATACGCCAGTTTCGGATATTTTGCCGTATCTTAAAGAGGTTGATATGGTGCTTATAATGACGGTTGAGCCAGGCTTTGGCGGACAGTCATTTATCGTTGAAACACTTGATAAGATAAAAGAGCTAAGTAATGTTATTAATGAAAAATCGCTTGATGTTTTATTGCAAGTTGACGGCGGAATTAATGGTGAAACGTCGGCTAAAGTTATAGAGAATGGTGCTAATGTTTTGGTATCTGGATCATATATTTTCAAGGCTGATGATATGAAATCGGCTGTTAATTCACTTAAATAAACAGTTTAAATGGAGAGTCGGAAATTAATTTTCCGTACTCTTTTATTTTTGATATTTTAGTAATACTTGAGATTTTATTCGGCATTTTCTCTAAGATTTTTAGCGCAGTAAGCTTGTTACAAGTGACGTATATAATTAAAATATATTTGTTTGAAAACTCATAAATCTCCGCTGATGATATATTATCATTTAATTTTTTCTTTATATCTTTGCAGCATTCAAAAAAGCTAACGGGATTGTTTGACACAATGCCAAAACAGTTTTTTATTGACAAATCTGTATGATTTGTGTTTTTGTCAGTTGAAATATATATAATCAAACTTTTGTCCTTTTGTTCGTATACTTCAACTGAAATTGCAGAGTTGTTAACCTGTACAAGTTCCATTTCTTTTAACACGGCCAAAGTATATGTCAAAAAAGCTTTAGTTTCTTCGTTTTCTTTTTCAAAAGTTTCGAAAGAAATTCCTAAATCTTCAGTTTCGGCACGGGTTAATGAAATCTTGATATATGTGCTTGAAAGTGACTGTATATCCAAAAAAATCCCTCCTAACAGAGTATATTATCAGTATACTCTGAGGAGGGATTTTTGGTGCTTTATATATAATTTTAAAATAGATTTTTACACTTCAAGCGAAGACCACTCATCAATTTTTTCGTCAAGAGATACCTTGCATTCTTCCAACTTCTTGCATTTTTCTGACATAAGTTCAAAGTTAGATGAGATTTCAGGCTGTCCAATTTCGTTCTCAAGATTGAAAATTTCAACTTCAAGATTTTCAATTTCAACCTCAAGTTCCTTAATTCTAGCACGTCTTTTAGCATCAGCAGCACGCTGTTCCTTAGAACGATATTGCTTTTGTTTGTTTTCCTGATACTCGTGATTAGCTTGCTGTTGCTTTTTATTTTGTAAGTCTTGATTCTGCATTTGTTTTTCTGTATCAATTTGATTAGAATAAAAATCAAAATTTCCGTCAAATGAGCGAACATCGTTTTTGTCGACTTCAATTATTCTATTTGCAACCTTATTTAGTAAATATCTGTCGTGAGACACCAGTATGATAGTGCCATCAAATTCAGCAAGAGCATCTTCCAAAACCTCTTTGGTATTAAGGTCAATGTGGTTAGTAGGCTCATCAAGAATCAGTACATTTCCGCGGTTCAGCGCCATTAGAGCGAAACAAAGCTTAGCACGCTCTCCTCCGCTGATTACTGAAACAGGCTTGAAAACATTTTCACCAGTGAGTAAAACTGCACCTAAAGCCTTGCGAATTTGCTGTTCAGACATCTTAGGAAACTTTCTGTCAACAGCACCGATTACAGTATCACGCATATCAACATTGCTGTGACTTTGGTCAAAATATGAAATCTTTACGTTATTTCCCCAGATTATATTACCGCTTTCATGTGGAATAAAACCTTGAATCATCTTCAAAATTGAAGTCTTTCCAATACCATTCGGACCAATTATGGCAACATGTTCACCACGGCGAACGTGCATATCTAGACTGTTTATCAGCGTTTTACTAGATTCTTGATCCCCAACAGTAACAGGGCAGTCAATGACTTGAACAATGTCTTTAGTAGGCTCAATATCGTATTCCAACTTAATTTTAGGAGGCTTGGTAAACATTGCCGGTTTTTCAACTCGCTCAATTTTATCTAAAGTGTGCTGACGCGACCTTGCCATTTTTGCAGTTGAAGCCCTAGTTTTATTTTTAACAATATATTCTTCTAGCTTTGCAATTTCTTTCTGGTTAGCGTCATATTCCTTTAGCTGACGTTCAGAATTCATTTTCTTTTGTACATGATAAGCTGAATAGTTGCCTTTGTATGATATAAGTCTTCCATTTTCGATTTCGCAAATTCTACTGCAGATTTTATTTAAAAAATATCTATCATGCGATACAATAAGAATCGAACCCTTGTAAGATTTAAGATAATCCTCCAGCCAGTTTAGTGTTTGAAAATCTAAGTGGTTTGTAGGTTCATCAAGAATAAGCAGATTCGGTTGCTCAAGCAAAAGCTTAGCAAGAGCAAGACGAGTTTTTTCTCCACCAGAAAGTGAAGATATAATTCGATCAGCAGGAGTATCAGCAAAACCCATTCCGTTGAGTATTTGCTTAATTTTAACATCAATCCTATACCCGTCATGTGACTCGAAAAATGCAGAAAGCTGAGCATATTCTTGACTGATAAATTCTAGTTCATCACCACTAGTTTCGGCCATTTTTATTTCAAGCTCATTCATTTTTTCTTTTATTTGCAAAAGCTTATCAAAAGCTCGGTGCATTTCTTCATTTATTGAACAATCTAGGTCAAGTCCGCTGTTTTGCTGCAGAAATCCAATTTCAGTGCTTTTAGAAATGGCTACTGAACCAAAACCTTCAGGCGTTTTGTCAAACTCTTCTAGTCCAGCAATGATGCGCAGAAGAGTTGATTTACCACAGCCGTTTACTCCAATAAGACCAATAATTTCTCGATCCTCAATAGTTAAATTTATGTCACGAAGCAAAGCTACTCCGTTGAAATATTTGTATAAACTTTCAATGTTAGCAAGCATTTTTAATTCCCCTCAAAAATAATTAATAATTATTATACTATTTTTATGGTGATTTTGCAAGTGTGATATAGTTAATTTAAATAATTTCGTATATTTTTATCTTTTTGGGTAATATAATTTGAATATTTATGAATAGTAATGTTAACTGAATGCGACTAAATTAACAAAAATCAAATTTGTATTCATTTAGATTTTGTTATAAACACTAAAAATGTATTCATAATAAAGCTAAATTGTAAAAAACTATTGCAAAATTTATAATAGTTTGTTAAAATAGTATATAGAAACAGTTATTATTAATTGAGGTGTTTGTTTTGACATTATTTAAAAAATCTGGTATAAAAAGAAGCGAAATGAAAAAATATATAGCAACTTGCACCTTAGGTGAAGTGATATCTATTGAGAGAATAAATGATTCAGTATATTCATCAAAGCTTTTGGGCGACGGTTTTGGCATTATTCCCAATAGTAATGATTTGTCAAGTCCAGTAAATGGAACAATAATTGATATTGCTGATAAAGGACTTTCAATGACTATAAAAACCAATGATGGTCTTATAGTTTTAATAAATATGGTTTTAAATCTTACTAATAGTGATGTGAAATTAGTAAATACAGTTGTAAATGTCGGCGACTTGGTTTCGCAAGGTGATCTTTTATGCAGTATAAATCTTGAAGAGATTGTTCATAGGGGTTACAAACCGTCAATTGTGGTGGTTGTAAATAATAGTGAGGAATTTAAAACATTTAGTATTAGGCATGGCAGGGTGAATAAGCTTGATACAGCAGTTTTAAGCTATGTTATTTGATATCTTGAAAGCAGATTTTTTATAAGTCTGCTTTTTTTGTGATTTTTTAAAAATTAAATTTGTAAAACGCTGCAAATTTATAGCTGAAGTGTGGATTTATATGACTTTTGATTGGATTTTATTATGATTGTTGCATAGATATTATTGCAGTTGAAAATTTTCTGAAAAATAATCTAAAAAACTATATACTTTTGCGAAAATATGTGTTATAATGACACTGTATTTTTGCGCACTAGTTTGTGCGATTATTTTGAAAGGAAGTGATGTTAGAGTTGGAAGAAAAACTTGCTTTATATGGGTTTAATAACCTAACTAAAACATTGAGCTTTAACATTTACGATGTTTGCTACGCTAAGGGCGAAAGGGAACAGAGAGATTATATTGATTATATTGATGAGCAATATAATTCTGATAGACTTACAAAAATTCTTTGTGATGTTACTGAAATGATTGATGCAAGAGTTTTAAATATATCAAAACAAGATTATGAACCGCAGGGAGCATCTGTAAATGTGCTTATTGCTGAGAAAGAATTGGATAATGAATCGATTGATATTTCATGCAATAAGGGTAATTATACTGCTGAGCATAAAACAGTACATGCTCATTTAGATAAAAGCCATGTCACAGTGCATACTTTCCCTGAATATCATCCTGATAATTCAATATCTACTTTTCGAGTGGATATTGATGTTTCTACGTGCGGTACAATTTCACCGCTTAATGCACTAAATTATTTAATTGAGAGCTTTGATTCTGACATTATTACAATTGATTACAGGGTACGAGGTTTCACTCGTGATGTTTTAGGAACAAAGTTTTTTATTGACCATAAGATTAATTCAATTCAGGAATATATCGATAAGAATAAGCTAAGTATGTATGATGCAATTGATGTAAATGTGTATCAGTCTAATATTTTTCATACAAAGCTGCTTATTAAGGATATTGAATTACAGAATTATCTGTTTAAGAAGGATGTGCACGAGCTTACACCAAAGCAAAGGCTTGATATTACAAATAGCCTAAGGCGAGAGATGATTGAGATTTTCAGCGGAATGAATATATATTAATCTTTTCACAATATGGCATTTGAGCGATGTTTGTCGCTTGTTAGCAAAATGAAATTATAGTTTATAATAAATAATATACCAAACAATGAGGGCTTAGCTTATAGTACAATAGTTTGTTACTTTTGCAAAATTAAAAGCTGTTTGATGTTTAAGTGTATATTGATGGTTTGAAATACACCGTAGTAATACTACAGAGAGAACCGAATATTTTGCTGTATTATTATTTTTAGGGAGGTCGTTGAAATTGTCTTTAACACAAAACAATGCTCCAATTTATGAAGCTTTAAAAAAACATAAAAGCAATAGAGTAGTTCAGCTTGATGTTCCAGGACACAAGGGCGGAAGAGGAAACAAGGAACTTAGAGATTTTTTGGGTGCTGACTGCTTAAAATTAGATGTAAATTCAATGAAACCGCTTGACAATTTGTGTCATCCAGTTTCTGTTATTAAGGACGCTGAAAAGCTTGCAAGTGAGGCGTTCGGTTCAAAAAGTACGTTTTTTATAGTAAATGGAACTACTGCTGCAGTGCAAGCTATGATTTTTTCAAGCTGCAAGGCTGGCGATAAAATAATCATGCCTAGAAATGTGCATAGAAGTGCAATTAATGCGTTGGTAGTATGTGGTGCTATTCCTGTCTATGTAAATCCTGGCGTTAATAATAAGCTGGGAATTCCACTTGGAATGGCAGTGGATGATGTTGAAAAAGCTATTTTGCAAAATCCAGATGCTAAGGCGGTACTTGTAAATAATCCAACATATTATGGAGTTTGTTCTGACATTAAACGAATTGTAAGGCTGGCTCATGCACATGACATGTTGGTTTTAGCAGATGAGGCACATGGCACACATTTTTATTTTGGTGATAATTTACCTTGCTCTGCTATGGCAGCTGGTGCTGATATGGCAGCGGTAAGTATTCATAAAACTGGCGGTTCGTTAACACAATCGTCTTTTTTGCTGTGTAATAATAATGTTTCAGAAGGTTATGTAAGACAGGTGATAAACCTAACTCAAACTACAAGCGGTTCGTATTTGCTTATGGTTTCACTTGATTTGGCAAGGAAAAACTTGTCGCTAAATGGTAAAGAATTTTTTAAAAAGACTATTGATTTTGCAAGCTATGCTAGACATGAAATAAATAAAATAGGTGGATACTATGCTTTTGGCGATGAGCTTATAAATGGTAATGATTTTTATGATTTTGACCGCACTAAGCTGTCTGTTCATACAAGAGCTATGGGACTTGCTGGTGTTGAGGTTTATGACATTCTCCGTGACGATTACGATATTCAAATTGAATTTGGTGATATAGGAAATATTCTTGCCATTGTTTCAGCGGGTGATAGAGAGCTTGAAATTGAAAGATTTATTTCAGCTCTGTCAGAAATTAAAAGACTTTATAGTAAAGATCCAACAGGAATGTTTGATGATGAATATATAACTCCTGCAGTAGTTTTAGCACCGCAGCAAGCTTTTTACAGCGATAAAAGATCGGTTGCAATAGAAAAGTCACAAGGTATGATTTGCGGAGAGTTTGTAATGTGCTATCCGCCTGGAATACCTATTCTTGCGCCAGGAGAAAGAATTACACCTGAAATTTTAGAATATATATCTTACTGTAAAGAAAAAGGTTGTTTTATGACAGGTACAGAAGATATGGACATAAATTACATCAATGTTGTAGTGTGAATTTAAGGAGTAGAGTATAATGAGTTTTTGGTTTACAGAAAATCATACGGATGATGTTAAATTTACCATGAAAGTTAAAGAGCAGTTGTATTCAGCAAAAAGCTATTATCAGAAAATTGAGGTTTTTGATACAGCAGAGTTTGGAAGAACGTTGGTTCTTGATGACTATATAATGCTTACAGAAAAAGATGAGTGGATTTATCATGAAATGGTTACTCATGTTCCAATGGCAGTAAATCCTGATATTAAAAAGGTTCTTGTAATTGGGGCCGGTGATGGCGGAACTGTGCGTGAGCTTACTCGATACGATTCGATTGAGAAAATTGATATGGTTGAAATTGACGAGCAGGTAATTAATGTTTGTAAGGAATTTTTACCTCAAACTGCATGTAAATTTGATGATCCAAGACTTGATGTTCATATTGGTGATGGATTAAGATATGTCCGCAGTATGGATAACGAATATGATTTAATAATAGTTGATTCGACCGATCCTTTTGGACCTGGTGAAGGACTTTTCACAAAGGAGTTCTATGGAAATTGTTTCAAGGCTTTGACAGATAGAGGGATACTTATAAATCAGCATGAAAGTACATATTACGATTCGTATGTTGATATGGTCAAGAGAACTCATAAGCGTATTGGCAGTGCTTTTCCAGTAACCATGGTATATCAGGCGCATATTCCAACATATCCATCAGGACATTGGCTGTTTGGATTTGCATCAAAAAATCTTCATCCTGTATATGATTTGCAGGAGAATGCATGGAATACTTTGGGCATAAAAACTAAATATTATAATACTGAGTTGCATAAAGGTTGTTTTGCCATTCCAAATTATGTCAAGGAGGTTTTAGAAGATGAATAAGAATGTACATACATTTATTGGGTGTGACTGCGAGTATGAGGATTCTAAAATTGTAATTTTCGGAGCTCCATTTGACAGCACAACAAGCTTTAGACCAGGCACGCGCTTTGCATCGTCTGCAATGCGTAATGAAAGCTTTGGAATTGAAACTTACTCACCTTATCAGGATAAGGACTTGCTTGATACATATGTGTTTGACAGCGGTGATTTGGAGCTGATTTTCGGCACTCCGTCAAAGGCACTTGGTGATATTCAAAGTATGACTGATAAGATTTTACAGGATAAAAAAATTCCTTGCATGATTGGTGGCGAACATCTTGTAACTTTAGGTGCAGTTAGAGCGGTTGCAAAGAATTATAAGAATTTGCATATAATCCATTTTGACGCACATTGTGATTTGCGTGATGATTATTTAGGTGAACAGCTATCACATGCGTGTGTTTTAAGAAGATGTCATGATATTTTGGGTGATGATAAGATTTTTCAGTTCGGAATTCGCAGCGGTGAGCGTGAAGAATTTGAATTTGCGAAAAAGCATACAGTGATGAACAAATTTGATTTTACTGGCTTAGAAAGAGCAGTTGAGATGATTGGTGATTCACCAGTTTATTTTACACTTGATTTGGATGTGCTAGATCCGTCACAGTTTTGCGGAACAGGAACACCAGAGGCAGGTGGAGTTACATTTAAAGAGCTAATGGGGGCGTTAGAATTAGTTTCAAAGCTGAATATAGTAGGCTTTGATGTAAATGAGCTTTCACCAATTTACGACCAAAGTGGAGCATCAACAGCTTTAGCTTGCAAGGTGTTGAGAGAGATTTTATTAGCTTTTTATAAATAAAATTTGGAGGATTATTATGGGGATTTTTGATGTTTTTACTAACAAATCGGCAGAGTCTACAAAAGAAAAGAACGAACAGATTGAAGATGAATGTGAAGTTTTAGAATCAGAGGTTATGGAAATTCTTGATGAAATTAAGACAGAAACATCAAAGAATTCACTTAGCATAAATATTTCTTCAAAAAAGCCTGCACTTTTAGAAAGCAAGTTTGGCGGGACACCATATTTACCACAAGATATGCTGCCTCCTGAAAATTCTAAAGGCGAACAGCTAAAGCTTTTAGCACAAATTGATTGTACAGAACTGAAAAGCTTGCTGGATTTTCCTCATGTTGGAATTCTGCAGTTTTGGGTACTGAATGATGATATAATCGGATGTGATTTTGCAAATCCAAATGTTCAGGACAATTTTAGAATTATATATCATGAAGAAATTGATAGTTCTGTTTCTGAGGAAGATGTTCTTAAGAAAATATTGCCACCTGAAGATGAGGATTATTTTCCAATTCAAGGCGAATTTAGCTTGACATTCACAGAAGAAAGTGCAATGATGGCAGTTGATGACTGTGGATTTGATGATATTTTCAGCACGAAATATAAAAATAGATTTCATCCTAAGACAATAGAATCTTTTTGTGAAATCGGTGATGATTTGTATGATGAGCTGTATCAGTATCATAGCGGTTTTGGTCATAAAATAAGCGGTTATCCAGGTTTTACGCAATGTGATCCTAGAGAGAATAGTGATGATTATTTAAAATATAATACTCTGCTTTTGCAGATTGATAGTGATTATGACGGAGAAACCACTAATATAATTTGGGGAGATAGTGGAATTTGCAACTTTTTCATTTCAAAAGACGCTTTAAAAAGATGTGATTTCAGTGATGTTATTTACAATTGGGATTGCTATTAGTGGGTTGTTTTGAAAATATTTGCTTGATATAGAGATAGGTATTCTTAGCATTTTATAAATAATTTTTTTTAGTGGATAAAAACATGTTAAAAGATATTACTTTAATCAGGAGATTTTTAATGTGATACTAAGAGCAGTTTTCTTTCCAGCAATTATATTTTCGGCTTATATTATCAAAAAATCCAACTAATAAAATTCTACCGACGAATTTGTAATATAGCTTTGCTAGATAAGGATGGTTTTAAATTAGAAAGGGGTATTACTATGTTTGAAGAGATATCGATGATAGTTATTTTCATTATTTGTATTAGCGTTTGTATAATTATATTAGTTGACGTAGTTCGTATTCTTAATTTGAAATTCAGAGGCATAGAGGTTACAGGTGAGGTTTTTGATTATAAAGTGGAGGCTGATCGTACACGGAGCTGGTTTTTTCCATATAGAGATTATTACAAGGTGCGTGTCGCATATTTTTATAATAAGAATTATAAATGCTATCCAGCTAACTTTTCACGAAAAATTAGATATGAAAAATTTGATGGGAAATTTTCAAATGGAGCAAAGATTGATATTCTTGTAAATGAAAAAAATCCTAAGTTGTTTGTAATAAAAAGTGAAATAAAACCTTCTATTATTAGCAAAGTATTAAATTTCTTTCTCTTTGTATCGCCGTTTGTCGTTGTAATTTTATTTATTTATTTGATTGCGAATGCTACTTGATAATGTTAGGAGAATTCTAATGCGTACTGAAAAAGAAATGCTTGATTTGATTATAAATACTGCAAAAAATGACGAGCGTATTCGTGGTGCTTATATGAGCGGTTCAAGGGCAAATGCTAATGCACCTAGAGATATTTTTCAGGATTATGATATAATGTATGTTGTCCATGAAACTGAGTCCTTTCAAAAGGATAAAACTTGGATTGATCGTTTCGGCGAGCGTCTTTATATGCAGTATCCTGAGGATTCAGACAGATATACATCGGATAGAGAAAATTGTTATGGCTGGCTGATTCAGTTTGCTGACGGCAATCGCTTAGATTTGCACGTTGAAACGTTAAGCCATGTGGCAATTGGTACAGAAGATGGGATGTATCTTGTTTTACTGGATAAAGACAACTGTATTCCTAAATATGATAAGCCTAGTGATGAATTTTTCTGGGTGAAGAAACCTTCTGAAACGGAATATTTAGAAATCTGCAATGAGTTTTGGTGGTGTCTGAATAACGTTGCCAAAGGCTTGTGGCGAGATGAGCCTACATATGCACTAGAAATGCTGAATGAGATTGTCAGACCACAGCTTATGTCGCTGCTTTCATGGAAGGTTGGCATAATGACAGATTTTTCTGTAAGTGTTGGCAAGTCGGGAAAATATCTGCACAAGTGGTTATCTGCTGATGAATGGGATAGATTTTTGAAGACTTATTGCGGTGCAGACATTGAAGATATATGGAACAGTGTTTTTATTATGTGCGATTTGTTTGATGAAATCGCAATAGAGGTTGCAGAAAAGTTAAATTTAGAGTATAATATACAAGAAGCGAAGAACAGCAGATTATGGCTTGAAAAGGTTAGAGATTTGCCGAAATATGCTAAAGATATTTGATTATAGATTGAGAAAATTTAAAAACGGAAAGGAAGTTGAAATATGTCAAGAGCATTGATTATTGGAGCTGGCGGAGTTGCTGGTGTTGTAATTCATAAGTGTTGTCAGAATAGTGAGGTTTTTGAAGAAATTTGTATCGCAAGCCGTACTAAGTCTAAATGCGATAAGTTTAAGGCTGAGCTTGAGGGCAAAACTAAAACGAAGATTACTACGGCACAGGTTGACGCTGACAATGTTCCTGAGCTTGTGGCACTTATTAAGGACTATAATCCTGATATTGTAATAAATGTTGCACTTCCTTATCAAGATTTGCATATTATGGACGCTTGTCTTGAATGTAAAGTTGATTATCTTGATACGGCTAACTATGAGCCAGAAGACACTGCAAAGTTTGAATATTCATGGCAGTGGGCATATCGTGAGAAGTTTGAAAAGGCTGGCATTACTGCAATTTTAGGCAGTGGGTTTGACCCAGGTGTTACAGGAGTTTTCTGTGCGTATGCGGCGAAACATTATTTTGACGAGATAAATTATATTGATATTCTTGACTGCAACGGCGGCGATCATGGTTATCCGTTTGCTACTAATTTCAATCCTGAAATTAATATCCGTGAGGTTTCTGCAAATGGTTCTTATATTGAGAACGGCGAGTGGGTAGAAACTGAACCAATGGAGATTAAGAGAGAGTATAACTTTGACCAAGTCGGTGAAAAAGATATGTATCTTCTTCATCATGAGGAGCTTGAGTCGCTTGCATTGAATATAAATGGTATTAAGAGAATTCGTTTCTTTATGACATTCGGACAGAGTTATTTAACTCATCTGAAATGCCTAGAGAACGTTGGAATGACTTCAATTGAGCCGATTATGTATGAAGGTAAGGAAATTGTTCCGTTGCAATTTTTAAGAGCAGTTCTTCCAGATCCAGCAAGCTTAGGTCCAAGAACTAAGGGTAAAACTAATATTGGCTGTATTTGTCAGGGTAAAAAGGACGGCAAGCCAGTTAATTACTATGTTTACAACGTTTGCGATCATGAAGAATGTTATAAAGAGGTTGGTTCACAGGCTGTATCTTATACAACTGGTGTACCTGCAATGATTGGCGCTATGATGGTACTTACAGGCAAATGGAAAAAGCCTGGAGTATATAATGTTGAGGAGTTTGATCCCGATCCATTTATGGAGGCACTAAACAAGTGGGGGTTACCTTGGACAGAGAATTTTGATCCTGTTTTGGTTAACTAAATTCTAACTTTTTGTAAAGAAAGGGGAGAGGCTGTTTGGATACGTATGATACGACGAATGATATTTTAAACATAACTAATGTAGCGTATGGTGAAAGCAATAAGCTTGTTCAAATAGCTGCATACAAAAAAATCAGAAAAAATAGAGGTGTTCGTATAATGAGTGAGCAGTTTAAACGTTTTATCGGTCAGGATTGCCTAGTTTATGTTCTTGGTTCAACGCCTATTGATGCGACTGTTAAGGAAGTTGGCGATACTTGGATAATTATAACTGACACTACTGGGGCAGATAGTGTTATAAATATTGAGTTTATAACTAGAATTCGTGAATATCCAAAGAATAAAAATGGAAAGAGAAAACTTGTATTTGATTAGAATCAAAAATTTTATGTGTTCTGAGAGGTGAAAAATGTTTGATGTAACTAAAGTAAAAACTCCTTGCTATGTTGTCGAGGAATCAGAACTTTTTCATAATCTAACTATTTTAGAGTGGGTTGAGATGAAAACTGGATGCAAGATTTTGCTTGCACAAAAGGCTTTTTCTATGTATTCTACATATCCAATGATTTCACAGCATATTAGCGGAACTACAGCTAGCGGAATATTTGAAGCTAGGCTTGGCAGAGAAGAATTTGGCAAAGAGGTTCATGTTTTTTCTCCTGCTTTTAAAGAGGAAGAGTTGGACGATCTTATAGAAATTGCCGACCATATTATTTTTAACAGTTTTCGTCAATGGAAGAAATATCGTGACAAGGTACTAAATTGTGAGCGTGAAATTTCATGTGGTATTAGAGTTAATCCTGAGTATTCTGAGATTGATACTGAAATATATGATCCATGTGCTGCAAAATCAAGACTTGGTGTAACTAAGGCTTATTTTGATGAAAGTCTGCTTGAAGGATTGGAAGGTTTGCACTTTCATTCGCTTTGTGAGCAAAATTCTGATACGTTAAAACGAACTCTAACTCATTTTGAGGAGAAGTTCGGAAAATATTTATATGATATGAAATGGGTAAATTTTGGTGGCGGTCATCATATTACTCGTGAAGATTATGATCTTGAAACGCTTGTTGAGTGTATTGAATATATTAGCAAAAAATATGATGTTCAAGTTTATCTTGAGCCTGGTGAAGCTGTTGCACTAAATGCGGGTTATTTGGCGGCTGAAGTTCTTGACGTAGGCGAAAATGGCATAAATTTTGCAATTTTAGATACATCTGCTGCTTGCCATATGCCAGACGTGCTTGAAATGCCATATAGACCTGTAATTATTGGAGCGGGTTCTGATAATGAAAAAGCATATAAATATCGCTTGGGCGGTCCAACTTGTCTAGCCGGCGATGTAATTGGCGATTATTCGTTTGATAATCCATTAAAAGAAGGCGACAGATTGGTTTTTTGCGATATGGCAATATATTCAATGGTTAAGAACAATACATTCAACGGAATGCCGTTGCCGAATATTTATCTTAATACACTTGAGGGTGAGTTAAAGTTGGTAAAAGAATTTGGCTATGAAGATTTTAAGCGCAGAGTTTAGTAAGTATCAAAAAAACAGCAAGCTTACATTTCACACCGTAAGCTTGCTGTTTTTGATTTTATTTTAATATTCGAAGTATTTCTGCCGTGACACAACCATCATTGTTTGAGCCAGTAGAAAAATTGGCAATTTTCTTTACATTAGGGTGAGCATTGGACATTGCATAACTGTAATAAGCATTTTCAAGCATTTCAATATCATTTAGATAGTCACCAAATGCCATTGTTTCTTCATAGGAAGCTCCAATTTTATTTTGAAGAATATTTATGCCGCGTCCCTTGTTAATGCCTGGATTCATAATATCAGCCCAGTGAAAACCAGATAGCGAAACGGATAGATAATCACCGAAAACACGCTTAAGCATAGGGAAACCTTTTTCTTCAATGCCATTTTCACCAAAAATAGCTATCTTGAAAATACTGTCATCAATCTTCTTTAAATCATCAATATAAACAGTATTGTTGTAATATTTTGCAACTTCACTAGTATATTCAATTCCATTGCAATTAAAATATGTTCCGTTTTGTCCGCAGATAAGTGGAATTAGATCATGTTTTTCACAAAAATCTATAATCTCATATATAGCTTTTTGCGGAATTATTGAACGGCTGATAATTTCACCCTTGTCCACAATATAAGAACCATTGTCGCAAATAAATGAAATTTTCTCAGAATAGTCTTTAAATTGATTGTAAAGTGCAGAGTAGCTTCTTCCACTTGAAATAGCAAAATTGATTCCTTTTTGCTGCAGAAGATCAATCACTTCGTTAAAATTATCAGGCAGTTTTTTGTCATCATTAACCAAAGTACCGTCAACATCAGTCGCAATTAATTTAATCATATTAATATACCCTTTCGATTATTACTTTGAAAAGAATAAAATGTACATATCAATTATATTATATAATAATTCTTTGTAAAAATCAAATTGAGTTAGATTTCTTAAGAAAATGATGAATACAGTATTTTGAAAAAAGATTATAGAATCTTACAGATAATTTTAAATATATTGAAAGAATAAGTTTATATTGATGTATCAGCTTTTTTCTGAATGTATACTCTGACATTAAAAGTGCAAAAATATGCATTGTATTTAGTAAAAATAACAATTTTTATTAATATATAAATTTATAATGTGCATACAACCACGTTGCATTTTTTTCCATTTGATTTGTAGAATTTCAACTAGTTTCAGTTTGTTAGAGTTGACCTTTTGTTAAAATTCACGGATTGTGTGAAAGATATCTGAAAATTCAATAGTCATCATTGACATTTGTTAAGTTTCAAAGTAAAATATAAAAGGTCAATGTGTAATACTATGCGAGTTATTATAATCAATTTTTTTATTATAATAAGTTACGCTGATTTTACAATGTGTGCATCTGATTTTTACATAATTTGTTTTTGTGCATAACACACAAAAACATGTATCTGTACTTGACATTTAGGACAAAACAATTTAAAATGATTTTTAGATAAAAAATAAAAGTGAGAATTATATATATTTTTTCACTGTAAGATTATGTGTTGGTAAAGAATAGGAGTAATTCATGCAAAATATATTTAAACGAACTCATACGCATATAAAAAAGTATGCTCATGATAATGTGTTGTTTTTAGTTTTTGTTTTTTCATCATTGCTAAACTCATTTATGTTAAGAGCATTCACTGTAAAGTTTAGTTATAATCAGGTAAAGCCGTTCCTCGCTGATGTTGCGGCAGTGTTATTTATAGGAATGTTTTCGTATTTGATTAAGCCGCGAAAACGAATAATATATTATATGATATGGACGACCATTTTTGCAGTTTTGTGTGCCGGCAGTTCTATTTATTATACAAATTACAAATCGTTCTTGTCGGTATCTCTGCTTTCTACTGCGTCACAACTAGGCGGAGTAATGGATGCTGTTACTGAAAATATTATGGAACCTAAAGACTTGGTTTTCTTGTGGTCAATTGTGGCAATGATTGTAGTTTATGTTCTTATACGAAAAAAACGACCTAAATATTTTAAGAATCTTGAAGAAAAAAAGCTTGGTAAAAGATATGGATTGGCAACACTCGCAGTATCTATCAGTACAGCTGGAATATTTGCTACAACGCTGACATCGACTGATTTATCGCGTCTTGCAAAGCAGTGGAATAGAGAGTATGTTTTAGGAACATTTGGGTTATATACATATCAAATAAGTGATTGTGTTACGTCACTTCATGCAAAAATAAATATGCTTCAAGGATTTGATAAAAGTGAACAAGCTTTTAAAGAATTCTATGAAGAGCCTGAAAAAAAGAAGGAAGAAGAAGTTGTTGAAAAAGACAACGAGTATTCTGATATCTTTAAGGGAAAGAATGTTATTACAGTACATGCAGAAAGTATACAGCAGTTTACGCTTGATACTTATATAAACGGCGAGGAACTTACTCCTAATCTAAATAAACTTGCCAGAGAGGGACTTTATTTTACGAACTTCTATGCGCAAGAGAGTGTGGGAACAAGTTCGGATAGTGAGTTTACATTTGCAACTTCATTAATGCCTGCCTCAAGCGGTACAGTTGCGATTAACTATTGGGATAGAGATTATGTAACAGTACAAAAAGAGCTTCGTGATATGGGGTACTATACTTTTAGTATGCATGGTAATAATGGTTCATATTGGAACAGATTGAATTTGCATAATTCACTTGGATATGATAAATTCTACAATTATACAACTGATTTTGAAATTGATGAAACAATAGGTTTAGGACTATCTGATAAATCTTTCTTCAGACAGGCAGTTCCGAAAATTAAAGATATTTCAGAGGAACACGATAATTTCTACGGTAATTTGTTGATGCTTACAAATCATACTCCATTTTCTGATATCGAGCGTGTAAGTGACTATGAGGTTGATTTTAAGTATAAGAAATACAATGAAGAAACTGGTCTTTACGAAGAAGTTTCAGTACCATTCCTTGAGGGAACAAAGCTTGGAAGTTATTTCAAATCAGTTCATTATGCCGATGAGGCACTTGGTCAGCTTATGTCTGACCTTGACGAAAGCGGTTTGCTTGAAAATACGGTCATAGTAATCTACGGCGACCATGACGCAAAGCTTAAATCTGAAGAGTACAATTATTATTATAACTATGATCCGTTTACTGAAAAGGTATTAACTAAGGAAGATGAAGGATATATTCCAGTTGACGATTTCTGTTATAATATTAATAGAAAAGTACCATTTATTATATGGTCTAAGGACGGCGGATATGAGCCTAAGGAAGTTGATACTGTAATGGGAATGTATGACGTTCAGCCAACACTTGGTAATATGTTCGGATTTAGTAATAAGTATGCTTTAGGTCATGATATTTTCTCATTCAAGGATGGAGAAGAAAATGTTGTTTTATTCCCAAATGGTAATTTTATAACTGATAAGATTTATTATAATAATCAAAAGGATAAATATTTTGATTTAACAGATTATAAAAATGTAGCTAAATATGCATCGTGTAATCAAATTTTTAAGGATACACCAAACCCGTTATATTCTGAAGATATTCATGGCTTGTTTAAGATAGAGCCTGACGAACTGTATAACCGGGAGGCCTTGAATGAAAGAATTGATAATGAAGTGGTTGATGAAAGTTATATTACCGACCTCGCCGCATACGCGGAGGAGCGTATCAATATATCAAATGCGATTATATATTACGACATGATAAATAAGGATGTCATCGGCTTTGGTACTGATATGAATCCTATTGAAGTTGGTGAAGATAAAACATCTCCATTCTCACCTCCGGTTAGGAGTAACAGAAAAATATTATTTGCATCATAATAAAATAAAAATTCCGAAAAGTAAAAATTTACTCTTCGGAATTTTTTTATTCTTCAAGATTTCTTATGTAGTGGAAAAGATATTGCTGAGCAATTCCCTCATAGCCTTTAACGCACTCTGGCAGGCCATTAGGATACCAACGCGCCATGACTCTCTTAACCCATACATCAAGTGGAAACGCTTCTATACGGTACATTCCGAACAATAAAGCGCATTCAGCGACTTTAGGACCAACTCCTTTGATTGTTATCAGTGCTTTTCTAGCATCTTCAATCGGCATTTGTGAAATTTCATCCAAATTCAACTCACCAGTAATGATTTTTTGAGTTGCATCAACAAGATATTTTGCACGAAAACCAGAGCGAAGAAAATCCAAACTTTCAGCTGTTTCATCTTTTAGCATTTCAGGACTTGGGTAACCGTTATAATGTTCACACAAACGAGAAATAATACCCTTAATTCGTGGTATATTGTTGTTTTGAGATATTATAAATGAAGATAAAGCTTCCCACTTATCCTGCTTTAAAATTCGAATACCGCCCGCATAATCACAAGCCTTGGCCATAGTTTCATCTTCGGAAAATTGTTCCTTAAGCGCCTTATAGTCTGTTGCAAGGTCAAAATATTCAAACCATACATTTAGAAAATCTTGTTCTGACGTATCTTTTAGTCGGAATATATTTTTATTTCTGTCTTCATAGCTGATAGTCAACGGAGAGTTCAAAAAATGTCCAAAATAAGTGCTATCATCAAGCTTCTGCCAACGAAAAGCCTGACCGCAATCTAAGGTTTCGTCAAGCGAAAAATCACCTTGACATAAAAGAATATCATTGCCATCTACTTTAAAATTCATAAAAAATCACCTACACCCTTGAAATTTATCTTAATTTACATTATACTATAAGTATATTAATTTTTCTACTGTTTTTATATGGAAATAAATGATTTTGAAGTTTTTTTAAAAAAATCAAATCAAGAAAGGTGGTATGAACCCATGTTAGATTTATATAAAGTCTAAGCATGGTCTAAAAATGAGAGAGAGTATATTAACGATTCCAATTAACGAGGTTTTTGAGCCTAAATGCGGCTGCCCAATTTGTACAATGCGAAATACGCTGGAGGAGAGAGCTGTTGAGTATATAATGGGAGCAGCAATGATGGAGCCGGATGTTCGTATGGAAACAAATCGACTTGGTTTTTGCAAAACGCATTTTGAACAAATGAGAGATTGTAAAAACCGCTTATCACTAGCTCTAATATTGCAGTCACATTTGCAATATCTTCAAAAGCACGTGTTTGAGAGAAAAAGCATTTTTGAGGGAAAAACTGCTAAGCAAAAAAGAGTATCAACAATAAATAATGATTGTTTTGTATGCTCAAAAATCGAGTGGGGAATGTCACGTTTGATGGTTACATTCTTTGAAATGTTTGAAAAATCAAAAGAGTTTCGTACTTTGTTTTCTGAGCAGGAACAACTTTGCGTATCGCATTATGATTTGCTCGTTAGCATGGCACCTGATAGTTTAGACAAGAAATATCATAAAGAATTTATAAATATATGTAGTGAATTGACAGTAAAGTATCTGAATTCACTAGAAAATGATGTGTCGCATTACTGCAAAATGTATGATTATCGCAATACTGGCAAGGATGCCGACTGGGGAAATTCGAAGGATTCTATCGAACGTGCAATTAAGTTTTTGACAACAAGATAGTACACTGTTTTAGAGAAAAATTACAAAGACTTTTTATTCATTTAAGTGAGTAAAAGTCTTTTTTTCTGTACATACTTTATGCAATCGCTATATTATATTTGTTTGATTTTTATGAGGTCTTTTTTTTGTACTTTTCACTCAATTATAATGAAAAAATGTCAAAACAAATTAATATTTGAATAAAACCCTTGTAAAATCAGCGATTAAAAATACTAAAATGCAAGCCCAATTTTCAATACACAGTTTATTAATATATTACAATGAATATTCTACTACAAATTACCTTTTATCTGTGCTTAAAGTACATTTTTTTAGACAATATTGAAAATCAACATATTATAAACACCCGAAAAAGCTATAGTTTTCAACGTTTTCAACAGAGTTTTCAACACTTTTTCGTGATAAAATAGTGTTTTCAAATGAGTTTTCAACATTTTTTTGAAAAAAGCATGTTTAAGGTTCAAATTACTGGTAATAATATGTTGTATAGATAAAAAAATGCAATATGGAGTGTTGAAATAATATGATCAAGGGGATAAATAAACAAATCATTGAAATTAAATGTCCTAATAGTGAATGTTTCGATAAGGTTTTGTTATTTGTTAAAGCGGAAAAATCAGAATATCCAAGCAAGTTTTTACAATCTCAAGCAAAAGAATATTCACAAGCAATAACCATGCAGTATAAACCCAAAAACAATAAAAAAGCACTAAGAAGGTTTTTGTTAATATCGATTTTGATAATTTTCGGAGTAACCGCCGGTGTTATATTAGCAAGCTTGTTGATATAGTGATTTAATGTGACTTAATTCGTCATCTCAATCTAAGGACTTTACAAACAATGATTATTAAATTTGTTCAAAATGTATAAAGTGAGAGAAAAAACATCAAATGCTATTGGCTTTTGATGTTTTTTGTGTTATACTTATTTTGATATAGTATGTTTTAAAAAGAAAATATTTGTTGTATTTGAGGGAAATTAAATTTATGGATAAAAAATCATTTAATAAAAAATCTCCGAGGGAAGAGAAAAATACCTTTTCAAAATCAAAGAATGAGTTTAAAAAGGATGTTCAGCTTACAGGCGATGAGCAGATTGAGAATGAACTCATAGTAGGCAGGAATCCTGTTATTGAAGCGCTGAAAGCAGATAAACTTATTGATTTGATTTTCGTTAATTCTGAGGCTGGCGGATCAATTTCACTTATCTGTAAAATGGCTAGAGATAAGGGGATTTTGGTTAAGTCGGTAAATGAGCAGAAACTTACAAATATGAGCAAGGGAGCATCTCATCAAGGTGTTATCGCAATGGGAGCTTGCGCTGAGTATGTAGAGCCTGAGCAGATTCTTGAGATTGCAAAAAACAAGGGTGAAGATCCATTTGTTATAATTTGCGACGAAATTGAAGATCCGCATAATTTAGGCGCAATTATAAGAACAGCTGAGGCGGCTGGTGCTCATGGAATAATTATTCCAAAAAGAAGAAGTGCTTCACTTAATCATACAGTTTTTAAAACATCAGCTGGTGCGGCGAGTTGGCTGCCAGTTGCTAGAGTTGCAAATTTAGCAGCAACTATAGATATGCTTAAAGAAAATGGATTGTGGATTTATGGTGCTGACGGCGATGGACAAGATTATTCTGGAACTGATATGAAAGGTCCTATTGGACTTATTGTTGGTTCTGAAGGTTTCGGCATGGGTAGACTTATAAAAGAAAAATGTGATTTTATTCTAAAGCTTCCGATGGCTGGTAAAATCACTTCACTAAATGCTTCCGTTGCAGCTGGCATTTTTATGTATGAAATTGTAAGACAGCGAAATTGCTGAAATTATATTGTAAACAAATACTTAAGGAGTGAGAATTTTGGCTGATAAATTTTCGTTGGATGATATCGTAGCTGAGTATTCTAAAAAAGATACAAAAGATAATAATAACGAAGAAGAATTTAAAAGTGTCGAAAAAGAAGAAGTTAAACCAATTATAGATGATGATAATAAATTGTCAAGAGAAAGCATTTTTACTAGTCATGAATCTGCTGACGCCAAAGAGATTGAACCAAAATCGGTTGCTGTTAATGCAGTGATTAAGGATGATTCAGATTTTTCATTGCCTGTGGATGATAATCTTGATACTTCAGGTAGAAGTGACGAGCATAATGATTTAGAAAATACTAAGCTTGAAGAGTCGGTAGTTGATACTGATACCATAAAGAGCGACAAAAATGCTCAAGTTATTGAGAACTTGATGAAACTAAAAAAAGAGCGTGGCAAGGTTCATAAAAATACTGAGATAACTCCAGTTAATCGAGCTACTATTGAAGATATTGATATGGATATTGAAGAAAAAATTATACCAAAGACTGAAGAACTTGATAAAGCTATTGAAATTCCAGAAGATGCTACATATGAGGAAAAAACCAAGCTGCTTTCAGAAAAAAGAAAAAATAAAATTGATAATTTTAAGCTGAAAAACAAGCAGGAAGAACAGAAAAACAATCATGATGAAAAATCTAATGTAAAAACAAATTCGATGGAGTTTGAAAAATTCAGTGACGAGAACAAGATTTTCGACAATATTATGCAGGTTAAAAATAATCTAACAATACGTCTGTGTGTGCTGTTGTTTACTGGAGTCTTCAGCTTGCTGATTACACTTGCAAATGATTTTTCACTTCCGCTTATAAAAGTTTTCGATAAAACGATGAGTCCGTCATCTTATCTGTTTACAAATACAATTCTAGGACTAGTTTCAATCGCTGTTTCGTATACTGTGCTTAGTGCCGGTATAAAAAATTTATTTAAGCGTCAAGCGGATTGTGACAGTATCGCTGCGATTGGAATTTTGATATCCGTTATTGGCGGTATCGCAACGCTTTTTGAACCAGCAGTTGTTCGAGAAAACTTCTTCCACGTGTATACATCTGTTGCAATTTTCGGATTAGTTTTTAATACGCTAGGTAAATTAATGATTGTAAAGCGTACTGAGAAGAATTTTAGCTTTGTTTCTGGCGATTTTGATAGGTTTGCTTTGGTAAATGTTGATGATGAAAATGTTGCTAATAAATTTACTAAAGGATCGCTCAATGATTTTCCAGAGTTGTCAACAATGAGGAGAACTGAATTTGTTGAGGATTTCATGAAGAATTCTTATTCAGCAGATATCTCTGATAATTTTGCCAAGAAAACAGCACCATTCATTTTGCTTGCTGGACTTGCAGTTGGACTCTTATCTTTATTCCTTGAAAAGGGTACTGCTGGTGCAAATGAAAAAATATTTAATCTTCTTGCTGTAATGTCAGGAACAATTTCAATGTGCTCATCATTTGCCTTAATGTTGGTTGTAAATGTTCCAATGAGCAGAGCACAGAGAAATTTTTTGCAGCATTCTGGAGCAATGCTTGGGTATTCTTCTGTTGAGGAATTTGGTGATACAAATTCTGTATTAGTAGATGCTGAACAGCTTTTTCCAAACGGTATGGTTGATTTTGTAAACTTAAAGCTTTTAGGTTCGACAAAAATTGAAGAAGCTATTTTGATGTCTGCGAGTTTATCTTGTCAAGCAGGAAGTGTCTTGAAGCCAGCGTTTTATAAAATGCTTAGAGGAAAGACTGAAATGCTGTATCCAGTTGAGAGTTATATATATGAAGATGGTTTAGGACTTTCAGGCTGGATTGAAAACAAGCGAGTTCTGCTTGGAACTAGAGAGCTAATGGAAAATCATTCAATCGAAGGTATTCCAACTCTTGCTAAGGAAAAAGAATATACAAATGGTAATGTGGCAATTTATCTTTCGGTTTCAGGTATTATATCGACTTTGTTTGTTGCAAGAGTAGAGGCAAGTCTGTCGGTTTCTCGTTGGCTGCAGGAATTAGAGGCAGAGGGAATTACCACTGTAATTCGCACAGCTGATGGATTTATTGATAAAAATATGCTTTCAAAGCTTTTTGATGTTTCAAAGAACAGTATTAAAATGCTGCCATTTAGATTTCATAAGGACTATGAAAACGAAACAGAGTATGTGCCAAAGATTTCATCATCAATGCTTTGCTCTGGACATTTTCCTTCATTTGCAATGCTGATAATCGGTGCTAAAAGATTGAAGTTTATTTCTAATTTAGGCATTGCTGTTCAGTTGGGTGCAGCAGTTTTAGGCGGAGTATTATCACTTATAATGATGCTTTTAGGATCGTTTTCGCAGATTACGCCGTCGCTGGTTATATGCTATAACTTAGCTTTTGCAGTCTTAACATTGTTAATTCAGCATATTAAAAAAGTATAAAAATTAAGGTGATAGACCTATCAAAGTCTATCACCTTTTATTTTTACTTAATTATTTTGGTATTTGCAGATTTTATGGATTTTTCAGTACGATTAAATAGTCTGCCACTAAATGGTGCCAGTGTAAGTTTAAAATCGTATGTTTCTTTTGGCGATTTTTCGCATTCAGTTTCGTTATTATCCTCCAAAATGCTATTGCCACCGTAAATATCCCAGTCACTGTTTAAAATCTCAGTAAGAGTAGATTTTCTTTTGAAACCTAGCACAATACTTTGTGGTTCGTCAGAAAAATTAAAACAGCACACAGTTTTTTCATTACCGTCAATTCGCTCGTATGCGTAAACTGACTGTGCCGAATTATCAACAATCAGCCATTTGAACGATTTAATAGCATAGTCATTTTTATATAGTGAAGCTCTATGATTATAAAGTTCACCTAATTTTTTCATGTATTTATTGAAACTATCGTGCATTGGATATTTTAGCAAATCCCAATCTTGCTCACGAGTTTCATCCCATTCACGAAATTGAGCTATTTCACCGCCCATGAAGTTGAGCTTTTTCCCAGGATGAGTAAATATATACATGTAAAATGCTCTTGCTTGTTTGAATTTATCCTCGTAATCTCCCCACATTTTCTGAATAATCGTAGCCTTGCCATGAACATTTTCATCATGAGAAAACGGCAGAAGATAAAGTTCATTATAAAAATAAGCCATCGAAAATGTAAGCTTATTGTAATGCTGTGGTCGTTCAGATGGAGGAGTTCTGAAATAGTTCAGCGTATCATTCATAAAACCTAAGTCCCACTTATAGTCGAAACCTAGCCCATCATATTCAACAGGAGCAGTTATTTTTGGAAAAGCAGTAGAATCTTCAGCTATAAGCATAGCGGTCGGATGTAGCTTTTTAAGCCCGCTGTTCATGAATTTTATAAATTCAACAGTGTTATCATTTACTCCACGCGCTGGGTCGCCTTGCCAGTATATAGCACGGCTGATTGCGTCCATTCTAATACCGTCGAAGTGGAATTTTTCAAGCCAAAAATTTGCAGCTGATTGAATAAAGCAGCATACTTCACGACGTGAATGAATGAAATTACAAGTTCCCCACTCGCTGATTGAAACATCGCTGCTAGGGTATTCATAAAGATATGTGCCGTCGTATTGTGCGAGAGCATAATAATCGATTGCAAAGTGCACGGGCACAAAATCCATAATAACGCCGATTCCAGCATTATGGCATTTATCAACAAGCTGCATAAGCTGTTTTGCTGTACCATATCGCGAAGTTGGAGAGAAAAAACCAGTATTTTGATATCCCCAAGAGCAATCAGCTGGATGTTCGCTAAGCGGAAGAAATTCAAGGTGCGTGAAATGATTTTCCTTTGCATAAGCTATGAGTTTGTCAGCAATTACATCGTAGGTAAACCAGCCATTTTCGTCATTCGGATTAGTTTTCCAAGAACCCAAGTGAACCTCATAAATGCTCATAGGTTTGTTAAAATTTTTGTCACGCTTGTCGAGCCACTTTTTATCAGTGAATTTATATTCATCTAAATCACGAATTATTGATGCGAAATTGGGACGAAGTTCCATTCCGAATCCGTAAGGGTCACAATGTTCACATCTATTGCCATCTTGCGAATAAATAACATATTTATACATATCGCCAACGACAGCAGTTTTTGAAACTAACTCAAAAATATCGCCGTCTTGATTCATTAATTCCTCTTTCCAGTTATTAAACTCTCCAATTACAGCAATTTTGGAAGCGGAAGGTGCGAATGTTCTAAAAACTATACTATCTTTAATCTTGTGAGCACCAAAAAATTCGTAGGCATCAAATATTTTGCCAGTGTAAAAGTCGTGCAAGTTCACTGTATCATCCCCAATACTAGATTTTTTATAAATTATAGATAAAATTATTGTAATATTTGTTGATATATTTATGCTGAAAAGTATTCGTTTTATATATTATATCATAAAAAACGATTGCGGTCAATCGCGTTTTTGTATAATTTCCATATGTTTTTTTGAGTATACTTTACAATAATCAAAAAATCATAGATATAGTTTATACTATGTCTATGATTTCAATTCGTTTTATTTAAATAATTATAAAATTCATTCTTTCAGAAAGCATTTGCTCGCTTATTTCGTCAACATACAAAAGCTCAAGACTATTTGAGTAATATTGAATGTTATTACGCAGTTCAACAATTTTTTCGCAAATTTCTAGATCTAACAAAAGAGCATCAGAAATTTCAATAGCAGTTGCAGTATTTATATTTACTTGTTTCATTTGCTTAATTGTAGTTATTTGAGTTGTAATTTTCGTCGTGGTGTCATTGTCTTTTGTAGTCGTGTTTGGTGGATTGGTGTGATTTTGATTAGGAGAGGCGTTATTGTCATTAGAATCATTATTTTCAATACTTATATCTTCATAATCATTTTCAGAGACATACAAATAGCCTTTAAGTTTTTCAAGTGTAGATGTACCGATGCCATTAATTTCTAACAGTAAATCCAAATTAACGATTTTACCATGATTATTTCTATAATCAATTATTTTTTCAGCAGTTGCTGGTCCAACGCCGTCAATAGCGATAAGCTGATCGTATGTAACAGTATTAATATCTGCTGGAAAGTCGAAAGTTTGCTCATTTGACTGGTCGGTAATATCGTTTGACTCTAACTCACTATCAATTTTCGTAGTAGTTTTTTTTGTTGTTGATCTTTTGACTTTATTTATATCTGCTCCCTTACTTATAGCAGCAGTACTAGAAGTCGTATTTTCGGTATCTGTTTTTTCTAACTCACTCGAGTTATTCTTGTCATTAAAAAACTCAACCTGCTGTTTATTTTTATTGTCAAAAATTTTGTTAATTGCAACAGTAGAAACAGTTGCACATAAAATTAAAGTAACTCCTACAGCAATAATAATAGGCGATATTTTGAGTTTGTCTTTCAAATTTTCGTGTTTTGTATTGTTATCAATATCTTGCTTAAAATTTGGCAATAATATCACCACCGTACATTTATTTTCCTGCATTGAATAATATTATACAATATACGTATTAATAAGTCAATAATAAACGTCGAAAATCGTCGGTTTATTGCGAGTGTTTTAATTCAGGCGACAAACTTTACAAATTATTATTGAAGTAAAATCTTTTGTATGATATAATATTTACCGTATTATTTTTTGTCATTTATGTTTTAAAGTTATGAAAAGCATATATATAAATTAAGGAGAAGTGTATTAATGCAATTTATCAACAGCATTTTAGAAACAACAAATTTTTATTTATATAGTTTTATTTTGATAATACTATTGATTGGCGCAGGTATTTATTTTACTATTCGCAGCAAGTTCGTGCAAGTTCGCATGATTCCTGAGGGCATTAGGCTGTTGAAGGAAAAAAGCAAAAATGATAATGCAGTTTCGTCCTTCCAAGCGTTGATGATATCTACCGCCTCTAGAGTTGGCGTTGGAAATATAGCTGGTGTTGCTTCAGCAATAGCTATTGGAGGTGCGGGATCTGTTTTTTGGATGTGGCTTATTGCAATCATTGGAGCGGCTTCGGCTTTTGTTGAGAGTACCCTAGCTCAAACTTACAAGATAAAGGACGGTGAGTCATTTCGTGGCGGACCAGCTTATTATATTGAAAAGGCTTTAAAAAAGCGTTGGCTTGGCGTTACTTTTTCGGTATTGCTAATCGCTTGCTTTGCGTATGGCTTTAATGCTCTTCAGGCGCATATTGTTGTTTCTTCCGTTTCGTATTATTTTCCTAATAGTAAAATTGCTATACTTGCTGTGGCTGTTTTGTTGTCTGCTGCAGTTGCTGCCGTAATATTTGGCGGACAAAAGAAGATTGCATTTATCACATCAGTAATTGTACCTGTTATGGCTCTTATTTATCTTACTTTAGGTTTAATAATTATAATAATGAATATAACTGCTTTTCCAGAGGTAATTAAGTCTATTTTTTCTAATGCGTTTGATGTTAAGGCAATCATTGGTGCTTTTGGTGGCTCTGCGGTAATGCAGGGTGTAAAGCGTGGATTGTTCTCAAATGAAGCTGGAATGGGAAGTGCTCCTAATGCTGCTGCGTCGGCTGATGTTTCGCATCCTGCAAAGCAGGGGATAGTTCAAATGCTTTCAGTGTTTATTGATACACTTTTGATTTGCAGTACGACAGCTTTTATTGTGTTGTTTTCAGGCGTTGACACTATGAACGGCGAGCTTACAGCAATGCCGCTTATGCAGGCAGCTATGGCGTCGCAGTTTGGTAAAATCGGCATTTTGTTCATAACTATTTCTATTGTGTTTTTTGCATTTAGTTCTATAGTCGGAAATTATTATTATACTGAATCAAACATGATTTATATTAATAGAAACAGAAAATCGTTTGTAGGGTTTAGATGTAGTGTTATAGTTATAATATTTATTGGATGTATTGCTGGTGCGGATCTAGTGTGGAATTTAGCTGATGTTTTAATGGGGTGCATGACTATTGTAAACGTCTCGGTTATTTTATTGCTGGGTAGTATTCCTATGAAAATTTTACGTGATTATTCTAAACAGAAATCCGCCGGTAAAAATCCTGTATTTAAAGCTAAGGATGTTGGACTAGATAATACAGAGCTTTGGAAATAGAATGGGATTTTAGTTTTTTGACATATTGATTTTTATACAATAGTGTATTTTGCATTTATCTTAGTAATTAAGCACAAGGGACTTAAAATCCTTTGTGCTTAATGTGTTTTTATTTGATAAAATATGCCTTTTAATTTGTTTGGAAATATGATATAATAGTAATAAGATAATTGAGATTAATAAATATAAAATATAGTTAGGAGAATTTTTAAATGATAAAATTTGGATATACACATTCGGGAAAATTTCACGCTGACGATGTTTTTTCATCAGCTTTACTAAAAATTTTGTATCCTGAAATTAAAATAATTAGATGTAATAAAGTACCTGATAACGTAGAGGATTCAATCGTTTTTGACATTGGCAGAGGAGTTTTTGATCATCATCAAACTGATGCTGAAATTCGTGAAAATGGCATGCCTTATGCTGCTTTTGGATTGCTTTGGCGTGAGTTTGGCTCAAGCATTTTGGGAGATATAAACGCTGAGCATTTTGATGAATCGTTTATTCAAACGCTTGATTATTCTGATAATTGCGGCAAACCGAATACTCTTGCGACAGTTATAGCAGCATATAATCCTACTTGGGACAGCGAGATTTCAAGGGACGAGGCTTTCGAGCAGGCTGTGATTTTAGCTAAGGAAATGCTTATAAAAATGTTTGATAGATATAAAGGTGAGGCTCGTGCTGAAACGCTTGTTAAGCAAGCTTATGAAAATAAAATTGGCGATGTTGTAGTTTTAGAAAGATTTCTGCCTTTTAGAAAAGTGCTTAAAGAAACTGAAATTAATTTCGTAGTGTATCCGTCCGACAGGGGTGGGTATTGTATTATGAATATTGACCGTGACGAGGGTGCAAGGAAGTTTCCAGAAACATGGTGTGGTCTTGAGGAGGAGGCTTTACAGAGAGAGTCAGGTCTAAGCTCAGCAAGATTTTGCCATAACGGTGGATTTTTACTTGCAGCTGAAACTATAGAGGATTGTTTGTTAGCATCAAAATCTGCGATTTGGCACGAAAAAATAATCGAAGAGTAGTTTTAATTCTACAGTTTGGCGGCGTTATCTGAAAGGGATATTTATATGATTAAAAATATTGATAAAATTACAGTACATTCATCACCGTATGCAGTTGACGTTTATAAGAAACTAGGATTTGTACAAACAGGTGAAAAGCAAGAAAACGACGGTATTATATATGTTCCTATGATATTTTTGTTATAATATATTTTATAAAGGTAATTGAAATGAGAATAATTGACACATATTTAGACATGTTGGAATTAATTGATAAAATGAATGGCAGTTTTGATTTATCATTATGGGAACAGTATTTAAATAAAACATCGGATAAATTGCCAGATAAAATTCTTTCTGATAGTAATTCTTATGATTATGAGAATGAAATACTTCCTGTTTTAGAGTTGTTTTTTAATAGCAAAGAAAAAATTGAGCTTTTACATGAAAATTTTGTTTTAGTTACAAAAAATCTAAGAGATAGATGTATTGATGTGTTTGGGTTTGATTTAGATGTTGATATAATTTTTTATCTTGGATTGTGTAACGGAGCAGGATGGGCAACAACCTTTGAGAATAGAAAAGTTATACTACTTGGTGCTGAAAAAATAATTGAACTTGATTGGTGTACGCAAAAACATTTATACGGATTGATATATCATGAATTAGGGCATGTATGGCATGAAACTGTTAGACAAAGTTGTAGTGATGTCAATATAGCGGAAAAGGCACAGCTAAGACAGCTGTATAACGAAGGAATAGCTATGTATTGTGAACAACTGCTGTGTGATGACATGTGTTTTTATCATCAAGATACTAACTGTTGGTATGATTGGTGCAATAAAAATAAAACTATGTTATTTAAGGAGTTCTTGCGACGAATCGACAATGATGAAAATGTTCAAGATTTTTTTGGAGATTGGAACAATTATTTGGGATATTCAGATATTGGGTATTATCTTGGCACAGAGTTTATTCAAGAGTTGGCTAAAGAAAACTCTTTGCAAGATTTAGCAGTATTTAACATAGATTTAATCTATGTTAAATTTAAAGCGTTTATATAAGGAATTGATATTAATGGATAATTTTTTTCCGGATAAAATAAAAAAGCACCTAGAAGGCATGGAATGTAATCAAAATACAATAGGCTGTTCACAAGCACGTGTCTATAAGTTTTCGTCATTAAAGAGTACTTATTATCTGAAAATTGAACCTAAAACAGGTGAACTTGGAATAGAATATAATAATCTTTTGTGGTTACAAAATAAAATTCCAGTTCCGCAAGTTGTTGAATGGACTTCTGACGATGGTTATAATTATCTATTGATTAATGAAGTCAATGGCAAAATGTTGTGTGATGATTATTATTTGAAAAATCCTGAAACTGCCGTAAAAGTATTAGCTGACGGAATCAAAATGCTGCAAAGTGTTAGTATTGAGAATTGTCCGATTAAAAATAATTTGGACTGCAAATTGAAATCGGCTAGTGAAAATGTTCAATTAGGCAAAGTAAATATGGATGATTGGGAGATTGAAACCACTCAGAGATTTACATCACCAGGTGAGCTTATGATGTATTTAGAAAAAAATAAACTTAATTTAGAAGAAACAGCGCTAACTCATGGTGATTATTGTTTGCCGAATATTTTTGGCGAGAAAAATAAATTAACTGGATTTATCGACTTATCACGTGTTGGTATAGGTGATATCTGGCAGGATATTGCATTGTGCTTGCGTTCACTTCATTATAATTTTAATACAGATAGATATGATGACTTGTTTCTTAAATCAACAGAAGCTCCTTTAGATAATGAAAAATTGGATTACTATATTTTATTAGATGAATTATTTTAGAAAACAAAAAAATCCTACTTTTAATGAGCAGGGTTGCTAAGGACAGTTATGTTTTATAGGAACGCTGAGCATTGCGAAGGGCAAAAGGATCGAGAGAAGTTTCGGCTTCTCTCTTTTCTTTTATATTTCACCGTGGCTAAAGTGTGTTGAGTAAATGTTTAATATGTGTTATAATGTAATAAAGGTTTGCGGAGGTGATTTTTTATGATTAATTCAAAAGAACC